>LR134389.1:0-600000 GCA_900637675.1 Streptococcus equi subsp. equi
ATGACTGAAAATGAACAAATTTTTTGGAATAGGGTCTTAGAGCTAGCTCAAAGCCAGTTAAAGCAGGCAACTTATGAATTTTTTGTTCATGATGCTCGTTTGATCAAGGTAGACAATCATGTCGCAACAATTTTTTTAGATCAGATGAAGGAATTGTTTTGGGAAAAAAATCTCAAAGACGTTATCCTAACAGCAGGATTTGAAGTTTACAATGCTCAAATTGCTGTAGACTATGTCTATGAGGATGACTTGATGATTGAGCAACAGCATCAGGGACAGCAAGGATATACTGAACAAGCCTTCCAGCAATTACCAGCAGTACAGTCCGATCTAAACCCTAAATACAGCTTTGACAACTTTATCCAAGGTGATGAAAATAGGTGGGCTGTTGCTGCATCAATAGCGGTAGCTAATACACCAGGAACAACCTATAATCCTTTATTTATCTGGGGAGGTCCAGGTCTTGGTAAGACCCATCTTTTAAATGCTATTGGAAATTCAGTTTTACTGGAAAATCCAAATGCTAGGATTAAATACATTACGGCTGAAAATTTTATTAATGAATTTGTTGTTCATATTCGTCTAGATACTATGGACGAGCTAAAGGAGAAATTTCGCAATCTTGATCTCCTCCTAATTGATGACATTCAATCCCTAGCTAAAAAAACCTTGTCTGGTACACAAGAGGAGTTCTTTAACACCTTCAATGCTCTACATAACAATAACAAGCAAATTGTTTTAACAAGTGACCGAACCCCTGATCACCTCAATGACCTAGAAGATCGCCTAGTAACTCGATTTAAGTGGGGACTAACAGTTAATATCACACCGCCTGATTTTGAGACACGTGTTGCTATTTTGACCAATAAAATTCAAGAATATAATTTCATCTTTCCTCAGGACACCATCGAATATTTGGCCGGTCAATTTGACTCTAATGTCAGAGACCTGGAAGGGGCTTTGAAGGATATTAGTCTTGTGGCTAATTTTAAACAAATTGATACAATTACAGTAGACATAGCAGCAGAAGCTATTCGAGCTAGAAAGCAAGACGGTCCTAAGATGACTGTCATTCCAATTGAAGAAATCCAAGCTCAGGTTGGAAAATTTTATGGGGTTACGGTTAAGGAAATCAAGGCGACCAAACGCACACAGGATATCGTGCTTGCTAGACAGGTTGCTATGTTTTTAGCTCGTGAGATGACCGATAACAGTCTGCCAAAGATCGGTAAAGAATTTGGAGGACGTGATCATTCAACTGTGCTTCATGCTTATAACAAAATTAAAAACATGATTGGACAAGACGAGAGCCTCAGAATTGAAATTGAAACCATCAAGAACAAAATCAAATAAGCAATGTGGATAACCTTTAGCAAAAAGGAAAATTTATCCACAGCTTGTGCACAAGCGTTTTAACTAGTAACGACTAGTACAAGGAGACTTATCCACTATTTTAACAAGACCTACTACTACTACTAGCTATAATACTTATATAACAAAGGAGTTACCATGATTCAATTTTCTATCAATAGAGCCCTTTTCATTCAAGCTTTAACAGCCACTAAAAGGGCTATCAGCAGTAAAAATGCTATACCGATCTTATCAACCATCAAGATTGAGGTTAATCCATCAGACATTACCCTGACTGGCTCTAATGGTCAAATCTCTATTGAAAATACCATTCCTGTTAGCAATGAAAACGCAGGCTTGTTGATAACCTCAACAGGGGCTGTTCTTTTAGAAGCCAGCTTTTTTATCAATATTATCTCAAGTCTTCCAGATGTTAGCTTAGAATTTAAGGAAATTGAACAGCATCAGGTGGTGCTAACCAGTGGGAAATCTGAAATCACCTTAAAGGGGAAGGATGTTTCTCAATACCCACGTCTTCAAGAGGTATCAACTGAAAATCCTTTAATTTTAAATACAAGACTCTTAAAATCTATCATTGCTGAGACAGCCTTTGCTGCTAGTATGCAGGAAAGTCGTCCTATTTTGACAGGCGTACACATCACCCTAAGTCAGCATAAGAACTTTAAAGCGGTGGCAACAGATTCACATCGTATGAGCCAGCGCTTGATTACTCTGGAGAAAACCTCAGCTGATTTTGATGTGGTTATTCCAAGTAAATCCTTGAGAGAATTTTCAGCTGTCTTTACAGATGATATAGAAACCGTTGAAGTGTTCTTTTCTGCTAGTCAAATGCTATTTAGAAGTGACTACATTTCTTTTTACACCCGTCTGTTAGAAGGTAATTACCCTGATACTGATCGTTTGCTGATGAAGCAGTTTGAGACAGAGGCTGTTTTTAACACACAATCCTTACGACATGCTATGGAGCGTGCTTTCTTGATTTCAAACGCTACGCAAAATGGTACTGTTAAGCTTGAAATTGAAGCAAATCGCATTTCAGCTCATGTTAACTCTCCAGAGGTTGGTAAGGTTAACGAGGATCTGGACGTGGTGAGTCAAGCAGGGAATGATTTAACCATTAGCTTTAACCCAACCTATCTGATTGAAGCCTTAAAAGCCATTAAAAGTGAGACGGTTAAGATTCACTTCCTATCGCCTGTTCGTCCTTTCACCTTAACACCGGGAGATGATGAAGAGAGCTTTATTCAATTAATCACACCAGTTCGTACAAACTAAGCGAAAAACGCTCCCTTTTGGGGGCTTTTTTGTTATGATAAATAATAAATATAAGAGATGAGTGAGTGATAAAGTGATGTATCAAGTTGGATCCTTAATTGAAATGAAAAAGCCCCATGCCTGTGTCATTAAAGAAACAGGAAAAAAGGCAAATCAATGGAAAATCACAAGAGTAGGAGCAGATATTAAGCTGCAATGCACTAACTGTAATCATGTTATCATGCTAAGTCGTCATGATTTTGAGCGTAAAATGAAGAAGGTTCTGCAACCATAGAAGCTCTATTGTCATAAGGTTTTTAACTACCTTCGCAACTCATTATTGCGTTAAAAATTGCTAGCTTGCCTTTTAAAAAAGAGTTATTGTAAAGCTATCAAAAAGGAAAGGCGGTCATTAATGATGACTAAATTTGCAGAACAATTAAAGAAGTATCGGCTTGAAAAGCAGTTGTCTCAGGATGCCTTAGCTGAGAAGCTTTTCATCTCCCGTCAGGCTATTTCAAAGTGGGAAAATGGAGATGCGACACCGGATTTGGAAAATTTAGTTACATTGGCAGCTGTTTTAGAGGTAACTTTAGATGAATTGGTGACTGGAAAAGAACCTGCAATCAAGGTTATTAAGAAAACTGAAAAGCCAATGAACGTATGGGAATTTTTAACTGAGGAATCTAAGCGGCCAATGCGTAAAGGCGATCTTCTTATGCTATTATTGGTTGTGATCGTTTTGTTAGGTGTGTATTTTATTGTGATCCATTTTAGTTAAAGATCATTACTAGGCAAGCTTTTTCTTCTTTTTTTTGCTATAATGATAAGGATTGAAAAAATGTAACGGAGACCGAAAAAAATATGGCTTTAACAGCAGGCATCGTTGGTTTGCCAAACGTTGGGAAATCAACCTTATTTAACGCAATTACAAAAGCAGGGGCAGAGGCTGCTAATTATCCTTTTGCGACAATTGATCCTAATGTTGGTATGGTAGAGGTTCCAGATGAGCGTTTACAGAAGTTGACAGAGCTTATCACGCCTAAAAAAACAGTACCTACAACCTTTGAATTTACAGATATCGCAGGTATTGTAAAGGGAGCTTCAAAAGGAGAAGGACTTGGAAATAAGTTCTTAGCCAATATCCGCGAGGTTGATGCTATTGTTCATGTGGTTCGTGCCTTTGATGATGAAAATGTCATGCGTGAGCAGGGGCGTGAGGATGCCTTTGTGGATCCTTTGGCAGATATTGATACGATTAACCTTGAATTAATTTTGGCTGACTTAGAATCAATCAATAAACGCTATGCGCGTGTCGAAAAAATGGCCCGTACACAAAAGGACAAGGATTCTGTAGCAGAATTTGCTGTCCTTGAAAAAATTAAGCCAGTGCTTGAAGAAGGCAAATCTGCTCGTACCATTAGCTTTACAGATGATGAGCAAAAAATTGTTAGGCAGTTATTTTTATTAACGACTAAGCCAGTGCTTTATGTGGCAAACGTTGATGAGGATAAGGTAGCAATTCCAGACGCTATTGATTATGTGAAGCAGATTCGTGACTTTGCAGCAACTGAAAATGCAGAGGTTGTTGTGATTTCAGCTCGTGCAGAAGAAGAGATTTCAGAGTTAGATGATGAAGACAGGAGTGAATTTTTAGAAGCTATCGGTCTGACAGAATCTGGCGTTGACAAGCTGACACGTGCAGCCTATCATTTACTTGGACTTGGCACCTACTTTACAGCTGGTGAAAAGGAAGTGCGTGCATGGACCTTCAAGCGCGGTATTAAGGCACCACAAGCAGCTGGTATCATTCACTCAGATTTTGAGCGCGGTTTTATTCGTGCGGTGACGATGAGCTATGATGATTTGATTAAGTATGGCTCAGAAAAGGCTGTTAAAGAGGCAGGTCGTCTGCGTGAGGAAGGAAAGGAATATATCGTTCAGGATGGCGATATTATGGAATTTAGATTCAATGTTTAGTGGTAACAATATTGTGTTCTAGGGTTGGGATAGTATTCCAGCCCTTTTGGTGCCTATCAAAAGCTTAGAAAGGACAAAAAATAGAGGGGAAGAGGCTGATAAAGCTTTAAGAATGGTCAACAGGCTGCTATCATACCTCGTTTCTCTGGTGTATTAGTATGGTAAAAATGATTGTAGGATTAGGAAATCCAGGCTCAAAACATCAGCAAACAAAGCATAATGTTGGTTTTATGGCAGTTGACAGACTTGTCAAGGATCTTGACGTTAGCTTTACAGAAAATAAAACCTTCAAAGCCCTTATTGGGAGTACTTTTATCAATCAAGAAAAGATTTATTTTGTTAAGCCAACTACCTTTATGAATAATAGTGGTCTTGCTGTTAGGGCTTTATTGACCTATTACAATATTTCAACTAAAGATTTAATGGTCATCTATGATGATTTAGATATGGCAGTTGGTAAAATTCGTTTGCGTCAAAAAGGCTCTGCAGGGGGACATAATGGTATAAAATCCATTATTGCTCATATCGGTACACAGGAATTTGATAGGGTTAAAATTGGTATTGGAAGACCAAGTCATGGAATGAGTGTTATTAATCATGTTCTAGGAAAATTTGATACAGATGATATGATAACAATCAATATAGCACTTGATAAGGTTGACAAAGCAATCAACTATTATTTACAGGAAAAAAGCATTGAGAAAACAATGCAGCAATTTAATGGGTAGTTATGGATATTTTAGAATTATTTAATCAAAACAAGTCAATCCAGACCTGGCAATGTGATGTAACAAGCTTAAAACGGCAATTAGTCATGGGCTTGTCAGGCTCAAGTAAAGCAGCAGCCATTGCCTCAGCCTATCTTAGCTTTCAAGGGAAGCTGGTCGTGGTGACATCAACTCAAAATGACATGGAAAAATTAGCTGGTGATTTGTCAGCCTTGCTTGATGAGGGCTCTATTTTTCAATTTTTTGCAGATGATACTGCTGCGGCTGAGTTTATTTTCTCCTCTATGGATAAAACAATCTCGAGAATAGAGGCACTAGCTTTTTTATCAAATCCAGAAGCAAGAGGAATATTGGTCATTAGCTTAGCAGGACTCAGAATCCTACTTCCAAGTCCTAAGACTTTTCAGCAGGGGCAGATTGACTTAGCAGTAGGAGTTGACACTGATCTTGACAACGTTGTCAAGAAGCTTGTCAAAATTGGTTATCAAAGGGTGGCTCAGGTCCTTAGTCCTGGTGAATTTAGCAGACGAGGTGATATTTTAGATGTTTACGAGGTAACACAGGACTTACCTGTTCGCATCGAATTTTTTGGTGATGAGATTGATGGTATTAGGAGCTTTGATATAGAAAGTCAAAAATCTCTCCAAAAGAAGGATAGCACCAGTATCAAGCCTGCAAGTGATATGATTTTTGAGCCGGAGGATTTTGATAGGGCTAGTCATAATCTTGAAAAGCAGCTTCAACTTGCTAAGGCAGAACATAAAGGCTATCTGGAGGAGTTGCTCACTGTAACAAAAGAAGGCCTGAAGCATAAGGACATCCGTAAATTTCAATCACTGTTTTATGATAATGAATGGACGATTCTAGATTACCTTCCTAAGGGAACACCAGTATTTTTTGATGATTTCCAAAAGTTAGTTGACAGAAATGCTAAATTTGACTTAGAGCTTGCTCATTTGTTGACAGATGATTTACAGCAAGGAAAGTCACTTCCATTTCTCCATTATTTTGCTGACAATTATCGTGAGCTGCGACACTATAAGCCTGCCACCTTCTTTTCAAATTTTCACAAGGGACTTGGTAATATTAAATTTGATAAGGTGTATAGCTTAACACAGTATGCCATGCAGGAATTTTTCAATCAATTTCCACTGCTCATTGATGAGATTAAGCGGTATCAAAAATCTGGAGCAACTGTCCTTTTACAGGTTGAATCTCATCAAGCTTATGAGCGGTTGGCAAAATCTCTTGAGGCTTATCAATGTCAATTGCCCCTTGTTTCTGCTGATGCAATAGTATTACATCAAGCACAAATCATTATTGGTCACCTAGCAGGTGGGTTTTACTTTGCTGATGAAAAATTAGTTTTAATTACTGAGCATGAGATATATCATAAGAGGCTGAAGCGTCGTGCTCGTCGTACTAATATGAGTAATGCTGAACGCTTAAAGGATTACAATGAATTGTCTAAGGGTGATTATGTGGTCCACAGTGTGCATGGGATTGGTCGTTTTTTAGGCATTGAAACGATTAACATACAAGGGGTACATCGAGATTATGTCACCATTCAGTATCAGCAGTCAGATCGAATTTCTTTGCCTGTTGATCAGCTTGAAAGCTTATCAAAATATGTATCAGCAGATGGTAAAGAGCCAAAGATTAATAAACTAAACGATGGTCGTTTTCAAAAAGCAAAGCAAAGGGTTAAAAAGCAAGTTGAGGATATTGCAGATGACCTGTTGAAGCTTTATGCAGAGCGGAGTCAGCAAAAAGGATTTCAGTTTTCTCCAGATGATGAGTTACAAAGAGCATTTGAGGAGGATTTTGCCTTTGTTGAGACTGATGATCAAGTTAGGTCCATAAAAGAGGTTAAAAAAGACATGGAGAGTGTCAGACCTATGGATCGTTTACTAGTTGGTGATGTTGGCTTTGGTAAGACTGAGGTGGCTATGAGAGCTGCTTTTAAGGCTATCGGTGACCATAAGCAGGTAGCTATCTTAGTACCAACAACCGTTTTAGCACAGCAGCATTATGAGAATTTTAGGGAAAGATTTGAGAACTATCCGGTTGAAATTGCTGTTTTAAGCCGCTTTCGCAGTAAAAAAGAGCAATCTGAAAGTCTAGAAAGGCTAAAAAAGGGTCAGGTTGATATTATTATTGGGACTCATAGGTTGCTGTCAAAGGATGTGATTTTTTCAGATTTAGGCTTGATTGTCATTGATGAAGAGCAGCGTTTTGGTGTTAAGCATAAAGAAACCCTAAAGGAATTAAAGACCAAGGTTGATGTCCTTACACTGACTGCAACGCCTATTCCTCGTACCCTGCATATGTCTATGCTTGGTATTCGGGATTTATCAGTGATTGAGACGCCTCCTACGAATCGCTATCCTGTTCAGACTTATGTTTTAGAAAATAATCCTGGCTTGATTAGGGAAGCTATTATTCGAGAAATGGATCGTGGTGGTCAAGTCTTTTATGTTTACAATAAGGTTGACACTGTTGACAAGAAGGTGGCAGAGCTGCAAGAATTGGTTCCAGAGGCTTCTATTGGTTTTGTCCATGGTCAAATGAGTGACATTCAGCTTGAGAATACCTTGATGGATTTTATCAATGGTGATTATGATGTTTTAGTTGCAACAACTATTATTGAGACAGGGGTTGATATTTCTAATGTCAATACCTTATTTATTGAAAATGCTGATCATATGGGACTATCAACTTTGTATCAGCTTCGAGGTCGTGTTGGAAGGAGCAATCGTATTGCCTATGCTTATCTCATGTATAAGCCTGATAAGGTACTAACAGAGGTTTCCGAAAAAAGGTTAGAAGCTATTAAGGGCTTTACAGAGCTGGGATCTGGCTTTAAAATTGCTATGCGAGATTTATCTATTCGGGGAGCAGGAAATATATTGGGTGCTTCACAAAGTGGTTTTATTGACTCAGTTGGTTTTGACATGTATTCTCAGCTGCTGGAGCAGGCTATTGCAAGCAAGCAAGGAAGAGCATTGACGCGACAAAAAGGTAATGCAGAGATTAATCTGCATATTGATGCTTATTTACCTAGTGATTATATCAAAGACGAGCGTCAAAAAATTGACATTTATAAGCGCATTCGTGAGATTGACTCTAGAGCAGCTTATTCTGATTTGCAAGATGAAATCATGGATCGTTTTGGTGACTATCCTGATCAGGTAGCCTATTTACTGGAGATTGGCTTGTTGAAATACTACTTGGATACAGCCTTTGCTGAATTAGTCGAGAAGAGGGACCATCAGGTTATGGTTAGGTTTGAGGTTGCTTCGCTTCAATACTATTTGACACAGGATTATTTTGAGGCTCTGTCAAAAACAAGCTTAAAAGCAAGGATTAGTGAGCATCAGGGTAAAATTGAAATTATCTTTGATGTTAGACGTCAGAAAGACCATGTCATTTTAGAAGAATTGATACTTTTTGGAGAGACACTTGGTGAGATTAAATCTAGAAAAGCTTCCTCATAAAACTAAGCAATCAAGTCTTCTGATTGTTATTAGTGGTTTTATGTCAAAATTATTAGCAGCCAGTTACCGTATCCCTTATCAAAATTTGGTAGGGGATAGGGGCTTTTATGCTTACCAACAAATCTATCCTTTGCTAGGTATTATTTCAGCCTTAGGTCTAACTGCTTTACCCAATGTGATTGCCAGTATGGCCCAGAAAAAAAAGCAGCTACAGCTAGCAGCTCTATTTAAGTTGCAATGCTATACCAGCTTCTTATTGTCAGGAATATTGGTGCTAAGTCATAAGGCATTGGCTAGCTGGATGGGAGCACAGCAGTTGGCACCATCAATTGTTATAACAGCAATGGTTTTGTTAATAGTACCCTTTATATCCTTTTACAGAGGCTTAGCCCAGGCTGATATGAATATGGCTCCTACAGCTCTGAGTCAGGTTCTTGAGCAGATCATAAGAGTTGCTATAATCATTGTTGCTGCACTATGCTACAGGGTGCTTGGTTGGACGGTTTATTTAACAGCAAATGTTGCTGCTTTTGGAAATTTAGTAGCGAGCTTAGTTATTTTAGCTTATTTGAAGCGTCATAGTGCTTATTCATTAAAAAGCTTTTTATCAGGAGATACGGTTGCTATTAGAGATTTAACAAGTCTGGGCTTGCCGACCTTAGTTTTTTTACTTTTTTCAATTTACCTGCTTGTTTTTCAATTGATAGATTCTCTTTTGGTGAAAAATATTTTGGTTAGCTCAGGCTTATCAGAGATAACAGCTGAAATGACTAAGGGTGTTTACGATAGGGGACAGCCCTTGCTGCAATTTGGTCTCATTTTTTCGACGGCCTTATTTACAGCTTATTTACCGAATTTAACAGTCTTGTTTCATATTAAAAGGGAGTCCTATAGAGAGCAAAGTCAATGTTTCTTTGAGTTTATCTTTTATTTTAGTTTAACACTGACTGTTGGTTTTATTAGTATTCTCCATCTGATGAATCGAGCCTTATTTGAGGACAATAAGGGCTGGCTGGCCTTAGTGGTTTACCTGATGATTATAGCAGTATCAAGCATGATTCAATTCTTTCATCAAAAATGCTTCATTGAGGATCACATCAAGCAATCTTTGCTTATTTTGCTGTTTGGCTTTTTATTAAAATTAGGCTTAACACCTATATTAACCTACTATTACGCTATTGTTGGAAGCTCCTTATCCACCCTAATCCCCTTGCTGGTCGTTTTACTCTTGTATGCTGTGCTGGCTGATATTGATTTTAAAGCGATAGTGAATGCTAAATATGGGCTTGCTTTAGTGATCATGCTCATGTGTGTGCTTACAAGTCAGTATTGCTTGCCATTATCAGGTCGACTTGGTGCGCTGATTAGTCTTTTGGTGTCATCTGCTGTTGGTTTATCCTCTTTTTTAATAGCTTGCAAAAAGCTAGGTGTCTTTAAAGAGAAATTGTGGTCTTTTCTACCATTTGTCAAAGAAAAATGATAGAATGAAAGGGATTGTGAGGCAAAAGATATGAGATTAGATAAATATTTAAAGGTATCAAGATTGATTAAGCGTCGATCAGTGGCCAAAGAAGTCGCAGATAAGGGACGTATTAAGGTTAATGGTATCCTTGCGAAAAGCTCAACTGATTTAAAACTAAATGATCAGGTTGAAATCAGGTTTGGCAATAAGTTGCTTACTGTTCGTGTGCTTGATATGAAGGATAGCACTAAAAAAGAGGACGCTGCTAAAATGTATGACATTATCAGCGAAACAAGGATAAGTAGCGATGAAGAAGCCTAGTATCGTCCAGTTGAATAACCATTATATCAACGAAGAAAATATCAAAAAACGGTTTGAGGAAGAGGAAATCCAAAAACGGAACCGTTTTATGGGTTGGATCTTGGTTAGTATGATGTTCTTGTTTATTCTGCCAACCTATAACTTGGTTAAGGGTTATGTTTCACTGAAAAAACAAGGTCAGCAGATTATTACGTTGGAAAAAGAGTATCGTGAGTTAGAAAAAAAGACTAAGTCTGAAAAGCAGTTAGCTGAGCAGCTAAAAAATGATGATTTTGTCAAAAGTATGCTAGGGCTAAATATTACTTATCAAGAGAAGGAGAGGTTATTTATCCAACTCCTGGATTATTACCAAAATAGTAATTGACTATGGATAATATTGTCGAAAAAATTGAAACCTTTCTTGCCTTTTCTGATGACAAATTAGCAGAGCTAGAAAAGGAAAATCAAGAGCTGAAGAAAGACCATCATCGCACAGAAGTAAAATAGGAAGGAGCCATTGTGAAAAAATTATTAGCAGCTATGTTAATGACATTTTTCGTGACTCCTTTAACGGTCATTAGTACAGAAAAAATCCCAGTGTTTTCTGAAGCGACACGCTATCACTTAAGTCAGGATATTGTTAGCTCCACTCTTTATTATAGTCGGATTCCGACTAATCCCAATGTTTTTGAGGAGACAGTTGCTTATAGGGATCCCGAATTGAGTGTGCCAAAGACGATGATCGCACCAGACAATAGAATTGTTATCAAGGATGTTTTGCTAAACAAGGCAGCTATTCCTGTCTTTAGACTGGCAGATGACACTTACCTTGAAGCTAGTCGTCAGATTGTTTACGAGGATATTATGTTTGAGCAGACAGCTGTGGATTTGGATTTTTGGACTCAAAAAAAGATGACTATATATGCTGAACCCTATGTTTTAGGTGTTAAGACAATTGCATCAGATAGTGAGCCTGGCAGAAAGGTTCATGCTAGTAAGATGGCTCAAACAGAGCATGGGACCTATTATTTCATTGATCATAAGGGCTGGGTTAATCAAAAGGAGTTGTCACCTACCGACAATCGCATGTTGAAGGTTCAGGAAATGCTATTGCAAAAATATAATAAAGAGAATTATTCTATTTTTGTAAAGCAGCTTAACACGCAGGCCAGTGCAGGTATCAATGCTGATAAACAGATGTATGCGGCAAGTATTTCCAAATTAGCAACCCTGTACAGTGTTCAAAAAAAACTGAAGTCAGGTAGCTTATCTGAAGGTAAGAGCTTAAAATACATTGATGAGGTCAATCATTTTTATGGTGATTACGATCCAACTGGCAGTGGTAAAATCAGTAAAACAGCTGACAAAAAGGACTATAATGTGATGGAGCTTTTAAAGGCTGTGGCTCAGCAGTCTGACAATGTTGCTACTAATATCTTAGGCTACTACCTATGTAATCAATATAATCAAGCCTTTCAATCAGAGATTAGGGCTTTAGCTGGAGTAGATTGGGACATGGAAAAGCGCTTGCTTTCTTCTCATGCAGCAGCAAATCTCATGGAAGCTATCTATTATCAAAAAGGTCAGATTATTTCTTATTTGTCACAGACGGCATTTGATGATCAGCGCATTTCAAAAAATATTTCTGTGCCAGTGGCTCACAAGATTGGAGACGCCTACGATTACAAGCATGATGTTGCCATTGTTTATGGTGATAATCCCTTTATCTTATCCGTTTTTACAGATAAGGCTTCCTATGACGACATCACAGCAATTGCTGACGATGTTTATTCGATTTTAAAATGACTTATCAACACATTTATAACATCATAAAAAAGAAGGCCTATTTTGACGCTCATCAGGCTGTTTTGATAGCTGTATCTGGTGGAGTAGATTCGATGAATTTGCTGCACTTTTTGCATGCTTTTCAAGCAAAATTGCAAATTCGGATTGGCATTGCGCATGTCAATCACAAGCAAAGACCAGAATCAGATGACGAAGAGGCTTATTTGAGGTCTTGGGCTAAAAAGCATGCTATTCCTATCTATGTTGCTTATTTTCAGGGCGCTTTTTCTGAGAATGCTGCGCGTCATCTTCGCTATCAATTTTTTGAAGAGATCATGCAGCAGGAGCATTATTCGGCTTTAGTCACAGCACATCATGCTGATGATCAGGCTGAGACTATTTTGATGAGACTGATTCGTGGTAGTCGATTGCGTCATTTAGCTGGTATCAGAGAGGTTCAGCCCTTTGCTAATGGTCAGTTGATACGACCGTTTTTAACGGTATCAAAAGCAGAACTGCCTAATCCCTTTCATTTTGAAGATCATTCTAATGACAGCATGGCTTATTTTCGCAATCGTGTTCGTCATCATTACCTGCCAGATTTCAAAAGAGAAAATCCTCAAGCTACTCAATCTTTGATTGATTTATCTGCGGAAAGTCGCCTGCTGCTTCAGGCCTTTGATGATTTAACCAAGGGACTTGAATTTCATCGATTAAACTGTTTTTTAGCTCAATCAGCTGCTGTTCAGTTTTTTTTGCTTCAGCATTATTTAGAAACGTTTCCACAGCTAGCCATTAAAAAATCACAATTTGATGATCTTTTACACATCATCAGACGACAAAAGCAGGGGATTTATCCAATTAAAAATACTTATTGTCTCCTCATTGAAAAAGAGTCTTTTGCTATTAAAAAAATCATTCCAAAGACTGATTTAAATCGAGAATTTAAAATGGTATCATACGGTGATTCCCTAAATTATAGAGGGTATCGATTTGTTTTCTCAGGTAGTTTGACTGATAAGGGACATGATATAGCTATCCCTTTATATAGCTTATCACCAGTTACTTTACGTCATAGGCAGGCAGGAGATAGGCTTTTTCTTGGTGAATTTTCAAAAAAATTAAGACGTTTATTCATCGATGGAAAGTTTACAAGTGAGCAGCGTCAAAATGCCATCGTAGGAGAACAGGCTGGAGTTATTATTTTTGTGCTGGTTGGTGATGAAACATATTTGAGAAAAGCGTCTAAACATGATATAATGTTGGCTAAACTGTATATTGATAAATTAGAAAAAAGGTGACAGTATGCTTGAGCAAGATATTCAAAAAATTCTTTATTCTGAAAATGACATTATTCAAAGGACCAAGGAGCTTGGTGAGCAGTTGACAAAGGATTATCATGGTAAAAATCCCTTGATGGTCGGTGTCTTAAAGGGTTCTGTTCCATTCATGGCCGAGCTGATGAAGCACATTGACACTCACGTTGAAATTGATTTTATGGTTGTTTCTAGCTATAATGGTGGAACAACTAGCAGTGGAGAGGTTAAAATCTTAAAAGACGTTGACACCAATATTGAGGGAAGAGACGTCATCTTTGTTGAAGATATTATTGATACTGGTCGAACACTCAAATATTTGCGTGACATGTTCAAATATCGTAAGGCTAATTCCGTTAAGATTATCACACTATTTGACAAGCCAGAGGGTCGTGTGGTAGACATTGAGGCAGACTATGTGTGCTACAATGTTCCTAATGAGTTTATTGTAGGCTTCGGATTAGATTACGCAGAAAATTATAGAAATCTCCCTTATGTCGGTGTTTTAAAAGAGGAAGTCTATTCAAAATAGGAAAAGGTCAATTATTGTTGTATGAAAAATAATAAAAATAATGGATTTGTCAAAAATTCTTTTATATATATATTGATGATTGTTATTGTTGTAGCAGGATTTCAATATTACTTAAGAGGAACTAGTACACAAAGCCAGCAAATTAGCTATTCAAAATTAATTAAGCATTTGAAGGCAGGTGATATTAAATCACTTAGCTATCAGCCTAGTGGCAGCATTGTTGAGGTTAAAGGAAAATATGAAAAGCCTCAAAAGGTGTCTATTGACACAGGCTTGTCATTTTTAGGTAATAGTGCAGCCACTGAGGTAACAGAATTTACGGCCTTAATTTTACCATCTGATTCTGTATTAAAGGAAATGACTTCTGTCGCAGATAAAAATGGAACAGACATTACTGTAAAACAAGAAAGCTCAAGTGGGGCTTGGATTACCTTTCTTATGAGCTTTCTGCCGATTGTGATTTTTGCAGCCTTCATGATGATGATCATGAATCAAGGTGGTGGTGCTCGTGGTGCCATGAGTTTTGGTAAAAATAAGGCTAGATCACAAGCAAAGGGTGATGTAAAGGTTAGATTTACAGATGTGGCTGGTGCTGAGGAAGAAAAACAAGAACTGGTAGAGGTTGTTGATTTTCTAAAGAATCCTAAGAAATACAAGGCACTCGGTGCGCGCATTCCTGCTGGTGTTCTTTTGGAGGGACCTCCAGGAACAGGTAAAACATTGCTTGCAAAGGCTGTTGCTGGAGAGGCGGGAGTACCATTCTTTAGCATTTCAGGCTCAGATTTTGTTGAGATGTTTGTTGGTGTTGGTGCCAGTCGTGTGCGTTCTTTATTTGAAGATGCTAAAAAGGCTGAGCGAGCGATTATTTTCATTGACGAAATTGACGCTGTTGGTCGTCGTCGTGGTGCCGGCATGGGTGGTGGTAACGATGAGCGTGAGCAAACCCTTAATCAGCTTCTTATTGAGATGGATGGCTTTGAAGGTAATGAAAGCATCATTGTCATTGCTGCAACCAACCGTAGTGATGTCTTAGATCCAGCCTTGTTAAGACCAGGTCGTTTTGACCGTAAGGTGCTTGTTGGTCGACCAGATGTTAAGGGGCGTGAGGCGATATTACGCGTCCACGCTAAAAATAAGCCACTTGCTGAGGATGTCAATCTGAAGGTTGTTGCTCAACAAACTCCAGGTTTTGTCGGTGCAGACCTTGAAAATGTTCTAAACGAAGCAGCCCTTGTTGCAGCGCGTCGAAATAAAACTAAAATTGATGCTAGTGATATTGATGAGGCAGAGGATCGTGTTATTGCAGGACCTTCTAAGAAGGATCGTAGCATTTCACAGAGAGAGCGCGAAATGGTTGCCTACCATGAGGCAGGTCATACTATTGTTGGTTTAGTCTTATCCAATGCTCGTGTTGTGCACAAGGTAACAATTGTGCCTCGAGGCCGAGCAGGCGGCTATATGATTGCGCTTCCAAAGGAAGATCAAATGCTTTTATCTAAAGATGATCTGAAGGAGCAGCTTGCAGGGCTTATGGGTGGTCGTGTTGCAGAAGAAATTATTTTCAATGCTCAGACAACAGGTGCTTCAAATGACTTTGAACAGGCCACTCAAATGGCTAGGGCTATGGTCACAGAGTATGGTATGAGTGAAAAACTTGGACCAGTCCAATATGAAGGCAATCATGCTATGATGCCAGGGCAATTGTCACCTGAAAAATCATATTCTGCCCAAACAGCTCAAATGATTGATGATGAGGTTCGTGATTTATTAAACGAAGCTCGTAACAAGGCTGCTGACATTATTAATGATCATCGTGAAACTCATAAGCTGATTGCTGAAGCACTTCTTAAGTATGAAACGTTGGATGCTGCTCAAATTAAGTCCATTTACGAGACTGGTAAAATGCCAAATGATCCAGAAAACGATGAAGCAGAGGTACATGCCTTATCCTATGATGAAATCAAGGATAAAATGACAGAAGCTAAAGAATAAATAATTAGTCATTATTGATATATAAGATGAGCTGGGTTTGGTCCTAGCTCGTTTTTTAATAGGTCTTAGGCTATATTGGGGTCATTTTAGTGAAATTTACAATTGTCAGGAACTATGATAAACTAAGTAGAACTATTTTAAGACTAGAAAGTGACAAGATGACAATCTTTCGTAAAAAAAGGCAAGCTATTAATAAGACTGAAATGAATAGGCACTTAAAAATGCTGGATTTGATTTTTTTGGGCCTAGGATCAATGGTGGGAACAGGAATTTTCACTATTACAGGCATAGGAGCTGCTAATTATGCAGGACCAGCGCTGACGATTTCTATTATTCTATCTGCTATTGCTATTAGTATATTAGCACTCTTTTATGCAGAATTTGCTTCACGAATTCCAGCAAATGGTGGTGCTTATAGCTATGTCTATGCGACATTAGGTGAATTTCCAGCTTGGATTGTGGGCTGGTATATCATCATGGAATTTTTAACAGCAATTTCAAGTGTAGCTGTCGGCTGGGGGAGCTATTTAAAAGGCTTACTGGCTAATTATGGCTTACAATTGCCCAATGCTTTAAATGGTACCTTTGATCCTCAAAAGGGGACCTATGTGGATTTACTTCCAGTGCTAGTGATGCTATTAGTGACTGCTATTGTATTGATGAATTCAAAGGCAGCATTGCGATTCAATAGCTTTTTAGTTCTGTTAAAATTTTCAGCTCTGGCTTTATTTGTCATTGTAGGCTTATTTTTTATTGATGTAGCCAACTGGTCACATTTTGCGCCTTATGGCTTTGGCCAAATTTATGGTGGTAAGTCAGGTATTTTCGCTGGAGCCTCAGTCATGTTTTTTGCTTTCTTGGGCTTTGAGTCTATTTCCATGACAGTAGATGAGGTCAAAGAACCACAAAAAACAATTCCAAGAGGTATTGTATTATCCTTAACGATTGTAACGATCTTATATGTTATTGTTACAATGGTTTTAACTGGGATTGTTCACTATACAAAATTAGATGTACCTGATGCAGTTGCCTTTGCTTTAAGGAGTATTGGGTTATATTGGGCAGCAGATTATGTCTCAATTGTTGCCATTTTAACTCTAATTACAGTTTGTATTTCAATGACCTATGCCTTAGCAAGAACGGTTTACAGTATCAGTAGAGATGGACTTTTACCAAGAGCCCTTTGTCAAATCACAGAAAAAACAAGAATTCCTAGAAATGCAACCCTAGTTGTTGGTGCATTATCTATGATTTGTGCAGGAATATTCCCCCTAGCCAGTCTTGCTGAGTTTGTCAATATCTGTACTCTCGCTTATCTTGTCATCATGTCCTTTGCTATCATTAAGCTAAGAAAAAACGCTGGAGAGCCTCAACGTGGGGAGTTTAAAACTCCTTTTGTGCCTCTATTGCCAATTTTAGCTATTATCATCTGTGTAACCTTTATGAGTCAGTATATGGTATTTACGTGGATTGCTTTTGGTATCAGCACTATACTTGGTATTGTAGTCTATGCATGCTATGGCTATACCCATTCGCAAGAAAGAAGAAACTAAATGTCCAAAACTAGTTGACAATTAAAGGTAAGATATCGTATACTAGTGAAGCTGTCGGCGAGCACTAGCTCAAGTTAATGAAAAAAAGGTAAAAAAAGTAGTTGACAAAGGCAGTCTAAGCTGATAGAATGTAATAGTTGTCTCGTGAGACAAAGACCTTTGAGAACTGAATAAGACGACCTAAACGTGCGGGTTACGGAAGTAACCTGTCAATAAAGAAACAAGTCAGTAATGACGTCGAGTTAAGAGCTCAAACACTGAATTAACGAGAGTTTGATCCTGGCTCAGGACGAACGCTGGCGGCGTGCCTAATACATGCAAGTGGAACGCACAGATGATACGTAGCTTGCTACAATTATCTGTGAGTCGCGAACGGGTGAGTAACGCGTAGGTAACCTAGCTTATAGCGGGGGATAACTATTGGAAACGATAGCTAATACCGCATAAAAGTGGTTGACCCATGTTAACCATTTAAAAGGAGCAACAGCTCCACTATGAGATGGACCTGCGTTGTATTAGCTAGTTGGTAGGGTAAAGGCCTACCAAGGCGACGATACATAGCCGACCTGAGAGGGTGAACGGCCACACTGGGACTGAGACACGGCCCAGACTCCTACGGGAGGCAGCAGTAGGGAATCTTCGGCAATGGGGGGAACCCTGACCGAGCAACGCCGCGTGAGTGAAGAAGGTTTTCGGATCGTAAAGCTCTGTTGTTAGAGAAGAACAGTGATGGGAGTGGAAAGTCCATCATGTGACGGTAACTAACCAGAAAGGGACGGCTAACTACGTGCCAGCAGCCGCGGTAATACGTAGGTCCCGAGCGTTGTCCGGATTTATTGGGCGTAAAGCGAGCGCAGGCGGTTTGATAAGTCTGAAGTTAAAGGCAGTGGCTTAACCATTGTATGCTTTGGAAACTGTTAAACTTGAGTGCAGAAGGGGAGAGTGGAATTCCATGTGTAGCGGTGAAATGCGTAGATATATGGAGGAACACCGGTGGCGAAAGCGGCTCTCTGGTCTGTAACTGACGCTGAGGCTCGAAAGCGTGGGGAGCAAACAGGATTAGATACCCTGGTAGTCCACGCCGTAAACGCTGAGTGCTAGGTGTTAGGCCCTTTCCGGGGCTTAGTGCCGGAGCTAACGCATTAAGCACTCCGCCTGGGGAGTACGACCGCAAGGTTGAAACTCAAAGGAATTGACGGGGGCCCGCACAAGCGGTGGAGCATGTGGTTTAATTCGAAGCAACGCGAAGAACCTTACCAGGTCTTGACATCCCGATGCTATTCTTAGAGATAAGAAGTTACTTCGGTACATTGGAGACAGGTGGTGCATGGTTGTCGTCAGCTCGTGTCGTGAGATGTTGGGTTAAGTCCCGCAACGAGCGCAACCCTTATTGTTAGTTGCCATCATTAAGTTGGGCACTCTAGCGAGACTGCCGGTAATAAACCGGAGGAAGGTGGGGATGACGTCAAATCATCATGCCCCTTATGACCTGGGCTACACACGTGCTACAATGGTTGGTACAACGAGTCGCAAGCCGGTGACGGCAAGCTAATCTCTGAAAGCCAATCTCAGTTCGGATTGTAGGCTGCAACTCGCCTACATGAAGTCGGAATCGCTAGTAATCGCGGATCAGCACGCCGCGGTGAATACGTTCCCGGGCCTTGTACACACCGCCCGTCACACCACGAGAGTTTGTAACACCCGAAGTCGGTGAGGTAACCGTTAAGGAGCCAGCCGCCTAAGGTGGGATAGATGATTGGGGTGAAGTCGTAACAAGGTAGCCGTATCGGAAGGTGCGGCTGGATCACCTCCTTTCTAAGGAAAAAGGAAGCACGTTTAGCGTCTTATTTAGTTTTGAGAGGTCTTGAAATAAGTCATGAGAACGTTAAGAAACCCGTATGACAATAGGGAACTGACGCAGAGTCGTAGGACTCAAGGAAGTGATTCTTTTTCACTAGGGTTTTAGTTCGAATACAGTTTGGCTTCATACAGACCATTGATAAGAGTATACATATACAAGTACATTTATAGTGTACGGGGCCTTAGCTCAGCTGGGAGAGCGCCTGCTTTGCACGCAGGAGGTCAGCGGTTCGATCCCGCTAGGCTCCATTATCTAGGATACAAAGAGAAGTTTGGGTTACCTAATTTTCTGTATTCTAAGATATATAAGATATAGTTCAAGTAATTGAACACGACCTCATTTTTTAGGAAAAAAGATAAATCTCCTCGTGTGTAAAGCACACATCGTCGATTTCCTATTTTTCTACAAAAATGCCCAACAAGTTGGGACGGTCTTAGTATCTTAATCTTGTCCATTGAAAATTGAATAACTATATCATATTCCGCAATCAAAAAAGATTGTAAGAAAGTAACAAGAAATAAACCGAAACGCTGTGATAACGAGTTTAAAAAATAAGGTTAAGTTAATAAGGGCGCACGGTGGATGCCTTGGCACTAGAAGCCGAAGAAGGACGTGACAAACGACGAAATGCTTTGGGGAGCTGTAAGTAAGCAAAGATCCAGAGATGTCCGAATGGGGGAACCCACTAGCTAATGGCTAGTATCCATAACTGTTAAGGTTATGAGAAGGAAGACGCAGTGAACTGAAACATCTAAGTAGCTGCAGGAAGAGAAAGCAAACGCGATTGCCTGAGTAGCGGCGAGCGAAAAGGCAGGAGGGCAAACCGAAGAGTTTACTCTTCGGGGTTGTAGGACTGCGCTGTGGGACGACAAGATTATAGAAGAAGGCCTTGGGAAGGGTCGCCAAAGAGAGTAATAGCCTCGTATTCGAAATAGTCTTTAACCCTAGCAGTATCCTGAGTACGGCGAGACACGAGGAATCTCGTCGGAATCTGGGAGGACCATCTCCTAACCCTAAATACTCACTAGTGACCGATAGTGAACCAGTACCGTGAGGGAAAGGTGAAAAGCACCCCGGGAGGGGAGTGAAAGAGAACCTGAAACCGTGTGCCTACAAGAAGTTCGAGCCCGTTAATGGGTGAGAGCGTGCCTTTTGTAGAATGAACCGGCGAGTTACGTTTATGTGCGAGGTTAAGTTGAAGAGACGGAGCCGAAGGGAAACCGAGTCTTAATAGGGCGTAAGTACGTGGACGTAGACCCGAAACCATGTGACCTACCCATGAGCAGGTTGAAGGTGCGGTAAGACGCACTGGAGGACCGAACCAGGGCACGTTGAAAAGTGCTTGGATGACTTGTGGGTAGCGGAGAAATTCCAAACGAACTTGGAGATAGCTGGTTCTCTCCGAAATAGCTTTAGGGCTAGCGTCGATATGAAGTCTCTTGGAGGTAGAGCACTGTTTGGGTGAGGGGTCCATCCCGGATTACCAATCTCAGATAAACTCCGAATGCCAATGAGATATGATCGGCAGTCAGACTGCGAGTGCTAAGATCCGTAGTCGAAAGGGAAACAGCCCAGACCACCAGCTAAGGTCCCCAAATAACTGTTAAGTGGAAAAGGATGTGGGGTTGCACAGACAACTAGGATGTTAGCTTAGAAGCAGCTATTCATTCAAAGAGTGCGTAATAGCTCACTAGTCGAGTGACCCTGCGCCGAAAATGTACCGGGGCTAAAACAGTTTACCGAAGCTGTGGATTACCGTTAAGGTAATGGTAGGAGAGCGTTCTATGTGTGATGAAGGTATACTGTGAAGAGTGCTGGAACGCATAGAAGTGAGAATGCCGGTATGAGTAGCGAAAGACAGGTGAGAATCCTGTCCACCGTAAGACTAAGGATTCCAGGGGAAGGCTCGTCCGCCCTGGGTTAGTCGGGACCTAAGGAGAGACCGAAGGGTGTATCCGATGGACAACAGGTTGATATTCCTGTACTAGAGTATATAGTGATGGAGGGACGCAGTAGGCTAACTAAACCGGACGACTGGAAGAGTCCGGCTAAGCAGTGAGGTGTGATGTGAGTCAAATGCTTACATCTATAACATTGAGCTGTGAAGGGGAGCGAAGTTAAGTAGCGAAGTTAGAGACGTCACACTGCCAAGAAAAGCTTCTAGCGATACGTATACTCTACCCGTACCGCAAACCGACACAGGTAGTCGAGGCGAGTAGCCTCAGGTGATCGAGAGAACTCTCGTTAAGGAACTCGGCAAAATGGCCCCGTAACTTCGGGAGAAGGGGCGCTGACTGAAGGTCAGCCGCAGTGAATAGGCCCAAGCAACTGTTTATCAAAAACACAGCTCTCTGCTAAATCGTAAGATGATGTATAGGGGGTGACGCCTGCCCGGTGCTGGAAGGTTAAGAGGAGTGCTTAGCGCAAGCGAAGGTATGAATTGAAGCCCCAGTAAACGGCGGCCGTAACTATAACGGTCCTAAGGTAGCGAAATTCCTTGTCGGGTAAGTTCCGACCCGCACGAAAGGCGTAATGATTTGGGCACTGTCTCAACGAGAGACTCGGTGAAATTTTAGTACCTGTGAAGATGCAGGTTACCCGCGACAGGACGGAAAGACCCCATGGAGCTTTACTGCAGTTTGATATTGAGTATCTGTACCACATGTACAGGATAGGTAGGAGCCATAGAAGTCGGGACGCCAGTTTCGATGGAGGCGATGTTGGGATACTACCCTTGTGTTATGGCTACTCTAACCCGGATAGGTGATCCCTATCGGAGACAGTGTCTGACGGGCAGTTTGACTGGGGCGGTCGCCTCCTAAAATGTAACGGAGGCGCCCAAAGGTTCCCTCAGATTGGTTGGAAATCAATCGCAGAGTGTAAAGGTATAAGGGAGCTTGACTGCGAGAGCAACACCTCGAGCAGGGACGAAAGTCGGGCTTAGTGATCCGGTGGTACCGTATGGAAGGGCCATCGCTCAACGGATAAAAGCTACCCTGGGGATAACAGGCTTATCTCCCCCAAGAGTTCACATCGACGGGGAGGTTTGGCACCTCGATGTCGGCTCGTCGCATCCTGGGGCTGTAGTCGGTCCCAAGGGTTGGGCTGTTCGCCCATTAAAGCGGCACGCGAGCTGGGTTCAGAACGTCGTGAGACAGTTCGGTCCCTATCCGTCGCGGGCGTAGGAAATTTGAGAGGATCTGCTCCTAGTACGAGAGGACCAGAGTGGACTTACCGCTGGTGTACCAGTTGTCTCGCCAGAGGCATAGCTGGGTAGCTATGTAGGGAAGGGATAAGCGCTGAAAGCATCTAAGTGCGAAGCCCTCCTCAAGATGAGATTTCCCATAACGTTAAGTTAGTAAGAGCCCTGAGAGATGATCAGGTAGATAGGTTAGGAGTGGACGTGTGGTGACACATGGAGCGGACTAATACTAATAGCTCGAGGACTTATCCAAAAGATGAAACCAGTCGCTATTGACAGCTTAAGGAATTCTTGTTAGACTATAGTTATTCAATTTTGAGTGGAGAAGACTCGTAAGTTAAGTGACGATAGCCTAGGAGATACACCTGTACCCATGCCGAACACAGTAGTTAAGCCCTAGAACGCCTGAAGTAGTTGGGGGTTGCCCCCTGTGAGATACGGAAGTTGCTTAGCTTAGATCCACTTGGGGGAGTTTAGCTCAGCTGGGAGAGCATCTGCCTTACAAGCAGAGGGTCAGCGGTTCGATCCCGTTAACTCCCATAAGTTATGAATAGGTCCCGTAGTGTAGCGGTTATCACGTCGCCCTGTCACGGCGAAGATCGCGGGTTCGATTCCCGTCGGGACCGTAGGACTCGTTAGCTCAGTTGGTAGAGCATTTGACTTTTAATCAAAGGGTCACTGGTTCGAGCCCAGTACGGGTCATAAAGGCGGGTTTGGCGGAATTGGCAGACGCACCAGATTTAGGATCTGGCGCTTAACGGCGTGGGGGTTCAAGTCCCTTAACCCGCATAGATAGGCCGGCTTAGCTCAGTTGGTAGAGCATCTGATTTGTAATCAGAGGGTCGCGTGTTCAAGTCATGTAGCCGGCATTGATAGAGTTGCGAACGTAGTTCAGTGGTAGAACACCACCTTGCCAAGGTGGGGGTCGCGGGTTCGAATCCCGTCGTTCGCTTTTGGGGAGCCGGGGTGGCGGAACTGGCAGACGCACAGGACTTAAAATCCTGCGATGGTTAACATCGTACCGGTTCGATTCCGGTCCTCGGCATAGCATAAGGAAAAGCACCCTTAGCTCAACTGGATAGAGTACCTGACTACGAATCAGGCGGTTAGAGGTTCGACTCCTCTAGGGTGCATAGTTACGGGAAGTAGCTCAGCTTGGTAGAGTACTTGGTTTGGGACCAAGGTGTCGCAGGTTCGAATCCTGTCTTCCCGATTAGTTTGATGGCGGTGTAGCTCAGCTGGCTAGAGCGTCCGGTTCATACCCGGGAGGTCGGGGGTTCGATCCCCTTCGCCGCTATTTTGTTTTTGGATTGTTTTGGACCTTTAGCTCAACTGGTTAGAGCACTCGGCTCATAACCGAGCGGTCGTAGGTTCGAGTCCTACAAGGTCCATAATGGTGGAGGATTACCCAAGTCCGGCTGAAGGGAACGGTCTTGAAAACCGTCAGGCGTGTAACAGCGTGCGTGGGTTCGAATCCCACATCCTCCTTTAAAGATTATCGCGGGATGGAGCAGTTAGGTAGCTCGTCGGGCTCATAACCCGAAGGTCGTAGGTTCAAATCCTGCTCCCGCAATTATATAAAAGATATATGCTGGTTGGCTCGGTAGCTCAGTTGGTAGAGCAATGGATTGAAGCTCCATGTGTCGGCGGTTCGATTCCGTCTCGCGCCATTTTAGCGGGTGTAGTTTAGTGGTAAAACTACAGCCTTCCAAGCTGTTGTCGCGAGTTCGATTCTCGTCACCCGCTTTATAGTTTTCCCAAGCTATAGTGTGCTTGGGCGCGTAGCTCAGGTGGTTAGAGCGCACGCCTGATAAGCGTGAGGTCGGTGGTTCGAGTCCACTCGTGCCCATCATTATTTGGAGAATTACTCAAGAGGCTGAAGAGGACGGTTTGCTAAATCGTTAGGTCGGGTAACTGGCGCAAGGGTTCGAATCCCTTATTCTCCGTATTGTAAAGGTGATTATCATACTGATAATCGTTTTTTTATTTTTAGAGGTGATTTTATTGAAAAAGCTTAACCTATCTCGTCTCTTTTTTGGTTAACATCATTAGCTTTACTGGCTTTGACCTTGGTTCTTCTTTTTAGAGTAGCTATTTCTCCATATTTATCAATGATTATCCGAAATCCCGTTACAAAAATTGATGCTATAATGTCTAAGCCTTTTGCTGTTATAAAGGAGGGTGCAAAGGAATTAGATAGCTTGATGTCTGCTTTTTCTGAAAATAAGCATTTAAAAAAGGAACTTAGGTCCTATAAATTGGATCAGTTACAGGTTGACAAGCTAAAATCTGAAAATCGAGAGCTCAAGGAACTGTTAGGGTTGGATTATGGTACTGATAATCAATTTGCTGCCAGAATGATATCAAGAAATCCTTATAGCTGGAATAAATCGCTGGTCATTGATAGCGGCAAAAGGGAAATTAAGGAGAAGTCTTTGGTTACTTCAGAGCTTGGACTTATTGGTCGTGTTACAGCTGTTAGCCAGTCATCTGCTCATGTTGAATTGTTAACATCTGGGAAGAATATTGAGTTGCCGATTAAAATTGTAGATAAGGATAAGGTGATTTATGGCAATTTAAAGGCATTTAAATCAGAAAGTAAAACAATGGTTGCCAGCGAATTTAATTCTAATGACTCAATATCATTAGATGCTAAGGTTTATACAAGTGGATTAGATGGTGAGACTGTGGCAGATATTCCTGTTGGAAAGGTTACGGGCTTTAAAAATGCTGCTGATAAGCTAAAGCGTCGTATTTTTATAAAATTGTATGCTGATACTGATAATCTTGACTATGTTCTTGTTGTTGGAAAAGAGTGAATATGAAAAAATCTTCAGAGCTATTAGTCCTTTTGCCTTTTCTTTTATTTTTTGTTGATGCACACGTGTCAGACCTGATCAGCTCAATGTTACCTGAGGGTTACTCGGTAGTATCACACCTCTTTTTACTGTTTTTCCTGATCCTTATGGTAGCGTTTAGATCTAAGGGAGTTATTTGTTTCTTCTCTCTTCTTTTAGGATTATTGTTTGATTATTATTATTTTGATCATATAGGGATTTTGTCTCTTGCCTTGCCTTTTGGAACAATGATCGTTCTAGGGCTATTAAGGTTCTTTTCTGGTTCCATTAGTCAGCTACAATTTTTCCTTTTCTTTACTCTTTATATGTTTCTTGTAGATGTATCAAGCTTTATTTTGGCAAACAGCTATCAGTTAACTGATATGACTTTTCCTTATGTAATGACGTTTCAGCTTGCTCCGACTTTAATCGTCAATCTCCTTATTTTGTTTTGCTTTAGAAAATTAATATTAAGTCAATTTTATTGATTATTACATACAACTGTAACAGATGCGTAACATTAAACGCTTGATTTTTTGATAGAATATAATGTGTCTTATCGAAAAGGAGTAATTTTTTTAGTATGAAAAAAAGAATTCTATCAGCGGTTCTTGTAAGCGGTGTGACCCTTGGAACAGCAACTACAGTGGGAGCGGATGATTTAGATTCCAAAATAGCGTTGCAAAATTCAGTTATTTCTAATTTAAATAAAGAACAAAAAGCTGCGCAGGATAGAATGAAGACTTTGCAAAGTCAGGTTAGCTCATTACAATCTGAACAAGAAAGGTTAGTCGCTAAAAATGGTGAGCTTGAAGCGCGATCTGCTCAGTTTGAGCAGGAGATTCAAGTGCTTGCCAGTCAAATTATTGCTCGTAATGAAAAGTTAAAAGGACAGGCTCGTAGTGCTCAAAAGGGAAATACGTTAGGTTACCTCAATGCACTTTTGAATTCTAAGTCAATTTCTGACGTTATTACTCGTTTGGTTGCTATTAATAGAGCTGTGTCAGCCAATGCACAGATGTTGGAAAAGCAAAAGGCTGATAAGCTTTCTCTTGAAGAAAAGCAACAGGAAAATCAAGAAGCGATTAATACAATTGCTTCAAATATTACAGCAATTGAATCAAACCAAGTAGCTTTAAAGACTCAACAAGCAGATTTAGAGGTTGCCAAGGTAGATTTGGCGCTTCAATTAGCAACTGCTGAGGACGAGAAGGCTAGCTTGATTACCCGTAAAGAGGCTGCAGAGCAGGCAGCAGCTCAAGCCAAGGCTCAGGCAGAGCAGGAAGCAGCAGCCAGAGCAGCACAGGCTCAAGCTCAAGCACAGTCTGTAGCGGCAGCTCAAGCAGCAGTGACTCAAGCCGTACCAACACCAGCTCCAGCGCAGGCACAGCCTGTTGTGGCGCCAGCAGCTATGGTTTCAACACCAGCGGTGTCGTATGCCTATGATCCTTCTAATCCGTACCCTGTCGGCCAATGTACTTGGGGAGTTAAGGCTTTAGCTCCTTGGGTTGGCAATTATTGGGGAAATGGTGGTCAATGGGCATCAAGTGCAGCGGCAGCAGGTTTCCGTGTAGGTGCAACACCAATGGTTGGCTCTGTTGTTGTATGGAATGATGGTGGCTATGGTCACGTTGCCTACGTAACAGGTGTTCAGGGTGGACAGATTCAAGTTATGGAAGCCAACTATGCTGGAAATCAATCTATTGGCAATTATCGTGGTTGGTTTAGCCCAGGTGCTGTATCGTATATTTATCCAAATTAGAAAATAAGTAAAGGTAAGAATCAGGATTCTTACCTTTTTATTTCCATTGAAAAATTGATTGAAAAGGGTTAAAATGGTATAGGATCAAAACTTTGGAGGAAAAAATGTCTTATTCTGATTTAAAGCTGTTTGCATTATCGTCAAACAAGGAATTAGCAGAAAAAGTTGCTGCTGCGATGGGAATTCAACTTGGGAAGTCTACGGTTCGCCAGTTTTCAGATGGTGAGATTCAGGTCAATATTGAGGAATCAATACGTGGACACCATGTTTTTATTTTGCAGTCAACAAGCTCGCCTGTTAATGATAACCTAATGGAAATTTTAATTATGGTTGATGCTTTAAAGCGTGCCAGTGCTGAGAAAATTTCTGTGGTAATGCCTTATTATGGCTATGCTCGTCAGGATCGTAAGGCTCGTTCGCGTGAGCCTATTACCTCTAAATTAGTCGCTAATATGCTAGAGGTGGCAGGTGTTGATCGTTTATTGACTGTTGATTTACATGCTGCGCAGATTCAAGGCTTCTTTGATATTCCTGTTGATCATCTCATGGGAGCACCTTTAATTGCTGATTATTTTGATCGTCATGGTCTAGTAGGTGATGACGTTGTTGTTGTTAGCCCAGATCATGGTGGTGTGACGCGTGCTCGTAAGCTGGCACAATTCCTCCAAACGCCAATTGCTATTATTGATAAGCGTCGTAGTGTTGATAAAATGAATACCAGTGAGGTGATGAATATCATT
This sequence comes from Streptococcus equi subsp. equi, assembly GCA_900637675.1. Classification (NCBI taxonomy): domain Bacteria; kingdom Bacillati; phylum Bacillota; class Bacilli; order Lactobacillales; family Streptococcaceae; genus Streptococcus; species Streptococcus equi. Next base: position 28,173 of record LR134389.1, read on the forward strand.
GGTAGTGTTGAAGGTAAAAAATGTATTCTGATTGATGATATGATTGATACTGCTGGTACCATCTGTCATGCCGCTGATGCGCTTGCTGAAGCAGGAGCAACAGCAGTTTACGCATCATGTACTCACCCAGTGCTGTCAGGACCAGCTCTTGATAATATTCAAAAATCAGCGATTGAAAAATTGATTGTTTTGGATACGATCTATTTACCAGAAGAAAGACTGATTGATAAGATTGAACAAATCTCTATTGCAGATTTGATTGCGGAAGCTATCATTCGTATCCATGAAAAACGTCCATTGTCACCCCTATTTGAATTAGGGAAATGATAAGGTTAGCCTGAGGTAGTAAGCCTTAGGCTTTTTTATGTTTTAAAAGGCTATTTGATTACCAAAGCAGTGTTTGATTTAACGCCATAGATAGGCTTCACTGTCTTATGGTAGGTGTTGAGCTATTATAGCAAAAAGTCATGTGTAGGTGCTGTGTTTAAACAGCTAGCCTATGATTCATATAGTTATGGCTAGTGACTGTTGAGCTTCTTATTCTCAGAGTTGTTACGAGCCTTAAGTACAGTGTTAGTCATGCAATTTTCCTGGATTTTGGGTATAATATAGCTGTATTTAAGGTGTTTTAAAGGTCTAGTAAGAAAGGCATTATTACTAGCTGAGAAGCTTGGTTATGGAGATATATGCGTATTCAGAGGTCACTTGGTATTGTCTTGTACAATAAAAACTATCGTGAAGATGATAAGCTCGTAAAAATATTTACAGAAGCGGCGGGCAAGCGTATGTTTTTCGTGAAACATATTGGTCGTTCTAAACTAGCTCCTGTGGTCCAGCCTTTAACGGCTGCTGATTTTCTATTGAAAATCAATGATTCGAGCCTTTCTTATATAGAGGATTATAATCAGGTGGAGGCTTATCGGCACATCAATGAAGATTTTTTTAGGCTATCCTATGCTAGTTATGTCTTGGCTCTGGCTGATGCGGCTATTCCAGATAATGAGCCTGATCCTCAGTTGTTTGCTTTTTTGAAAAAGACTCTTGATCTGATGGAAGAAGGGCTAGATTATGACATTTTAACGAATATCTTTGAAGTCCAGATTTTGGATCGTTTTGGGGTGAGAATGAATTTTCATGATTGTGTTTTTTGTCACAGAACCAATCTGCCTTTTGATTTTTCTCATAAGTATTCAGGTGTCCTTTGTCCGCAGCATTACCATGAGGATGAGAGGCGATATGGCTTGGATCCCAATGTGATTTATTTGCTTAATCGTTTTCAAACGCTTAATATTGATGAGCTAAAGACTATTTCTGTGAATACTGGTATGAAAAAAAGCTTCGTCTTTTTATTGATGCCTTGTATGAGGATTATGTCGGTATTCGTCTAAAAAGTAAGGTTTTTATTGATGATTTGGCTAAGTGGGGAGATATTATGAAAAACAAGCAGGGCTTGTGAGCTATTCAGGTGTGGATTTGTCCTTTTATGGGAATTGTCTGGGGAATATGCTATAATAGTTACGTTATTCTCTAGGATATTTTTCGTTAAGAAAAATAGGATTAAAGGAGCAAAAATGAAGAAAATTGCAATAGACGCTATGGGTGGTGATTATGCCCCTAAAGCTATTGTTGAGGGTGTTAATCAGGCGATAGAATCCTTTTCAGATATTGAAATTCAGCTTTATGGCGATCAATCAAGGATTGAGTCTTACCTAGTTAAATCAGATCGTGTGTCCATTGTTCATACAGATGAAAAAATTAATTCTGATGATGAGCCAGCAAAGGCTATTCGTCGTAAGAAGAATGCTTCTATGGTTTTAGCTGCAAGGGCAGTTAAGGATGGTCGGGCTGATGCAGTTCTTTCGGCAGGTAATACAGGCGCCTTGTTAGCTGCTGGTTTGTTTATTATTGGTCGTATCAAGGGAGTGGATCGTCCTGGTTTGCTGTCAACTCTGCCAACGGTTGATGGTTCAGGCTTTGACATGTTAGATTTGGGTGCCAATGCTGAAAACACAGCAGAGCATTTACACCAATATGCTATTTTAGGCTCTTTTTATGCAAAACATGTGCGTGGTATTGCCAAGCCTCGGATTGGCTTGCTTAATAATGGTACTGAGGCAACTAAGGGTGATTCTCTTCGCAAGGAGGTCTATAATTTTTTAGCTTCAGACAGCAGCCTACAGTTTATTGGGAATGTTGAGGCAAGAGATTTGATGTCTGGCGTGGCAGATGTTGTGGTAGCAGATGGCTTTACAGGAAATGCTGTTTTGAAGTCGATTGAAGGCACTGCTATGAGTATTATGGGACAATTGAAATCAGCTATAGCAGTAGGTGGTGTTAAGGCAAAGTTTGGAGCTCTTTTATTGAAGAGTAGCCTTTATGACTTAAAGGATACTTTAGATTATTCCAGTGCGGGTGGGGCTGTATTGTTTGGTCTTAAAGCACCTCTTGTGAAATCACATGGTTCTAGTGATGCCAAGGCTATTTTTCATACCATTAAGCAGGTTCGTACGATGCTAGAAACAGATGTAGTTGGCCAATTAGTTGAGGAGTTTTCTAAGGAGAGTGATGTAAATGACTGAGGAAGTTATTTTAGAGAAAATCATCGCATTAATCAAGAAGCAAAGAAGTCGTATAGACTTTGACATTACAGAAAAAACAGCACTAAAGGATGATTTAGGAGTAGATTCGATTGAACTGGTAGAGTTTGTTATTAATATCGAAGATGAATTTGGTATTGATATTCCTGATGAAGATGTTGATGGCATGGTATCTATGGGAGATATGCTAAATTATTTGGTCAAGCGTTTAAACCAAAGCTAAATAGTTTTAAAAGAGCACCAGCTCTTTTTTTGTTTCCGAAAAAACGAACATTATAAGTTTATTTTATATTAAATGTAAATAAATGTTGAATATTTAGTATGTTTGTGGTATTGTTTAGATATTAAATGCAAAGAAAGGCGAACAAATAAGTGTCTAATCAACTCATTTATTCAGGTAAGGCAAAGGATATCTATGAAACAGCCGATGACGGGATTGTCTTAATCTCCTACAAGGATCAGGTCACTATGCTAAATGGAGCACATAAGGAAATGATTGAAGGAAAAGGGAGCCTTAATAATCAGATTTCTGCCTTAATCTTTGATAGGCTAAATAGGGTTGGCGTATCAACTCATTTTATTAAGCAATTATCCGAGACAGAACAGTTAAATAAAAGGGTTGCGATTATTCCTTTGGAGGTTGTTTTACGAAACGTGGCCGCTGGCTCATTTTCAAAGCGCTTTGGTGTTAAAGAAGGTCAGGCTTTGGACGAGCCAATTATTGAGCTTTATTACAAGAATGACGCTTTAGATGATCCTTTCATTAATGATGAGCATGTCAGCTTTTTAAAGCTTGCGACTGATGAGCAGATAGCCTACATCAAACAAGAGACGCATCGTATTAATGCTTATTTGAAGGAGTGGTTTGCTAGTGTTGGGTTGACACTGGTTGATTTTAAGCTAGAATTTGGCTTTGATAAGGAGGGGATGCTTATCCTTGCTGATGAGTTTTCTCCGGATAATTGCCGCTTGTGGGATAATGCGGGCCGTCACATGGATAAGGACGTTTTTCGTCGTCAGCTTGGCAGTTTGACGCAAGCCTATGAGACTGTTTTAGAAAGGCTAAGAGCATTGGATCAATAAAGACCAGCTTATTTGTTGTCAGTTAAGAAAGGGAGCTCTTTTTTGTCCGTCATGTAAGAAAATAAATCAGTTCAGACTATTTGAGCTGCTGTCTAAGAAAGGCTGTCTGCTATTGGAGAAAAGAGTCAGGCTAGTTCTTATTTTGGGCTGGTTTCTGATTGGACTTGGTATATTAACTATGAATAAACGTATTTTTGTTGAAAAGAAGGCTGATTTTCAGATTAAGGCACAGGTCCTGTTAAAGGAATTGAAACATCAGCTGCAGTTAAAGACACTGGTTGATTTGCGTATTGTGCAGGTTTATGATGTGTTTCATTTGGATCAGGAGCTGCTTTTAACAGCTATAAAGCATGTTTTCTCTGAGCAGGTCACTGATCAGGTATTGTCAGAAGAAGCTTTACAAGCAGATTTAAAAAGGTATGCCTTTTTTGCGATTGAAGCTCTGCCTGGACAGTTTGATCAGCGTGCGGCAAGCTCTCAGGAAGCCTTATTGTTGTTAGGAGCCTCAACTGATGTGACTGTTTTGACCTCACAGCTTTATTTGGTCAATCAAGACATTGCTGCTGAAGAATTAGAAGCCTTAAAGCAGTACTTGTTAAATCCAGTGGATTCTAGGTTTAAGGACATATTAGCCGGTCTTGATGATCAGGATTTTTCAGTAGCAGATAAAGTGATTCCAACGCTTGATGTTTTTAATGATTATACAGCGGAAGATCTTGCTCGTTACAGGTCTGAGCAGGGCCTAGCAATGGAAGTGGAGGATCTGCTGTTTATTCAGGATTATTTCAAGACAAAGGGGCGAGTGCCAACAGAGACTGAACTAAGGGTTTTGGATACGTATTGGTCTGATCATTGTCGTCACACAACCTTTGAAACAGAGCTAAAAACGCTTGATTTTTCAGCTTCTCATTTTGAAAAGCAGCTCCAAGCTACCTATGAGACCTACCTTGCTATGCGTGATGAGCTAGGTCGATCTGAAAGGCCTCAAACGCTTATGGATATGGCTACCATTTTTGGACGTTATGAAAGAGCTAATGGTCGTTTAGAGGATTTGGAGGTTTCAGATGAAATCAATGCTTACTCAGTGGAAATTGAGGTAGATGTTGATGGTGTCAAGGAGCCTTGGCTGCTCATGTTTAAAAATGAAACACATAATCACCCAACGGAAATTGAACCCTTTGGGGGTGCTGCAACCTGTATTGGTGGAGCTATTCGTGATCCTCTGTCAGGCCGTTCCTATGTTTATCAAGCCATGCGGCTTTCTGGTGCAGGGGACATTACAAGCCCGCTGTCAGAGACTCGTAAGGGCAAATTACCACAGCAGGTTATTTCGAGGCAAGCAGCACATGGTTACTCGTCATATGGCAATCAAATTGGGCTAGCGACTACTTATGTTCGTGAGTATTTTCACCCAGGCTTTGTTGCCAAACGTATGGAGCTTGGTGCGGTAGTTGGTGCTGCACCCAAGGAAAATGTGGTTCGTGAAAAGCCAAGGACAGGTGACGTGGTGGTTTTGCTTGGTGGGAAAACAGGACGTGATGGTATTGGTGGTGCGACAGGATCATCTAAGGTTCAGACAGTTGAGTCTGTAGAAACAGCTGGTGCAGAGGTCCAAAAAGGAAATGCCATTGAGGAGCGTAAAATCCAACGTCTTTTTCGTCGTGGCGATGTGACACGCCTCATCAAGAAGTCAAATGATTTTGGTGCTGGTGGTGTTTGTGTAGCCATTGGCGAGCTTGCTGCTGGTCTTAACATTAACTTAGATAAGATTCCTTTAAAATATGCTGGGCTAAATGGAACAGAAATTGCCATTTCAGAATCCCAAGAGCGTATGGCTGTCGTGATTTGTCCAAAGGATTTAGAGGCCTTTATGAGCGCCTGCCATAAGGAAAATATCCATGCTGCTGTTGTGGCAGCTGTGACAGAAAAACCGAATCTTGTTATGACCTGGAATGGGCAGACGATTGTTGATATTGAACGCTCATTTTTAGAGACAAATGGTGTGCGCGTGTCTGTTGCTGCTAAGGTTGTTGACAGTGGTGCGCCAATACCAGAAGCTCGTCAAACTACTGCTGAGACACTTGAAGCAGATACCATTGCTGTCTTATCAGACCTGAACCATGCTAGTCAAAAGGGTTTGCAAACCCTGTTTGATAGCTCAGTGGGTCGCTCTACAGTAATACATCCGCTTGGTGGGCGCTATCAAATGACACCTGTTGAAGGCTCTGTTCAGAAATTACCAGTTCAACATGGAGTGACAAAGACAGTCTCTGTTATCGCTCAAGGCTATCACCCTTATATAGCCGAATGGTCACCTTATCATGGTGCTGCTTATGCTGTAATTGAGGCAACTGCTCGTCTGGTCGCAACGGGTAGCCATTGGCATAAGGCACGCTTTTCATATCAGGAATATTTCCAAAGAATGGATAAGCAGGCAGAGCGCTTTGGTCAACCGGTGGCAGCCTTGCTTGGAGCAATTGAAGCACAGGTGCAGCTTGGCTTGCCTTCTATTGGAGGTAAGGATTCAATGTCTGGTAGCTTTGAGGAATTGACAGTGCCGCCGACCTTGGTTGCCTTTGGTGTGACGACTGCTCATGTAGATCATATCCTTTCACCAGAATTTAAAGCTGCTGGCGAGAATATTTACTATATTCCAGGACAGGCTATTTCGGAAGTGATTGATTTTGAGTTGATAAAATCTAATTTTATGACTTTTGAGGCTATTCAGAAAAAGCATAATATTAGCTCAGCTTCGGCTGTTAAATATGGTGGTGTTGTTGAAGCACTGGCTCTTGCTGCCTTTGGTAATCGGTTAGGGGCTTGTGTGACATTACCAGAGCTTGACAGGAGCTTAACAGCTCAGCTTGGTGGCTTTATCTTTACATCAAAAGAGGAAATCACAGGTGTTATCAAGCTTGGTCAAACTACCAGTGACTTTACATTGGTTGTCAATGATGTCAAGCTATCTGGAGCTCGTCTCTTAAAGGCTTTTGAAGGGAGCCTGGAGCAGGTTTACCCGACGGTATTTCAGCAGGCAGGTGAATTGAAGCCTGTTCCTGTAGTGACAACAGCACTTGCTGCTCAGTTTAAGGAAAAAATAGCTCAGCCAGTTGTCTATATTCCAGTTTTTCCAGGAACTAACTCAGAATATGATTCGGCTAAGGCCTTTGAAAGAGAGGGTGCAAGGGTGAACTTGGTGCCTTTTGTTACCTTGAATGAGGCAGCTATTGACGCTTCAGTTGACACGATGGTTGACCATATTCATCAAGCTCATATTATCTTCCTTGCAGGTGGTTTTTCAGCGGCAGATGAGCCAGATGGTTCAGCTAAATTTATTGTTAATATCCTGCTGAATGAGAAGGTTCGAATGGCGATTGATGCCTTTATTGAAAAGGGTGGTCTGATTATCGGTATTTGTAATGGCTTTCAAGCTCTGGTCAAATCAGGGCTGCTGCCATATGGACGTTTTGAGGCGGTACATGAGGCTAGTCCAACTCTGTTTTATAATGATGCCAATCAGCATGTGGCTAAAATGGTAGAAACGCGTATTGCCAATACCAATTCTCCTTGGCTGGCAGGTGTCAGGGTGGGGGATATTCATGCTGTTGCAGTGTCACATGGAGAGGGCAAGCTTGTGGTAACAGAAAGAGAATTAGCAGAGCTTTGTAAAAATGGTCAGATTTTTAGCCAGTATGTTGACCTTGATGGTAATCCAAGCATGGATAGCAGGTATAATCCAAATGGCTCTGTCAACGCTATTGAAGGTCTTACCAGCAAAAATGGTCAGATTATCGGTAAGATGGGACATTCAGAGCGCTTTGAAGAGGGACTTTTCCAAAATATTCCGGGTAATAAGGATCAATGGTTATTCCGAAGTGCGGTGCATTATTTTAGAGGAGACCATGTGGGTATTGACTGAACTGGGATATAGCCTTGTAATAGCTAAGATAGCTGCTATTATTGCTCAGCCTAGCTGTTAGTTCTAGCTTAGTTAATGACACAATCATAATTAAAAGGGCATTAGCCCAGAGGTAAAGATGACATATGACGTAAAATCTCTTAATGAGGAATGTGGTGTTTTTGGGATTTGGGGACACCCACATGCCGCTCAAGTGACTTATTTTGGGCTTCATAGCCTACAGCACCGCGGCCAAGAGGGAGCAGGTATTATTTCAAATGATAATGGGGAGCTTCATCAGCATCGTGATGTAGGTCTCTTGTCAGAGGTGTTTAAGGATTCATCTGATCTGGACAAGCTAAAGGGACATGCTGCCATTGGTCATGTGCGGTATGCGACTGCTGGGACGGCTTCCATTAATAATATTCAGCCCTTTTTATATCGTTTTACAGACGCTCAATTTGGCTTGTGCCACAATGGTAATTTGACCAATGCTATGTCATTGAAAAAAGCGTTAGAGAGTGAGGGAGCTATTTTTAATGCCTCTTCTGATACAGAAATTCTAATGCATTTGATTCGTCGTAGTCATCACCCAGAATTTTTAGGAAAGGTAAAAGAGGCACTCAACACTGTTAAAGGGGGCTTTGCTTACCTGCTGATGACAGAGAACCAGCTGATAGCAGCGCTTGATCCAAACGGCTTTAGGCCGTTGTCTATAGGCCGTATGAAAAATGGGGCTTGGGTCGTCTCAAGTGAGACCTGTGCCTTTGAAGTGGTTGGTGCTGAGTGGGTTCGCGATGTGATGCCAGGTGAGGTCATTATCATTGATGATCAGGGGATCACTTATGACTGCTATACGACTACTACGCAGCTGGCTATCTGCTCTATGGAATATATTTACTTTGCGCGTCCTGATTCAACCATTGCTGGAGTCAATGTTCACACCGCTCGCAAGCGAATGGGAAAGAGACTGGCTCAGGAATTTCAGCATGAGGCTGATATTGTGGTTGGTGTGCCAAATTCCTCATTATCAGCAGCGATGGGCTTTGCAGAAGCATCAGGCCTGCCAAATGAAATGGGATTGGTCAAGAATCAATATACCCAACGAACCTTTATCCAACCAACTCAGGAGCTTCGTGAGCAGGGAGTTCGAATGAAACTTTCAGCTGTTTCAGGTGTTGTCAAGGGCAAAAGGGTTGTGATGGTAGATGATTCTATTGTCAGAGGGACAACCTCACGACGCATTGTTAATTTGCTGCGTGAAGCAGGAGCTACAGAGGTTCATGTAGCAATTGGTAGCCCTGAGCTCAAATACCCTTGCTTTTATGGGATTGATATTCAGACAAGACGGGAGCTGATTTCAGCTAATCATACTGCTGCTGAGGTCTGTGATATTATCGGTGCTGATAGCCTGACTTATTTGTCACTTGATGGGCTTATCGAGGCTATTGGACTTGATACAAAAGCACCAAATGGTGGGCTTTGTGTGGCTTATTTTGACGGTCAGTATCCAACGCCGCTTTATGATTATGAGGAGGCTTATCTCAAGAGCTTAGAAGAAAAGGTAAGCTTTCACATTGATCAGGTGACGAAGTAGCGCTTTATGGCTAACATAGAATAAATGATCTAGGCAGCTAAAATAAGGAGGAGAAAATGTCTAAAAATGCTTATGCTCAATCAGGTGTCGATGTTGAAGCAGGCTATGAGCTTGTTGAGCGAATAAAAAAGCATGCCGAGCGTAGCAAACGATTGGGTGTTATGGGTGGTCTAGGAGGCTTTGGTGGTCTGTTTGACCTGTCAAAGACTGGTGTTAAGGAGCCTGTTTTGGTTTCAGGGACAGATGGCGTCGGAACAAAGCTAATGCTTGCAATCCAGTACGATAAGCATGACACGATTGGGCAGGATTGTGTGGCAATGTGTGTCAATGATATTATTGCAGCAGGTGCCGAACCCCTGTATTTTCTTGATTACCTTGCAGCAGGAAAAAATGAGCCTGCCAAATTAGAGCAGGTGATTGCAGGTATTGCTGAGGGCTGTGTTCAAGCAGGTGCTGCTCTTATCGGTGGAGAAACTGCTGAGATGCCTGGTATGTATGGTCAAGATGACTATGATCTTGCCGGTTTTGCGGTTGGTATTGCTGAGAAATCTCAGCTGATTGATGGTTCAAGAGTAGCTGAGGGAGATCATCTCCTAGGTTTGGCATCAAGTGGAGTTCATTCAAATGGTTATTCCTTGGTTCGTCGTATTTTTGCCGGTTATACTGGTGAGGAGCTGCTTCCAGAGCTTGATGGAAAAAAGCTTAAGGAGGTACTTCTTGAGCCAACTCGTATTTATGTCAAGGCTGTGTTACCACTCATTAAAAGCGGCTTAGTGGCAGGAATCGCTCATATTACGGGTGGCGGCTTTATTGAAAACCTACCTCGTATGTTTTCCAAAGAACTAGCCGCTGAAATTGAAGAAGCCAGCTTACCTGTGCTGCCCATTTTTAAAGTCCTTGAGACATATGGTAAGATCAATCATGAAGAAATGTTTGAGATTTTTAATATGGGTATTGGCATGGTGCTTGCTGTCAAGCCTGAGCACGTTGAGCAGGTGAAGGCCTGTCTTGATGAGCCTGTGTATGACATTGGTCGCGTTGTGACCAGAACAGTTGCTAGTGTGGTGATGAAGCCATGACAAGAATTGCCGTTTTTGCTTCTGGTAATGGCTCCAATTTTCAAACGATTGCAGAACAGTTTCCGGTTGCCTTTGTTTTTTCTGATCATTGCGATGCTCATGTTTTAAGTAGAGCCTGTGCTTTGGGTGTTCTGTCCTACAGCTTTGAACTAAAGGACTTTGAGAATAAGCAAGCCTATGAGCAGACTCTTGTGGCATTGCTGCAGCGGCATCAGATTGATCTCATCGTCCTTGCCGGCTATATGAAAATTGTGAGTACAACCTTACTTGATGCTTACGAAGGAAAAATCATCAACATTCACCCAGCTTATTTGCCAGAATTTCCAGGAGCACATGGTATTTTAGATGCTTGGCAAGCAGGTGTTAGTCAGTCAGGAGTGACTGTTCATTGGGTTGATAGTGGTATTGATACAGGAAAAATCATCAAACAGGTACGAGTACCACGTTTGAGTGATGATACTCTTGAAAGCTTTGAAGCCAGAATTCATGAAGCAGAATACCAATTGTATCCAGAGGTACTGGATAGTCTTGGAGTAGAGCGGCTTAACCGCTGATTGTGTAAGATTAATAACTATTTTCCCTATTGTGGCATTTCGTTTATCATAGCAGCTGCGCTAATGGTGGCTAACAAAGGCTAGAAGACTTGTTTGATGATGGCACTGCTATTGAGGAAAATAGACTTTTCTAAGGAGAACTTAAAATGACTAAACGCGCCTTAATTAGCGTATCAGATAAAAGAGGGATTGTGGACCTTGCTAGGGAGCTTAAGCATCTTGGCTGGGATATTATATCAACAGGAGGAACAAGGCTTGCTCTTGAAGAGGCTGGTGTAGTTACTGTTGCTATTGACGATGTGACAGGCTTTCCTGAAATGATGGACGGACGGGTAAAAACGCTGCACCCTCTCATTCATGGTGGCTTACTTGCTCGTCGTGACATTGAGCACCACTTACAGGCAGCAAAGCAAAACAGGATTGAATTAATAGACCTTGTTGTTGTTAACCTTTATCCCTTCAAAGAAACCATTTGCCGTCCAGATGTCACTTATGATGTCGCTGTTGATATGGTTGATATTGGTGGTCCTTCACTGCTGCGTTCAGCGGCTAAAAATCATGCTAGTGTTACGGTAGTGGTTGATCCGACAGATTATCCGCTCGTTTTAGGAGAGTTGGCTAGCACTGGCAGTACAAGTTACCAAACCCGTCAAAGCTTAGCAGCTAAAGCTTTTCGCCATACTGCAGCCTATGATGCAGTGATTGCAGATTATTTTACAAGACAAGCAGGTGAGACAAAGCCTGAAAAGCTCACGCTTACCTATGATTTGAAGCAAAGCATGCGTTACGGTGAAAATCCTCAACAGGCTGCAGATTTTTACCAAAGAGCGCTCCCAACAACCTATTCAATTGCTTCAGCCAAGCAGCTAAATGGAAAAGAGCTATCATTCAACAATATTCGTGATGCAGATGCTGCGATTCGTATTATTCGTGATTTTAAGGAGCGTCCAACCGTTGTAGCACTCAAGCATATGAATCCATGTGGTATTGGTCAGGCAGATGATATTGAGACAGCTTGGGATTTTGCTTATGCAGCTGATCCGGTGTCTATCTTTGGTGGTATTGTTGTCCTAAATCGTGAGGTGGATCTAGCGACAGCGGAGAAGCTTCATGCTATTTTTCTTGAATTGATCATTGCACCAGGCTATTCCAAAGAAGCGCTAGCTGTTCTCACCCATAAAAAGAAGCACTTGCGAATTCTTGAATTGCCATTTGCTGCTCAGGAGGCTAGTGAAATAGAAGCAGAATATACAGGAGTTCTTGGTGGTCTACTAGTGCAAAATCAAGATGTTGTCACAGAGTCTCCAGCGGATTGGATAGTGGTGACAAAGCGTCAGCCAAATGAACAGGAAATGGCTGCTCTAGCATTTGCTTGGAAAACCATCAAATATGTCAAGTCTAATGCGATTGTCATTGCTAATGATCATATGACTTTGGGCGTTGGTCCAGGGCAAACAAACCGAATAGCCTCTATTCGTATTGCTATTGCGCAAGCAACGGGGCAGCTTGAGGGAGCAGTTCTTGCTAGCGATGCCTTCTTCCCATTTGCAGACAGCATTGAAGAAATTGCTGCCGCTGGTATCAAGGCTATTATCCAGCCTGGAGGCTCTATTCGTGATTCAGAATCTATTGCAGCTGCCAATCAGCATGGTATAACCATGATTTTCACAGGTGTGAGGCATTTTAGACATTAATAAAGTAAAAAGAGACTGGAGCCAAAAGAGTTGCACTTTAGAAATTCTTGGTTAATATACTTTATTACCTAGTTGGATTCATTAAAAAGCGAACAAGTCTAGTTTTCATAATCTCAGAAAACTAGACTTGTTTGCTTGTTTTATTTGGTGGTCATACTATTGTTTCAGCCTCTTTTTACTATGACTAATACAAGAATTTATGAAGGAACAAGGCTTTATTTTTTGTTGTGGTAACAGTGACCAGATCCGTTATCAATCAGTATTTGAGTATTTTGAGCTCTAGATGCATCACTTAGATAGGATATTGCAAAGGATACAGCTGCTGCATGTATTAGGAAAGCATTATCATAAAAGGCTTTTTCGTTAGCCTAAAGGTTTTAGACCTTCTTTGCCTTATCTATTGTTAACCATGTTCCACGTGAACCCATTTGCACGTAAATCCCCTTGCTAGGCTGATCAACCTTTAGAACCTTATAGGTTCCTGAAACGACAAAATAATCACCCACCTGCAAAATCTGATTTCCAGCAATACGTCCTTTATGGTCCGTTTCGTGGAGTGGAGCTGAGTCTATCCAGTTTAAGGAGGTTGGCTCTCCACCGGCTAATTCACTGCTTGCAATCATGTTCTGAGCGACCTGATCGACCCGAAAAACACCAGGAAAGGCTACAGTATCTCCAACCTTGATAGGAGTGGTCGCCACAGGCTTTGGTTTATCTATAGAGGCTTGACTATGTTGCTGAGGCTGAACCGGCAATTTGTGAATTGGAATGTAGCGATGATTTCCTGAATGACCGATATAGCTGAGCCATTCATAGCCATCAGCGACAAGGGTTTGATCATAGTGCACTAACTGTCCAGTATGATAGTAAGCTAAATCAGGACTTGCTAATGTAGCTTCAGCCTTTATAGGACTTTGGCTTGAAAAATAATAGGTACCACTTTTAGCTAGACGAGTTGATCCTGCTTGAGAAGCATGTAACATTTGTGTGTGGCTGGTAGAGTTGTGATCCAGATCCTTGAAGTGAATGTAACCACTTACCTGATGCTTATGAATCTGTCGTTTATGATACTTTTCAGGTCCCTGTCCGGCATTATAGTTGTATTCCTCAATAATAACAGTGTCACCATTGACCTCTGCTACCCAGGCGACGTGTCCATATAGGGCATGTGACTGGTTAAAGCCCTTATCCCACCAAGCAACAGCACCAACTCTAGGTGTATGATCAACATGATAGCCTTGGTGTTTAGCTATACGTCCCCAGCTTTCAACATTACCATAGCCTCTAGGCAGGCTGAATCCATTTGAGGAATGCAGTCGGAATGCTACAAAAGAAGTGCATTGACGTAAGTACATGTTCCAAGGATCAGCTCCGAAGCCCTGTTTCCACTTACTTGGATAGTTATCCCCTAAAACAGCAGCGTGTACGATACCTGACTGACCTTGTGAAATCGTTGTTGTGGCAGAGGATATTGCACCATTACCACCTAAAAGGATTGCTCCTGAAGCTAACAATTGATAGACTTTTTCATTAATTACCTCCTGTAACTTACTATTCGCAAGAAAGAGGACAAAAATGTCCTTGATTTAAAAAAATGTAAGGAAAAATATTTTAGCCTCAAAATACTGTTGGTGCTCCCTAGCTTCCAAGAGCCAATAGGCAAGCCCATCTCCAGCTTGCCTGCTCCCTGTAGCTAAAAGCAATTTATAGTAACACTAGCACCTCATCTGAAGAGGCAGGCTGTGGTAATTAATGCCAATAATCTGTAAAAAGAGACAGCAGGTATGGTTATATGAGCTATGATGGTTATATTCTATAAAGCTTATTTTTTAGCTTCGGGCTTTCTTTGGTGATTAGTTATTTATATAAACGAACAATTATGCTAAAATATGTTTATAAAATTCGTGTTATGAGGTGTGTGATGAAGCTTTTAGTTATCGGTTCAGGTGGTCGTGAACATGCGATTGCTAAGAAATTGTTAGAGTCAAAAGGCGTTGAACAGGTTTTTGTGGCACCTGGCAATGATGGCATGACCCTTGATGGCATAGAACGGGTAGATATTGATATTTCCGAACATTCTGCTTTGATTGCTTTTGCAAAGACCAATCATATAGCCTGGACCTTTGTGGGACCAGATGACGCATTAGCGGCTGGTATCGTTGATGAGTTTAACCAGTCTGGCTTGAAAGCCTTTGGGCCCTCTCGTTTAGCAGCGGAGCTGGAGTGGTCAAAGGACTTTGCTAAGCAAATCATGGTCAAATACGGTATTCCAACAGCAGCCTATGGCACATTTTCTGATTTTGCAAAAGCCAAGGCCTACATCGAGGAAAAGGGCGCGCCAATTGTGGTTAAAGCAGATGGTTTGGCGCTAGGAAAGGGTGTTGTCGTAGCAGAGACTGTAGAGCAGGCAGTTGAGGCGGCGCGTGACATGCTCTTGGATAATAAATTTGGTGATTCAGGTGCGCGCGTGGTGATTGAGGAATTTTTAGCTGGTGAAGAGTTCTCTCTCTTTGCCTTTGTGAATGGCGATCAGTTTTACCTCATGCCGACAGCGCAGGACCACAAGCGGGCTCTTGATGGTGACAAGGGGCCAAATACAGGTGGTATGGGGGCTTATGCACCAGTGCCTCATCTTTCTCAAAGTGTGGTGGATACAGCAGTTGAGACCATTGTCAAGCCTGTTCTAAAAGGGATGATGACAGAGGGGCGTCCCTATCTTGGAATCCTTTACTGTGGCTTGATTTTGACAGAAGATGGACCAAAAGTGATTGAATTCAATGCTCGCTTTGGTGATCCTGAGACTCAGGTTATCCTTCCTCGCCTGACCTCTGATTTTGCACAGAACATTACCGATATATTAGAGGGCAACACAGCTAATATCACATGGTCAGACGAGGGAGTGACGCTCGGCGTTGTCCTTGCTTCAAACGGTTATCCGCTTGCTTACAAGAAAGGTGTGCTTCTGCCAGCAAAGACCACTGGCGACATCATTACCTACTACGCAGGGGTTAAGCTTGCGGAAAATGGCAAAGCACTGCTGTCAAATGGTGGACGTGTCTATATGCTGGTCACCACAGCAGTTACCGTCCCAGCTGCGCAAGAAAAAATCTATACCGAACTTGCTCAGCAAAATACCGAAGGATTATTCTACCGAAACGATATTGGAAGAAAAGCAGTAAAATAAATTAGCGCTAGCTCAAGCTACCGAAGGTCGCTATGATGACAATGACTTATTATCGGTGAGCAAAAGCGAGCCTAACACGATACTTTTCGCCGTAGCGCAAAGAGTGACAAGGTCACTCGGGGGAACTTGAAAGACCTTGGGCTTTCAAGTTAGTCATGAGACACCTATGGTGGCTGTTGACGCCCCCCCCACTTAAGAAAAGTATCAAAAACCTTTAAGGAGAAAGTATGAAACCAATTATCTCTATCATCATGGGCTCCAAATCTGACTGGACCACCATGCAAAAAACCGCCGAAATCCTCGACCAGTTTGGCCTTGCCTACGAAAAAAAAGTGGTCTCTGCCCACCGCACGCCGGATCTCATGTTCACATACGCTGAGAAAGCACGCGAACGTGGCATTAAAATCATCATCGCTGGTGCTGGCGGAGCAGCCCATCTCCCTGGAATGGTCGCTGCAAAGACGACACTTCCTGTTATCGGCGTACCTGTCAAATCGCGTGCTCTTAGTGGTCTTGATTCGCTGTATTCAATTGTGCAGATGCCAGGTGGTGTGCCTGTGGCAACTATGGCCATTGGAGAGGCAGGAGCAACCAATGCAGCACTGACTGCTCTTCGGATCCTTTCAATTGAGGATGAAACAATCGCAGAGCAGCTCAGCCATTTCCACAAAGAGCAAGGACGGATCGCAGAGGAGTCAACCCATGAACTCAACTAAAACAATTGGAATTATCGGAGGTGGTCAGCTGGGACAGATGATGGCGATTTCTGCCATTTATATGGGGCATAAGGTCATTACACTGGATCCAGCAGCGGATTGCCCAGCCTCGCGCGTGAGTGAGGTTATCGTGGCGCCTTATAGTGATGTGGAGGCGCTGCGTCAATTGACCGAGCGCTGTGATATTTTGACCTATGAATTTGAAAATGTGGACGCTGACGCCCTTGATACAGTGGTAAAGGAGGAGCAGCTGCCTCAAGGAACAGAGTTACTTCGGATCTCGCAGAATCGTATTTTTGAAAAAGATTTTTTAGCCAATAAAGCAAGCGCGGCAGTGGCACCCTACAAGGTTGTAACCTCTAGCCTCGACTTGGAAAACCTTGACTTTTCGAAAAAATACGTCCTCAAGACAGCGACAGGTGGCTATGATGGACACGGTCAAGTCGTTATTCGCTCCGAAGCAGACCTTGAAGAGGCTAATAAGTTGGCTAACACTGCCGAGTGCGTCTTGGAAGAATTTGTCAGCTTTGACCGAGAGATTTCCGTTATTGTATCTGGCAATGGCACAGATGTCACTGTCTTTCCTGTTCAGGAAAATATCCATCGGAACAATATCCTGTCAAAAACCATTGTCCCAGCTCGCATTTCAGAAGCAGTTAGCGCTAAATCGCAGGCTATGGCGGTGAAAATAGCAGAGCAGCTTAACCTATCTGGCACCCTCTGTGTAGAAATGTTTGTGGCAGGCGACGAGATTTTGGTCAATGAAATCGCCCCACGTCCCCACAACTCAGGACATTACTCCATCGAAGCCTGTGATTTCTCCCAGTTTGACACCCACATTTTAGGTGTATTAGGCCAGCCATTACCAGCTGTCAAACTCCATGCCCCAGCCATTATGCTCAACGTCCTCGGCCAGCACATGGAACAAGCCCAACGCTACGCCACAGAAAACCCTAGCGCCCACCTCCACCTCTATGGTAAAATAGAAGCCAAGCACAACCGCAAAATGGGACACGTGACGGTGTTTAACAGTCAATCAGATGAGGTTGAAGAATTTTAGGAGGAATTAATCCTATGATAAAAATCATTGTTCACGCTTTTATTGAAAATGGTGAAACAGGTGTTGTTGAAGTTGTCTTTGCTTCGGAAAACCAAGAATCCATTTCTGAAAAAATGACGGAGCTACAAAAGCAATATCCAAACGATTACCTTGCTATCTATGATTTACCACTAGATACAGACCTATCGCAATTGGCCCACTATCCGTCAATAGCGATAGGCAAAGGGGAGTTTGAGTAGTTAAGGAAGATTAGTATTTCGGATTGAGTGTTATTGGGACAATTTATGGCTATGCCTTTCAAAAGATTGGTCATGATGTTGAGCATGTTGTGAGAATTGAGAATCGTAATCAGATTTCAGAAGTTGGTAAATGACTTAATGGATAATTCTAGATACTGATCTCGAGCAATCATAAGAGAAATGTTGAAATTGTAGCTTCTGGAGGTGTAGAACTCAAAAATTATCGTGGTGAGATATTTCCATATAAAACTTCTAAGCGTATTTCGTCTAGATTGATAACATATAGATAGGTTTGTACATAATGAACTTACTAGATGCATCATGACAAAGCAGATCTTTTATATACATGCAAAGAGGTTTACAATATTGGTATAGTCAACTATTGATGCCCTAACTTTTAATCACAATATAGAAATTATTGCGAATAGACTTTAAAAGCATTACTATTAACTATGTAGAAAGGAAATGAGCGCTAGAATTTTCAAACTGAACCTGAGCGGAAAGCTCGGAATTTAGATAAATTTCCTCGGACGTAAATGTCCGTCTTTAGCTTTCTAAAATTCAGTTGCTTTCTGGCTGTTCTTGGTATCTTAATTATGCTAAACCGTTATTCACGCCCTGAGATGGCGAAGATTTGGAGTGAAGAGAACAAGTACCGTGCTTGGTTGGAGGTGGAAATCCTCGCTGATGAGGCATGGGCTGAGTTGGGTGAGATTCCCAAGGAAGATGTGGCGAAGATTCGCGCCAATGCGAGTTTTGACATCAATCGTATTTTGGAGATTGAAGAAGAGACCCGTCACGATGTGGTGGCCTTTACTCGTGCGGTGTCTGAAACGCTCGGTGAGGAGCGCAAGTGGGTCCACTATGGCTTGACATCGACTGACGTGGTGGATACGGCCTATGGCTATCTCTACAAGCAGGCTAATGACATTATCCGTCGTGACCTTGAAAACTTTACCAACATTGTGGCTGAGAAGGCTAAGGAGCACAAAATGACTATCATGATGGGGCGTACTCATGGTGTGCACGCGGAGCCAACGACCTTCGGTCTCAAATTGGCGACCTGGTACAGTGAAATGAAGCGTAATCAAGAGCGTTTTGAGCATGCGGCTGCTGGTGTTGAGGCCGGTAAAATCTCAGGTGCTGTTGGAAACTTTGCCAATATCCCACCATTTGTTGAGGAGTATGTCTGTGGCAAGCTAGGCATTCGCCCGCAGGAAATCTCAACTCAGGTCTTGCCACGAGACCTTCATGCCGAGTACTTCGCAGTGCTTGCTAGTATCGCGACATCAATTGAACGCATGGCAACTGAAATTCGAGGCCTGCAAAAATCTGAGCAACGTGAGGTAGAAGAGTTCTTTGCCAAAGGACAAAAGGGAAGCTCTGCCATGCCTCATAAGCGTAACCCGATCGGCTCTGAAAACATGACGGGGCTTGCGCGTGTCATTCGTGGGCACATGGTGACAGCCTATGAGAACGTGGCGCTTTGGCATGAGCGTGATATTTCGCACTCGTCAGCAGAGCGGATTATCACACCAGACACGACTATCCTCATCAACTACATGCTCAACCGTTTTGGCAATATCGTCAAAAATTTGACAGTCTTTCCAGAAAACATGACTCGTAACATGAACTCTACCTTTGGCTTGATTTACAGCCAACGTGTGATGCTTAAGCTGATCGAAAAAGGCATGACGCGTGAGGAGGCGTATGACTTGGTACAGCCAAAGACAGCCTATTCATGGGACAACCAAGTGGACTTCAAGCCGATCCTTGAGGCAGACGAAAATATCACTGCAAAATTAAGGCAAGATGAGCTTGATGAGCTCTTCAATCCAGCTTATTATACCAAGCGTGTCGATGCTATTTTCGACCGATTAGGATTATAGGAAGAAAACAGCGCGTCTTTTTAGACTGTAGCTAAGCCCAGATTTGTTTAAAAAGTCTTGAAAATGAATTCCTCGGAGCTAATTCTCAAAATGAAGAATAGTATTTCAAGAGAGGCTGTCACTAGCTATATCGCTTAAGAAAATGCTCTAAAATAGACATTTTTTCAATCTGAGAAGGCAATAGGCCTTCTTTTTTCTAAAAATACAGAAATGTTATTATAGAATGGAGTCAAAAAATTAATAATTAATTAAATTATGTGATATAATGAAAGAAATAGTGTCTTGAAGAGGGAAACATGTTAGACAATTTTGGTGAAAAGGTGAGAGACCTTCGGTATCAGAAAAAAATTACCAGAGAGGATTTATGTGGAGATGAGTCAGAATTATCCATTCGTCAATTGGCACGAATAGAACTGGGCCAATCGATTCCCAGCCTATCAAAGGTGGTTTTTATTGCTAAGGCTTTGGACGTTAGTGTCGGCTTTTTGACAGACGGAGAGGATTTGGAGCTACCGAAGCGCTATAGGAGCTTAAATATTTGATTTTAAGAACACCGACCTATATGGACGATGACAAATTAAAGCTGCGAGAAGAGCAATTTGACGAAATTTTTGAAGATTATTATGACCAGTTGCCAGAGGAAGAAAAGCTTGTGGTGGATTGCTTGCAGTCCATAATGGATACGTTATTAACCGAGAATATCAATTTTGGAGTTGGGTTATTACAGGAATACTTTGAACAAACAAAAAGTAAGACTCAATTTAGAGAGAATGATCTCATTCTTATTGAGCTGTATTTAGCGTACCTCGACATTGCAGGAATGAATGGAGAGTATTCAGATAAAGGATTCTATGATTCTTTGTTAGACATTTTGTTAAATCAGTTTGAACATTTTGAATTAGAGGAATTATTTATTGTCAATAAAATAGCTATAGGAATTTCCTCGTTGAGCATCAAAAACAATAAGCCGGAGATTCTTGAGAAGGTTATTGTACTTAGTCAAAAAATTATCCTCAAGACTCAGGATTTTAATAGAATGCCTATCTTAAATTTGATAGAGTGGAAATATGCTCTAATGAAGAAAAAAGACATAGAAATGGCCAAAAAATGCTATGCTAAGGCATGCCTGTTTGCTCAATTAACAGGAGATCAGTATTTGGAAAAGAAATTGAGAGAAGAATGGGGTAAAGATATAAAACGATATCAATAGGACAAAAATGTCATTTTTATCAAAAATGGAATAATATATAATCTTTATATAACAAATAATTGATTAAAGGAGTTCCATTTATATGTTTAAAAAATACCAATACTATCTGTTTTTAGCTGCTTTATTTCTACTTCATTCTGCCCAATTACTTAGTGATATTGACTGGTGGCGTGTTGGTTAAAGCTAAATCATCTATTTATGCTATAATAGCTCTATGACAAGAATTTTAGATAATGATCTGATAGGCGATGAAGGATCTGTTGAGAGGACACTACGTCCACAGTATTTACGTGAGTATATTGGTCAGGATAGGGTTAAAGACCAGCTGATGATTTTTATTGAGGCAGCCAAGAGGCGTGAGGAATCCTTGGATCATGTCCTGTTATTTGGTTCCCCAGGCTTGGGTAAAACAACGATGGCCTTTGTCATTGCCAATGAATTGGGAGTTCATCTCAAGCAGACCTCTGGCCCAGCCATTGAAAAAGCTGGTGATTTGGTGGCAATTTTGAATGATTTAGAGCCAGGAGATGTCCTCTTTATTGATGAAATTCATCGTATGCCGATGGCTGTTGAGGAAATCTTGTACAGTGCCATGGAGGATTTTTACATTGATATCATGATTGGCGCTGGAGACACTAGCCGGAGTGTGCATTTGGAGCTGCCTCCCTTTACATTAATTGGAGCAACGACTCGTGCAGGCATGCTGTCAAATCCTTTGAGGGCTCGTTTTGGGATTACTGGGCATATGGAATATTATCAGACAGCTGATTTAACAGAGATTGTGGAGCGTACAGCTGATATTTTTGACATGACAATCAAGCATGAGGCCGCTTATGAACTGGCACGCAGGAGTCGTGGAACCCCTCGTATTGCTAATCGGCTGTTAAAAAGGGTGCGTGATTATGCTCAAATTATGGGTGATGGAATGATTACGACTCAAATCACAGATAAGGCTCTAACGATGTTAGATGTGGATCAAGAAGGTTTAGATTATGTGGACCAAAAGATTCTTCGTACCATGATTGAGGTGTACCAAGGAGGGCCGGTTGGTCTTGGGACTCTATCTGTCAATATAGCAGAGGAGCGAGATACAGTAGAAGACATGTACGAGCCTTATTTAATTCAAAAGGGTTTTATCATGCGTACCAGAACAGGCCGAGTTGTCACCGAAAAAGCCTATCAGCACTTAGGCTATCCCTATGAAAAAACCATTAAGACATAAATAGCTATGTAAGACTTGATTCCTTTGTTTTTACCGGTGTCAAGTCTTTTGTATTGTCAATAGCTTACTGAGTAAAAAAGTAAAACGATGTGAGGTGAGGGGTGATTGGTCAGGGAAGCAGAGGTGCTTTCACTAGACAAAGCATTAAAAAACATTTTTAGATCAATTGAACGAAAATTATAAGAGCGATTTCTCCTTTTGGCCCTATAATTTTGCTATAATAGGTAAAAGGAGTTTTTCATGAAAAAAGTATGCTTTGTTTGTCTTGGAAATATTTGTCGTAGTCCTATGGCCGAATTTGTCATGAAAAGTATGGCCAGTCCTGATGAGCTACAGGTGGAGAGTCGTGCAACCTCTGGCTGGGAGCATGGCAATCCAATTCATCATGGGACACAATCGCTATTACAGCAATATCAGATTAGCTATGATACCAAGAAAACCTCTCAGCAAATCACCAGCTTTGACTTTGAAGCCTTTGACTATATTATCGGAATGGATAGCCATAATATCAGAGATTTGAAGCAAATGTCCAAGCATCAGTGGGATTCCAAGATCCATCTTTTTATTGAAGGAGGCGTTCCGGATCCTTGGTATACAGGAGATTTTGAAGAAACCTACCGCTTGGTTAAAGCGGGCTGTCAGCATTGGTTGAGTCAAATCAGCGCTGAACATGAATCACATGTGGAAATAGATGAGTAATAGTAATGAAAGCAATAATAAATAACATTCAAAAATGGCAGATCACTCGGACAAAGCTAGAGATTATTTCAGTCCTTGTGATTATTGTCTGTGGATTGTCGGTTTTTACCTTGACCATATCCTCAAAAGCAAGCTTGACCTATGACAATGGGCAAATCAAGTACACCGGCTATGTCCTTAATCATAGAATGAATGGTAAAGGGAAATTGGTTTACCCTAATGGCGATACCTATGTTGGGGATTTTAATAAAGGTGTCTTTGATGGAGAAGGAACGTTTACAGCTAGTACAGGGTGGTCTTACAGCGGACAATTTAAAAAAGGTCAGGCTGATGGCAAGGGTACTTTGAAGGCGAAGGATTCAAAGGTTTACAAAGGAACCTTTAAGCAGGGGATATTTCAAAAATGAGGATAAAATGGTTTTCGTTTATTAGGGTAACAGGTCTTTTGCTGGTGTTGCTCTATCACTTTTTTAAGCATACTTTTTCAGGAGGCTTTGTTGGCGTTGACATCTTCTTTACTTTTTCAGGCTATTTGATTACAGCCTTGTTGATTGATGAATATGTCTCAAAACAAACCATTGATGTGGTTGCTTTTTTAGAAGGCGTTTTTATCGTATTGTACCGCCGCTTGTCTTGTTAATTCTCTTGACAATTCCCTTTACTTTTTTAGTCAAAAGTGACTTCATTGCTGGTATCGGTCAGCAAATAGCAGCTGCCCTAGGGTTTACAACAAATAGTTATGAGCTACTGACAGGCAGTAGCTATGAAAGTCAATTCATTCCGCATCTGTTTGTGCATACCTGGAGCTTGGCCATTGAGGTGCATTTTTATTTGCTTTGGGGGCTGTTGGTTTGGTTATTAGCTAAAAAAGGCTACAGTCAGAAGAAATTTAGAGGCATTCTGTTTTTAATTTCTTCCGCAGTGTTCACGCTTAGCTACTTCAGCATGTTTATCAGAGCCTTCTTTGTATCAGATTTTTCTTCTGTTTACTTTTCAACGCTTTCACACAGCTTTCCTTTCTTTTTAGGAGCGATGTTTGCAACCATGACGGGAATTAAGGACACGACTGTTCGCTTTCAAAAGAATGTTAAGCTGTGGCCAAGGCTACATGTTATTGGAGTGATGGCTGGCGCTTTTGCTCTGTTGTTGTTTCTAACGCTTGTGTTAGATTTTAACCATATCTTTACCTATCTTTTCGGTTTTGTCTTAGCCAGTCTTTTTGCTTCGGTAATGATTTATGCTGCGCGTGTTTTGAGCGATCAAACACCAACCTGGCAGGAACCACTGCTTGTGACCTATCTTGCGGATATTAGCTATGGGATTTATTTATTCCATTGGCCATTTTACATTATTTTTACACAGCTGATGTCTAACTGGCTGGCAGTGATCTTAACGGTTTTCTTTTCAGTAGTGTTTTCAACGCTTTCTTATTACATTATTGAGCCTTTGATTCAAGGCAAGACACCACAGCTTTTTGGTTTAGCAATTGATTGTAATCCCTATAAGAAATGGTTATCAGGGCTTGCTTTAGGACTCTTTTTGTTGATGGTTGGTACCTGTTTGACAGCACCAAGGGTCGGTAATTTTGAGACCCAGCTTTTAGTAGATTCCTTGCAGCAATCTCAAAGTAATCTCAATAAGACACATACTTTGGCAGCAGGAGATGCGCATGCTCTTAGTGATGTTAGCATTATTGGTGACTCAGTTGCCTTGAGGTCTAGTGACGCTTTTTCAAAATTAATGCCGACTGCTCAACTAGACGCTGCTGTCAGCCGCAATTTCAGTGAAGCCTTTGAGCTTTTTGAAAATCATATCCAATCCAAGAGCTTATCAAAAACAACGGTTTTAGCTGTTGGTGTTAATTCTCTTTATAATTATGCGCAGGATATTCAAGGCTTTATTTATGCACTACCAAAGGGGCATCGCTTGGTGATTGTGTCGCCCTATGATGCTAAGAATGCAGCACAGGTAGCAGAGGCTAGAGAGCATTTGTTGCAGCTAGCTAAAAAATATAGCTATGTAACAGTTGCTGACTGGTACAAGGCGGCAGTCGAAAATCCCAATATCTGGTATGGTAGTGATGGGGTCCACTACAATAACGACGCCAAATTAAAAGGTGCTGACTTATATGTCTCAACGATTCAGGCGGCTGTTGAGCGAGCAGCAAAAAAAGATGCTAAATAGTGGTGCTAACAACAATTTGTTAAGAATTAATAACGAAGGCTTGGTCTTACAAACAGATCAAGCCTTTTCATGATGTGATTTTTAGATCGTCTTGCGCCCTTTAGCGCGAGATAAAGCTCCACCTGTTAGACAGTGTCATTATTGGCTGTTATTGCTGACGGTGACGTGCTTTTAAAAACGGATCATTAAATAATTTAGCCTGATCTAAAAAAGAAAGCGCTTTCGGAACAAAGTGAATGCGTCAGCCATTATTTCAGAAAAAATCCACCAAGCCAAACCCCTTGTTATCAAAGAGTTTCGGAAATTGATTGAAAAAACATCACAATTTTATTGTGAAATGATTTACAAAATGCCAAAAAATGATATAATATTTTTGTAAACAAAATTGTGAAACTTTTAACAAGGTAAAGGAGTCTCAAATGACTGAAAAAAATAGTACTGTTGAAACAACATCTGTTGCCGCAACAATTGACGCTCTTGTTCAAAAAGGTTTAGTAGCGCTTGATAAAATGCGTCAGTTAACTCAAGAACAGGTTGACTACATTGTAGCGAAGGCCTCTGTTGCTGCTTTGGACGCACATGGTGAGTTAGCTAAGCATGCCTATGAAGAAACTGGTCGCGGAGTTTTTGAAGATAAGGCTACCAAAAACCTTTTCGCATGTGAGCACGTTGTTAATAACATGCGTCACCAAAAAACAGTAGGTATCATTGAAGAAGACGATGTAACAGGTTTGACCTTAATTGCTGAGCCAGTAGGTGTTATTTGTGGGATTACCCCAACAACTAACCCAACGTCAACAGCTATTTTTAAATCTTTAATCTCCTTAAAAACACGTAACCCTATTATTTTTGCCTTCCACCCATCAGCTCAAGAATCATCAGCTCATGCAGCACGCATTGTTCGTGATGCAGCCATTGCAGCAGGAGCTCCTGAGGACTGTGTTCAATGGATTGAAACCCCATCACTAGAAGCAACTAACGCTCTGATGAATCATGATGGTATTGCAACAATCCTTGCAACTGGTGGTAATGCTATGGTTAAGGCAGCCTACTCATGTGGTAAGCCAGCTCTTGGGGTTGGTGCTGGTAACGTGCCTGCCTATGTTGAAAAATCCGCTAACATTCGTCAGGCAGCACACGATATTGTCATGTCTAAATCATTTGACAATGGTATGGTTTGTGCTTCTGAGCAGGCTGTTATTATCGACAAGGAGATTTATGACGAGTTTGTTAGTGAATTTAAGTCTTACCACACTTACTTTGTCAACAAAAAGGAAAAGGCTCTGTTAGAGGAATTCTGCTTTGGTGCTAAGGCTAACAGTAAAAACTGTGCAGGTGCTAAGCTGAACCCTAATATTGTTGGTAAGCCAGCAGCTTGGATTGCTGAGCAGGCAGGCTTTACAGTACCAGAAGGAACGAATATCCTTGCAGCAGAATGTAAGGAAGTTTCTGAAAATGAGCCATTAACACGTGAAAAATTGTCACCAGTTATCGCTGTTTTGAAGGCTGAATCTCGCACAGATGGTGTTGAAAAGGCTCGTCAAATGGTTGAATTTAACGGACTTGGTCACTCAGCCGCTATTCATACTGCTGATGCAGACTTAGCTAAGGAATTTGGAACAAAAATTCGTGCTATTCGTGTGATTTGGAATTCACCTTCTACATTTGGTGGTATCGGTGATGTTTATAATGCCTTCCTACCGTCATTAACATTGGGCTGTGGTTCTTATGGACGTAACTCAGTTGGTGATAATGTTAGTGCTGTAAATCTCTTGAACATCAAAAAAGTAGGAAG
Source organism: Streptococcus equi subsp. equi (assembly GCA_900637675.1). Lineage (NCBI taxonomy): Bacteria > Bacillati > Bacillota > Bacilli > Lactobacillales > Streptococcaceae > Streptococcus > Streptococcus equi. Next base: position 54,873 of record LR134389.1, read on the forward strand.
ACGTAGAAATAATATGCAATGGTTTAAAGTTCCTTCAAAAACATACTTCGAGCGTGATTCAATTCAATACCTTCAAAAATGTCGTGACGTTGAGCGTGTGATGATTGTTACCGACCACGCTATGGTTGAGCTTGGCTTCTTAGATCGTATCATCGAGCAGCTTGACCTTCGTCGTAATAAGGTTGTTTATCAAATTTTTGCAGATGTTGAGCCAGATCCTGATATCACAACGGTTATGAAAGGTACTGAGCTGATGCGTACCTTCAAGCCAGATACGATTATCGCTCTTGGCGGTGGTTCTCCAATGGACGCTGCAAAGGTAATGTGGTTATTCTATGAGCAACCAGAGGTTGACTTCCATGATCTTGTTCAAAAATTCATGGATATTCGTAAACGTGCCTTCAAGTTCCCTGAGCTTGGTAAGAAAACAAAATTTGTGGCTATTCCAACAACCTCAGGTACAGGATCAGAGGTTACACCGTTTGCTGTTATCTCAGATAAGGCCAACAACCGCAAGTACCCAATTGCTGACTATTCATTGACACCAACGGTAGCCATTGTTGACCCGGCGTTGGTGCTTACAGTACCAGGCTTCATTGCAGCTGATACAGGTATGGACGTGTTGACCCACGCAACCGAGGCTTACGTATCACAAATGGCTAATGACTTTACAGATGGTTTGGCCCTTCAAGCCATTAAGATTGTCTTTGAAAACCTTGAAAAATCTGTTAAGGAAGCTGACTTTGAGTCACGTGAAAAAATGCATAATGCCTCAACAATGGCAGGTATGGCCTTTGCTAATGCCTTCCTGGGTATTTCTCACTCAATGGCTCATAAGATTGGTGCACAATTCCATACTGTTCATGGACGTACCAATGCTATCTTGCTTCCATACGTTATTCGTTACAATGGTACCCGTCCTGCTAAAACAGCAACATGGCCTAAGTACAATTACTATCGCGCCGATGAAAAATATCAAGACATTGCTAAGTTGCTAGGACTTCCGGCATCTACTCCAGAAGAAGGTGTTGAATCTTATGCTAAAGCTGTTTATGATCTTGGCTGTCGCTTAGGCATTAAGATGAATTTCAGAGATCAAGGAATTGATGAGGAAGAATGGAAGGCACACACTCGTGAGCTTGCTTATCTTGCCTACGAGGATCAATGCTCACCTGCTAACCCACGCTTGCCAATGGTTGAGCACATGGAAGAAATCATGAATGATGCTTATTATGGTTACGCAGAGCGTCCAGGACGTCGGAAATAATATCAATCATTAATAGTAAAAATAGGAGCTGCTTGGCTTCTATTTTTTTATCTAGCTATGAAAAGGGCTGTGTTAGATGAAAAAGTCGGCAGTGCCTTGTGTTGAGATAGCTTAACTCAGGGGTAGTTTCTCAGATATCATATAAAGCTTTTAAGACAATGGTTTTACAGAGCATTCCATCAGAGGGGAAGCTTCATTTGCCATATTCATAAAGTGGCTGATAGTTACGACTTAGCTGCACTTAGCAATTAGCTGAAGAAAATAACATGTTGCGTCTATCTGATGAGCTTTATTTTCTAATAAAACAAGGAGTGATTGCTTTTTTAATGATGTTAATAGCGTTAAAAACCTTTATATATCAAACAAAAACCAAAATAATGGTATTGTCAGACTTTTTCTAAAATTACCCTTTATTAATTGACAAAGAGGGTGTAAAAAATTATACTAAAAATGTAATCGATTACATTTTCTAGACTAAATTTGGAGACGTTTTATGAAAGCAGCTACATATGTTGCTCCAGGTCAGCTGGAGCTTATTGATCAACCAAAACCAGAGATTCTTGCTCCGACAGATGCTGTGGTTCGTTTATTGAAAACAACAATCTGTGGAACAGACTTACATATTTTAGGTGGAGATGTCCCAGAGACTACTCATGGTACCATTTTAGGTCATGAAGGTATTGGTATTGTCGAGTCAGTCGGCTCTGCAGTGAACAACTTTAAGGTAGGTGATAAGGTTATTATTTCCTGTATCACAGCCTGTAATACCTGCTATTATTGTAAAAAAGGAATTCCTGCTCATTGTGAAAGCGGTGGCTGGATTCTAGGGCATTTGATTAATGGGACACAAGCAGAGTATGTTCATATTCCTCAAGCAGATGGCAGTCTTTATCATGCTCCTAAAACCGTTGAGGATGATGCCTTGGTTATGCTGTCAGACATTTTCCCAACTTCCTATGAAATAGGCGTTCAGTCTGCAAAGGTAAAGCCGGGTGATACAGTGTGTATCGTTGGAGCAGGTCCTATCGGACTAGCAGCTCTTTTAACAGCACAATTTTATTCACCAGCTAAGCTGATCATGGTTGACTTGTCAGAATCACGTTTAGAAGCAGCTAAGCGCTTTGGAGCAACAGATACGATTTGCTCTGGTGACCTTGATGATATTGTCAAAAAAGTCCATGAATTAACTGATGGTCGAGGTGTTGATGTTGCCATTGAGTGTGTAGGCTATCCTGCTACCTTTGATATTTGCCAAAAGATTATTGCTATTGGCGGGCATGTTTCTAACGTTGGTGTCCATGGAAAACCAGTTAGTTTGGACCTACAGGACCTATGGATCAAAAACATTACAATGTCAACTGGCCTAGTAAACGCTAATACAACAGAAATGCTATTGAATGTGTTGAAATCTGGTAAGATTGATGCAACTAAGATGGTAACACATCACTTTAAGCTGTCAGAGGTTGAAAAAGCCTATGAGGTCTTTAAAAATGCCGGCAGTAATAACGCCCTTAAAGTGATTATTGAAAATGACATTACAGCCTAAAGGAATAAGGTATAAATAGATAAAAGTGACAACAGCATTTGGAATGGTCTAGATGCTGTTTTTTAGCCAACTTAACTGGTTAAGTTTATTTTCAGAAAACTTTCAAGAAATTGGTTGACAAACCTTGTGAAAAAGTATACAATACAAATTGTAAACGGTTGCAAAAATAGATAAACCGAGACTTAGAAATTGGAGGCATCCTATGAAGGCTGTAGTTGTTAACCAAACCAGCAGTGGTGTAGAGGTTGTAGAGCATGATGTACCATCAATCGGTCATGGAGAAGCTCTTGTTAAAGTAGAATATTGTGGCGTATGTCATACTGACTTGCATGTTGCGCATGGTGATTTTGGTCAGGTTCCAGGGCGTATCCTCGGTCATGAAGGTATCGGTATTGTCGAAAAGCTAGGTGAAGGCGTTACCTCCTTAAAGGTTGGTGATCGTGTATCAATTGCTTGGTTCTTTGAAGGCTGCGGTCATTGTGAATATTGTACAACAGGTCGCGAGACTCTATGCCGTTCAGTCAAAAATGCTGGCTATTCAGTTGATGGTGGGATGAGTGAGTATGCAGTTGTTACAGCTGACTATGCTGTGAAAGTGCCAGATGGTCTTGACCCAGCTCAAGCATCATCAATTACCTGTGCAGGCGTTACAACCTATAAGGCTATCAAAGAAGCAGGTGCCGCTCCAGGACAATGGATTGTTATCTTTGGTGCCGGTGGACTTGGTAACCTAGCTGTTCAGTATGCTAAAAAGGTTTTCAATGCTCATGTCGTAGCAGTGGACATTAACAATGATAAGCTAGAGCTGGCCAAGGAGGTTGGAGCAGATATCGTTGTCAATGGTAAAGAAATCGAAGATGTTGCCGGCTATATCCAAGAAAAAACAGGTGGTGCTCATGGCGTTGTGGTAACCGCTGTTTCTAAAGTAGCCTTTAACCAAGCTATTGATAGTGTGCGTGCAGGAGGAACTGTTGTTGCTGTAGGACTTCCATCAGAATACATGGAATTATCTATCGTAAAGACTGTCCTAGACGGAATCAAGGTAGTCGGATCACTTGTGGGAACTCGTAAAGACTTGGAAGAAGCCTTTGCCTTTGGTGCAGAAGGTCTGGTTGTGCCAGTTGTAGAAAAGGTTCCAGTTGAGACTGCTCCAGAAGTCTTTGACGAAATGGAACGTGGTCTCATTCAAGGAAGAAAGGTATTGGATTTCACGCTTTAAGGCTGATTTCAGAAAAAGTCAGCAGCCAGACAAGCTGATTGTCCCAAATGATGAATAAAGTCCTTAGAATTAATTTTCTAAGGGCTTTTTTGGTGAAACTAACTGGTAAAAAAAGCTTGGTATCTAAAGATGTAAAAGAGCCAGCTAGTTATTAATACCATGATTGCCCCTTGAAAGACAGTACCAGAGAAAGTTGGACATATTGTAACCTCTGATAGAGATACTGGGTTTGAACAATATTAGAGATTAACACAGGAACTCAATCTAGAAGTTTATTTCTCTGCTCCTCACACCCCTTGATAACGTAGGACAAATGAAAATACCAATGGGTTAATCAAAGAGTAGTTTCCTAAAGGAACTGACTTGACTGATATTGAGAGCTCTATCATATAAGAGTGGGAAGATAAATGAAATGATCGTTCTAGAAGATGTCCTAACTGGAAACTACCTTATAAACTCTTTTATGGAAAAGCGTTGCACTTAATTTGACAATTCGTCTTCACAAATTTTAGGAAGCACTGTAGGAAAAAAGAATAATGACATAACATATTGCTAAAAACATGGGTTATAAGCTAAATTATTATCTACGTTTTTAGTAACAAGGTAGTATGATTTAAAATATAGATGAAAAATGTTGTGTCCCGAATAAGGGAAGTTTTTTAGGATACGATACTTGTACATTATAATTTATTTATAAAATCTTTTAGGTGGATTTATGAAAGAAATTGTAAGAAGTCATAGATTGTTATATGTAATAGTAGCTTTTTTTAGTGTAATCAGTGCATTTTTAATGACCTTATTTTCTATTCAACTGGGAAAAATACTAGATAGTATATCTAATTCAAGTAGTGAATTATTGTTTCAGATAGTAGTGTGTGTATGTACCATAATGGCATGGTTTATAATGATATGGTCCTATTCTTATTTTAAGAGTTATTATGTAAAAAAGGTCATTTTAGATTTAAAGGAGAGGCTTTTTATAGGTTATTTATTACGGGAATTTAATGAAATTGATACTTGTGATCGATATAATTCGGATTTTCTAAACAATGTAACAAAAAATATTGATATAATTCAGGAGAATTTATTGGTTCCTAGAGTGGCTGTGATTGTTGATCTGGCTTCAATGGTTACGAGTGTAGTAGCTATTGTACTTATAGAATGGCGATTGGCCCTAGTATTTTTATTGCTTTCTATTGTAACTGTTTTTCTATCTCAAATTCCTGGAAAGTTAATGAGTAAAGCAACTCGATATTATTCTGAAAAAAGTAATCACTATTTAGCAGAAATGACTAGTTTTATTGAGGGATTTGAACAGATTAAATTATTGAATATTCAAAAATGGATACAAAAAATCGAACAAAATACTACTTTAGAATTTGAAGATTCTAGACAGAAATATCAATACAGAAAAGATTTAGCTTCAAATACAGGAATGTTTTTGAGCTTCTTTTCTCAAGTAGCCTGTATGGTTGCTGGTATATTTTTTGTAAGGAATAATCTACTAACAGTTGGACTATTAGTGGCCAGTATTCAGTTATTAAATGGAGTGTTTGGCCCTCTACAGTCTTTCCTTTACAATAAAAATTTGATCAAAAGCACAGGTACTATTTTAACAAGTATTCAAGAAGTTCTAGATAAAACAAATTTTGTTAATGGTTATATAGAAAATAAGACTTTTTATGAAGGAGACATCTCCAGCATTTCGATAAATAATTTAACTTATCAAGTTGAAAATAGAAAAATATTTACTAATTTTTCATTTGAATTTAAAAAGGGAAATACTTATGCCATTATTGGTCCTTCGGGGGTTGGGAAAACAACATTAGCAAAACTGATATTAAATTATTATCCAAAGCATTTATATGATGGGGAAATAAGAATTGATGGAAGAAATATTGCTGAAATTAACTCAGAAAGTTTGTATAAGAAGATTGCGTTTGTTCAAAAAAATGATTTTCTTGTGGAAGGTAATGTTTCAGACAATATTAAATTAGATGGGAGTTTGAATCTAACAGACAAGCTCAAAGATAGTTTAGGATTTGATGAAACATTTTTAAACAAAAAATTATTTAGAGTTCAGTCTTTAATCTCAGAAGGAGAAAAACAAAGAATTGATTTAGCAAGATTTTTAAACCGTAGATATTCTATTTATATTTTTGATGAACCAACTGGTAATCTTGATCCAGCTAGATCTAAAGCCATATTGGATTATATTTTATCAATAAAGAATGCAATCATCATTGTGATTACTCACAACCAAGATATAAAAACGTTAGAACAATTCGATGAAGTCATTTGTTTGTAAATGAAAGGGGGTGATGAACATGATTATGGAAGATTTTGAAGTTTTAGAACTAGAGTTTGTCGAAGTTCGAAATGAACAAACCACAAATTGGTATTTTGTTTAATCACAAAGGCATGCAATGAGAATTTGCATGCCTTTGTAAAATATAGAAAGGACAATAAAATGAATAATTTTTTTCCAAAATGGAATCAGGATAGGATTGTATATTCATGGCAAAATGATAAATTAAGGATAGGAGCTGATGATAATGATGTTCTAGAAATCAAAGGAAACTCAATTTTTTGGTCAGATTTTATTTCTTGTTGTGACGGGAATAATAGTATCAAAGACATTCAAAAACTATTGAATATAAAATATAATATTTCAGAAGAAATAATTACAGAGTATTTAGATAAATTCTCAAATCGAAATTTATTGGAAATATTGGATAATCCAATAAATCAATTACAGGATTATAAATCAATTGAGTCGTTAGAAACATATTATGCTAGTGAAGGAATTGGTGGGATTAAACTATTAAAAATGTTAGGGAATCTAAAGATTTCTATTCTGGGATGTGGTGGTGGTGGATCTCATATTGCATTACAATTAGCTCAATTAGGAGTGGGAAGAATTCATTTGGTGGATTACGATATTGTTGAAGAAAACAATATCAACAGACAATCCATGTTCACATTTAACGATGTCGGAAATTACAAAGTTGATTGTGTAGCCAAAAATATTCAGCAAAGAAATTCTAAATGTTTGGTTACCAAAAGCACTTCTAAAATGATTAATGTACCTGATGTAAAAAAAAGAAATATCTGAAAGCGATTGGGTATTCTGTTGCATGGATGAACCTCCTTATATAGCACAGAGGATTGTAAATAGAGCATGTTATTTATTAAAAATTCCAAGTATATACTGTTTTAGCCAACGTAGTGCGGGGAAACTTTTGTTTTGTAATCCTAATATTGAAGATTCTGGCTGTATTGATTGTTTGTTATCTGAACAAGATAATGAAAACTTTCAAAAGCTGGTGACAACGTTCACTACCTATAATAGGAAATTGGTAACTGCAAATATCTTACCAAATATTTTATTATTGACATCGTGGGTGGTTAAACGATGGTTAGATTGTGTAACAGATAAAAATAGTAATGTATGGAATATGTTGTTGAGATTTGATTTTTATAAATATATGGAAGAAAAATTTCAATATTTTTCGAAACAAGATAGTTGTCCAACATGTGCTAAGGGTCTTAGTACAAGTAAATTATGGGAGATTTTAAAAATAGATGAATAAAAAAATTATTTTTAAAGGTGATCAAGATAGTAAATTTGCTTATTTTTCATTGATGTTTTCTGCAGGTACTGCCATTGAAAATACAGAAGAACTTGGTTTTTCACATTTGATAGAGCATTTATTATTACGATCAGGCGGAGAACAATCATTAAATGAACTATTTGATAATAATGGTGCATTTATTGGAGGTGAAACTTCTAGAGATTATATTAATTTGATGGGTTACTGTAAGGCTGAAAATTTCAAAAATATATTTGAAGCAATAGTAAGTAGGGTATTTAATTTAAATCTTACTGAAGAAGAACTGCTAAGAGAAAAAAGGGTAGTTTTAGTTGAACTAACACAGTACGAGAATGGGAGCAAAACAGAAAAATTAGTTTCGGATAACCGCCTAATTTTTAAAAATAGTAAGTGGTCAGAAGATATTATTGGTGTTAGGGAGAATATTGAATCTGTTGATTTGAAAAAGCTTTATAAGTTTTACACTGAGAATATCCAAAACGGAGAATTTCAAATTGCTATTTCAGGACCGAATCACTTAAAAGAAGAAATAGCGATTATTGAAAATAAATTACCAGTTGGAAGAACTCCTGTTAAATCTAATTTTCCTATTTTTTCTAGTGGTGTAACAGAACGAAAGAAAAATCAACAGGTTTCTGAAATTTCAATGTATATTGATATTTCAAAAATGACAACATCATCTCATGATGTAGCGATATTAACAATTTTAAATGCGATGTTAACAGGAGTTAAGGGTTCAGTGTTAGGAGGTAAATTAAGGACGAAAAACCAATGGGTATATAATATAATTTCATTCCCAATCTTTTACAATGGGCTCACTATCCTAAAGATACTGACTAGAACGCCTGAAATTCATAAGCATCAAGTAGTACAAGTTCTAAAAGAAGACTTAGTAAATAGAGAAGACTTAAAAAATACGAAATTATTTGATAAAGCTAAAAAAAGAGTTATCAATGAAGTTCTTATGAGCTATGAAGTGAAGAAAGTCGAGTTTTTAAAGACACTTTGCAGGGAGAAATTATTTAATATACCTAGTTGGGAGAGTGTTACTGGGGAAATTGAGAAAGTTTCTCTCAATGAACTTAATCAATTTGCTAAAGATGCTCTCATGCAAAACAAGCAATTTCATATCATAATAAATTGCTAATATATTTGTTAAAGTGTTCTTGATAATTTTGATAAATTGTTTTATTTAAAGAATTGAAGATTTTTAAGGCTTCTTCTATCTTAGAGTTTGATTTTTCTGTGTGAATATTAAATTTCAACTCTAGGTATCCTTCTAGGTATAACAATATAGTTAACTCAAAAAAATAAGTTGAGTTAGATAACAGGTTTTTACTAGCTTGATTTAAAAATATTGCTTCTTCATAAAAATCATTTTCAATCATTAATAGAAGACTATTAAGGAGTAGTTGAATTAGCGACTGTTTATTACGAGGAATTGAATTGTATAATTTTCCTTTTTTAGAGCTTCCTTAGTATACTTGAATAATAGTTTAGGAGGTAAAGAACGACAGCAATTTCCAAGAATAAGGGTTTCATAGTATCCCCAATTTTCTAAGGAAAATAAATAATTTGAAAGATAAGAGATATCTTGATTAGTTAATTGGTGATTGTTATCAAGTCCAGAAATGATACTTTGGATAAAAATTGAATTTAATTTATGATAATGAGAGTTTGTCTCTTCAAACAATTTATTTTCTTGTTCTATCATACTTATTAGTGTTTCGACTTTATTATTGTATGCAGAATTTTGAACAGCTTTTATTAGTGTATTAAATTCAGATGGTTCATAATTGTTACAGGCGAGCAAGAATTCTTCAAAGGTTATTCCGAGTTTTTCTAGTAAATATAATAACTTGAAAATAGAAATTTCCGTCTCTCCTAATTCAAATCTTGAAATTTGAGATTTTGAAATTTCATATCCTGCTAATGAAGAAATAGAAATTCCTTTTTCTTCCCGCATTTTTCTATAGGTTTCACCTAAGATCATAGATTATCTCCGTTTGTAGTTAAAAAGTGGAAAGCGTGACAAATGATGAGAAAAAGTTACAAGTTACTTAAATTGATTCTTGATATTATCATTATTATAGGTTTATGTCAATAATTTTGTAGATTGCATGAAGTATAATGCCTATAAGTTTTTAGTACTCAATTTTATGATTTAATATTTAAATTAAGCAATAGTCAAGTCACCTTTCACTAAGAAAAATCACTTGATTATTGCTTAGTTTTTCTAATGGAGGATTTTTAGTTTAGAAGCTTTGAGTTTAGACCTCAAAACTTAGATATGGAATTCGAAAGGCAGTCACTGCTGTCAACATTACTTTGGGAAAGTTCCTATAAGAGACTTTTCATTAGACTGAAGTAGCTTCAATAGCTCTAAAACTACCTAGACTCAAGTAACAACAAGTCCTTAGAATTGATTTTCTAAGGGCTTTTTTGCTGCCTCAAGGTAAAGACATGTTCAGCAACAAATTGACTGGCTAGACCAGTCCTTTATTTATGCTGATGGCTTGAGACTGCTGGGTTATTAGCACAGAAAATGGCTGTCTCCAAATCCTAGAAGGCTTATGATTGGAATATGATATAATAGTCAAAAGAAATGATGAGGTGATGTGAAGCAATGCCAATGATGTACCAATCAACAAGAAATGCAGCTAATAAGGTAACAGCTAGTCAAGCGATTTTAAGTGGCCTAGCAGATGATGGTGGCTTGTTTACTCCTACAAGCATGCCAGTGCTGGATCTAGATTTTGAGGAGCTAAAGACCAAGTCCTATCAAGAGGTTGCCAAGCTTATTTTATCAGCCTTTTTTGATGACTATACTGAAGCAGAATTAGATGCTTGTATCTCTTCTGCCTATGATGATAAGTTTGATACAGCAGTGATAGCACCTCTAGCTACGTTAAAGGATTATCATAATTTGGAGCTATTTCATGGCTCAACCATCGCATTTAAGGACATGGCTCTATCTATTTTGCCTTATCTCTTGACAACTGCTGCTAAAAAGCAAGGTGTGGAGCGAAAAATTGCGATTTTAACCGCTACCTCAGGTGATACTGGTAAGGCAGCAATGGCAGGCTTTGTTGATGTTCCGGGAACGGATATTATTGTCTTTTATCCTAAGTCAGGCGTTAGCAGGATTCAGGAGCTGCAGATGATCACACAGGCCGGTCACAATACCCATGTTGTGGCGATTGAAGGCAATTTTGATGATGCTCAAACAGAGGTCAAGCGCCTGTTTAATGACCCTGATTTGCGTGAGCGGCTAGCAGCTCAACAGATACAGCTGTCTTCGGCCAATTCGATGAATATTGGTCGTTTGATTCCTCAGGTTGTCTATTATATTTATGCTTATGCCCAGTTGGTAAGGCATCAGCGACTTGAAGCTGGAGAGACGATTAACATAGTAGTGCCGACAGGAAATTTTGGCAATCTACTGGTTGCCTACTACGCCAAAGAAATTGGACTTCCTGTTGCCAAATTCATCTGTGCTTCCAATGAAAACAATGTCTTGACAGATTTCTTTGCTAGTGGTAGGTATGATAAAAAGCGTCCCTTCAAGGTGACTACTAGTCCATCAATGGATATTTTGGTGTCTTCAAATTTAGAGCGCTTGGTTTTTTATTTACTAGGCAATGATGCCCAAAAGACAGCAGTATTAATGAAGAGCTTGGCAGAAACAGGTCAGTATCAGCTAGCTGATGCAGATCAGTCTATCCTTGATTTATTTGCGGCAGGCTTTGCAACAGAGCAAGAGACTGCTAAAGAGATCAAAACGATATTTGAGTCTGATCATTATGTGCTTGACCCACATACAGCTGTAGCTTCAGCTGTTTATCGTGCTTATCGGGAGCAATCAGGTGACTCTAGACCGACTATTGTTGCGTCAACTGCTAGTCCTTATAAGTTTCCGCGGGTAGTTGTGGAAGCTATTAGTGGTCAGCAGGTTGCCAGTGATTTTGAGGCGCTTGAGCAGTTGGCTGATATATCAGGTGTAGTCGTGCCACAAGCGGTCAATGGCTTACAGGAGGCGCCCATTCGTCATAGCCTTTTAGTGACAGTAGCAGATATGCAGCAGGCAGTAGAGGCTTATCTTGGAGTATAGGAGGCATAAAGGAGCTCCCTTTCAATTGATATGAATATAATGACTCACAATAGAAAAAAGATACTGTCCTTGGCCCTTCCATCAATGGCAGAAAATATATTGCAAATGCTGATGGGAATGATAGACAATTATTTGGCTGCTCAAATTGGACTTACGGCTGTTTCAGGCATTGCGATTGCTAATAATATTCTGACGATTTATCAGGCCCTTTTTATCGCATTAGGTGCTGCAGTCTCCAGTCTCATTGCTAGAAGCGTAGGAGAGCAAAACCATTCTAAAGAAATCGACTACATGGCAAATGCTATCTTAGTAACGGGGGCTCTATCAGTTCTTCTAGGCTTGATGTCCGTAGTGGGACATAAAAGCATATTAGCCTTTCTGGGAGCAGCTAGTCTGGTAGCTAGACTTGGTGGGCAGTATTTAGCCATTGTCGGTGGAATGATTCTTAGTCTTGGTCTTTTCACGAGCTTAGGTGCGATTATTCGTGCTAAGGGCCAGCCTAGCATTCCCATGAAGGTCAGCCTTTTAACTAATTTGCTAAACGCTGTATTTTCAGCCCTTTCTCTTTACATATGGGGATTTGGAGTGATAGGGATTGCTTGGTCAACTGTTGCATCACGTCTCATTGGAGTTGTTATTCTATGTCACTTTCTTCCTATTAAAGAAATTATTAAACGTTTTGCTAATCCCTTAGATAAAGAGATCTTTAGCCTCTCTCTTCCAGCGGCTGGTGAGCGGCTCATGATGCGAGCTGGTGATGTGCTGATTGTTACTATTATTGTTAGATTTGGAACAGAGGCCTTGGCAGGCAATGCGATTGGAGAAACCTTAACTCAATTTAATTATATGCCGGGACTTGCTATGTCAACTGCGACAGTCATTTTAGTTGCCAATCAGTTGGGCAGTGGCAAAGGGGCTACAATAGCGAAAACTGTAAAAGAAACCTTTTTGTTAGCCACCCTGATGATGCTTGTTATGGGCTTGATCACTTATTTGCTAGGCCCTAATCTACTGCCCTTATTTACAGCAGATGCCAAGGCTCAGCAGGCTGGTATGGTTGTCTTAGTCTTTTCTCTTTTGGGGGTACCAGCAACAGCCGGGACCTTGGTTTATACAGCAGCCTGGCAGGGTATCGGACAAGCTAAGCTTCCCTTTTATGCAACAACGATTGGTATGTGGCTGGTTCGGATTTCTTTGGGCTACTTTATTGGAGTAACCTTAAATTATGGAGTAATAGGTGTTTGGCTTGCGACTATTTTGGACAATGCTACCAGATGGCTCATTCTTGCAGTGGCTTTTAAGAAGCAGCAAAGGCAGCTTTTTTCGGACTGTCATAGCTAAACTTTGTATTTAGGTCTCAAGACTTCTGAGTGGTGACTTTCCTTTTGGGAGTCAGCCACTGTCATCAGAATGTAAAGTACGCCTGAGGCTCTGTTTGCTAATAGCTTCTCTTATCTGCGGAAGATCAAAGAGGATTGCTGGAACAGCTGAGGTTTGTCTTCAATCTGGCTTGCCCTTTCTTAGGGCAAGTTTTTTTGAAAAAATCCCCTGAAAGGCTTGCAATGCCTTATTAATTCTGCTATTATATTATGGTGCTGTAAAAATACAGCTTTAGCTGTGATACGAGAGGTTGCGACACGCTCGGTTGCATTGCCACGTGACAGGTGTCGGTTTTCTCGAGGAGCTAGCCTATTATCGTAAATAGACGAGAGGAGAAAAGATGGCAAACAAAAAAATCCGTATCCGCTTGAAAGCGTACGAACACCGTACACTTGATACAGCGGCAGAAAAAATCGTTGAAACTGCAACTCGTACAGGTGCAACAGTAGCTGGACCAGTTCCATTTCCAACTGAACGTAGTCTTTACACCATTATTCGTGCGACTCACAAGTATAAAGATTCTCGCGAACAATTTGAAATGCGTACACACAAACGTCTTATTGATATTGTGAACCCAACGCAAAAGACTGTTGATGCACTTATGAAATTGGACCTTCCAAGTGGTGTCAACGTAGAAATCAAGCTTTAATTGTTTGAAACATGAGTGAGGAACGAGTTCATATCTAATTGAACACAGGCTAAACTCTGTGTGAAAAAGAGACACAGCCGTTCTAATTTTAATTAGATTACGGATGTGGCTACCTGTAGGTGTAAATCTTCCTAGAAACAGAAGTTTCTTCGTCAGATTTCCTATTTTCACTGTGAGTTTGACGCCTTAAGTATCTTGCTTTGAGCATAAAAAACGCTCGTAAAAAACTTTTTTGAGCATAAAAAACGCTCACTAAAAACTTTTTGAAATATTATTAAGAAAAGGAATTATTTTCTCATGACAAAAGGAATCTTAGGGGAAAAAGTGGGAATGACTCAAATCTTCACTGAATCCGGTGAATTTATCCCTGTTACTGTCATCGAAGCAACTCCAAACGTTGTGCTTCAAGTTAAGACTGTTGAAACAGACGGTTACGAAGCAATTCAAGTTGGTTTTGATGATAAACGTGAAGTATTGAGCAACAAACCTGCCAAAGGCCATGTAGCAAAAGCTAACACAGCTCCTAAGCGCTTCATTCGTGAATTCAAAAACATTGAAGGCTTAGAAGTAGGTGCAGAAATCACTGTGGATATCTTCGCAGCTGGGGATGTTGTTGATGTAACTGGTACTTCAAAAGGTAAAGGCTTCCAAGGTGTTATCAAACGCCATGGTCAATCACGTGGTCCGATGGCCCATGGTTCTCGTTACCATCGTCGTCCAGGTTCTATGGGACCTGTTTCACCAAACCGCGTTTTCAAAAACAAACATTTGGCAGGACGCATGGGTGGCAATCGTGTAACTATTCAAAATCTTGAAATTGTACAAGTTATCCCAGAAAAGAACGTTATTCTTATTAAAGGTAACGTACCAGGTGCTAAGAAATCTCTTATCACCATCAAATCAGCAGTTAAAGCTGCTAAATAATAAGAAAGGAGAAAACAGTTAAAAATGGCAAACGTAAAACTATTTGACCAAACTGGTAAAGAAGTTAGCACAGTTGAATTAAATGATGATATCTTTGGTATCGAACCAAACGAATCAGTTGTTTTTGATGTTGTAATCAGCCAACGTGCTAGCCTTCGCCAAGGTACTCATGCGGTTAAAAACCGTTCAGCAGTATCAGGTGGTGGACGTAAACCTTGGCGTCAAAAAGGAACTGGACGTGCTCGTCAAGGTTCTATCCGCTCACCACAATGGCGTGGTGGTGGTGTTGTCTTTGGACCAACTCCACGTTCATATGGATACAAACTTCCACAAAAAGTTCGTCGCCTTGCTTTGAAATCAGTTTACTCAGCAAAAGTTGCTGAAGATAAATTTGTAGCTGTAGAAAGCCTTTCATTTGCAGCACCAAAAACAGCTGAATTTGCAAAGGTGCTTTCAGCTCTTAGCATTGATACAAAAGTACTTGTTCTTGTTGAAGAAGGAAATGAATTTGCAGCACTTTCTGCACGTAACCTTCCAAACGTAGCTGTGGCAACAGCAGCGACTGCAAGTGTTCTTGATATCGTAAACGCAGACAAACTTCTTGTAACGAAAGAAGCAATCTCTACAATTGAGGAGGTTCTTGCATAATGAATTTGTACGACGTAATCAAAAAACCAGTTATTACTGAAAAATCAATGTATGCCCTTGAAGAAGGTAAATACACATTTGAAGTTGACACACGTGCGCACAAACTGTTAATCAAGCAAGCTGTTGAAGCTGCATTTGACGGAGTTAAGGTTGCAAGCGTCAATACTGTTAACGTTAAACCAAAGGCTAAGCGTGTTGGTCGTTACACAGGTTTTACTTCAAAAACTAAAAAGGCTATCATCACTCTTACAGCTGATTCTAAAGCAATCGAGTTGTTCGCAGTTGAAGCTGAATAATCTAAGGAGGAAATAACGTGGGTATTAAAGTTTATAAACCAACGACAAATGGCCGTCGTAACATGACTTCTTTGGATTTCGCTGAAATCACAACAAGCACACCTGAGAAATCATTGCTTGTTTCTCTTAAAAACAAAGCTGGTCGTAACAACAATGGTCGCATTACAGTTCGTCACCAAGGTGGTGGACACAAACGCCATTACCGTTTGATTGACTTCAAGCGTAACAAAGATGGTGTTGAAGCAGTTGTTAAAACAATCGAATACGATCCAAACCGTACTGCAAACATTGCACTTGTACATTACACTGACGGAGTTAAGGCTTACATCATCGCTCCTAAGGGTCTTGAAGTAGGTCAACGTATTGTTTCTGGACCAGATGCAGATATTAAGGTTGGTAATGCACTTCCATTAGTAAACATTCCTGTTGGTACAGTTGTTCACAACATTGAGCTTAAGCCTGGTAAGGGTGGAGAGCTTGTACGTGCTGCTGGAGCTTCTGCTCAAGTACTTGGTCAAGAAGGCAAATACGTTCTTGTTCGTCTTCAATCAGGTGAAGTTCGTATGATTCTTGGAACATGTCGTGCAACTGTTGGTACAGTTGGTAACGAGCAACAATCACTTGTTAACATTGGTAAAGCAGGACGTAGCCGTTGGAAAGGTATCCGCCCAACAGTTCGTGGTTCTGTAATGAACCCTAACGATCACCCACATGGTGGTGGTGAAGGTAAAGCACCAGTTGGACGTAAAGCGCCATCTACTCCTTGGGGTAAACCAGCGCTTGGTCTTAAAACACGTAACAAAAAAGCTAAATCTAACAAGCTTCTTGTTCGTCGTCGTAACGAAAAATAAGCGGCAAATCTAGCATAAGCTTATTCAATCATTCCGCCAGCTCGGTAGAGTTTGAGCTTGCTCTCATGCTCAAGCCGCTGTGGTACATTATTTAAAGGAGAAAACTACAAAATGGGACGTAGTCTTAAAAAAGGACCTTTCGTCGATGAGCATTTGATGAAAAAAGTTGAAGCTCAAGCTAATGACGAAAAGAAAAAGTAATCAAAACTTGGTCACGTCGTTCAACGATTTTCCCAAGTTTCATCGGATATACAATCGCAGTTTATGATGGCCGCAAGCATGTACCTGTGTACATTCAAGAAGACATGGTAGGTCACAAGCTTGGTGAATTTGCACCAACTCGTACCTACAAGGGTCACGCAGCTGACGACAAGAAAACACGTCGTTAATAGGAGGAGGACACAATGGCAGAAATTACTTCAGCTAAAGCAATGGCTCGTACAGTGCGTGTTTCACCTCGTAAAACACGTTTAGTACTTGATCTTATCCGCGGTAAGAAAGTTGCTGATGCAATCGCAATCTTAAAATTCACTCCAAACAAAGCAGCTCGTGTTATTGAGAAAACTCTTAACTCAGCAATTGCTAACGCAGAAAATAACTTTGGTTTGGAAAAAGCTAACTTGGTAGTATCTGAAACATTTGCAAACGAAGGACCAACAATGAAACGTTTCCGTCCACGTGCAAAGGGCTCAGCGTCACCAATCAACAAGCGAACAACTCACGTTACAGTAGTTGTATCAGAAAAATAAGGAGGTAAAATCGTGGGTCAAAAAGTACATCCAATTGGTATGCGTGTCGGAATCATTCGTGACTGGGATGCAAAATGGTATGCTGAAAAAGAATACGCGGATTACCTTCATGAAGATCTTGCAATCCGTAAATTCATTAACAAAGAATTGGCAGAGGCTTCAGTTTCAACAATTGAAATTGAGCGTGCTGTAAATAAAGTTATTGTTTCACTTCACACTGCAAAGCCTGGTATGGTTATCGGTAAAGGTGGAGCAAATGTTGACGCTCTTCGCGCTCAGCTTAACAAATTAACTGGAAAACAAGTACACATCAACATCATCGAAATCAAACAGCCTGATCTTGATGCCCACCTTGTTGGTGAAAACATTGCTCGTCAGCTTGAGCAACGTGTTGCTTTCCGTCGTGCTCAAAAACAAGCTATTCAACGTACAATGCGTGCTGGAGCTAAGGGAATCAAAACTCAAGTTTCAGGTCGCTTGAACGGTGCAGATATCGCGCGTAGCGAAGGCTACTCAGAAGGAACTGTTCCTCTTCACACACTTCGTGCAGATATTGACTATGCTTGGGAAGAAGCAGATACTACATACGGTAAACTTGGTGTTAAAGTTTGGATTTATCGTGGTGAAGTTCTTCCAGCTCGCAAAAACACTAAAGGAGGCAAATAACAGATGTTAGTACCTAAACGTGTTAAACACCGTCGTGAGTTTCGTGGAAAAATGCGCGGTGAAGCAAAAGGTGGAAAAGAAGTATCATTCGGTGAATATGGTCTTCAAGCTACTACTAGCTCATGGATCACTAACCGCCAAATCGAAGCTGCTCGTATCGCTATGACTCGTTACATGAAGCGTGGTGGTAAAGTTTGGATTAAAATCTTCCCTCACAAATCTTATACAGCTAAAGCTATCGGGGTTCGTATGGGTTCTGGTAAGGGTGCACCTGAAGGTTGGGTAGCACCAGTTAAGCGTGGCAAGGTTATGTTTGAGGTTGCTGGTGTTTCTGAAGAAATCGCTCGTGAAGCACTTCGTCTTGCTAGCCACAAGCTACCAGTTAAATGTAAATTCGTAAAACGTGAAGCAGAATAAGGAGAAGACATGAAACTTGAAGAAATCAAAAAGTTTGTTGCTGAGCTTCGTGGCTTGTCTCAAGAAGAGCTTGCTAAGAAAGAAAACGAACTCAAAAAAGAACTTTTCGACCTTCGTTTTCAAGCTGCAGCAGGTCAACTAGATCAAACTGCTCGTTTGAACGAAGTTAAAAAACAAATTGCACGTGTAAAGACTGTGCAATCTGAAATGAAATAATAGATTGGGAAAGGAGTATTCTAAATAATGGAACGTAATCAACGTAAAACCCTTGTTGGACGTGTTGTATCTGACAAGATGGACAAAACAATCACTGTTATAGTTGAAACAAAGCGTAACCACCCAGTCTATGGTAAACGTATCAACTATTCTAAAAAATACAAAGCACATGACGAAAAGAACCTTGCTAAAGAAGGCGATATCGTTCGTATCATGGAAACTCGTCCACTTTCAGCTACAAAACGCTTCCGTCTTGTAGAAATCGTGGAAGAAGCTGTTATTATCTAATCAAACTAAAAGGAGACAATTGAAATGATTCAACAAGAAACTCGCTTGAAAGTTGCTGATAATAGCGGTGCTCGTGAGATCTTGACTATCAAGGTTCTTGGTGGTTCAGGGCGTAAGTTTGCTAACATCGGTGACGTCATCGTTGCATCTGTAAAACAAGCTACTCCTGGTGGAGCAGTTAAAAAGGGTGATGTTGTTAAGGCTGTTATTGTTCGTACAAAGAGTGGTGCTCGTCGTCCAGACGGTTCATACATCAAATTTGATGACAATGCGGCTGTCATTATTCGTGATGACAAGACTCCTCGTGGGACTCGTATCTTTGGGCCTGTTGCACGTGAATTGCGTGAGGGTGGCTACATGAAGATCGTATCACTTGCACCAGAAGTACTTTAATTTTAATCATTAAACAAACTAAGTCCCCTAGGCTAGCCTAGGGTGCCCATAGGGGCGTAAGAAAATAATAGGAGAAACCCATAATGTTTGTAAAAAAAGGCGACAAGGTTCGCGTTATTGCTGGTAAGGACAAAGGTGTTGAAGCTGTTGTTCTTAAAGCACTTCCAAAAGTAAACAAAGTTATTGTTGAAGGCGTAGCCATCATCAAAAAGCATCAAAAACCAAACAGCGAAAATCCTCAAGGTGCTATCGTTGAAAAAGAAGCACCAATCCATGCATCAAACGTTCAAGTTCTTGATAAAAATGGTGTTGCTGGACGCGTTGGTTACAAGTTTGTAGACGGCAAAAAAGTTCGTTACAACAAAAAATCAGGCGAAGTGCTTGATTAATCACGAAGGAAAGGAGAAGCATAATGGCAAATCGTTTAAAAGAAAAATATACTAACGAAGTAATTCCTGCGTTGACAGAGAAGTTTAATTACACATCAGTTATGGCTGTGCCAAAGGTTGAGAAAATCGTTCTTAACATGGGTGTGGGTGACGCTGTATCAAACGCTAAAAACCTTGAAAAAGCTGCTGCAGAATTGGCGCTTATCTCAGGTCAAAAACCACTTATTACTAAAGCTAAGAAATCAATCGCTGGCTTCCGTCTTCGTGAAGGTGTTGCTATCGGTGCGAAGGTGACACTTCGTGGCGAACGCATGTACGAATTCCTAGACAAGCTAGTTAGCGTTTCACTTCCTCGTGTTCGTGACTTCCATGGTGTTCCAACAAAATCATTTGATGGTCGTGGTAACTACACTCTTGGTGTGAAAGAACAGCTTATCTTCCCAGAAATCAACTTTGATGATGTTGATAAAGTGCGTGGTCTTGATATTGTTATCGTAACAACTGCTAACACTGACGAAGAATCACGTGAATTGCTTAAAGGTCTTGGAATGCCTTTTGCAAAATAATAGGGGGTAACTAAATTGGCTAAAAAATCTATGATTGCTAAAAACAAACGTCCTGCGAAGTATTCTACACAAGCTTACACTCGTTGTGAAAAATGTGGACGTCCACATTCTGTTTACCGCAAGTTTAAGCTTTGCCGCGTTTGCTTCCGCGAGTTGGCTTACAAAGGCCAAATCCCAGGTGTTGTTAAAGCGTCTTGGTAAAATGATGATGTGAGAGCGTTAAGCTACCTAAGCAAAAATAGGAAAATTGACGAAGAGTCTAAATACTCTAGGAAATTTTGCACCTAAAGGTAGTAGCTTGAACTCAGTTCAAATGAACAAATAATACTATCAGATATTATGTCTGATTCGATGCAAAGGCAAAGTGTCAATTTGAACACGGGCGAAAGCCGGTGTCAAAAAGATAAACATTCCTTGGAGGTTTTCCCTCCTGCGGAAGTTTCCTATTTTGACTTTGGCTTTTAGCGCCCTTTGTATCATCGATTAACTAGCAAGTGCAGCTTGCAAACTACTAGTAAGAGGAGAATAATAAAATGGTTATGACTGACCCAATTGCAGACTTTTTGACACGTATTCGTAATGCTAATCAAGTAAAGCATGAAGTGTTAGAAGTACCTGCATCAAATATTAAAAAAGGGATTGCAGAAATCCTTAAGCGTGAAGGCTTTATCAAAAACGTTGAAGTTATTGAAGATGGCAAACAAGGAATTATTCGCGTATTTCTTAAGTACGGTCAAAATGGTGAACGTGTCATCACTAACTTAAAACGTGTTTCAAAACCAGGTCTTCGTATTTATTCTAAGCGTGAGGATGTTCCAAAGGTTCTTAATGGACTAGGAATTGCAATTATTTCAACTTCAGAAGGTCTTTTGACTGATAAAGAAGCTCGTCAAAAGAACGTTGGTGGAGAAGTTATCGCATACGTTTGGTAATTTAAGAGACAAAAGCCGTAACGAACAATCTAAAATTAGAAAATTATTGTGGCTTGCTTGCAAACAAAATAGTTTGTCTATTTTAGATGGCAGTTCGTCGGCTGTGCTCAAATGATGAACACTATCAACATAGCAAACGTAAAAGAACTAATTGAACATGGGCTAAAGTCTGTGTGAAAAAGATAAATTTTTCTAGAAACCTTGGTTTCATAGTAATGTTTCCTATTTTCACTTTGCCTTTTACGCCCTAAGTATCTTAGTTCACCCCGTGAAAACTCGTCGCGTAAGCGGCCTGATAATTTAACAGGAGAAAAAATTAATATGTCACGTATTGGTAATAAGGTTATTATTATCCCTGCAGGCGTTGAAATCATTAACAACGACAATGTTGTTACTGTAAAGGGGCCTAAAGGAGAGCTCACTCGTGAGTTTAACAAAAATATTGAAATCAAAGTCGAAGGAAACGAAATGACTCTTGTACGTCCTGACGACTCAAAAGAAATGAAAACAATTCATGGTACAACTCGTGCAAACTTGAATAACATGGTTGTTGGAGTTTCAGAAGGTTTCAAAAAAGAGCTTGAAATGAAGGGTGTCGGATATCGTGCACAGCTTCAAGGCTCTAAGCTTGTTCTTTCAGTAGGTAAATCTCACCAAGATGAGGTGGAAGCTCCAGAAGGGATTACATTTACTGTAGCTAATCCAACATCAATTTCAGTTGAGGGTATCAACAAAGAAGTTGTTGGTCAAACTGCCGCTTACATTCGTAGCCTACGTTCACCAGAGCCTTACAAAGGTAAAGGTATTCGTTACGTTGGTGAGTATGTACGCCTTAAAGAAGGTAAAACAGGTAAATAATGTTCTTAGTGGAATATGGCATAGGCTTGCTTATGTCATGCTCTACAAGCTCAATTGATAATTTGTCGGAAAGACAAACTTAAATATTAAGAGGTGAAAATTGTGATTTCGAAACCAGATAAAAACAAAATCCGCCAAAAACGCCATCGTCGCGTTCGCGGTAAACTCTCTGGAACTGCTGATCGCCCACGTTTGAACGTATTCCGTTCTAATACAGGCATCTACGCTCAAGTTATTGATGACGTAGCGGGTGTAACGCTCGCAAGTGCATCAACTCTTGATAAAGAAGTTTCTAAAGGAACAAAAACTGAACAAGCTGTTGTAGTCGGCAAACTTGTTGCTGAACGTGCGGTGGCTAAAGGTATTTCTGAAGTGGTGTTTGACCGCGGTGGATATCTCTATCATGGACGTGTTAAAGCTTTGGCTGATGCAGCTCGTGAAAACGGATTGAAATTCTAATAGGGAGGACACAAAATAATGGCATTTAAAGATAATGCAGTTGAACTTGAAGAACGCGTTGTTGCTATTAACCGCGTTACAAAAGTTGTTAAAGGTGGACGTCGTCTTCGTTTTGCAGCTCTTGTAGTTGTTGGTGATGGAAACGGACATGTTGGATTCGGTACTGGTAAAGCTCAGGAAGTACCAGAAGCTATTCGCAAGGCAGTTGAAGCTGCTAAAAAGAGCATGATTGAAGTGCCAATGGTTGGCACAACAATTCCTCACGAGGTTTACACTAACTTTGGTGGAGCTAAAGTATTGTTGAAGCCAGCTGTAGAAGGTTCTGGAGTTGCTGCTGGTGGTGCGGTACGTGCCGTCATCGAATTAGCAGGTATTGCTGATATTACTTCAAAATCTCTTGGTTCAAACACTCCAATCAACATCGTTCGTGCAACTGTTGAAGGATTAAAACAGCTTAAACGTGCAGAAGAAGTTGCCGCACTTCGTGGCATCTCAGTTTCTGACTTAGCTTAAGAAAGGGGATCATCATGGCTCAAATTAAAATTACTTTGACTAAGTCTCCAATCGGACGTAAGCCAGAACAACGTAAAACGGTTGTTGCCCTTGGACTTGGTAAATTAAACTCTTCAGTTATCAAGGAAGATAATGCTGCTATTCGTGGTATGGTGACAGCAATTTCTCACTTGGTGACAGTTGAAGATGTCAAATAAAGAGTTAGCTAGAAATCTCTGATTTCTTGCATTAGCATGCAGAACCGGCTTTTGTGAGTTATTCCTTTGAATGACAAGCAGTGGTCGGTTGGTGCATATAGCATCAGGCTATGACATAGCTTGATCATGTATAGGCGAGTTTCTATGGAGAGTCCTTTCCCTTCATAGAGGCGCTAGCATTTTACAAAAAAAGGAGAAAAAATGAAACTTCATGAATTGAAGCCTGCCAAAGGCTCTCGTAAAGTCCGCAATCGTGTTGGACGCGGTACTTCATCAGGCAATGGTAAAACATCTGGACGCGGTCAAAAAGGTCAAAAGGCTCGTAGTGGTGGTGGCGTACGTCTAGGCTTTGAAGGTGGACAAACACCCTTGTTCCGTCGTATTCCAAAGCGTGGATTTACAAATATCAACACTAAAGAGTATGCTCTTGTTAACCTTGATCAATTAAACGCTTTTGAAGATGGCACAGAAGTAACTCCAGTTGTTCTTAAGGAAGCTGGAATCGTTCGTGCTGAAAAGTCAGGCGTTAAAATTCTTGGTAACGGCGAATTGACTAAAAAATTGACTGTTAAAGCAGCGAAATTTTCAAAATCTGCTGAAGCAGCCATTACTGCTAAGGGTGGTTCAATAGAAGTCATCTAATGAGGGGATACTCATTATGTTCTTAAAAATACTCAAAGACGCATTGAAGATAAAGAATGTTAGAAATAAAATATTTTTTACAATCTTTATTATCCTTATATTCCGTATTGGAACACATATCACTGTTCCTGGTGTAAATGCAAAAAGCTTAGAGCAGCTGAGTGAGCTTCCCTTCCTAAATATGTTGAACTTGGTCAGCGGTAATGCAATGAGAAACTTTTCAGTTTTCTCAATGGGTGTTAGTCCCTATATTACAGCCTCAATCGTTGTTCAGCTATTGCAGATGGATATTTTGCCGAAGTTTGTTGAGTGGGGAAAACAAGGTGAGGTTGGCCGTCGTAAGCTAAACCAAGCGACGCGCTATATTTCCCTTGTCTTAGCCTTTGCTCAATCTATCGGTATTACAGCGGGTTTTAACACCTTATCAAGTGTGGCCCTAGTCAAAACACCAGATGTAAGAACCTATTTACTGATTGGAGCTTTACTGACAACAGGTAGTGTGATTGTGACCTGGCTTGGTGAACAGATTACCGATAAAGGCTTTGGTAATGGGGTGTCTATGATTATCTTTGCAGGTATCATTTCCTCTATTCCAAATGCTATTGCAACCATTCGTGAGGATTATTTTGTCAATGTGAAGTCAGGTGACCTACAGTCATCTTATATCGTTGTTGGTATTCTCATTCTTGCAGTGCTTGCTATCGTCTTTTTCACAACGTATGTTCAGCAGGCGGAATATAAAATTCCAATCCAATATACAAAGCTTGTTCAGGGTGCGCCTACAAGCTCATACCTTCCCTTAAAAGTAAATCCAGCTGGTGTTATTCCCGTTATCTTTGCCAGCTCGATTACAACAATTCCAAGTACGATTATCCCGTTCTTTCAAAATGGCAGAGATATTCCATGGTTGACAACTTTGCAAGGAATTTTAACTATCAATCTCCAACAGGAATGATTGTTTATGCCTTGTTAATTATCCTGTTTTCATTCTTCTATACCTTTGTTCAAGTAAATCCTGAGAAAACAGCTGAAAATCTACAGAAGAATTCGTCCTATATTCCAAGTGTTAGACCTGGACGAGAAACAGAAGAATTTATGTCATCCTTGCTAAAGAAATTGGCAACTGTGGGTGCTATCTTCCTAGCATTTATATCTCTTGTTCCAATTGCGGCACAACAAGCTCTTAACCTATCTTCTAGTATTGCATTAGGTGGAACTAGCTTGCTGATTTTGATTTCGACAGGTATCGAAGGTATGAAGCAGCTTGAAGGTTACCTTCTCAAGAGAAAATATGTCGGATTTATGAATATTACAGAATAGAATATGGGTTGACACTGTCAACCTTCTATTTTGTTTTTAAATGACAATAAGATTTACAGAGCCTTGGTTCCTATCTTCTTATTGCCATTTGAAAACAAAAACAAGGAAAACTAAATTTCCTATTATCTTTATGTCAAAAGAGGAGAAAAAGATGAATCTTTTAATCATGGGCTTACCTGGTGCCGGTAAGGGTACACAGGCTGCAAAGATTGTTGAAACCTTTGAGCTTATTCATATTTCAACAGGAGATATGTTCCGCGCTGCAATGGCTAATCAGACTGAAATGGGAGTTCTTGCGAAATCTTATATCGATAAGGGTGATTTGGTGCCAGATGAGGTAACCAATGGTATCGTTAAAGAACGCTTAGCACAAGCTGATATTAAAGAAAAGGGATTTCTTTTAGATGGCTATCCTCGTACCATTGAGCAGGCACATGCCTTAGATGAAACCTTAAAAGCATTGGGACTTACGTTAGATGGTGTGATCAACATTGAGGTTGACCCTGCGTCACTCATTGACAGGCTTAGCGGTCGTATCATCAACAAAAAAACAGGGGAAACCTTCCATAAGATCTTTAACCCACCAGTGGGAGACTATAAGGAAGAGGACTTTTATCAACGTGAAGATGATAAGCCTGAAACAGTTAAGCGTCGCTTAGATGTTAATATTGCACAAGGTGAGCCTATTATCAAGCATTATCGTCAAGCAGGCATTGTTCGTGACATTGACGGAAACAAGGACATTTCTGAGGTCTTTGCTGACATAAAAAAGGTCATCGAAAACCTGAAATAAATTCCAGAAAATCGCTTGCGAAAGTGATTTTATCGTGATATACTAGACTAGTCTGACTTATAATTGTTACCTCTGTGCTCAGAGGACATCAAATCGAAATTTAGGGGGTACTTTTGCGTGGCAAAAGAAGACGTGATTGAAATTGAAGGTAAAGTTGTCGAAACTATGCCAAATGCAATGTTTACTGTTGAATTGGAAAATGGACATCAGATTTTAGCAACCGTATCAGGAAAGATCCGCAAAAATTACATTCGTATTTTAGTGGGTGATCGTGTTACTGTAGAGATGAGTCCTTACGACTTGACACGTGGACGTATCACATACCGCTTTAAATAGTCGAAATAATTGGAGGGATTAAAACATGAAGGTAAGACCATCGGTTAAACCAATTTGCGAATACTGCAAGGTTATTCGTCGTAACGGTCGTGTTATGGTAATTTGTCCGACAAATCCAAAACACAAGCAACGTCAAGGATAAGATAGAAAGGAGAAAAAATGGCTCGTATTGCTGGAGTTGATATTCCAAATGATAAGCGTGTAGTAATTTCACTTACCTATGTGTATGGAATTGGTCTTGCAACATCTAAAAAAATCTTAGCAGCAGCAGGTGTCTCTGAGGACATTCGTGTTAAAGATTTGACATCAGATCAAGAAGACGCTATCCGTCGCGAAGTGGATACAATTAAAGTTGAAGGTGATCTTCGTCGTGAAGTAAACCTAAATATCAAGCGTTTGATGGAAATCGGTTCATATCGTGGAATTCGTCACCGTCGTGGACTTCCTGTACGTGGACAAAACACAAAAAACAATGCTCGTACTCGTAAAGGTAAAGCTGTTGCGATTGCAGGTAAGAAAAAATAAAATAGGAGGTAAAAAAATTGGCTAAACCAACACGTAAGCGTCGTGTGAAAAAGAACATCGAATCTGGTGTTGCACATATTCACGCTACATTTAATAACACTATTGTTATGATTACAGATGTGCACGGTAATGCTTTAGCATGGTCATCAGCCGGTGCTCTTGGTTTTAAGGGTTCTCGTAAGTCAACTCCTTTTGCTGCTCAAATGGCTGCAGAGGCTGCTGCGAAATCTGCACAAGAACATGGTTTAAAAACTGTTGAAGTTACTGTAAAAGGTCCTGGTTCAGGTCGTGAATCAGCTATTCGTGCCCTAGCTGCTGCCGGTCTTGAAGTAACTGCCATTCGTGATGTGACTCCTGTACCGCATAATGGTGCTCGTCCTCCAAAACGTCGTCGTGTATAATCACAGTAACAAATAGTACACAAGTTTCGTTTCGAGGGGTGAAAGAATGATTGAGTTTGAAAAACCAATAATAACAAAAATTGATGAAAATAAAGATTACGGTAGATTTGTAATCGAACCACTTGAACGTGGATATGGTACAACTCTAGGTAATTCACTTCGTCGTGTACTCTTGTCTTCACTTCCAGGTGCAGCTGTTACATCAATCAGAATTGATGGAGTACTACACGAATTTGATACAATCCCAGGTGTACGTGAAGATGTCATGCAAATTATCCTTAATGTTAAGGGACTTGCTGTGAAATCATACGTCGAAGACGAAAAGATTATCGAGCTTGATGTAGAAGGTCCAGCAGAGGTAACAGCTGGAGATATTCTCACAGATAGCGATATCGAACTTGTTAACCCTGATCATTATCTTTTTACTATTGCTGATGGTTATACATTGAAGGCTTCAATGACTGTCGCTAAAAAACGCGGCTATGTACCAGCAGAGGGTAATAAAAAAGATGATGCACCTGTGGGGACGTTGGCAGTAGATTCAATCTATACGCCAGTAAAAAAGGTTAATTATCAAGTTGAGCCTGCTCGTGTAGGTAGTAATGACGGCTTTGATAAATTGACTATTGAAATCATGACAAACGGAACAATTATTCCCGAAGATGCCTTAGGTTTATCTGCTCGAGTTTTAATCGAACACTTGAATTTATTTACTGATTTAACAGATGTTGCAAAGGCAACTGAAGTGATGAAGGAAGCTGAAAAAGTGAACGATGAAAAGGTACTTGATCGCACTATTGAGGAACTTGATTTGTCCGTACGCTCATATAACTGCTTGAAACGTGCCGGTATTAATACTGTCTTCGATTTAACAGAAAAATCTGAGCCTGAAATGATGAAGGTCCGTAACCTTGGACGTAAGAGTCTTGAGGAAGTAAAGGTCAAGCTTGCTGACTTAGGTTTGGGACTAAAAAACGATAAATAACATAGGAGGATAAAATGGCTTACCGTAAACTAGGACGCACTAGCTCACAACGTAAAGCAATGCTTCGTGACTTAACGACAGATCTTTTGATTAACGAATCAATTGTAACGACAGAAGCACGTGCAAAGGAAATCCGTAAAACAGTTGAAAAAATGATTACTCTTGGTAAACGTGGTGATCTTCATGCTCGTCGCCAAGCAGCTGCATACGTTCGTAACGAAATCGCATCAGAAAACTATGATGAAGCTACTGATAAATACACATCAACAACAGCTCTTCAAAAACTTTTCTCTGAAATTGCGCCTCGTTATGCAGAACGCAACGGTGGATACACTCGTATCCTTAAAACAGAACCACGCCGCGGAGATGCTGCTCCAATGGCGATTATTGAATTAGTTTAATTTTTATCAATTTTGTTGAGTGTTATGATGATGGAGCAGTTCCTTTAAGCTGTTCTTAGTCTAGCTCTGGTCTACCGCTAGGACCTTTCCTAGCGGTAACACTCACCATGTTGAGAATAAGTAACGCTTGTTTACGAAAGGTCTCTAAGCTGTAGGTGCCCTTCGTAAGCAGGCGTTTTGTTGTGACTCCATGTTAACTG
Source organism: Streptococcus equi subsp. equi (assembly GCA_900637675.1). Classification (NCBI taxonomy): domain Bacteria; kingdom Bacillati; phylum Bacillota; class Bacilli; order Lactobacillales; family Streptococcaceae; genus Streptococcus; species Streptococcus equi. The sequence continues at coordinate 83,624 of LR134389.1, forward strand.
TAGTAGATGACTAATATCTAATATCTAGAGAGGATCAGCTTGGTGCTCTCTTTTCTGATATTAAAAGCATTGGGAATCTTGGTTTTGAAGTTCTTAAAGCTCCTAAAGCCAAAGTCTTTCGCTTGATGTCTTTGGTCATCTTGTTAGTGGTCTCCGGCTTAGCATTGGAATAAGGTAGTTCAAAGCATTGGTGATGTAAGATCTATACTTCCTGAAGGTCTTGAAAACCGTTTTGAAGGTGTGATTGACCTGTAGCGGGAGTAGATTAGATCAATGGCGTTTGGCTGCTTTGAAAATTTAGGTGACAATTGTTTTTGTATCTTTGTTTAAAAATGGTATAATATTAAAACATTAAACAAAATGTACATAAAAAAGCCATATAAAAGAATGATATTAAGATAATGTGATCAATAGTTTTAGAAAATGAATGTGTAAGGTTAAGGTATGCCCCCTTGATATAATGCTAGTTTTACGAAGAGGCATTCTGTACAGACATAATGCACTCTTACAAATGATACGGTAATTGCTCAACAAGGCGCAACAGCCTTGGCAAATGTAATATTTGCCTTAGCTAGCAGCGAATTAGTTACGCTTGATACATAGACAAGGGTTTCTGGCATACAGCAGCAGATGGTGTGCCTGTCTCAGAGAGTGGCTGCTTGGCTTATCCTATTCATGTTTTAAAACTTACAGGAGGTGTTATGTGGCCTTTGGTCGATGGATATTTAGCTAGGTGAACAGCTATTAGCTGTAAATATGAGGTAGGAGCTTTAGTTTGCATGATGTTAAATGAATTGAAACAGACTTAGGAAAGCTTGGCTTAGCAACTATCACGCAAGTTCTTAACAACGATAAAGATCGTATGGGAAAATATGATCAAGCATCAACGGACATGAGATGTGTTTTATGAAGAAACCATTATACTTTTATAAGACTTATTTAGTTGTTTTTCTTTGCGGACTTGTTTGAGGAGTAGTCTACATAGGCAATAGGCTCAGGCTTACAGCACTTAGGAGACATTAGAGCATGAGAAGCACTAACTGGCTAGTGATAGAAAAGTAATAGCACAGTGTTTTTATAACTAACAAGAGGAGTAGACATTCTATGAGTATTGACATGTATTTGAGCTTATCTGAAGAGCAGGCACAGAGTGTAGAGGCTGTCTTAGCTAGGCGACAAACAGCCTATCAATCCTTACAGGAGACCTTGATCCAATTGATTTCTAACAGTCCTGATTTATCAGGGCGGACCTATGATTCTGCTAAGGCTTATAGTAGTCAAGTGCTAATTCCTTTGTTAAAGGGGTGTATGCTTTTAGATGAGGCGATTATAACAGCCTGTAAGAGGCTACCTAGTGAGTACCGTAGTCAGGTAGACCAAATTGATTTGAAGGAGAGTGATCTGGTTGAGCGTATTGCCCAGTTCGATCATGTGATTGGTCGGTACATGGATTTGATTAGTATTGAATACAGTAGAGAGGAGCCTAGCTATTCTTATATCTCTCATTTAAGATCAGCTGAGCAGCTCCATCGGGCCGTTAAGCGGCGTCTTGAGGAGATATTGCGAAGGCTAAGGCATTTTGATACCAACTCAGTTCACCTTTTTTCGACTATTCAGACTTTGGCAGCAGCGGTACAAATAGGCATGCGTCAAGCTAGGACCTCGTGGCATGCAGGAAGTCAGGTATTTGTGATTTCAGAGGATATGGCATGGGCCGATACGATTAATTCTAAGTGGTCAAAAAGTAAAGGGTTAAGCTATCTTAGTGATTATGTTTACGACCCAGATGTGCTCTCTAAGAGAGCAGCTATTAATCACTCTTGGATTAAAACAGGCTATACTATGTCTAAAAATTTTGGCAAAGCTGTTTCAAAAGATTATACAAAAGCAAGCTTTTTGAGCTATGGTAAGGCAGCCAAGGCGACTGGCTGGACTTCTATGGCAGTAGATACTGGAATAACTAGTGTAAGGGAATACAATAAGAAAAATAGTAGAGCCTATGGCAGTGAGGGCAAGGCGCTTATTCATGCTAGTGTGGCTCAAATCAAGAGCATGGGACCTATAGAAGGGGCGATAATTGGCAGTAAAGCTGGACCTTGGGGAGCATTAATGGGGTTTGTTACAGGAGGCATTAATGTTACTTGGGGAGTAGTGCATCCAGAGTCTAAGGACAACATGTTTTTATGGATACAAGATAAAATGGATGATGTTTACGATTCGATTGTTCAGACAGATCTTGGCAAAGGGACGCACCATGCTAAAGAAAGTGTCAAAGGTCATATCGGTCGAGCTATTGTAAGGACATGGGACTTTGTCAGTCAATCATTTGGTAAAGGAGTGGGCTATGACATTTAAAGATCAGCTTTTTAGTGGGACGTTTGAGCAATCAAAAAAGATTGTGTCTAAAAGTATATTGACAGAAGAAGGTGCGCAGATTGGAGTATTCTCATCTATGAGTCTATGGAAGAGAATAACAGGCTTGATGATGTTGCCATTATTTGCTATTTCATATGGAGTAGGAGTTGTGTTACCTGAACACTTTCAATAATCAACAGAAGGAGTTCAAGCTATTTCATTGGCTGCAATAGAGATTATTGCCAGATTAGGACAGTTCAGTCGATACTTTATCATTTGTTTTATTTGTATGTCTGTTGGATTAATTATTAGTAATATCCTTCCAAAGCCTAACTAGGCTTATCAATTATTATATGGCAATGCTACTCTTATTATACTTAGTATTACAACTATTATCTCAGCCTTCCCTTTAACTGCTGGCCTTACAATTGCAGCTTTTGGCTGGATCGGTTTTTTGCTTCAGCTATTGCTTTGCCTTTATTTGTGGAAGGTTTGTGTCATAGATAAGTGTCAACAGCTACGCACAGCAATTTATCAAGAAAGCACCATAGCACCTGATTGGGGCAGTAAGCTAGTAAGCTTTATTAAGTCTTATGGTGGTATCTTATTAGGCCTCTCTGTTCTCAACCGCTGGACTCTCAATCTAGGAGAGCTAGTCAAGGAAAGCCCTGGTTTGTTGAGTTTTCTGTACGGCTGGATTTTTCTATTGTTCATGTTTTTGATGCTATTTGCACTGGGTCAAGCGTTAAAAAATACCATCATAGCCTATTATTTTTTAGATATCAAAAAGAATACCGCAAGCATTTTAATATAAGCGATGAGCAGTGGTACGGTAAATGGCGTTTAAAAATATTATTAAAATAAACGATATAAGGAGTAATCATATGCAAAAAGAATTATTACCGTTAGGAAGTGTTGTCTATCTAGAGGGAGCAACAAGCAAGCTAATGATTGTCGGACGTGGTCCTATATTTGAATCTAATGGCCAAAATGTCTACAGTGATTATGTTGGAGTAATGTATCCAGAAGGGATCAATCCAGAAGACGCGATTTTTTTCAACCATGAAGATATTGCAAAAACAGTCTTTGAAGGCTTCAAGGACGAAGAAGAACAACGCTTTTTAGAAGTGTATTCTGATTGGGAGAGTACTTTAGAAATTTCCAAAATAAAGCTATAGATGAACTGTAGCAGATATATTTGTCAGTAGATTGTCATGATTATATTGAAAGATTATGACTTTCTCTGGCTTAAATACCTCTAAAGTTCCAAAGTTTAGAAAAGGCTTTAAAATGAGTGTTATAATAGCATTTATGCTCATTAAATAAAGGTAGCATTTCAATAGAATCGGTAAAAAAATAAAAAACCTGTCAAAACCTCTTGACAATTAAAGGTAAGATATCGTATACTAGTGAAGCTGTCGGCGAGCACTAGCTCAAGTTAATGAAAAAAAGGTAAAAAAAGTAGTTGACAAAGGCAGTCTAAGCTGATAGAATGTAATAGTTGTCTCGTGAGACAAAGACCTTTGAGAACTGAATAAGACGACCTAAACGTGCGGGTTACGGAAGTAACCTGTCAATAAAGAAACAAGTCAGTAATGACGTCGAGTTAAGAGCTCAAACACTGAATTAACGAGAGTTTGATCCTGGCTCAGGACGAACGCTGGCGGCGTGCCTAATACATGCAAGTGGAACGCACAGATGATACGTAGCTTGCTACAATTATCTGTGAGTCGCGAACGGGTGAGTAACGCGTAGGTAACCTAGCTTATAGCGGGGGATAACTATTGGAAACGATAGCTAATACCGCATAAAAGTGGTTGACCCATGTTAACCATTTAAAAGGAGCAACAGCTCCACTATGAGATGGACCTGCGTTGTATTAGCTAGTTGGTAGGGTAAAGGCCTACCAAGGCGACGATACATAGCCGACCTGAGAGGGTGAACGGCCACACTGGGACTGAGACACGGCCCAGACTCCTACGGGAGGCAGCAGTAGGGAATCTTCGGCAATGGGGGGAACCCTGACCGAGCAACGCCGCGTGAGTGAAGAAGGTTTTCGGATCGTAAAGCTCTGTTGTTAGAGAAGAACAGTGATGGGAGTGGAAAGTCCATCATGTGACGGTAACTAACCAGAAAGGGACGGCTAACTACGTGCCAGCAGCCGCGGTAATACGTAGGTCCCGAGCGTTGTCCGGATTTATTGGGCGTAAAGCGAGCGCAGGCGGTTTGATAAGTCTGAAGTTAAAGGCAGTGGCTTAACCATTGTATGCTTTGGAAACTGTTAAACTTGAGTGCAGAAGGGGAGAGTGGAATTCCATGTGTAGCGGTGAAATGCGTAGATATATGGAGGAACACCGGTGGCGAAAGCGGCTCTCTGGTCTGTAACTGACGCTGAGGCTCGAAAGCGTGGGGAGCAAACAGGATTAGATACCCTGGTAGTCCACGCCGTAAACGCTGAGTGCTAGGTGTTAGGCCCTTTCCGGGGCTTAGTGCCGGAGCTAACGCATTAAGCACTCCGCCTGGGGAGTACGACCGCAAGGTTGAAACTCAAAGGAATTGACGGGGGCCCGCACAAGCGGTGGAGCATGTGGTTTAATTCGAAGCAACGCGAAGAACCTTACCAGGTCTTGACATCCCGATGCTATTCTTAGAGATAAGAAGTTACTTCGGTACATTGGAGACAGGTGGTGCATGGTTGTCGTCAGCTCGTGTCGTGAGATGTTGGGTTAAGTCCCGCAACGAGCGCAACCCTTATTGTTAGTTGCCATCATTAAGTTGGGCACTCTAGCGAGACTGCCGGTAATAAACCGGAGGAAGGTGGGGATGACGTCAAATCATCATGCCCCTTATGACCTGGGCTACACACGTGCTACAATGGTTGGTACAACGAGTCGCAAGCCGGTGACGGCAAGCTAATCTCTGAAAGCCAATCTCAGTTCGGATTGTAGGCTGCAACTCGCCTACATGAAGTCGGAATCGCTAGTAATCGCGGATCAGCACGCCGCGGTGAATACGTTCCCGGGCCTTGTACACACCGCCCGTCACACCACGAGAGTTTGTAACACCCGAAGTCGGTGAGGTAACCGTTAAGGAGCCAGCCGCCTAAGGTGGGATAGATGATTGGGGTGAAGTCGTAACAAGGTAGCCGTATCGGAAGGTGCGGCTGGATCACCTCCTTTCTAAGGAAAAAGGAAGCACGTTTAGCGTCTTATTTAGTTTTGAGAGGTCTTGAAATAAGTCATGAGAACGTTAAGAAACCCGTATGACAATAGGGAACTGACGCAGAGTCGTAGGACTCAAGGAAGTGATTCTTTTTCACTAGGGTTTTAGTTCGAATACAGTTTGGCTTCATACAGACCATTGATAAGAGTATACATATACAAGTACATTTATAGTGTACGGGGCCTTAGCTCAGCTGGGAGAGCGCCTGCTTTGCACGCAGGAGGTCAGCGGTTCGATCCCGCTAGGCTCCATTATCTAGGATACAAAGAGAAGTTTGGGTTACCTAATTTTCTGTATTCTAAGATATATAAGATATAGTTCAAGTAATTGAACACGACCTCATTTTTTAGGAAAAAAGATAAATCTCCTCGTGTGTAAAGCACACATCGTCGATTTCCTATTTTTCTACAAAAATGCCCAACAAGTTGGGACGGTCTTAGTATCTTAATCTTGTCCATTGAAAATTGAATAACTATATCATATTCCGCAATCAAAAAAGATTGTAAGAAAGTAACAAGAAATAAACCGAAACGCTGTGATAACGAGTTTAAAAAATAAGGTTAAGTTAATAAGGGCGCACGGTGGATGCCTTGGCACTAGAAGCCGAAGAAGGACGTGACAAACGACGAAATGCTTTGGGGAGCTGTAAGTAAGCAAAGATCCAGAGATGTCCGAATGGGGGAACCCACTAGCTAATGGCTAGTATCCATAACTGTTAAGGTTATGAGAAGGAAGACGCAGTGAACTGAAACATCTAAGTAGCTGCAGGAAGAGAAAGCAAACGCGATTGCCTGAGTAGCGGCGAGCGAAAAGGCAGGAGGGCAAACCGAAGAGTTTACTCTTCGGGGTTGTAGGACTGCGCTGTGGGACGACAAGATTATAGAAGAAGGCCTTGGGAAGGGTCGCCAAAGAGAGTAATAGCCTCGTATTCGAAATAGTCTTTAACCCTAGCAGTATCCTGAGTACGGCGAGACACGAGGAATCTCGTCGGAATCTGGGAGGACCATCTCCTAACCCTAAATACTCACTAGTGACCGATAGTGAACCAGTACCGTGAGGGAAAGGTGAAAAGCACCCCGGGAGGGGAGTGAAAGAGAACCTGAAACCGTGTGCCTACAAGAAGTTCGAGCCCGTTAATGGGTGAGAGCGTGCCTTTTGTAGAATGAACCGGCGAGTTACGTTTATGTGCGAGGTTAAGTTGAAGAGACGGAGCCGAAGGGAAACCGAGTCTTAATAGGGCGTAAGTACGTGGACGTAGACCCGAAACCATGTGACCTACCCATGAGCAGGTTGAAGGTGCGGTAAGACGCACTGGAGGACCGAACCAGGGCACGTTGAAAAGTGCTTGGATGACTTGTGGGTAGCGGAGAAATTCCAAACGAACTTGGAGATAGCTGGTTCTCTCCGAAATAGCTTTAGGGCTAGCGTCGATATGAAGTCTCTTGGAGGTAGAGCACTGTTTGGGTGAGGGGTCCATCCCGGATTACCAATCTCAGATAAACTCCGAATGCCAATGAGATATGATCGGCAGTCAGACTGCGAGTGCTAAGATCCGTAGTCGAAAGGGAAACAGCCCAGACCACCAGCTAAGGTCCCCAAATAACTGTTAAGTGGAAAAGGATGTGGGGTTGCACAGACAACTAGGATGTTAGCTTAGAAGCAGCTATTCATTCAAAGAGTGCGTAATAGCTCACTAGTCGAGTGACCCTGCGCCGAAAATGTACCGGGGCTAAAACAGTTTACCGAAGCTGTGGATTACCGTTAAGGTAATGGTAGGAGAGCGTTCTATGTGTGATGAAGGTATACTGTGAAGAGTGCTGGAACGCATAGAAGTGAGAATGCCGGTATGAGTAGCGAAAGACAGGTGAGAATCCTGTCCACCGTAAGACTAAGGATTCCAGGGGAAGGCTCGTCCGCCCTGGGTTAGTCGGGACCTAAGGAGAGACCGAAGGGTGTATCCGATGGACAACAGGTTGATATTCCTGTACTAGAGTATATAGTGATGGAGGGACGCAGTAGGCTAACTAAACCGGACGACTGGAAGAGTCCGGCTAAGCAGTGAGGTGTGATGTGAGTCAAATGCTTACATCTATAACATTGAGCTGTGAAGGGGAGCGAAGTTAAGTAGCGAAGTTAGAGACGTCACACTGCCAAGAAAAGCTTCTAGCGATACGTATACTCTACCCGTACCGCAAACCGACACAGGTAGTCGAGGCGAGTAGCCTCAGGTGATCGAGAGAACTCTCGTTAAGGAACTCGGCAAAATGGCCCCGTAACTTCGGGAGAAGGGGCGCTGACTGAAGGTCAGCCGCAGTGAATAGGCCCAAGCAACTGTTTATCAAAAACACAGCTCTCTGCTAAATCGTAAGATGATGTATAGGGGGTGACGCCTGCCCGGTGCTGGAAGGTTAAGAGGAGTGCTTAGCGCAAGCGAAGGTATGAATTGAAGCCCCAGTAAACGGCGGCCGTAACTATAACGGTCCTAAGGTAGCGAAATTCCTTGTCGGGTAAGTTCCGACCCGCACGAAAGGCGTAATGATTTGGGCACTGTCTCAACGAGAGACTCGGTGAAATTTTAGTACCTGTGAAGATGCAGGTTACCCGCGACAGGACGGAAAGACCCCATGGAGCTTTACTGCAGTTTGATATTGAGTATCTGTACCACATGTACAGGATAGGTAGGAGCCATAGAAGTCGGGACGCCAGTTTCGATGGAGGCGATGTTGGGATACTACCCTTGTGTTATGGCTACTCTAACCCGGATAGGTGATCCCTATCGGAGACAGTGTCTGACGGGCAGTTTGACTGGGGCGGTCGCCTCCTAAAATGTAACGGAGGCGCCCAAAGGTTCCCTCAGATTGGTTGGAAATCAATCGCAGAGTGTAAAGGTATAAGGGAGCTTGACTGCGAGAGCAACACCTCGAGCAGGGACGAAAGTCGGGCTTAGTGATCCGGTGGTACCGTATGGAAGGGCCATCGCTCAACGGATAAAAGCTACCCTGGGGATAACAGGCTTATCTCCCCCAAGAGTTCACATCGACGGGGAGGTTTGGCACCTCGATGTCGGCTCGTCGCATCCTGGGGCTGTAGTCGGTCCCAAGGGTTGGGCTGTTCGCCCATTAAAGCGGCACGCGAGCTGGGTTCAGAACGTCGTGAGACAGTTCGGTCCCTATCCGTCGCGGGCGTAGGAAATTTGAGAGGATCTGCTCCTAGTACGAGAGGACCAGAGTGGACTTACCGCTGGTGTACCAGTTGTCTCGCCAGAGGCATAGCTGGGTAGCTATGTAGGGAAGGGATAAGCGCTGAAAGCATCTAAGTGCGAAGCCCTCCTCAAGATGAGATTTCCCATAACGTTAAGTTAGTAAGAGCCCTGAGAGATGATCAGGTAGATAGGTTAGGAGTGGACGTGTGGTGACACATGGAGCGGACTAATACTAATAGCTCGAGGACTTATCCAAAAGATGAAACCAGTCGCTATTGACAGCTTAAGGAATTCTTGTTAGACTATAGTTATTCAATTTTGAGTGGAGAAGACTCGTAAGTTAAGTGACGATAGCCTAGGAGATACACCTGTACCCATGCCGAACACAGTAGTTAAGCCCTAGAACGCCTGAAGTAGTTGGGGGTTGCCCCCTGTGAGATACGGAAGTTGCTTAGCTTAGATCCACTTGGGGGAGTTTAGCTCAGCTGGGAGAGCATCTGCCTTACAAGCAGAGGGTCAGCGGTTCGATCCCGTTAATTCCCATTTTAGCGGGTGTAGTTTAGTGGTAAAACTACAGCCTTCCAAGCTGTTGTCGCGAGTTCGATTCTCGTCACCCGCTTTATAGTTTTCCCAAGCTATAGTGTGCTTGGGCGCGTAGCTCAGGTGGTTAGAGCGCACGCCTGATAAGCGTGAGGTCGGTGGTTCGAGTCCACTCGTGCCCATTAAGATATGATGGTCCGTTGGTCAAGGGGTTAAGACACCGCCTTTTCACGGCGGTAACACGGGTTCGAATCCCGTACGGACTATATTGTCATTGGAGGATTACCCAAGTCCGGCTGAAGGGAACGGTCTTGAAAACCGTCAGGCGTGTAACAGCGTGCGTGGGTTCGAATCCCACATCCTCCTTTAAAGATTATCGCGGGATGGAGCAGTTAGGTAGCTCGTCGGGCTCATAACCCGAAGGTCGTAGGTTCAAATCCTGCTCCCGCAATTATATAAAAGATATATGCTGGTTGGCTCGGTAGCTCAGTTGGTAGAGCAATGGATTGAAGCTCCATGTGTCGGCGGTTCGATTCCGTCTCGCGCCATAGTAATTTAATATGTTTTGGAAAGATAGCGAAGAGGCTAAACGCGGCGGACTGTAAATCCGCTCCTTCGGGTTCGGGGGTTCGAATCCCTCTCTTTCCATCCTGAACGGGCATAGTTTAAAGGTAGAACTAAGGTCTCCAAAACCTTCAGTGTGGGTTCGATTCCTACTGCCCGTGTTCAGAATATGGCGGGTGTGGTGAAGTGGTTAACACATCAGATTGTGGCTCTGACATTCGTGGGTTCGATTCCCATCACTCGCCTATTTTATTGGGGTATAGCCAAGCGGTAAGGCAAGGGACTTTGACTCCCTCATGCGTTGGTTCGAATCCAGCTACCCCAGTTTAGTTTTATACTTAAAGCCGGCGTGGCGGAATTGGCAGACGCGCTGGACTCAAAATCCAGTGTCCGCAAGGACGTGCCGGTTCGACCCCGGCCGCCGGTATAGTTTAAAAATATTGAAAAAACAAGGTTTGTAAACCTTGTTTTTTTGTTTTATGACTTGATGTCAGAGGATCAGATTGGTCCTCTCTAGATGTTAAAGGTAATGAGAATCTTGGCTTCAAAGCTCCTAAATCCAAAGCATTGCGCTTGATGTCTTTGATCACCTGTTAGTGGCGTGCAGCTTAGCGTTTGAATTTGGAATAAGGTTGCTCCAAGGCATGTGTGATGTGAGCTTTGGATACTAGGACTTTTAGCCAATTCTTTGTGGGTGAGCTTTTTCTTTACGTTTGGTTTTGATTAATGTCGCAATATCAGTTATCATGTGTTCTCTGGTTAATGACGCTTTAGCAAATATCGTATTGTCTTAGCATCTTGTTTGAGAAATAAAGCAGACTAATTAAGATAAGCGAACCCAAGGCAAGTGTTGGGATGGTTACGGTATAAAAAGCACTGAAAACTTCACCAAGATGCTCATCAGGAATCTCAGTTCGTAAAATAGGTTTTTGGGTAACATGCGTTATTCCGAGAAATAGACAGGAAAGAAACCAAAGAAGCAACAAACCAAAACGGTTGGGGACTAATGCTGTAAGGCCAATACCGGTGCCCAAAAGGGTAGTTGCTAGCCAAAAAGCTTTTCCTACACTTAACTTTTGCAAGACAAGGTTAGCAACAAAGGTTGTTCCTACCAGGGTTCCGATAGCACTTACAGATACTAAGAGGCCATAAAAAGCTGAATTCCCTACCTCTCTTGCTATTAATAACTGATAGACATTTAAGCTGGCAAAAAGGAAATTAGCGATAGCACCTCCCAATGTGATGGCTAACACCACTTTATTGTGCCAGATAAAGCGCAAGCCACTTAAAAAGTCTGTTCGTTCATTTGTTTGTTCAATTATTTCTTTAAATGCTATTCTTCTAAAAAATAGGATTGAACCTAAGAAGGTAACGATATTAATGAAAAGCAAAGGAATGTAGCTGATCACAGAAAGCAAAAAGCCACTGATGGCAGTAAAAACATAATCTGTTCCATTATAAGCCACTGACATATACATTTCTGCTTTAGCTAGATCTTTAGTAGGAATGAGTTTAGGTACAAGAGCATCTTGAACAGTATAGGTATTCAACCCAACCATAGAAGCCAGAAAAACACAACTAAAAATAATGGTTAAGCTAAGACTTGCGTGTATCTCTCTTAAGGACATTCCTAAAATAATACCTAAGACAGCCAATAATTGGGCCCACTCCAGAATCACTAGCAGGTTCTTCTTAGGGTACGAATCAATCTTTTTTCCAAAGATAAAGGAGAAGGTGTTTGGAATAAAAATGAGAAAGTTCAATAATCCAACATACCAAGTACTATTAGTGGTTTCTAGTACATACCAGGACAGCACTAGGGTATAAATCGAGTCACCGCAATTGCTAATCAGTCGCCCCAGAAATAACCGGCAAAAATCATTATATTTCCTTAATATCATATTGTATCCTTTGATAAAGAGTTTAAACATCTTTTATATTATAGTATCAGATGATAAAAAATCACTGAATGATAGCTGTGTTTGATGTTTGCAACATTTTAAAATATCTTTGCAAAAATCATACCTAGACACATACAATCCCACATAAGTTTTAAAAGCATTCAATTGCCTTTTAAGATCTTTATGAGTCATGTTTGTAAAGATATCCTCTTGCAACAGATCTCTTAATCTCTAATTGTATCCAATAAGAAGCAGCTTTGTCAATACGGAAGCCGAATAGTCTTTTTGCCTTTCCTTGTCAGCTGGGCAATCATGAGGGCTTTGTGCTTTGATCTTTTGCATCTATAAAAGGGTGAATCTATTGATGAGGTGTTATCGGTAGTGGGGCCTACTGATGTCAATAACTGACGTCAGATAATTACCTCTTTAATTAGAAAAAAAAAAAACGAAACTACGGAGAGAACCTAATAACTGGCTATTTCTTGATATAAGCCAGCGTGTTAAAATCTTCTTTGGGAGAAAATTTAGAAAAAAATAATATTTCTATCACTAAGGAGAGAAAGATGACAACTAAAGAAAAACAAACAAAACTAATGCGCAGGTATGGCATTTTCTCGGTAGTCGTTGCCCTAACAGCTCTAGCAGGTCTAGGAGCAGCTAATGAAGTTAAGGCAACTGCTAAAAAATCTTTAAATGAGTTACCTAATCCAGTAGAAATTATTCAATATAATTCAACAAGAACTACTGATAGAGAAGCTAGAAAGTATCTTAATCAATTATATGAGTTTTTGAAACCTTATTTAGGAAGTTTAGAAGAAGAAGCTCAAAAAGGAGGGCCACAAGGACCTGTGGGACCTGCTGGTCCTAGAGGTGAACGCGGAGAACCAGGACCTAAAGGAGACCGAGGTCCTGAGGGCCAAAGAGGTGAGCAAGGCCCAGCGGGGCCTATTGGACCCCAAGGGCCTCGTGGTGACAAGGGTGAAACTGGAGAAATTGGACCTAGGGGAGAACAAGGTCCGACCGGTCCTACTGGTAAGCCAGGAGAGCGTGGCCCTAAGGGTGACAGAGGCGAACGCGGCGAAAAAGGCGAGCAAGGCCAGCGTGGCGAAAAGGGCGAGCAAGGCCAACGTGGCGAAAAAGGTGAACAAGGCCAACGCGGTGAAAAGGGCGAGCAAGGCCAACGTGGCGAAAAAGGTGAACAAGGCCAACGCGGTGAAAAGGGCGAGCAAGGCCAGCGTGGCGAAAAAGGCGAGCAAGGCCAACGTGGCGAAAAGGGCGAGCAAGGCCAACGTGGCGAAAAAGGTGAACAAGGCCAACGCGGTGAAAAGGGCGAGCAAGGCCAACGTGGCGAAAAAGGCGAGCAAGGCCAACGTGGCGAAAAAGGTGAACAAGGCCAACGCGGTGAAAAGGGCGAGCAAGGCCAACGTGGCGAAAAAGGCGAGCAAGGCCAACGTGGCGAAAAAGGTGAACAAGGCCAACGCGGTGAAAAAGGTGAACAAAGCCAACGCGGTGAAAAGGGCGAGCAAGGAAAGGATACCAAACCATCAGCTCCAAAGGCCCCGGAGCAATCTCCTGCTCCACAGGTACCAAAGACTTCAGAGCAGCAGTCAGCTAGTCCTAAGGTACCAGCGCCTAAGTCAGCACCAAGCAAATCAGCGGCTCCAGCAGCTCAAAAGGGTATATTACCAGCTACAGGAGAGACAAATCACCCATTCTTCACCCTTGCAGCTCTCGGCGTCATTGCCAGCGCAGGCCTGCTAACTCTAAAAAGAAAAAACAACTAAATTAGCTTTTGCAACTTTCTCCTACTAAATGATAGCCTTTAGCTTGAAGGCGATTGATTAGTTTAAAAGCTGATATGAGCACTAGAGAGGCCCTAATGGGGTCTCTTTTTGCTTGCAGCAGTAGATGTTTTGTCTTCCTCTTTCATGGGGTGATGTAGTTGGTGTGCTTTTGGGTTGAGCCTTTAAGGTTTTTTGTAACTAATATGATGAGGCAAGTCAGCTGTGTGTATCACCATATCGTTAACTGAGTAAGACGCTTGGGGATCTTAACTACCAGTTTGTTAGCGTGGTGAGCTTTTTGATACGTCTCGGGAAAACAGATCTTTTTGTCCATTTTCTATGCGAGGCATTTTAAGGTAGGGAATTGTAGAAAAAAGAATTAAGCTAGGTTGGTAATTGTTGTTTTGTCTGGACCTGGTTGTTTTGGATATGCTTATTGTGATATGATTAATATACTGGATCTGGTAATAGCTGTATCAGGAGGTGTGTTTGTATGGTTGAGTATTGGGACATTTATACGATGAATCGTCTTAAGACTGGTAGACTCATGGAGCGTGGAGCTGCTTTTGTAGAGGGTGCTTATCATTTAGTGGTTCACGCCTGTGTCTTTAATGACAAGGGAGAAATGCTGATTCAGCAGCGGCAAAAGGATAAAGAGGGTTGGCCCAGCTATTGGGATATAACGGTAGGCGGCAGCGCTCTTGCAGGTGAGACGTCACAAGAGGCAGTGATGAGAGAACTGAAGGAGGAGCTAGGACTTACTCTTGATTTAGCTGGTGTAAGGCCTCATTTTTCAATTACCTTTGATAATGGCTTTGACGATACTTTTTTGATTTTGCAGGCTGTTGATGTAAGGAAGCTAGTTCTTCAGACAGAGGAGGTACAGGCTGTTCGATGGGCTAGTCGTGATGAGATTTTAGCCATGATTGATGCTGGTATTTTATTCCCTACTTTAAGAGCAAGATTGATATGTGCTTTGAGTTAGTGGGGCAATATGGAGCGATCAAGTGGTCATAGAGACTGCTGCTGTCTTAGCTTTGCTTGCTATGCTAGTAGTTGTCGTTTTTTGGCTGCTGATCTGGTGAAGCCTCACGCTAGTAGGGACAAATGGTTGGCTGTTTTGATACAAACACGCTGTCTATGCATCATTAGATACTAACTGTATTTATTTGAATTTTTCATGAAGATTGTGTATATTTGATACTATAATGACATCAAATAAAGGAGTATTATGACTGCAATCATTGAGAGAGCTCCTGCAAAAATAAATCTAGGCTTAGATATTCAAGGCAAGCGACCAGATGGCTATCATGACCTATCTATGGTTCTAGTTAGTGTAGATCTTTGTGATTATATTACAGTGGATCATTTAGAGGAGGATAGGATTTTATTGACCTCTAATTGCCCTAGATTGCCTATTAATGAGCACAATGACGTTTACAAGGCGGCTTATTTGCTGAAAGAGCGATTTCAAATCTCAACAGGTGTCTCTATTTTCTTGGATAAGAGGGTACCTGTTTGTGCTGGTATGGGAGGTGGCTCAAGTGATGCGGCTGCAGCAATCAGAGCATTGAATCAGCTGTGGCAGCTAAAGCTTAGTCCCCGTCAGATGATTGACATTGGCATGCAGATTGGTAGCGATGTGCCTTATTGTCTTTTTGCAGGCTGCGCCCAAGTGACTGGCAAAGGCGAGGTGGTTAAGCCAATCAATGGCCGCTTGTCCTCTTGGGTGGTTCTAGTGAAGCCAGAATTTGGCATTTCTACTAGAACGATTTTTTGGGATATTGATTGTGAGACGATATCTCGAGTGCCGATTGAGGATCTGGTTTCAGCCATTGAGGCAGGTGATTATCAGCGCTTGCTTGCAACGATGGGAAATTCCTTAGAGGATATTTCCATTGCTAAACGGCCGTTTATTCAAAAGGTTAAGGATAAAATGCTGCAGTCAGGAGCAGACATTGCCCTGATGACAGGAAGTGGTCCAACGGTATTTGCCCTATGTCAAACAGAAAAGCAGGCCAATCGTGTGGTGAATAGCCTGAAAGGCTTTTGTAAGGAAGTCTACAAGGTTAGAACGCTGTAGATCAGCCTTGAAGTTGCGTCTTTTGGGGCGTCATGTTATAATTAACTGGTTAATGAGGAGAGGGAAATCATGACAATTTTAGAAAAAAAGCTTGATAATTTGGTTAATCGTATTTTGTTAAAGGCTGAAAATCAGCATGAGCTGCTCTTTGGGGCTTGTCAGAGTGATGTCAAATTAACAAATACTCAGGAGCATATTTTGATGCTTTTGTCACAGGAAAAGCTAACCAATACAGATTTGGCAAAAAGGCTAAATATCAGTCAAGCAGCAGTAACTAAAGCGATTAAAGGCTTGATCAAGCAAGAAATGCTAGCAGGAACAAAGGATACCGTTGATGCTCGAGTAACCTATTTTGAACTGACTGATCTAGCAAGGCCAATCGCTAAGGAGCATACACATCATCACGATAAAACACTAGCTGTTTATCATCGTTTGTTGGCACATTTTTCTGCGGAGGAGCAGGTGATTGTTGAAAAATTTATCACTGCTTTTGCGGAGGAGTTAGAAGGGTAATAATGAGATACATATCGGTGGAAAATCTCTCGTTCCAGTATGACAGTGAGCCTGTTTTAGAGGGAATCAGCTATCATTTGGATAGTGGAGAATTTGTCACATTGACTGGTGAAAATGGTGCTGCCAAGTCAACCCTGATCAAGGCGACCTTGGGGATTTTAAAGCCAAGGGCTGGGCAGGTGACTATAGCTAAACAGAACATTCATGGGAAAAAGCTGAGAATTGCTTACTTGCCACAGCAGGTTGCCAGCTTTAATGCAGGCTTTCCGTCGACTGTTTATGAATTTGTTAAATCAGGCAGATATCCTAGAAGTGGTTGGTTTACCAGACTAAGTAAGCACGATGAGGAGCATGTTCGGACAAGCTTGGAGTCTGTTGGCATGTGGGATAGTCGGCATAAGAGAATAGGGAGTCTATCAGGTGGTCAAAAGCAGCGTGTGGTTATTGCGCGTATGTTTGCTTCTGACCCCGATATTTTTGTGCTTGATGAGCCGACCACAGGAATGGATAGTGGAACAACAGATACTTTTTATGAGTTGATGCACCACAGCGCTCATAGACATGGTAAGGCTGTTTTGATGATTACACATGACCCAGAGGAGGTCAAGGCTTATGCTGATCGCAATATTCATTTGATTAGAAATCAACGGCTTCCTTGGCGTTGCTTCAACATTCATGATGCTGAGGCTGATGAGAGCAAAGGAGGGTCATTCCATGCTTGAGATTTTATCTTATGATTTTATGCAGCGTGCTGTTATGGCTGTTGTGGCGATCAGTATCTTTGCTCCGATTTTGGGTATCTTTTTGATTTTGCGTCGTCAAAGCTTGTTGAGTGATACGCTTAGCCACGTTTCTCTGGCTGGTGTGGCCTTTGGTGTTGTTCTTGGTGTTTCGCCAACCTTCACAACGATTATTGTGGTGGTGCTAGCTGCCATCTTGCTAGAATATCTTAGGGTGGTTTATAAGCACTATATGGAGATTTCGACAGCTATCCTAATGTCCTTGGGGCTGGCTATTTCCTTGATTATCATGAGTAAGTCAACTAGCTCTTCTAGTATGAGCTTGGAGCAATACCTTTTTGGCTCTATCATTACTATTAGTACGGAGCAGGTTGCTGCCTTATTTGTCATTGCTTTGATTATTTTAGCCTTGACGATATTATTTATTCGTCCAATGTATATCTTGACCTTCGATGAGGACACAGCCTACGTCGATGGCTTGCCGGTGCGTGTCATGTCTGTCTTGTTTAATATTGTGACAGGTGTTGCTATTGCTCTAACGATCCCAGCGGCAGGGGCCCTTTTGGTATCAACGATTATGGTTTTGCCAGCAAGTATTGCTATGCGGCTTGGGAAAAACTTTAAATCAGTTATTTTTCTTGGGATTATGATTGGCTTTACAGGCATGCTGTCTGGTATTTTCTTGTCCTATTTTTGGGAAACGCCGGCAAGTGCGACCATTACGATGATTTTTATTGCGATCTTCCTTGTGGTTAACCTGCTGTCCTTTATACGTCAAAAATAATCATCCAAAGCAAGATTTTCCTAGCTGTCTGTGATTAGTAGGTTAGTACAGCGTATTTTTTCTTGCCGCGGCGAATGACGGTCAACTGATTGTCAATGCGATCTGCTGTAGATAAGCTGTAATCCAGATCCTGAAGTCGTTCTCCATTGAGGTAGATCGCGCCATTTTGTAAATCCTCACGCGCCTGACGTTTTGATGGTGAAATGCCTGCTGTGACTAACATATCCACGATATTTAGGCTGTCTTCTGCTTGAACCTGATAGTTAGGGACATTGCTTAAGCCTTGCTTAAGCTCAGCTGCTGAAAGGTTTTTGATAGCTCCTGCAAAAAGCTGTTCGGTAATATTGAGGGCTTGCTGGTAGGCTGCCTCTCCATGAACCAGTGTCACCACCTCACGCGCAAGTGTCTTTTGAGCAAGGCGCTCATGGCGTGCTGCGTTGAACTGCTCCTCAATAGCAGCAATCTCATCAAGTGATAAGAAGGTGAAGATCTTCAGGAAGCGTACCGCATCATCGTCCATAACATTTAACCAGAACTGGTACATCTCGTAAGGAGATGTTTTTTTAGCGTCAAGCCAAATCGCATTACCCTCTGACTTGCCGAATTTTTTACCTGTTGCATCTGTAATCAATGGCACTGTCATCACATGTCCAGTCTTGTCAGCTTTTTTGCGGAGCAATTCGGTACCTGCTGTCATATTACCCCACTGGTCAGAGCCGCCGATTTGCAGTGTCACATTGTGCTTAGCATTTAGCTCGTAAAAATCGTAGCCTTGCATGACCTGATATGCAAATTCGGTGTAGGAAATTCCGGTTTCGATACGTTTTTTCACTGAATCCTTGCTCATCATGTAATTGATAGTGAAGTGCTTGCCGACATCACGAAGGAAGTCAATAAAGCTAATCTGTGAGAACCAGTCATAGTTGTTGACAAGCTCAGCCTTGTTTTCACCGTTGTCAAAGTCAAGAAAGCAAGAGAGTTGTTCTTTAATCTTTTGGCTCCAATCAAGAACGGTTTCCTTGGTTTGTAGGATACGCTCAGCGTCTTTAAAGGACGGATCACCAATCAGCCCAGTTGCCCCACCGACAAGAGCGTAGGGCTTGTGTCCTGCTAGCTGCAAGCGACGTGATGTCAAAATGGCAACGAGATGACCAAGATGCAGGCTATCAGCTGTTGGATCATAGCCAGTGTAATAGGATACTTGCCCTTCTGTTAATGCTTTGACAAGGGCTTCTTCATCGGTCGTCTGAAAGACCAAGCCACGAGCTTTGAGTTCTTCAAAAATATTCATAGGCTTTCTCCATTTTCTTTATGATTTCCGAATCATTATATCAAAAATGACTGTGGCTGTGCAAGCTTAATCAAAGTTTGGTATAATGAAGATTGAGGTACGTTATGGTGAAATGGAAAAAGAATCAAACAAGCAAAAATCATCAGCGATTAGAATTAGTTGATTTTGGAACGGTCTTTTTGCGCACATTAAAATTCATGTCGAGCTTTTTTTATGTAGCTGTCTTTTTATTTGGCATGCTGGGTGCTGGTATGGCCTTTGGCTATTTAGCCAGTCAAATTGACTCGGTAAAAATTCCAAGTAAGGAAAGTCTTGTCAAGCAGGTTGAATCATTGACCATGATGTCACAGATTACCTATTCAGATAATAGCTTGATTTCAGGCATTGATACGGATCTGCTTAGGACACCGGTTGCTAATGATGCGATTTCAGACAATATCAAAAAGGCTATTGTCTCAACTGAGGACGACAACTTTCAGCGCCATAATGGCATTGTGCCAAAGGCGATTTTTCGTGCGACTCTGGCCTCTGTTTTGGGCTTTGGGGAGTCAAGTGGTGGCTCTACGCTGACACAGCAGTTGATTAAGCAGCAAGTCTTGGGCGATGATCCGACCTTTAGGCGAAAATCAAAGGAAATTATCTATGCACTGGCCTTAGAGCGTTACATGTCAAAGGACGATATTTTATCACATTATTTAAACGTGTCGCCTTTTGGTCGTAATAATAAGGGACAAAACATTGCAGGTGTGGAGGAGGCTGCGCGTGGCATTTTTGGAGTCTCTGCCAAGGATTTGACGGTTCCGCAGGCGGCCTTTTTGGCAGGGCTTCCGCAAAGCCCGATTGTTTATTCGCCGTATTTGCCGACAGGGCAGTTAAAATCAGCCGATGATATGGCCTATGGGATTAAGCGCCAGCAAAATGTCCTCTACAATATGTATCGAACAGGTGTGCTGACAGAAAAAGAATATCGTGATTATAAGGCATATCCTATTAGCAATGATTTTATCAAACCTGAAACAGTCACTGCCAATACTCATGATTACCTCTACTATTCTGTCTTGGCAGAGGCACAAAAGGCCATGTATAGCTATCTGATTAAGCGAGATAAGGTGCCTGCTAAAGATTTAAAAAATGATGAGACTAAGGCTGCCTATGAGGAGCGAGCCTTAACTGAGCTGCAGCATGGCGGCTACACTGTCAAAACAACAATCAATAAGCCAATCCATCAGGTGATGCAAAAAGCGGCAGCTCAGTTTGGTGGCTTGTTAGATGATGGCACTGGGACAGTGCAGATGGGCAATGTCCTAACGGACAATGCTACAGGTGCTGTTTTGGGCTTTATTGGTGGGAGAGACTATGCTCAAAATCAAAACAATCATGCCTTTAATACTGTTCGCTCTCCAGGCTCTAGCATTAAGCCGATTATTGCTTATGGACCTGCCATTGATCAGGGATTAATGGGAAGTGCTAGTGTCCTATCCAACTATCCGACGACCTATTCCAGCGGTCAAAAAATCATGCACGTCGATAGTGAAGGAACAGCAATGATGCCCCTGCAGGAGGCGCTTAATACCTCATGGAATATTCCAGCCTTTTGGACTCAAAAGCTGCTGCGTGATAAGGGCGTTGATGTTGAAAACTATATGAGTAAAATGGGATATCGGATTGCTGATTATTCCATTGAAAGTCTGCCACTTGGTGGTGGGATTGAGACCTCGGTAGCCCAGCAGACCAATGCTTATCAGATGATTGCTAATAATGGTCTTTATCAAAAGCAATATATGGTGGCTAGTATCACAGCTAGTGATGGATCCGTTGTTTATCAGCATGAGGCCAAGCCGGTTCGTATTTTCTCAGCTCCGACAGCAACGATTTTACAGGAGCTCTTGAGAGGGCCGATTTCATCTGGGGCAACAACCACTTTTAAAAGCCGATTAGCAGGGATCAACCCAAGCCTTGCAGGTGCTGACTGGATAGGTAAAACAGGAACAACCGAAAATTATACCGATGTCTGGCTGGTCTTAGCTACTCCAAGGGTTACTTTGGGTGGTTGGGCAGGCCATGATGACAATACCTCGCTTGCACCACTGACGGGATACAATAATAATTCAAATTATATGGCTTATTTGGTTAATGCCATCAGTCAGGCTGATCCCAATCTTTTTGGCCTTGGTCAGCGGTTTTCACTGGATCCTGGTGTTATCAAGGCTTCTGTCTTGAAGGCCACTGGTCTAAAGCCGGGTACAGTGACGATCAATGGCCAAACCATCTCCATCGGTGGAGAGCTAACAACCAGCCTTTGGGCTCAAAAGGGACCCGGAGCAACTACCTATAGGTTTGCCATTGGTGGAACAGACGCAGACTATCAAAAAGCCTGGGGAGGTTTTAGTGGTAGAAGAAATTAGTTGTATTTTCCAGACAAATAGTGTATAATATCTATAACTATTTGTCGTCTAATCTAGCTGAAATATTGTCCAGCTAGAAAGAACAGCAGTTAAATCACACTGATAAGGTCCGATTTAGCTGCTCTTTTTGTGCCTATTTTTAGATAAAAATCAATTTTGTAACAAAAATTTAAAGATTCTAAAAATACCACTTAAGACAAATATTGATGTTGCAATTGTTTGCTTGATAGCAAAGCTTAAAAAGAAAAAGGAGCTAAAAACTTGGCAGGACATGACGTTCAATACGGGAAACATCGTACCCGTCGTAGTTTTTCAAGAATCAAAGAGGTTCTTGATTTACCAAATTTGATTGAAATTCAAACTGATTCATTCCAAGATTTCTTAGATTCAGGCTTGAAGGAAGTATTTGAAGATGTGCTTCCAATCTCAAACTTTACAGACACGATGGAGCTTGAGTTTGTTGGTTACGAATTTAAGGAGCCTAAATATACCCTTGAAGAGGCTCGTATCCATGATGCAAGCTATTCTGCACCAATCTTTGTGACCTTCCGCCTGATTAATAAGGAAACTGGCGAAATCAAAACACAAGAGGTCTTTTTTGGTGATTTTCCGATTATGACTGAAATGGGAACCTTTATCATCAACGGTGGAGAGCGTATTATTGTTTCTCAGCTGGTTCGGTCTCCTGGTGTTTATTTCAATGACAAGGTTGATAAAAATGGTAAGGTTGGTTATGGCTCAACAGTTATCCCTAATCGTGGTGCTTGGCTAGAGCTAGAAACTGACTCAAAGGATATTGCTTATACTCGTATTGACCGTACGCGTAAAATCCCATTTACAACGCTAGTGCGTGCACTTGGTTTTTCTGGTGATGACGAAATTATTGATATTTTTGGTGATAGTGAGCTTGTTCGCAATACCATTGAAAAGGATATTCATAAAAACCAAAGCGATTCACGTACAGATGAGGCTCTTAAGGAAATTTATGAACGCTTAAGACCAGGTGAGCCAAAGACAGCTGATAGCTCACGCAGCCTTTTGACAGCTCGTTTCTTTGATGCTCGCCGTTATGACTTGGCAGCAGTTGGCCGTTATAAGATTAATAAAAAGCTGAACATCAAGACACGTCTTTTGAATCAAATTATTGCTGAAAATCTAATAGATAGTGAGACTGGAGAGATTCTGGTTGAGGCTGGAACAGAGATGACTCGTAGTGTGATTGAGTCAATCGAAGAGCAGCTTGATGGGGATTTGAACAAGTTTGTCTACACACCAAACGATTATGCGGTGGTGACAGAGCCTGTGATCCTACAAAAATTCAAGGTGGTTTCACCAGTTGATCCTGATCGTGTGGTGACGATCGTTGGTAATGCTAACCCAGATGATAAGGTTCGTGCCCTTACTCCGGCTGATATTTTGGCTGAGATGTCTTATTTCCTTAACCTTGCTGAAGGTCTTGGAAAGGTCGATGACATTGACCACTTAGGTAATCGTCGTATCCGTGCAGTTGGTGAATTGCTTGCTAACCAATTCCGTATTGGTCTTGCTCGTATGGAGCGCAATGTCCGCGAGCGTATGTCTGTACAGGATAACGATGTGTTGACTCCACAACAGATTATTAACATTCGTCCTGTAACGGCGGCTGTCAAAGAATTCTTTGGTTCTTCACAGCTATCACAGTTCATGGATCAGCACAACCCATTGTCTGAGTTGTCGCACAAACGTCGTTTGTCTGCCTTAGGACCTGGTGGTTTGACACGTGATCGTGCTGGCTATGAGGTGCGTGACGTGCACTACACTCACTATGGTCGTATGTGTCCGATTGAAACACCTGAAGGGCCAAATATCGGTTTGATTAATAACCTGTCTTCATTTGGACATCTGAACAAATACGGCTTTATTCAAACCCCTTACCGTAAGGTTGATCGTGTGATTGGCCGAGTGACTAATGAGATTGTTTGGCTAACTGCTGATGAAGAGGATGAGTTTACAGTGGCTCAGGCTAATTCTAAGCTCAATCCAGACGGTACCTTTGCTGAAGAGATTGTCATGGGACGTCACCAAGGTAATAACCAAGAGTTTCCTGCTAGTCAGGTTGACTTTGTTGACGTGTCTCCTAAGCAGGTAGTCGCTGTTGCGACAGCATGTATTCCTTTCCTTGAAAACGATGACTCCAACCGCGCCCTAATGGGAGCTAACATGCAGCGTCAGGCTGTGCCATTGATTGATCCAAAGGCTCCTTATGTTGGTACGGGTATGGAATATCAAGCAGCTCATGATTCAGGTGCTGCGGTAATTGCCCAGCATAATGGTAAGGTTGTCTTTTCAGATGCTGAAAGAGTAGAGGTGCGTCGTGAGGACGGTTCACTTGATGTTTACCACATCACAAAATTCCGCCGTTCAAACTCTGGTACTGCCTACAACCAACGAACCCTTGTTAAAATAGGTGATATTGTTGAAAAGGGTGACTTTATCGCTGATGGCCCTTCTATGGAAAAAGGTGAGATGGCTCTTGGTCAAAATCCAATCGTTGCTTACATGACCTGGGAAGGGTACAACTTTGAGGACGCGGTTATCATGAGTGAGCGTCTTGTGAAGGAGGACGTTTATACCTCTGTTCACTTGGAGGAGTTTGAATCAGAAACACGCGACACAAAGCTTGGACCTGAGGAAATCACACGTGAAGTGCCAAACGTTGGTGAAGAAGCCCTCAAGGACCTTGATGAAATGGGTATTATCCGTATCGGTGCAGAGGTCAAGGAAGGCGATATTCTTGTTGGTAAGGTAACTCCTAAGGGTGAAAAAGACCTTTCTGCTGAAGAACGTCTCCTGCATGCTATCTTTGGTGATAAATCACGTGAGGTTCGTGATACCTCGTTACGTGTTCCTCATGGTGGTGACGGGATTGTACGTGATGTGAAGATCTTTACACGCGCAAATGGTGATGAGCTTCAATCAGGTGTTAATATGCTGGTGCGTGTTTACATTGCTCAAAAGCGTAAAATCAAGGTCGGAGATAAAATGGCCGGGCGTCATGGTAACAAGGGTGTCGTCTCACGTATTGTACCGGTTGAGGATATGCCATATCTGCCAGACGGAACCCCTGTTGACATCATGCTGAACCCTCTTGGGGTGCCGTCTCGTATGAACATTGGACAGGTTATGGAGCTTCACCTAGGTATGGCTGCTCGTAATTTGGGTATCCATATCGCAACACCGGTCTTTGACGGAGCTACGTCTGAGGACCTTTGGGAAACTGTTCGTGAAGCAGGTATGGATAGCGATGCTAAGACTGTTCTTTATGATGGCCGTACTGGTGAGCCGTTTGATAATCGTGTGTCAGTTGGTGTCATGTATATGATTAAGCTTCACCACATGGTTGATGATAAGCTTCACGCGCGTTCTGTAGGACCATACTCACTGGTTACCCAACAGCCGCTTGGAGGTAAAGCTCAGTTTGGTGGCCAACGTTTTGGTGAGATGGAGGTATGGGCTCTTGAGGCTTATGGTGCTTCAAACGTTCTTCAGGAAATCTTGACCTATAAGTCAGACGATGTGAATGGTCGCTTGAAAGCTTATGAGGCGATTACCAAAGGTAAGCCAATTCCAAAGCCTGGTGTACCAGAATCTTTCCGCGTTCTTGTGAAAGAATTGCAATCACTTGGTCTTGATATGCGTGTCCTTGATGAAGACGATAATGAAGTTGAGCTTCGTGATCTTGATGAAGGCGAAGACGATGACGTGATGCACGTTGACGATCTTGAAAAAGCGCGTGAAAAGCAGGCTCAGGAAACTCAAGATATTGCTGAATCAACTGAAGACAACTAAATCATAAACATTTGTAACAGAAATAATGACTAGACTAGGGCTATTTGCCCTAGCTGCTAGTAAGTCATCAAAGGCAGAAAGGTAAAACTAGTGGTTGACGTAAATCGTTTTAAAAGTATGCAAATCACATTAGCTTCACCAAGTAAGGTCCGTTCATGGTCCTATGGTGAAGTTAAAAAACCTGAAACAATCAACTACCGTACATTAAAACCAGAACGTGAGGGTCTTTTTGACGAAGTCATTTTTGGACCAACCAAGGATTGGGAGTGTGCGTGTGGCAAATATAAACGTATTCGCTATAAGGGCATTGTCTGTGACCGTTGTGGGGTCGAGGTAACGCGTGCAAAGGTTCGTCGTGAACGCATGGGACACATTGAGCTGAAGGCACCTGTCTCACATATCTGGTATTTTAAGGGAATCCCATCTCGTATGGGCTTGACTCTTGATATGAGTCCTCGTGCTCTTGAGGAGGTAATCTATTTTGCGGCTTATGTGGTTATTGATCCAAAGGACACACCGCTTGAGCCAAAATCACTATTGACAGAGCGTGAATATCGTGAAAAAATCCAAGAATATGGACATGGCTCATTCATTGCTAAAATGGGGGCAGAGGCTATTCAAGACCTCCTAAAGCGTGTTGATTTGGTCACAGAAATTGCTGAGCTAAAGGAAGAATTAAAAACAGCAACAGGCCAAAAGCGTATCAAGGCTGTTCGTCGGTTAGATGTGCTTGATGCCTTTCATAAATCAGGCAATAAGCCAGAATGGATGATCCTGAACATCTTGCCGGTCATTCCACCAGATCTTCGTCCTATGGTGCAATTGGACGGTGGCCGCTTTGCAGCCTCAGACTTGAATGACCTTTACCGTCGTGTCATTAACCGTAATAATCGTTTAGCACGTTTGTTGGAGCTTAATGCGCCTGGTATCATTGTGCAAAATGAAAAGCGTATGCTGCAAGAGGCGGTTGATGCTTTGATTGATAATGGTCGTCGTGGTCGTCCTATTACAGGACCTGGTAGTCGTCCGCTTAAATCCTTGAGCCACATGCTTAAAGGAAAACAAGGGCGTTTTCGTCAAAACCTGCTTGGGAAGCGTGTTGACTTCTCAGGTCGTTCAGTTATTGCTGTGGGTCCAACGCTAAAAATGTACCAATGTGGTGTACCACGTGAGATGGCTATTGAGCTTTTCAAGCCATTTGTGATACGTGAGATTGTTGCCCGCGAATTTGCCGGCAACGTCAAAGCAGCTAAGCGTATGGTTGAGCGTGGCGATGAGCGTATCTGGGATATTCTAGAAGAGGTTATCAAGGAGCATCCAGTCCTGCTTAACCGCGCACCTACCCTTCACAGATTAGGGATTCAGGCCTTTGAGCCGGTGCTTATTGATGGTAAGGCTCTTCGTCTTCACCCGCTTGTGTGTGAGGCCTACAATGCCGACTTTGACGGAGACCAAATGGCTATTCACGTGCCGCTTTCAGAGGAAGCACAGGCAGAGGCTCGTTTGTTGATGCTTGCTGCTGAGCATATTCTTAACCCTAAGGACGGTAAGCCAGTTGTAACACCTTCTCAGGATATGGTGCTAGGAAACTACTACCTAACAATGGAAGATGCTGGTCGTGAAGGCGAAGGTATGGTCTTTAAGGACAAGGACGAAGCGGTAATGGCTTACCGTAATGGCTATGTTCACCTTCATAGTCGTGTTGGTATTGCTGTTGACAGTATGCCAAGCAAGCTTTGGAAGGATAGTCAAAGACACAAAATCATGGTGACAACGGTCGGTAAGATCTTGTTTAATGACATCATGCCAGAGGACCTTCCTTACCTCCAAGAGCCAAATAATGCTAACTTGACAGAGGGCACTCCAGATAAATATTTCTTGAAGCCAGGTCAGAATATTCAGGAGGTTATTGATAGCTTACCGATCAATGTGCCCTTCAAGAAGAAAAATCTTGGTAACATCATTGCGGAAACCTTCAAGCGTTTCCGTACAACAGAAACATCGGCCTTTCTTGACCGCTTGAAGGACCTTGGCTACTATCATTCAACCCTTGCGGGCTTGACGGTTGGGATCGCTGATATTCCGGTTATTGACAACAAGGCTGAGATCATCGAGGCTGCTCACCATCGTGTTGAGGAAATTAATAAGGCCTTCCGTCGAGGCTTGATGACTGATGATGATCGCTATGTTGCAGTCACAACAACATGGCGCGAGGCAAAAGAAGCCCTTGAGAAGCGTCTGATTGAAACACAGGATCCTAAGAACCCAATCGTTATGATGATGGACTCAGGAGCGCGTGGTAACATCTCTAACTTCTCGCAGCTTGCCGGTATGCGTGGCTTGATGGCTGCTCCTAATGGCCGTATTATGGAGCTTCCTATCCTGTCTAACTTCCGCGAAGGCTTGTCTGTTTTGGAAATGTTCTTCTCAACTCATGGTGCTCGTAAGGGTATGACTGATACGGCTCTTAAGACAGCTGACTCAGGCTATCTGACACGTCGTTTAGTTGATGTTGCGCAAGATGTCATCATTCGTGAGGACGATTGTGGTACAGACCGAGGCCTTCTTATTCGAGCTATCACAGATGGCAAGGAAGTCACTGAAACACTTGAGGAGCGCTTGCAGGGTCGATACACTCGTAAATCAGTCAAGCACCCTGAAACTGGTGAGGTATTGATTGGTGCTGACCAATTAATCACTGAGGACATGGCTCGCAAGATTGTTGATGCTGGTGTTGAAGAGGTTACCATTCGCTCAGTATTTACCTGTGCTACTCGTCATGGAGTGTGTCGTCACTGTTACGGTATCAACCTAGCGACAGGTGATGCGGTTGAGGTTGGTGAGGCTGTTGGTACTATCGCTGCCCAATCTATTGGTGAGCCTGGTACTCAGCTGACCATGCGTACCTTCCACACAGGAGGGGTTGCCTCTAATACCGATATCACACAGGGTCTTCCTCGTATCCAAGAAATCTTTGAAGCGCGCAACCCTAAAGGGGAAGCAGTTATCACAGAGGTTAAGGGGACTGTTATTGAGATTGAAGAGGACGCATCAACTCGTACTAAGAAGGTCTACGTTCAAGGTAAAACAGGCATGGGTGAATATGTTGTGCCATTTACAGCGCGTATGAAGGTTGAGGTTGGTGATGAGGTCAATCGTGGAGCTGCCCTTACAGAAGGGTCAATCCAGCCTAAGCACCTCCTTGAGGTTCGTGATACCTTGTCAGTTGAGACCTACTTGCTTGCTGAGGTTCAAAAGGTTTACCGCAGCCAAGGGGTAGAAATCGGAGACAAGCACGTTGAGGTTATGGTTCGTCAAATGCTTCGCAAGGTACGTGTCATGGATCCAGGTGATACAGATCTTCTGCCAGGAACCTTAATGGATATTGCAGACTTTACAGATGCCAATAAGGAGATTGTTATCTCTGGAGGTATTCCTGCGACCTCTCGTCCAGTGCTTATGGGAATCACAAAAGCCTCACTTGAGACTAACTCATTCCTATCAGCAGCTTCCTTCCAGGAAACCACTCGCGTGCTGACAGACGCTGCTATCCGAGGCAAAAAAGACCATCTATTGGGGCTTAAGGAAAATGTTATCATTGGTAAGATCATTCCAGCAGGTACTGGTATGGTTCGTTACCGTAACATTGAACCGCAAGCTATCAATGAGGTTGAGGTTATCGAAGAAGCTGAAGCTACAGAAGAGCCAGCAATTATTAAGGAATAAGAAATAAAAGGAGCTAGCCTTAGCTCCTTTTATCATGCTAAAATCATTAGATTAATTGGGCTCCATGTCAACTATAGTAGGTGACTGATAACTAAGCACGAGAGGAGACGAAGGTCGTCTTCTCTTTTGTCATGTTCAAAGCAAGCATAGATAAGTTTCTTGAAATTGTCAACGTTTCTGAATCCAAATGCATTGCGCTTGATGTCTTTGATCAGTTTGCTAGTCGCTTCAAACTTGGCGTTAGAATAAGGTAGTTCAATGGCATTAGTGATATAGTCTTTATATTGTATGTAGATAGACAAAACTATTTTAAAAATGTTAATCAAAATAACTTAATAGTGGAAAAATCGATAAATTATTTTATTATAAAAAAAGCTTCCAAAATTTAATTTTATCATTTGTTTTTTTAAAATATAGTCTTATTTTTAAGGAAAATATATGTTATTCTGTACATGTAGGTTTCTTAGGTGGTTCATTTTACCAGAAAGGAGTTTATTTTTAGTAGTAAAATTAACTATTACCGGTAAAGATTGTTTGTTTTAATTTTAGAGATTAAAAAGGAGTAGATTATGAGACTAAAAAAACTTATTTATTCTAGTATCGCTGCGCTTGCAATTTTAACTTACGGTACTATTTCGGCTAATGCTGATGCCTCTATTCCAGAAATTGATCAAACTGAAGTAATAACTATTTTAAAATCTGATGGGTATTTAAATATTGATGAAGGTACTCAAGAAGTTACTATAACAGAAAAATATAAACAAGCAGTTTTATCTTCTATTGATTTAGATAGACAAGAAGCAATTTTTACTGAAAATTCTGTTACTATAAGAGATATATTTAGTCCTAGATCATTTACTGGGGTAAATAAAATTGTTTTTACTTGGAAAGGCTATGATCTTTATTTAGATAGTACCAATGCGAATAGATTATCTGCACTAGGCTGGGGATCAACTGCTTTGTCAGGTCTTATTCCAGACCCTATAGTATCTAAGGTACTTGCAGCCGCTTTAGGAGTTGTGTCTGCATCAATATCTTATGCTAATGCTGCAGGAAGAGGAGTAATTGTTGCCTTTGTAGGAACTTTTCCAAGAGGTGTGATACATTGGGTGGCTTCACAATGATAGCATTATATTTAAAAATACTGTGTTTAGCAATTAATTTGATATTATTGGTGTTTGTTGATAAATTATTTAAAAATAATACTATTTTTTGGAAAGTTTTTTTCTGCCTATTGGGTATAGTTTTACCTATCATTTTTTTCGTATACTAATGATCCAGGCAGGGAATGGATTTGTTAGAAAGACAATCAAGTTGTGATTAATTATGTCTTTTATTGAATTATGTCATTATTGCTGGTAGTTATTCTTACTATATCCGTAAGAAAAGTCTATAAAAATATTCCAAGAAAAATTGAAAGAAAACGAAGGAGTTAATTCCTTCGTTTTATGGCTCCATGTTAACTGTAGTGGGTGGCTTATATCTAAGCACGAGAGGAGATGAAGTTCGTCTGCTCTTTTGTGATGTTCAGGAGCTAGCCTTAGCTCCTTTTGTTATGCTAAAATCATTAGATTAATTGGTTATATTACGCTATGATAAAAACAATATTAATCAAAATGAGAGACAAATGCGATAAATACTAAAAGTTATACGTATATTAATCTCTTAAAAGAAAGTGATTGAATTGATGACAAAAGAGAGCCAGAAAGTCACTGACAGCCTCAATACCTCTGTGGTAAGCCTGTTACAATACTGTTTTGCCATAATGGTTATTGTTATTCATAGCGGTAGGCTGTTTCAGTATGAGCCGCTGCATTTCTTTTTGAAAAGCTTTTTAGGAAGAATGGCGGTGCCTTATTTTCTCATTTGTACCGCCTTTTTTCTAAGAGGCCGCCTTAGAGAGGCGAATCGGGAAAAGCAGTACTTCAAGCAAATACTAAAAACCTATTTGCTTTGGTCTCTGATTTACCTCCCTTATGCTTATGCCTTTTTTGAGTCGCTTCGTCTGCCTAAGCATTATCTTCCCCTTGGCTTGTGTTTAGCCCTTAGTTATTTTGGGATGTGCTATCATCTGTGGTATATTCCTGCTTTATGGCTGGGGTGGGTGCTTGTTCAGCTTTCTCTGAAGACCTTTGGTAAGAAGGTAACGCTCATCATAGTGGCGGGCTTGTATTTACTAGGGAGTATGGAAACCTATTCTCATTTTTTAAGCTCGACGCCTTTTGAGCCTTTGCTGACAGGCTACATGCACATTTTTCAAACAAGTCGCAATGGTATTTTTTACACCCCTGCTTATCTTTGTGCGGGCTGCTTGCTCTATGATCACTTTTCATCGTCGCTTTTTTCTCAGAGGTATATGAGAAAGGCGGCTGTTTGCCTGATCTTATTGGCCTTGGAAAGCCTGCTTATTTACCATCATCAGGGTCTGGATAAAAATTTCTTCTTGCTTTCTGCGCTGTTTACTACCTTTTTATTCAATGCCAGTGTCCGTATCAGCCTTCTGTCTAAATATTCTTTAGCTAAATTAAAAAAGCTAAGCTATTATTATTTTTTCTTGCACCCAATGTTTATCGAATGTTCGCTATTTCTGCTAAGGCCCTACCAGCTTGCCCCGGCCACAAAAGGGAAACTGGTCTTTCTCATGACCCTGCTAGCTACTCATCTTTGCTCAGAGGCCCTTATGCTGCTGGTACGTTCTCAAGCTCATGCCAAGGCCTATCTTAAAAGGCAGTGAGCAGATGTTTTTAAAAATATCTTTCTTCGGCTATAATAGGCAATAGAGGAAATGAGAACATGTATCAAGTGATTGAAATGTATGGAGACTGGGAGCCTTGGTGGTTTATAGATGGTTGGCAAGACGATATTGTTCAGGAGAAATCGTTTGACAGCTGGCCTGCTGCACTGGCTTATTTTGAGGAAGAATGGCAGCGCATGAAAAAGAGCTATCCCAGCTACCACAGTCAAAAAAGCTTATTGGCTACCTTTTGGAGGGAAGATGAGCGAAGATGGTGTGAGGATTGCGATGAGGAGCTGCAGCAGTATCACTCTCTTTTATTGCTAAAGGATAGAGACATTGTGCCAAAGCATCATTATCAGTCATATTTTGAGCAAAGAAATGACTGCCCACAAGCCTCCCTTAGCTGTAAATTAAGCATCTGAGAGGCTTACAGCTATCAGTCAAATCTATTATCACTCAAATAGCCTAAGATCAGCTAATTAGAGAGCTGACCTTAGGCTATTTTTGTTGTCTGGAAAGATGTCTAATCTAGCAGTGCCTGATTGGGATAGAGAAAACAACATAGCGAGCCTCATTATGATAAAATCATTTGAGGCATGATATAATGTTATTTTTTTATAAAAATGGATTAAATATAACATTGTAAACGTTAACAGAATATGGTATATTTTTGTTAAATAGTTAATGATTTGAGTGGTATTGTGGTAATCGCCATGTCCTTTATGATTGAAGGCGTTTTCAATAGGTGACCTTCTGACCTCTTCTCACCGGTCCTTTGTGGAGAGCTCAGGACGTGATAATCAGAGGCGTGCATGGTCTGGTGCTGGTTACTACTCCTATGCTTTTATCAATACTAATTTTGGAGAGCACGTGACCTTTGATGCAGGGAAATAGGCAGGTCAGTGTGTGTTTATTAGGGGCGGAGAGACTCCGTCCCTTTTAAGGTAAGGAGTGGGTTATGAAGAGACTGTTTATCATATTGTCTAATATACTAGTTAGCCTCTTTTTGGTTTGGGTATTTACGATCTGGTCAGATACCTTTGTTTCTCATTATTATCCGTCTGTTGTTGTTTTAGATGCTTCGCCTAAGGCAAGCTATAATCAGGTTGAAGCAGGCTTAACCCGTCTAGCAGATGAAACAGACAGCTTAATTGCAATGCAGCACCAGGAGCCAGGGCCAGAAGGTACACCTATTGTGACCTATACCTTATTTGGCAAGGGAAAGCTACCTGGTGGACTAGCTGAAAAGGTTATTGAGGAACCATCAAGGCTTAGTGTGGAGAATAATTACTTTATTCTTAAAGGCGGCTTGACTGTAGAGCGACTAAGAGACACATTAGCTGGGCTCGGTATGACCAAAATGACAGCGCTGAAGCCTTCATTTTTAGGGACTCTCGTTTTGATTTTTAGCAGTGGTTCTCAGGCTTTAGGGATTGTGATATTCTGTCTAACCTTTGGGGCTTTGACCTTGATTGGCCATATTCGCACGCTGCGAGCAGTGGGTATCCGCTTGATTTCAGGTGAACGTCGCTGGCAGATCTTTCTTTATCCAATCAGGTCTGATGTGTGCTATTGCTGTCTAGGCCTACTACTTGGCCTTAGCCTGGCGGCTATTATGAGTCAGCTTATGTCTTTTTCACCGCTTGTTCTTTACCTGATTGGGATAGGTCTTGTTTGCTATAATCTTTTGCTGATAGCTATTGCCCTTTTCTTTGCTGGTTTATTTGTAATTGGGATTAAAAGAGTGCATTTGATGCAGGTGATTAAAGGTCAGATACCTGTCAGAGGTATCATTAGCTTGATTTTAATTGCCCAATTGTTGGCAGTGCTGGTTGTTTCCTTTGGCGCTAGCCGGACCCTTCTTTATGTCCAGGCTGAAAGACAGCAGAAGCAGGGGCAGGCTGCTTGGCTACAAGAGGATAGGCTGGTTACTCTTTTAATAGGACGTGATGGCTTAGATATTGGAAATACGAAGGAAGCTATTGCCAAACAAAAGACTTGGTTTCATGTTATGGATCAGGCTGTTTCAGAGCATGGAGCGATCCTGTCTCGTCATTACCTAGTCGAGCGCGACCTGCAATCAGGCCTCTCTATGCTAACAGCCTCTTCTAGTTGGAATGATTACAGTCCACAAGGGAATGTGCTGCTTGTAACGCCTCAATATGTGAAGCACCAAAAAGTTGAGGTGGCACCTGATATTAGTGAAAAAATCAATCAGCTGTCCCTTGGAGAATTTGTCCTTCTTTTACCAGAGCATTTGAAAACACAGGCTGCACAGTACCAATCGGTCTTTGAATCAGCTGTAACTGGGCTTGCTTCAGGTGAGGGTCATCAGCCGATGACTGCTACTGTTTCTT
The DNA here is from genome assembly GCA_900637675.1 of Streptococcus equi subsp. equi. Lineage (NCBI taxonomy): Bacteria > Bacillati > Bacillota > Bacilli > Lactobacillales > Streptococcaceae > Streptococcus > Streptococcus equi. The sequence goes on from LR134389.1 coordinate 117,656, forward strand.
ATACAAAGACAGGCCAGGAACGCTTTCTTTATAACACAACACCGATATCCTATCAGCAGTTTTTAAGGGATCCCATTATTGTTGTTTTGACGCCTAAGTCAACTGGCGAACAAGCCTATGCCTTTTGGGAGGTTGCTTTACAAAATTATTTCCTTTTCGATCAGTTGGCAGATACTCAAACGCTCATCAAGCAAAACGGTATTGAGAACTGGGTAGGAGAGCTAAAAACTGGCTATCGCATTTATGAGACATTGTTGAACAATCTTCGTAGGGAGATTTGGTTGATGATTGCAGGAGCTATATTAGGGATAGCGACCTCTATGTTGATGTTTAACACAATGAACCTTCTCTACTTTGAAGAATTTAGACGGGATATTTTCATTAAGCGCGTCTCTGGTCTTAGATTTTTTGAGCTGCATCGTCGTTATTTGCTGTCGCAGCTGCTTGTTTTCTTTGTTGGATTGGTGATTAGTGCCCTGTTAACACAGAATCCTCTTATGTGCCTGCTGGTTTTCTTCCTATTTCTAGGGAATGCCATATTGCTACTATATCGGCAAATGAGAATAGAAAATAAGATGTCGCTGCTGATTTTGAAAGGAGCTTAGTATGATTCGATTAGAAAAGGTTAGTAAATGCTTTGGTGATCGTGTCTTATTTTCTGATTTGTCAATGACCTTTGAGTCTGGAAAGGTTTATGCCCTGATTGGGTCAAGCGGTAGTGGTAAGACAACCTTGATGAATATGCTGGCAGCTCTTGAGGATTATCAGGGTGAGATTTTCTTTCGTGGAAAAAACTTGAAAACATACAGATCCAGCGATTTTTTCCGTCACGAATTGGGCTACCTATTTCAGCATTTTGGGCTGTTGGAGAGTCAGACGATTGCTGATAATTTGAAGCTAGGGCTAATTGGTCAAAAAATAAGCAAGGAGGAAGGCCGGCAAAGGGAATTAGAAGCCCTAAGGGCAGTTGGCTTGGATTATCTGAGCTTAGAAAAGCCTGTTTTTGAATTGTCTGGTGGTGAATACCAGCGTGTTGCCCTAGCTAAGGTGATGCTAAAAGATCCTCCCTTTATTTTAGCTGATGAGCCTACGGCTTCTATTGATCCAGAGGCTTCTAAGGCAATTATGGCTATTTTGCTGTCACTTCGGCATAAAAATCGGACAATTATCATCGCAACCCACAGCCCAAGCATTTGGGAAATGGCAGATGAGGTCATCTCTGTTGATCAGCTTAGCAGCCTCACCAGGCTCTAAATAAAGCCTGGACTAGCTAAGTGATTAAGGCTTGACCTTGTCATCATAGCATCGCAAAAGGATTCTGCGCTGTTTGTAGCGTGCTGAATTCCTTACTTGATGTTAAACATTTATCAAAAAATGGCCTTTTTCTTGAGGCTATTTTTTTATTTTTCGAATAGTCTTAGTGAGGAGGTAAGAATGATTCAAGAATTAGCCAAGCGGCTTATCAGGCAGGCTGAAGAATTGCAGGCTCAGGATATTTATATACTACCAAGGGGGACAGGCTATGAGCTTTTGATGAGGGTAGGTGATGATAGGAGGCTAATAGATGTTTGTGAAAGTGATCGGATGGCTAATCTTATTAGTCACTTTAAGTTCGTTGCAGGAATGAATGTGGGCGAAAAAAGACGCTGTCAGCTCGGTGCTTGTGACTACGACCTTGATGACACTAAGGTGTCTCTACGATTATCAGCTGTGGGTGATTATCAGGGACAGGAGAGCTTGGTTATTCGTCTCTTGTATCATCATCAACGCCAGCTCAGGTATTGGTTTGATGGTTTAGAGCGAGTCACATCAGCTATTGGAGCTAGAGGCCTTTACCTCTTTTCTGGACCGGTGGGATCAGGTAAGACAACCCTGATGTATCAGCTAGTCTCTGACTATTGCAAGGAGCTTCAGGTGATCAGTATTGAGGATCCTGTGGAAATAAAAAATGACCAGCTCCTGCAATTACAGGTTAACGATAGCATTGGCATGACATACGATAATCTGATTAAGCTTTCCTTGCGTCATCGTCCAGATGTGTTGATTATCGGAGAAATTAGAGATACACAGACTGCTAGAGCGGTTATTAGGGCTAGCCTAACAGGAGCAATGGTCTTTTCAACCGTCCATGCAAAGAGTATTTCAGGCGTTTACGCTAGACTGCTAGAATTAGGCATTTCTAGGGCAGAATTGGATAATAGTCTAGCAATGGTTGCTTACCAGCGATTTATTAGTGGAGGTGCTTTAATTGATTGTGCACAAAAGGAATTTGAACATCATCAAGCCAACCGGTGGAATCAGCAGATTGATCAGCTTCTTGCGGAGGGACATCTCAATACCAGGCAGGCAAGGCTTGAAAAAATTATCCAGTAAGCAGCAGGAAAAGCTTATCCAATTGCTCTATAACCTATTGTCTAACGGCTTTAATTTGACAGAGGTCATTGCTTTTTTGAGAAAAAGCCAGCTGCTACTGCCAGTCTATGTTACAAGTATGGAAGCAAGCCTATTAAAGGGCAACGGCCTTGCTGACATGCTAGCAGCCTTAGGTTACTCTGATGCTGTTATGACACAAATTAATCTGGCAGATAAGCATGGCAATATCAAGCTAACCTTGGAAAAAATTCAGGACTATCTGAGTCAATTTCGCCAAATCAAGCGAAAGACCATCGAGGCAGTCACTTATCCGATTATACTTTTGGGTTTTCTAGTGGTTATCATGCTAGGCTTGCGTCATTACCTAATCCCTCAGCTAGAGAGTCAAAATACCTTGACTGACTTGTTGCTTCATTTGCCTCATTATTTCTTAGGTTTTTGTTTGCTTGTGCTGTTGCTAATTGGCTCTTTTTACCTATATGCCAAGTCCTGTAGTCGGCTAAAACTATTTAGTCAGCTGAGCTATTATCCTATCATTGGGTCCTTATTGCGGCAATATTTGACAGCCTACTATGCTAGAGAATGGGGCAACCTCATCGGACAAGGCTTAGAATTAATCACCATTTTAGAGATGATGTCAAACGAAAAGTCACAGCTCATGCGAGAGCTTGCCAAGGATATCAAGCAGAGTCTACTAGCTGGCCAATCCTTTCATCAAAGGGTTGCAGCTTATCCCTTTTTTAAAAAGGAGCTAAGCCTAATGATTGAATATGGTGACATCAAATCAAAGCTTGGTCAGGAATTAGATATCTATTCCCAAGAAAGCTGGGAGACCTTTTTTAGTCAGCTTAATCGGGCAACACAATGGATCCAGCCGATTATTTTTTTAGTGGTTGCTGTGGTTATTGTGATGATTTATGCTGCTATTTTATTACCAATTTATCAACAGATGGGAGATGTTTTTTAAATGAAAATGAGATTATCAATCTTAAAAGATCAAGGTGTTCAGGCCTTCACTTTACTGGAAATGCTTCTGGTTTTGTTAATCATTAGTGTTTTGATGCTGTTATTTGTTCCAAATTTAAGTAAACAAAAGGATAAGGTGACAGACACAGGCAATGCTGCGGTGGTAAAGCTGGTTGAAAATCAGGCAGAGCTTTATGAATTATCACATGGGGAAAAGCCAAGCCTGAAGCAGCTGCAAGAGGATGGAAGTATCAGTGACAAGCAGCAAAAGGCTTATCAGGATTATTATGCAAAGCATAAAGATGAAGCTAAGAAGCTCAATTAAAGCTTTTACCCTCTTAGAGGGTTTACTGACACTTTTTCTGATTAGCTTTATGCTGCTGTACTTGTCACTACCGGTATCAGATAGCTATGCTAGGGTTGAGGAGCATCTCTTTTTCATGCGCTTTGAACAGGCTTATAGGCACCTACAGAAGCTATCGATATTACGTCAAAAAGAGCATGTGCTGGTCTTAAAGCCACATTATATTAAGGCCGAAGAAGCTATTTTGCCTCTACCAAAGCAGGTCAAGCTAAAATCTACCCAGACCTTAACCATTGATAAACTGGGCGGCAACCATTCGCTGGCAAGAGTTGTCTTTGAAAATAGAGATCGGCAGATTACTTATCAATTTTATTTAGGGAGTGGTAATTATCAAAAAACAAGTCAAAGCCTACATCGCTCTTGAAGGCTTGATAGCGACAGGACTTATTCTTGTTATTGTAACACTGATACTGTCAGCCCTGCGTTATAGCCAACAGGAGCTGTCGGCCTGTCGCCAAAAGCAAGAGCTGTTGAATACAGCTGTGATGGCTATGCAGACAAAACAAAGGGCATTAAGCCTTAATGGTTGTCATATTAAGCTATTATCACATCAGAAGGGTATCGCTATTGTTGAAAAAGACCAAACGATTATTAGGATTGAAAGACAGTAGGCTAAAGGCTTTCACCTTGATAGAGTGCCTTATTGCCTTGCTTGTCATCTCAGGCTCTTTATTAGTTTATCAGGCCTTAACCAAGAGCCTTATGGCAAATGAGAGGTATCTAGCAGCAAATGATCAGAACAACTGGCTTTTGTTTTCCCAGCAATTGCGAGCAGAGCTTTCAGGTACTACCCTACAGGGTGTCCGCAATAATAGGCTATATGTTGAAAAGGACAAGAAGGCTTTGTCCTTTGGACAGGTCAAGGGCCATGATTTTAGAAAAGCAGCTAGCAATGGTCAAGGCTATCAGCCCATGCTGTTTGGCTTGTCAAGTAGCCAAATAACAGCAGTAGGTCAGCAGGTGACCATCAAGCTGAAATGGCAAAGCGGCTTAGAAAGGACCTTTATTTATGCATTTCAAGAGAAGGGTTAAGGCAGGAGTGCTTTTGTATGCTTTGCTGATGGCATCGGTCTTTTTATTACTGTTACAGGCTTATCTTAGTCATATTAGCCAGCTACATCAGGAATATCAGGCTCAGATGGACTACGCAAAGGCTCAGCTAATAGCAGAAATGGTTTATCAGGAGCAGCCTTCTGGCGATGGTCAGATTGCCTTTAATTGTGGTCAGGTTAGCTATAAGTCGCATAAGCAGCGTTTTATAATTGAGATCAAATTACCACATCAGCAGCTATATCAATTTAGCTATCCTGAAGTTCAGCAGGCCTCTCAGACTTCTAAAAAGCAGTCTGAGCTTAAGCAATCACTCCCATAACTAAGGGACTGTGAACTGCCCCCCAAAAGTTAGACATAAAATCTAACAATTGGGGGGCTATTTTTATGACATTGAGTTATGAAGACAAGGTTCAAATCTATGAGCTACGGCACATTGGAAAGTCCATTAAATGCTTATCAGAAAAGTTTAGTATTGCAGAATCTGACCTCAAATACATGATTCGCCTGATTGACAGGTATGGGTTAGCCATTGTCCAAAAAGGTAAGAATAGTTATTATTCTCCAGAACTGAAGCAAGAGATAATAGATAAAGTTCTGATTGATGGTCAATCTCAAAAACAGACGTCCTTAGACTATGCTTTACCAAATTCTAGTATGCTTTCAAGGTGGATAGCGCAATACAAGAAAAACGGCTATACTATTCTTGAGAAAAGAAGAGGGAGGCCACCAAAGATGGGACGTCAACCAAAGAAGACTTTAGAACAAATGACAGAGTTGGAGCGACTCCAAAAAGAATTAGACTACCTTAGAGCGGAGAATGCTGTGCTAAAAAAGCTGAGAGAATACCGGTTGAGGGACGAAGCAAAGCTCAAAGAGCAACAGAAATCATCCAAGAATTAATCGGTCAATTTTCTCTAGCAACTTTGCTTGAAATCCTTGATTTATCGCGGTCAACCTATTATTATCAAGTCAAGCAACTAGCTCAAGAAGATAAGGACATGGACTTAAAGGAGCTCATTCAAGGCATCTATGATGAACATCATGGCAATTATGGCTATCGTCGCATTCATCTGGAACTAAGAAATCGTGGTTTTATCGTCAATCACAAAAAAGTACAACGTTTGATGACTGTCATGGGCTTAAAAGCTCGTATCCGTCGTAAGCGCAAGTATTCTTCTTACAAAGGTGAGGTTGGCAAAAAGGCTGATAATCTGATTAAACGTCAGTTTGAAGGTTCTAAGCCCTACGAGAAGTGCTATACCGATGTGACGGAATTTACCTTACCTGAGGGGAAACTCTATCTATCGCCTGTTCTTGACGGCTATAACAGTGAGATTATTGATTTCACCCTGTCTCGATCGCCTGACTTGAAGCAAGTACAAACCATGCTTGAGAAGGCTTTTCCAGCGGATTCGTACAATGGAACGATTCTCCACAGCGATCAAGGCTGGTAATATCAACATCAGTCTTATCATCACTTTTTGGAGACTAAAGGCATTCGTCCATCCATGTCTCGCAAGGGAAATAGTCCAGATAATGGGATGATGGAGTCCTTCTTTGGTATTCTCAAATCTGAGATGTTTTACGGCCTTGAGACAACTTATCAATCCCTTAATGAGCTCGAACAAGCAATCACTGAATACATCTTTTACTACAACAACAAACGCATTAAAGCAAAGCTAAAAGGACTTAGCCCTGTGCAATACAGAACTAAATCCTTTCACTAATATGTCGTGTCCAACTTTTGGGGGTCAGTACACCTGGCTAGTGGTATTCTTTTCATTTCAGCCTTATTTTGATATGATAGACGTATGAATTTTGAAAAGATTGAACAAGCCTATGAGCTTATATTAGAAAATAGCCAGCTGATTGAAAATGATTTAAAAACGCATATCTATGATGCTATTGTTGAGCAGAATTCTTTTTATCTGGGAGCCCAAGGAGCAAGCCCTCAGGTTGCTAAAAATATTGAGACGTTGAAGGCCTTGCAGTTAACCAAGGAGGAGTGGCGCCAGGCTTATCAGTTTGTTTTGATCAAGGCTGGGAAAACAGAGCCATTACAGGCCAACCACCAATTTACCCCAGACGCGATCGGCTTTATCATGCTTTATATTTTGGAGACCTTGAGCTCACAAGAGTCACTTGATGTGCTTGAGATTGGCAGTGGAACAGGTAATTTAGCTCAAACTATTTTAAACCACTCACATAAGAGCATTGATTATTTAGGCATTGAGCTTGATGATTTACTAATTGATCTATCAGCTAGTATCGCTGAAATCATGGGGTCATCAGCCCAGTTTATTCAAGAGGATGCTATCAGACCTCAGCTGTTAAAAGAAAGTGATCTCATCATTAGCGATTTGCCAGTTGGTTTTTATCCTAACGACGATATTGCTAGCAGGTATCAGGTGGCTAGCTCAGATGAGCATACCTATGCCCATCATTTACTGATGGAGCAAGCCTTAAAGTACCTGAAAAAAGATGGCTTTGCTATTTTCTTAGCACCGGTAAATCTTTTGAGCAGCCCACAAAGTCACCTCTTAAAACAATGGCTGAAGGGCTATGCTCAGGTTGTGGCCTTGATTACTTTGCCTGAGGCTGTGTTTGGAAATCCAGCTAATGCAAAATCGATTATTGTTCTTTGTAAGCAATCGAATCGCTTTGCAGAAACCTTTGTTTACCCCATTAGGGATTTGAAATCTGTTGATAATGTTCGTGATTTTATGGAAAACTTCAAAAATTGGAAACGGGATAATGTTATTTAAGAGAATTTTTTGATATAATAGAAAAGCATTGCAGAAAACGATTTCAAGAGAGGTAAAACATGTCAAAGACAATTGCAATTAATGCAGGAAGCTCCAGCTTAAAATGGCAGCTATATCAAATGCCAGAGGAAAAGGTATTAGCACAGGGAATTATCGAACGTATCGGTCTGACAGACTCAATCTCTACTGTTAAATACGATGGCAAAAAAGAAGAGCATATTCTTGATATTCCAGATCATACAGAGGCTGTTAAGCGCTTGTTGAATGATTTGATTCATTTTGGCATTATTGGTACGTATGACGAGATCACAGGTGTTGGGCACCGTATTGTTGCAGGTGGTGAATACTTCAAGGAATCTGTGGTTGTTGATGATAAGGTTGTTGAGCAGGTTGAGGAGTTAGCAGCCTTGGCACCCTTGCACAATCCGGGGGCAGCAGCAGGTATTCGTGCCTTTCGTAAGATTTTGCCGGACATTACGAGTGTTTGTGTGTTTGATACTTCGTTTCATACCACAATGCAAAAGCATACCTACCTTTATCCAATTCCTCAAAAATATTATACAGATTATAAGGTTCGCAAGTACGGGGCGCATGGGACTAGCCATAAATATGTTGCTGAGGAAGCAGCAAAAATGCTGGGTCGCCCTCTAGACGAATTAAAGCTCATTACAGCCCATGTTGGTAATGGTGTGTCTATCACAGCCAATTATCATGGTCAGTCAGTGGATACCTCTATGGGCTTTACACCGCTTGCTGGTCCGATGATGGGGACACGCTCTGGTGATATTGATCCTGCTATTATTCCTTATTTGATTGCTCAGGATCCTGAGCTAAAGGACGCAGCAGATGTGGTCAATATGCTTAACAAGCAATCTGGATTAGGTGGTGTGTCTGGTATTTCCAGTGATATGCGTGATATTGAGGCTGGCTTGCAGGCTAACAATCCAGATGCCGTCTTAGCTTACAATATCTTTATCGATCGTATCAAGAAATTTATCGGACAATACTTTGCGGTATTAAATGGTGCAGATGCCTTGGTCTTTACCGCAGGTATGGGTGAGAATGCTCCCTTGATGCGCCAAGATGTCGTCAATGGCTTGTCATGGTTTGGTATGGAAATTGATCCAGAGAAAATGTGTTTGGTTATCGTGGTGATATTTCAACAGCAGCTTCAAAGGTGAAGGTGCTTGTCATCTCAACTGATGAAGAGCTGTGTATTGCGCGTGACGTTGAACGCTTGAAACAGACTATATCATAATCTGATAATATACTCTTAGCTCAGCTGATCAGTTTTAAAGAGTCCAAAAAATACTTTTAATTGGTACCGACCTCCAAAAGTTAGACTTAAAGGTTTAACGATTGGAGGTCGGTATTATTATATAGCCAAATATTCTCAAGACAAAGACAGCCAAAAAATGAGACGGTCGTAACCGTCTCAAAAAAGTTTAATTTAATTAAAAACATTCATTTATGACCCGCACCCCAAAAGTTAGACAGAAAATCTACCAATGGGGTGCTTTTTATATGAAATTAAGTTACGATGATAAATTAAGAATATATGAACTAAGAAAAAATGGGATGTCTTGTTCCCGCATTGGTCAACAGTATGATATTCAGGTTTCTAATCTCAAATACATGGTAAAGCTTATGGACAGATATGGAGTTGAGATTGTTAGAAAGGGTAAAAATAAGTATTATCCTCCAGAATTAAAACAAGAAATAATTGATAAAGTTCTTCTTGAAGGTCAGTCTCAACTGTCTGTCTCTCTTGAGTATGCTCTCCCAAATGCTGGTATGCTTCCCAATTGGATAGCGCAATACAAGAAAAACGGGTATACTATTCTTGAGAAACAAAGAGGGAGACCAACGAAGATGGGCCGTAAACCAAAGAAAACTTGGGAAGAAATGACAGAGCTAGAGCGCCTTCAGGAAGAGCTAGAATACCTTAGAACGGAGAATGCTTATCTAAAAAAGTTGAGGGAGCTTCGTTTACAGGACGAAGCCAGAGAATGAGAAAGGCAGAAACAATTAGAGAGATGGTCCAAGAAGGATTCCGATTAAACCTCCTACTTGAGATCGCTAAGATGGCTCGTTCAACCTATTATTATCAAGTCAAGCAATTGGATAAGTCAGATAAAGATGAAGCAATCAACTCTGAAATCAAAGCGATTTATGAGGAGCATAAGGGAAACTATGGTTACCGTCGCATTCATTTAGAACTCAAGAATCGTGGGTTTATCGTCAATCACAAGAAAGTGCAACGCTTGATGAAAGAGATGAGATTAGCTGCTCGAATTCGTCGTAAACGCAGGTATTCCTCTTACAAAGGCGAGACTGGTAAGAAGGCTGATAATCTGATTCAACGCCAGTTTGAAGCTGCTAAGCCATATGAAAAATGTTATACCGATGTGACAGAGTTTGCTTTACCAAACAACGATGAAAAACTTTATTTAGCGCCTGTTCTTGATGGCTACAACAGTGAGATTATTGATTTCACACTATCTAGGTCTCCAGACTTAAAACAGGTTCAAACCATGCTTGAGAAGGCTTTTCCAGATCAATCCTATCACGGAACGATTCTTCACAGTGACCAAGGGTGGCAATATCAACATCAGTCCTATCATCATTTTTTAGAATCAAAGGGCATTCGTCCATCAATGTCTCGCAAGGGTAACAGCCCCGATAATGGGATGATGGAATCCTTCTTTGGTATTCTCAAATCTGAGATGTTTTACGGCCTTGAGACAACTTATCAATCCCTTAATGAGCTTGAACAAGCTATTACAGATTACATTTTTTACTACAACAACAAACGCATTAAAGCAAAGCTAAAAGGACTTAGCCCTGTGCAATACAGAACTAAATCCTTTCACTAATATGTCGTGTCCAACTTTTGGGGGTCAGTACATTTATCAGTCTTTATTTTTTGTTATGTAAAAAGTATAGGTGGTTATGGCCGAATAGAAAACTAGTTTTGGAGTAAATGATAAGGATAAGCGATTGAAACAATATGCTATTGCTGTATAAACTGACATTACAATAATAAAATAACAAATATAGTTCTTAAGCCCACGCATTTATACGACCGTTATTTGGGTGATAATCTCGAGCATCGACATATTGTGCTAGGGCATATCCGACATTATAGTAAATGTTTATTACTGAGAATGCAGCTCTAAGTAAACCGGAAATAAATCCGGTTAGTACACCAAGTCGTTGAGCTGCAGCTTTTGCAGCTCGGCTAAGTACAGCTCGAGCGGCAGCTACTCCATGTTTGGCAACGTACTTTCCGATGGTTGCATATCCACTAATTAACCCGCCTACAATAACATCAAAAGCCCAAGCGAATTCATCTAAGGTTACTCCTTGCCCGTCCCATACACTAGCTCTAAAAGTGTATGGACTCATGGCTTTATACGCAATTTCACGCATTTCTTGTTCTGTTAAATTTGGATAAAGAGCTTTTTTCTCTTGGATTAATGTATCTAACTCACTTTTTGAAATTTCTAGAGGTTGTGATAATTTTTCTTCAATTACTTTTTCTTCCTGTTGAATTTTAGTCACTTCACTAGCATATACAATGGAAGGTACAGTGTTAGCAATGAGTAATAAGGACGCTATCATTGCGATGATCAATTGTTTTACTTTTTTCATTTTGAATTTCCTTTCTGAAAACGATGGTGATCTACTAAGGGTTAATTAGCTTTACTCCTTTCTAACCAAGATGGTAGTTATTTGTCATTTAATAAGATATCTTATAGTTTCATTATATTATTAAAATAATAAAACACAAGTCTTTTTTGGTAACCGTTTTCGTGGTATAATAAAAGATTACCAGTTAACTATTAAGTCTGTAATCTTGTTTTAGGCTTATATCTAGAGTTATCACATGCTGATGAGGTCAATCAGTTTTTTTGATTATTTGGAACATTTTTGACGGTTATTACTCCAAAGAGCTTTAGCTTTGGCTTGGACTTAGGAAATCATGGGGACAATTGCTTAGCGGCAGAGATGGGCTTGTTTGCTCTTTATTGATAGTTAGGAGGAGCTGGTAGCCTGTTTAGATTGGCATCTTGAGCCCAAGGGCTGTTGATGATGTTGGATAAGAAATTGTGCCCAATGGGGACTAGTTTATTGTAACCGTTTTCGATAGAATGAATTTAGAAAGGAAATCAAATGGTTGATAGCAAAGCAGTTGTCATTTTGATGACGTTGATGACTTATCAAGACTTATCACTTTACGAGCTGAGTGTTAAGACAAAATTCACCATTAGAGAGATTAAGGACCGTATTGATGAGCTGAATGAGTTTTTGGCTCAGCATGAGCTCTCAGAGCTAGATGCAACAAGGTCTGGCTATCGGATCAGTCAGCAGCTTAAGGCTGAGTCAGATCATTTGTTTACGTTGATTAATGCTGAGCAGGTTTATCTTTCTCAGGCAGAGCGGATCAATCTTATCTATCTGTATACCTTTTGCCGCAGGGATTTTGTTTCAAATAGTCATTATCAGGACTTTTTAAAGGTCAGCAAGAACACAGCCTTGACAGATATTAAGGCCTTGCGGCAGAAGCTGGCAGATGTTGACTTGGAATTAAAGTATACCAGAGCAAGCGGCTATATCTTAGTTGGTGATGAGATTAATAAGCACCGGTTGGCTTTAGTAATGATTGCTACTTTGCTTAAATCTCCTATTGGCTTGTGGGCCTTGGACTATATTTTGGCTTCTTGGCACTATCAGGTGTCGTTTGAAGCGCTTGAAAAACGTGTGAGCCATTTTTATCAGACCTTTCAGATGTCTCCGATCCTTGATCGTCTGCAGGTCTGTTTGTACGCTGTCATCTTTATTTTATGTCGTTACCAAAGACGGGTTGATAGGGTCAAGCAAAGACAGGTAGTGGTTTCTGAGCAGCTGGATCAGCTAACGGCCCTTTTGGTGGCAGAAATAATGCAGCAATTGTCTCTTAAGTATCAGCTATTTGAAGCTGATGAGGCCTATTTTCAATTGCTGTTAGCGGGCTGCTTTGAGGGTGAGGGTACTGTTGGTGATGATTTCTTTGAATCACTAACCGTTGCGATTGTTGATCAAATGCAGGGGGTTGCTTTACTAAGCTTTAGTCAGGCAGATCAGCTCAAGGAGAATTTGAAAAGGCATTTGATTCCAGCCTATTACCGTTTGCGCTATGGTTTGCCAAGTGATAATGATTATACCTTGCGGATTAAGGATAGTTATTCTGAGCTTTTTGACTTGGTAAAGCAGTCTCTGGAGCCTTTAGCCAAGGAGCTGGGTAGTCCTATACCAGATAGTGAAATTGCTTATTTTGTTCTTCATTTTGGAGGCTATTTAAAGCAGCAGGGAAGAGATTTTCATCGTCAAGCCTATCAGGCTGTGATTGTCTGTCCTAATGGTGTTAGTTCTTCTTTAATGATCAAGGAGCATTTAAAGCTTTTATTTCCTGATATTGCTTTTCGGGGGCTTTCAAGGCTTGATCAGCTTGGGCAATTAGATAAGAGCGGCTATGATTTGGTTTTTTCAACGATACGATTAGAGACTGATAAGCCCTTTTATTTAGTCCCTATGATAATGACTGATGAGCAGGCTTTTCAGCTGGTCAGCTTGGTTAATCGTGATTTTCCAGATATTGGCTATCGGCTAGAGGTTGAAGAGCTGCTCCATCTTATCAGCTCATATGCGGTCATTCATCAAAAAGAAAAGCTGCGCTTTGCTTTGCAGCAATATTTAAGACAAGGTGTGAAAAGAAAGGATATTCGACCAGTGTTACAAGACTTAATTACCAAGAAAACCTATCAATCAACCTCAGAGCAATTGGGGTGGAGAGAGGCTATTTATTTGGCGGCTCAGCCCTTGTTAGAGAGTGGGCAGATTCAAGCGAGCTACCCGGAGGCTATGATTGCTAAGGTTGAGGAGTTTGGTACTTTTATTAATCTAGGTAAGGGGATTGCTATCCCACATGCGAGGCCAGAGGATGGTGTGAATCAGGTAGGTATGTCGATGCTTGTTTTAGAGCACCCGATTTATTTGTTAGATGATCCTAAGCAGGAGATTCGTTTGTTAATTTGTATTGCTGCTATTGATAATGAAACACATCTAAAGGCCCTGTCTCGGCTGACGACCATTTTAAGAGACAATGAGCAGGTCAAGGCTTTACTTGCGTCTAAATCATTTGAGGATATTAAAACTATTATTGCAGAGGAGGCATAAAATGGCATTAAGAATTGGTACAGCCTGTGGTTCAGGCTTAGGGTCTAGCTTTATGGTTCAGATGAATATCGAATCCGTATTAAAGGACTTGGGAGTAACCGGTGTTGAGGTGGAGCATTATGATCTTGGTGGCGCGGATCCCACAGCGGCAGATGTGTGGATTGTTGGGCGTGATTTGGCAGACTCGGCAGAGCATCTGGGAGATGTGAGGATTTTAAATAGTATCATTGATATGGACGAATTGACTAGTCTGGTAAAGGCTATTTGCCAGGAAAAGGGGCTTGTTTAGAAGGAGGATAAGATGACATTTTTACTTGATATTGTTAGCACACCAGCTATTTTGGTTGCCTTGATTGCTATTGTTGGTCTCTTACTTCAAAAAAAGCCTGCTCCTGACATTGTTAAGGGAGGCATTAAGACCTTTGTTGGGTTTTTAGTGGTTTCAGGTGGTGCAGGTATCGTGCAAGGCTCACTCAACCCTTTTGGAACGATGTTTGAGCATGCCTTTCATCTGTCTGGTGTTGTGCCAAATAATGAGGCTATTGTTGCAGTTGCTTTGACGACCTATGGGTCAGCGACAGCTCTGATTATGTTTACAGGAATGATCTTTAATATTTTGATTGCTCGCTTTACCCGATTTAAGTATATCTTCTTGACAGGGCATCACACACTTTACATGGCCTGTATGATTGCTGTGATTATGTCTGTTGCAGGCTTGACGTCAGTGTCCTTGATTGTGTTTGGTGGGCTGGCCTTAGGGATTATCATGAGTGTTTCACCGGCTCTTGTGCAACGGTATATGATCCAGCTGACTGGTAACGATAAGGTCGCTTTGGGGCATTTTAGCTCTCTTGGTTATTGGTTAAGCGGTTTTGTAGGAGGTCTTGTTGGAGACAAAACCAAGTCAACAGAGGACATTGATTTTCCAAAGAGCCTTGCTTTTTTGCGTGATAGTACAGTAAGCATTACCTTATCAATGGCAATCATTTATTTGATTGTAGCTATTTTTGCTGGTCCTACTTGGATTAGTAAGGAATTATCCTCTGGCACACATGGCTTGGTCTTTGCCTTGCAGTTGGCAGGACAGTTTGCTGCAGGCGTCTTTGTGATTTTAGCTGGTGTTCGTTTGATTCTGGGTGAAATTGTTCCAGCCTTCAAGGGCATTTCTGAAAAATTAGTGCCACATTCTAAGCCGGCCTTGGATTGCCCGATTGCCTATCCTTATGCCCCCAATGCAGTGCTGATTGGCTTTGTTTCTAGCTTTGTTGGTGGCCTTGTGAGCATGGCTGTGATGATCGTAAGTGGAACGACAGTGATTTTACCTGGCGTTGTGCCTCATTTCTTCTGTGGTGCCACAGCTGGTGTTATTGGGAATGCTTCTGGAGGTGTGCGCGGTGCAACTGTGGGAGCCTTTTTACAGGGTGTTCTTATTAGCTATCTTCCGATTTTCTTGATGCCTGTTTTAGGCGGCTTGGGCTTTGAGGGCTCAACCTTCTCAGATGCCGATTTTGGCTTATCAGGTATTTTACTAGGAACACTTAACAGCATAGGTGGTGTGACAGCTATTGTGATTGGTATTTTTGTGATATTAGCTGGACTTGTTGGGCTTTCTGTTGTTGGAAAATCAGTAGCTAAGGAGGAATAAGCATGGTTTTGAGTGATGAGCCTCTAACAGATGTGAAGCGATTCGCAGCAGAGATTCGTCTAAATACCTTGGAGACTCTTAATCATCTTGGCTTTGGTCATTATGGCGGTAGCTTGTCTATTGTAGAATTGCTGGCTGTGCTTTATGGAGAAATCATGCCCATGACACCAGAGCTCTTTGTCCAGTCAGATAGAGATTATCTGGTGTTATCAAAGGGACATGCGGGTCCTGCCCTCTATAGCACTCTCTACTTAAAGGGGTTTTTTGATAAGGCCTTTTTACAGTCTCTTAATACCAATGGAACAAGTCTGCCCTCGCACCCAGATCGTCTGTTAACGCCTGGTATTGACATGACGACAGGCTCTCTTGGTCAGGGAATTAGCGTAGCAACGGGCATTGCCTATGCTCAAGCGCTTGAGCAGTCACCACATTATACCTATGCAATCGTTGGTGATGGGGAATTAAACGAGGGCCAATGCTGGGAGGCTATCCAGCTTGCGGCACACCAGCAGCTAAGTCATTTCATTGTCTTTGTTGATGACAATAAGAAGCAATTAGATGGAACAACCGAGGCAATCTGTCGTCCAGGTGATTTTGTTGAAAAGTTTACGGCATTTGGCTTTGAAAGCTTACGTGTAGATGGTAGGGATGTTCAGGCTATTTTTGAAGCCATCAGGGCTTTGCAGGCGTCATCAAGTCATAAGCCCAAGTGTATCGTCTTAGATACCGTCAAGGGTCAGGGTGTTAGCCAGCTAGAGTCAATGGCAGCTAACCACCATCTAAGACCAACAGCAGCCGAAAAGGAGATGCTTGCTGCCGCTGTCAGAAAGCTACGAGCTAGTTTGGAGGTGACAAGATGACTCGAGCAAGTCAAGAAATGCGTCATGTTTACCGAGATTTCCTCATTGCAGCCAACCAAGAGCACCCTGAGGTAGTCGTCTTAGAGGCAGATTTATCAAGCTCAATGGCCACCAACCATTTGGATCAGGTGTTTGGCAAGCGCTATATTAATGTAGGCATTATGGAAGCAGAAATGGTCGGTCTGGCAGCAGGCCTGGCGATTAAAGGCTATAAGCCTTACCTACACACCTTTGGTCCCTTTGCCTCACGTCGTGTGTTTGATCAGCTGTTTCTTTCATTAGCCTATGCCCAGCTAGGCGCAACGGTTATTGGCTCTGATGCCGGAGTTAGTGCGGAAATGAATGGCGGCACCCATATGCCCTTTGAGGATCTGGGACTGCTGCGCCTGATTCCAAGGGCTATTGTTTATGAGGTCAGTGATGACGTTCAATTTAAAGCTGTTTTAAAGGAAACCCTATCACTCGATGGCCTAAAATACATTCGAACCATTCGTAAAAAGCCAGAGGCTATTTATCAAGGGCATGAGGACTTTTCTAATGGCTATTGCCTATTGCGTCAAGGAAAAGACCTTGTGCTGGCTTGCTCAGGGATCATGGTCAAAAGGTGCTTAGAGGTAGCCGATAAAATGGCAGAGCAGGGCTACTCTATCGGTGTGATTGATGTTTTCAGGGTAAAGCCACTGGCCGATGAGCTAAAGGGTCTACTTACAGGCAGTCCTGTTCTAACCGTTGAAAATCATAATCGTATCGGTGGGCTTGGGAGTGCTATCTGTGAGCTACTGGCTCAGGAAAGTAATACTCCAGTTTACCGTATGGGGGTGGACGAACGTTTCGGTCAGGTCGGACAGATGGATTATCTATTAGAGGAATACCAGCTGACGCCAGCAGCTATTGAGCAGCAGGTTTTGAGGATTTTAGCGGCAGATTAGCTAAAAAAGCCTATCAGGTGTACCACACCCAAAAAGCTGGACCTTATAGATTAGGATTGAGCTTTGTATGAAACAGGGTTCAGTCCTTTTAGTTATGCGCTTTCAGTCCCTTTCACTCTGTAGGCGTGAAATAATGATTGATAACTCTTGATTTCACCTTCTAATTTTAATGTCATAGAAAAAGTTCTTAAGCTTTAGGTTTTATCTTCACCTTTGGGGTGCAATTCTTTTGTCAGGACTGATAGGGCCTTTTGCTATTACTGCTGAGTTTTTGGCATATTGTGAGGGCTGTTTTCATGAAGCTGGAGAAGAATCGTTTGATTTCTTAGTGATTGTTCAGTTTTTATGATTAATCTTACTGATAAAAGGACCAAAGCAGCTAAGCGTTTACTATCTATGCCATGCGATACGAAGAATGAGCTTATTTTTGAACAGAAAGTTAATATAAAACGAGTATTTTGAACGATTTTTTGGTAAAATGTAAGAGATTACATTATGAGGAGTAAAAGCTAGTCCTAACATAATGGTTTAATTTAAAAAAGGAGCAATTCATGACAACATATCAAGAAGATTTTTATCAAGCCGTCAATGGTCAATGGGCAGAAACAGCTGTTATCCCAGACGATAAGCCTCGTACAGGGGGCTTTTCAGACCTAGCAGATGAGATTGAGGACTTAATGCTGACCACAACAGATGCTTGGTTGGCTGGTGAGCATGTTCCCAATGACGCTATATTAGAAAACTTTGTCAAGTTTCACCGCTTGGTTGCAGATTATGACAAGCGTGATCAGGTGGGCGTAGCGCCAGCCTTGGACTTAATTGAAGAATACAAGGCCTTAGGATCTTTTGCCGAGTTTGCTAGCAAGGTGGCTGATTATGAGCTAAATGGAAAACCAAATCAGTTTCCATTTAGTGTAGCACCAGACTTTATGAATGCTCAGTTAAATGTCCTTTGGGCAGAGGCACCAGGTCTTATCCTGCCAGATACCACTTACTATGCCAAAGACAATGACAAAGGCAAAGAGCTGCTTGCTATCTGGCGTGGCATGCAAGAGGAGCTATTGCCTAAATTTGGCTTTTCACATGAAGAGGTTAAGGACTTGCTGGATAAGGTTATCACGCTTGATAAACAGCTGGCAGATTATGTCCTTTCTCGTGAGGAATATTCAGAGTATGCCAAGCTTTACCACCCTTATGACTGGGCCGAGTTTACCAAGCTAGTGCCAGAATTGCCTTTAGATAATATATTTACTGTGATTTTAGGTGAAGTACCAGACAAGGTTGTTGTGCCAGAGGAGCGGTTCTGGACAGAATTTGCAGCTGACTATTATTCTGAGAAGAATTGGGAGCTGCTAAAAGCCTGGCTAGTGCTTACAGCAGCAGGTGCTTATCATGCTTATTTGACTGACGAGATTCGTGTGCTATCAGGAGTTTACAGTCGTGCCTTGTCAGGAACTCCACAGGCTATGGACAAGAAAAAAGCAGCCTATTACTTAGCACAAGGACCATTTAATCAAGCTCTTGGGCTTTGGTATGCTGGTGAAAAATTTTCACCAGAGGCTAAGGCTGATGTTGAACACAAGGTAGCTAAGATGATTGAGGTTTATAAATCTCGTCTTGAAACTGCGGATTGGCTTGCACCAGCAACACGTGAGAAAGCCATTACAAAGCTAAATGTTATCACCCCACACATTGGCTATCCGGAAAAATTACCAGAAACCTATGCTAAAAAGGTCATCGATGATAAGCTATCACTTGTTGAAAATGCTCAGAATTTAGCCAAAATTTCAATTGCTCATTCATGGAGCAAGTGGAATAAGCCTGTGGATCGTAGTGAATGGCACATGCCTGCCAACATGGTTAATGCTTATTATGACCCACAGCAAAACCAAATTGTGTTCCCAGCAGCTATTCTGCAGGCGCCGTTTTATTCGTTGAGTCAAAGCTCATCAGCTAATTATGGTGGTATCGGTGCTGTTATTGCTCATGAAATTTCGCATGCCTTTGATACCAACGGTGCTTCCTTTGATGAGCATGGTAGCCTAAAGAATTGGTGGACAGACGAGGATTATGCCGCCTTCAAGGAGCGTACCGATAAAATTGTAGAGCAATTTGATGGCCTTGACTCCTATGGTGCTAAAGTCAATGGTAAATTAACAGTGTCTGAAAATGTTGCTGACCTAGGTGGTGTTGCCTGTGCCTTAGAGGCAGCTCAGTCAGAGCCAGATTTTTCTGCCAGAGATTTCTTTATCAACTTTGCCACCATCTGGCGTATGAAGGCGCGTGAGGAATTCATGCAAATGATGGCAAGTATTGACGTCCACGCACCTGGTCAATGGCGTACTAATGTGACCTTGACAAACTTTGATGAATTCCACCAAGAATTTAACATTAAAGAAGGTGATCCAATGTGGCGTGCTCCAGAGGATCGTGTGATTATTTGGTAATCATTGCTCATTAAAAAAAGACTAAGAGGCTTTGTACGGCCCTCCTATCGTTAGAACGTATAGTCTAGCTTGTGGAGGAAGGCATGCTTCTCTTAGTCTTTTTGTGTTGGATAGGCTCGAAAAGCTCTTTTTTTAGGCGTAAAAAAAGATTGAAGATAGCTCTTAAAAGCTGTCCTCAATCTTATGACTTATGATTAGACTAGTTGTTAAGCGCAGCTGCCATTGTAGCAGCAACCTCTGATTCAAAGTCGTTAGCTTTTTTCTCAATACCTTCACCGACTTCAAAGCGAGCAAAGCTAATCGCTTTAGCATTGACTGAGTCAAGGTATGCTTCAACCGTTTTGCTGTCGTCCATGATGTAAACCTGAGCAAGAAGAGTATAGGCTTGGTCAACCTTAGTGTTATCAAGCATGAAGCGATCCATCTTACCTGGGATAATTTTGTCCCAGATCTTTTCAGGCTTACCTTCAGCAGCAAGCTCAGCCTTGATGTCTTCTTCAGCTTGCGCAATCACGTCAGCTGATAATTGAGCCTTTGAACCATATTTCAAGAATGGAAGTGCTGGCTTGTTAACCATTGCACGTGATTCATTGTCAAGCTCAATAGCGTGGTTCAATTGTGCCAACTCGTCCTTGATAAATTGTGGGTCAAGCTCAGTGTATGATAAAACAGTTGGCTTCATAGCTGCGACGTGCATTGATACTTGCTTGGCAAGTGCTTCGTCTCCGCCTTCAACAACAGTGATAACGCCAATACGGCCGCCATTGTGTTGGTAAGCGCCAAAGTGTTGGTCATCAGTTTTTTCAACTAGGGCAAAGCGACGGAATGAGATTTTTTCACCGATTGTAGCTGTTGCATTGACATAAGCATCAGCAAGTGTTTCACCAGAAGGCATGATAAGAGCAAGTGCTTCGTCGTTATTAGCTGGCTTACCTTCTGCGATAGCCTTTGCAGTTGCGTTTACCAATTCAACGAATTGAGCGTTTTTGGCAACGAAGTCAGTTTCAGCATTGACCTCAACAACAGCAGCAACGTTACCATTAACATAAACACCTGTCAAGCCTTCAGCAGCAACGCGGTCAGCTTTTTTAGCGGCCTTTGCCATACCCTTTTCACGAAGAAGCTCAATAGCCTTTTCCATGTCGCCATCTGTTTCAACAAGTGCTTTTTTAGCGTCCATAACGCCGGCACCAGATTTTTCACGCAATTCTTTTACAAGCTTAGCTGTAATTTCTGCCATTTTTATTTCCTCCAAAATTAGAATCGGTCCTCTTAAAGCTCGCTTTAGCAGAGCCTTTGACCTGCTGGGTTTTCTTACTTAAAAAATAACGAGATAGAGCGGAATGCTTTGCCCCGTTAGACCATGTTATGAATAGCAAGAAGCTATCCTAGTTCAATAAGCCTGACTTAAGCTTCGTTTGAACCTTCAACAACCTCAACGATTTCTTCGATTGACTCTGCTTGAGTATCAGCTTCAAATGCAACCTCTGCGTCTTCACCTTGACGGCCTTCGATAACAGCATCAGCCAATTTAGCAGTGATTAATTTGACAGCGCGGATAGCGTCGTCGTTAGCTGGAATGATCACATCAATGTCATCTGGGTCAGCATTTGTATCAACCATTGCCACAACTGGAATACCAAGCTTCTTAGCTTCTTTAACAGCGATTTGTTCTTTGTGTGGGTCAACAACGTACATCACATCTGGGATACGAGGCATATCCTCAATACCACCTAAGAATTTTTCAAGACGTGCGCGTTGCTTGTTAAGAAGTGCAACCTCTTTCTTAGGAAGAACCTCAAAGGTTCCTTCTTCTTCCATGCGTTTGATTTCTTTCAAACGAGCGATACGCTTTTGGATAGTTCCCCAGTTTGTAAGAGTTCCACCCAACCAGCGGTGGTTGATGAAGTATTGACCTGCACGAGTAGCTTCGTCAGCAACTGCTTCAGCAGCTTGCTTTTTAGTACCAACAAACAAGATAACAGCGTCATTAGCTGCTGCATCACGAACAAACTCGTAAGCTTGATCAGCTAATTTTACAGTTTGTTGCAAGTCGATAACGTGGATACCGTTACGCTCTGTGAAGATGTATTTAGCCATCTTAGGGTTCCAGCGACGAGTTTGGTGACCAAAGTGAACACCAGCCTCAAGAAGTTGTTTCATTGAAATTACTGCCATGAGTAGTTTCTCCTTTATAGAAATGTTTTTTTCCTCTCTTAGACGTCGGCTTGCAACTCCACCTGATGGCAACAGAATCACAATCGATCTAAGATGAGTATTTGTTGTCTGCACAACTACAACAGTATACCAAAAAAAGCTAGTCATAGCAAGCCTAAATACACTAAAACCCACGTCGTACGCATGAGGAAAATGCATGCCATTATTTTCTAACCATATGCATGTTTTCAATGCATTTTTGATATGTTGACGTTTTGACACGATCCATTTTTCAAGCGCAGCTTAGTTTTACTATCAATCTTTCTGAAAAAGAACACATGAATCATGAAAAGATATCAGAGAACATAAGTTTCTTCAAGCATTTGGCGTACCCCAAATGCTTGATCTATCAGCCTTGCTGTTTATTAGGCCTCTAAAAAGCAAAAACCAGGGTAAACAGTTACCTTGGTTTTTTGCTAACTTACTGACGAATCAGGTAATCAAATGCTCCAATAGCAGCAGTAGCACCTGACCCCATAGAAATAATAATTTGTTTGTAGGCTGAATCTGTACAGTCGCCTGCGGCAAAGATACCTGGAATATTGGTTGAACCATATTTATCAACAATAATCTCGCCACGATCGGTTAAGCTGATACCGCTGTCTTTGAGCCAAGCTGTATTTGGCACCAAGCCAATCTGTACAAAGACTCCTTCAAGGTCAAGATGCTTTTCTTGATTGCTGTCACGCTCGATATAGTTAAGCCCTGTGACATGATCGTCCCCAACAATATCCTTTGTAGCAACATTTTTTAGAATAGTCATATTGTCTGTTTTAGCAGCGCGATCCTGTAGCACCTTGTCGGCCTTAAGCTCAGGTAAGAACTCAAGAACATAGACATGCTTAGCTAAGCCAGCTAAATCAAGTGCAGCCTCAAGTCCAGAGTTACCACCACCGATAACAGCAACGTTTTTATCTTCAAAGAGAGGACCGTCACAGTGTGGGCAGTAGGTTACTCCTTTATTTTTAAACTCATTTTCGCCAGGAACATTGATACTGCGCCATTTTGCACCAAGCGCTAGAATAGCTGTTTTAGCCTTCAAGACAGCGCCATTAGCAAGAGTAACCTCAACAAGGTCTTTTTTCTCAATCGAAGTAGCCAGCTGGGCTTTGATGATGTCAACATCATAGGATTTAGTATGCTCCTCAACCTGGGCCATAAGCTTTGGTCCCTCTGTATACAGGGTTCCTATCATGTTTTCGATACCTACAGTTTCCATGACTTGACCACCAAAGGTCTCAGCCAAAAGACCTGTATTTAAGCCTTTACGAGCAGCATAGATGGCAGCACTATTTCCTGCAGGTCCTCCACCAATGACAAGGACGTCATAGACTCCTTTATCAGCAAAGGCCTCCTTAGATAGAGGTCCTGCGATTTGCTCAAGCAGCTGCTCAATAGTGGCGCGACCAGAGGTGAATTCTTCTCCATTCAAAAAGACAGTTGGCACAGACATGATGCCCTTTGCCTTGACTTCCTCTTGGAACATACCACCCTCAACCATAGTATGTGAAATGTTCTTATTAAGAACAGCCATAATGTTCAAGGCTTGGACCACATCTGGGCAATTATGACACGTTAAGCTGACATAGGTTTCAAAGCTTAAAGGACGGTCAATAGCCCTGATGCGGTCAATAATATCCTGCTCAATCTTTGGTGCACGTCCTGAAACCTGTAATAGAGCAAGGATAAAGGAGGCAAACTCGTGACCTAGAGGCAGTCCAGCAAAGATCACTCCGCTGTCTTGACCTTTTTGGGTAATCTTAAAGCTTGGTTGACGTGTTAGGGTAGTCTCCTCAACAGTGATACGGTCTGACATGGCAGCAATTTCTTCAATGAAGTCCTTGACCTTTTGTGAGCTATCGTCACTACCAAGATAAGCTTGTAGGACTAAGTCAGATTCCAAAAGATTAAGGTATTGAGCAAGCTGCTCTTTAATATCAGGACTTAATGCCATAGCTTTTCTCCTTTGCCTGCTTAAATTTTGCCGACAAGGTCAAGGCTAGGTGTTAGTGTTTCAGCCCCTTCTTTCCATTTGGCTGGGCATACTTCACCTGGGTGCTTACGAACGTACTGAGCAGCACGAATCTTATCAATCAAGCTGCTTGCATCACGTCCGATACCATCAGCATTGATTTCCATCATTTGGATAACACCATCTGGATCAATAATGAAAGTACCGCGTTGAGCAAGTCCATCCTCACCAAGAACATCAAAGGCTTGTGAAATAGCATGTGATGGGTCACCAATCATTGGGTAAGTGATTGTTCCGACAACATCTGAATCATCGTGCCATGCCTTATGAACAAAGTGTGTATCAGTAGATACAGAATAAACCTCAACACCTAAAGATTTTAGTATTTCATATTGCTCTTGAAGGTCACCTAGCTCTGTTGGGCAAACAAAAGAAAAGTCTGCTGGGTAGAAGCAAACAACTGCCCATTTCCCTTTAAGATCCTCATTAGTTACAGTGATAAATTTTCCATTGTGAAAAGCTTGGGCTGAAAATTCAGCAATTTCCTTTCCTACTAAAGACATGTCATGTCCTCCTTTTTTACATTTGATACCTGTATTATAAGCTAAGAAATCTTATCTGTCCACTTGTAAACCCTAGATTTATCAAGGTTTTTGATGTTCTTTTCTAACAATTTCATATGTGAATTTAGTCACACTGTTTAAAACTATTCTAAATAATAGAAAACTCTGATAATATCAAAGATTCTTGAAAATAAGTTTTTGAAATAATTTTAATATTATTAAAAATGATTTTCTGATTTAAACTCTAAAAAATAACATAAACCGAAAAAAGGAGCAGCCTGCTAAAAAATAGCTGCTATTTTTATCTTGACGAATGCTATCAACTAGGGTAAAATAGTTCTTGTTATGGCGGTATAGCCAAGTGGTAAGGCACGGCTCTGCAAAAGCTTGATCGTCGGTTCAAATCCGTCTACCGCCTTTTATATACAAACGAAGCCTTGATTAACCTCGCGAAAACGTTGTTAAATCAAGGTTTTTATTTTTTGCGACAGGATAAAAAAAGAGAAAAAAAGAAATAAAGTCGGTCAAAAATCGGTCAAATGTCCGAAGATGTCTTTTATTACCTGATTGTTCTTTTCTTTGAGTTTATCTAGCTGATGGGCATACACTTTTAAAGTGATGTTTAGGTTCTCATGCCCAAGCAACTGCGATATGGATATTAGGTCAACGCCCTTTAGGATTAAAAAAGATGCGTAAGTATGACGTAGAGAGTGATTACGCACAGGACGACCAACAATTTTTTTAACTAATCTATTGCAGAGTGAGTTAGAAGCTCCGTAGAGCACCCTATTTAGCTTATTTTCTTTATAATAATTTTCTTTAAATGCTTTGAGCAATTTTATAGTTTGCTGATCAATGGGAATTTGTCTTTTTGATTGCTCGTTTTTTGTTTCCTTAAATTCTTGAGTTTTTGAGTAATCAAACGATTTATTGATATCTATAAATCCCTTTTCAAAGTCTATGTCACTCCAAGTTATCCCGGTCGCTTCGGCGAATCGTAGTCCAGTCACTGCTATGATGTATAGAGTAAAGTAGGAAATATACTGGTATTTCTCACTCGTTACTTTGATAAGATTAAGGTATTCATCTTCTTCAAGGAAATCAAATTCTTTTGCTCTAGCTTCTTTTTGAGATTTTACAATCGCACCTTCGGCAAAATTTGTTTTGATAAGCCCATCTCTAACAGCGACTTTAACAGCCCCTTTGATTTGATAGTGGAATTTTTCAAGCGTTTCTTGGGCATATTTACTAGCAAAAACATTCATTTTCTTTTGGTAAAGTGTATGTGTTACTTTATTAAGCTTG
The DNA here is from genome assembly GCA_900637675.1 of Streptococcus equi subsp. equi. Lineage (NCBI taxonomy): Bacteria > Bacillati > Bacillota > Bacilli > Lactobacillales > Streptococcaceae > Streptococcus > Streptococcus equi. Next base: position 143,334 of record LR134389.1, read on the forward strand.
ATATCGCCAAAATATTTTTTGATGTGCTTAAGATTTTTAGTGTAAGTTTCCCAAGTTTTATCGACAACATGAGGGCGTTTGTAAATTTCTGCCCAATCCTTGCAAAAATCATAAAGTGATATATCATCAATATCTTTATTTAGCTCAGCCTCGACTTTAATCGCAGCTGCAGAAGCCAATGCTTTTGTCTTAAAACCACCTTTGGATTTTTCCCTTTTGTTCCCCTGACTATCTGTGTAGTAAATACGATAAGACCACTTGTCGCCGCGTTTTCTAAATTTTGCCATTGTTAATTACCTCATTTTTATGTTAAAATGGGTACAGTAAAGAGACCTACTGCGAAGCAGGTTTTTTACTATACAGGATTTGCCTCACGCTCGCACCGACCAAAGTTGAGCGTGGGGCTTTTTTAATAAAATAAAAAGTAACTGCCAAAGACAGTTACTTGATGGTGTACGCTAGGTACTCAGTGTGACGCTTTGTGCCAAAGACACAATCGCTAGGTGGGAGCTAGTCCCTCAGTAACTGTATTATCACATTTTTTTGCAAAAAAGTCAAATAGTGTGGATAAAATTATTAATAATCATTTTATCAATTTTTGTTAGGGTATCATCTGAGACCCTGATTTTACCGATAGGGTCAAATCTATTTATTTCCATAATACGATTTTTACTAATTGTTCTTATATCAAGACATTTAGCATACGAAACCTTGTTGTATTTTTCGTACGCTTTAGCAACTTCTTTAATCTCCTCTGCGATTTTAAAATATACCCATTTCTGTTTTTCGTACTGCATTAACTCGTCATGAGTTTTAGATTTTCCGTTGTGTTTTTAATCCTCTCGGCTCTATATCTATAAAACCCCTCTTGTTTTTGCGCAAGGGTCTTGTCTAGATACTCCTTAGACTTTTGAGAAATAAAACCGTCAAGCTTAACAGAAAATTTATTACCTTTTGAACTAACGGGGATAACAGTCAAAACCCCATTTTTAAAACTGTCTTTTTTATTTAGGACAATAGCAAAATGATGGCCGCTTAATTCAGACCCCACATTAACTCCAAAATCAACAAATACGAGAGCACCACGTTTATAAATCTTGTGATTTTGGGACGGTTCTATGACCTCTTTTTCAAAATATGTCGCCTCAGATAAAACCCAGTCTGGGAGAAATCTAAATTTTGATATTTTTGAATTTGATACAAATTTAAATTTTCGGGCTGCCTTATCTATTTTACCCATTATATGATCTCTAACCCTCTCTATAAATATCTACAACCTCCCCAATGGTTCTGATGCTGTCATCTTCAGACAAATAAATTTCTTCGTAGCTATTGTTGAGGCTTTGCAAGTACCAAGCGCCGTCATAATCACGCTTGAGTTTTTTTACAAAATTTTTACCATTGACTTGGAATATCCCTATATCATTCATATTGACTTGGCTAGATACCTTGATGAATAGCAAATCGTTGTCTTGAATAAGTGGTTCCATTGAATCACCAGCTACTTTTGCAATAGTATCATACTCATCGGGGACATCATCAGCACGTAGTTTAACTTCCATATGTAAATTGTCTTCTTGGTATGCCCCAAGACCAGCGGCAACCAATCCCTCAACGTAGTCAGTGATATAATCTTCTGTCTCCTCAGATTTTTTATCGAATATAGAAACAACTTTATTTTGTTCTTCCAATTGTTCGTTAGCGAAGCTGAGGACTTTTTCTTGTCTAGGTTGTTCTAGTTGTTTCGAAGTTACTATGATTTCTTGCAACGTTTGAGTTTGTACTGGCGTCGGAGTATCGCTCCAGCCCATAAAATATGCAGGGTTTGTATTAAGTATTTTTGAAATTTTTTCCAAAACCTCTGTTGGTACTTTTAAAATTTCTCCCTTTTCATACCTATAGATGGTGGTTTTGGAGACCCCGAGTTTTTTAGCCAGCTCTTCGACGCTAACGTTTACTTCTAGTCTGCGCTGTTTCAACTTAGCTCCTATGTCCATAATCGGCTCCTTATCATCTTTATGTTTATAGTATATTACAAGCTTTGCAAAATTGCAACAAAAAGATGTTGCAAAAACGAAAAAAAGATGTTGACTTTTAAAACTCGAAGAGATATAATGTGATTATAAAGTTGCAAAGACGCAACTAGAAAGGAGAGGTTTCATGGTTAATGTCCAAAAATTAAAAGGTGTGATTGTTGAAAAAGGGACTACTCAACAAGCTGTTGCAGATAGTATCGGAATTGATAGAAGTACCTTCTACCGTAAGATGAAGAGCGGCGGAGCTTTTACGTTAGATGAAGCAGGAAATATTGCACGAGCTATCTCGCTTACAAAAGAAGAAGCAATAGAAATTTTTTTTAGCAACGTAGTTGCGTAAATGCAACTGCAAAAACTAACGATGGGAGAAAAGTATGCCAGAGGATTTAATCAAACAACTAGAAGCTGGTTCAGAATTTCTAGCAAAGACATGTTTACATAGCAAGATTATTATCACGGTGGATGGTATTCGGCTTGTGGAAACAAAAGAGTTCCACCCAGTGAGCGGAACTCTACTAGATTAGACAATACGTGTATAAGTGTGTATCTTAGCTAATCTATGAATATTTGAGCCAACAGACCCAACAAGAACAGAACGGTATTCCGTTTGGCTTACATTGTGATAATGGTAAATAGAACCATTATTAAACTCAACTTCCAAAGTGTTATTTTCCCAACCAACACTTCGGACGTTACTAGATGAAACGTATTGACGTTGCATAACTTTTCCTCCTTTCCACGATGATAGCTTTATTATAGCACGCAAGGAGAATACAAAAAAAGTCCGACGGGAATCGGACTCGACAATAATATTTATGAGGTAATTTTATCATGGATAGTAGATTATTACAAATGCTTGATGAGTTTGAGGCGGGTCTGATAGACCGTAAAATCAAAGTCATAGGCATGCTTAATAACGAAACGGAAATTTATCCGCTAGAGCTTAACAAAAAGCAAATCAGTAAGATGCTGGGAGTTGATCCTAAAACATTTGACGTAAGATTTAATAGCCACAAAGATTTTCCGCGCATCGAAACGGGAGGTCGGGAAAAATACCCACGAGATTTAGTTATTGAGTGGTATAGCAAAAACTGGGAAAGGACGGGGATAAGATGATTAAAAAACTATTTAACTTTATTTTTGCAAAGCCAAAAGAAGAATCAAGGCAACCTTATCAACAACCGAGAGGTTTTCTGGATTTTGAAACAGGCAGACGCATTGAAATCGACCCAAAAACACAAAAGGAGTATTTTGTATGATGCATCAGATAAAGCTTTCGCTAAGAAATTTTGTTGAGACTGGAGAGATTGACAACATCTTCGACATTTTTAGAATTTTAGATTTCTACTTTCGGGAGGTGGTTAGCTGATGCAGTACATTTTTCAAGACGTTGAGAGGGAGTTACACGAGCGTTAGTAATGAGTTTGTCAACGATAAAAAACTTTATAACAAGGAAAAGGGATTGTTGTTGACCATTCTTAGCAATAGCGATGAGTGGCGAGTATATCCGGAGGAATTGGCTAAACGTTGCAGAGATAGTGTTGACGCTGTCAGAACTCAGCTAAAAGCACTTGAGAAAGCTGGATACATCAGAAGTTATCGGAAGTCGCTTGGCGGGCGATATGGTACCGAAACCCATAGATTTTGCTCAGACACAAAAATAAGTGATGAGGTTTTTCAAGAGCTGCTTAAAGAATTAAATTGCTAATGTGCAAATTGCTAATGTGCAAATTGCTAATGTGCAAATTGCTAATGTGCAAATTGCTAATGTGCAAATTGCCTAACTAATAAATACTAACACTAAATAAATACTAAATAATAATAAATACTAACAAACAATAAGCATCATCATCAACAGCAGGAGGAGCTATGGACGAAAAAAAGCTTTTTGAAAATTTTCAACTAACTTTCGGAAGAATGATATCGCCATTTGAAATAGAAGATATTCAAAAGTGGATTCACCAGGATAATATGCCGATTGATGTTGTTAACCTTGCTTTAAGAGAAGCGGTAGAAAACAACAAGATCAATTGGAAGTATATCAACAAAATTTTGGTGGAGTGGCATAAAGCTGGAGATACGACGATTGAGAAGGTCAAAGAGAGGTTGCAGAGATTTGAGGATAGCAAAGAACAACGACATGCAACTATCTCAAATGTTCCTAGCTGGTCAAATCCAGACTACCAAGGCCCGACATACGATGATTTAAAAGTAAATCCAAGCGAGGTGTCAGATGGCGCAGGAGATTTTTGATGGATTTAATGCCTTAATCAATAAAATGTATGGCAGACAATCTAGCATAGAGACCTTTAACCGATTTGTCGAGTATTGTCAAAAAAGGAGAGAGGAAAACGGGGTTGAGCCTGTATTAAATCCGATCAATCTTTTTGCATTCGGCGTTGGAATCACAACGGAAGAAGCTAATAAATTAAGAATAAAACGCTACAAACAGGAGAATGGATTATGACAAAACAGTACAGAGAGACACTTGTCTGGTATCGAGCAAGCCACAAAGAGCGTGAGAAGCTACTTGATTTTGGACTAGTTGATAAATCACAGTACATGAAGCTATTGCGCCAATTGCGGAAAAAATATGCGATTTAGGAGGAAATATGACACCAGAAGAAGCAGAAAAAGCAAAAATCAGAGCTAAAAAAGAAATTGAAGTTTTTAGCATATACCTTGAACAGGCGATTGATACTTTTGGCAGCATGCTAGGCCCCCAGGAAGTCTTTTTGGCAGCAGGGTTTGCCTACCTTGGTGCAGGTCAGACTGACATACATGCGGCCATCGAGGGGTTATATGAGCAAATCCAATGATTTTAATTTTAGCGATGACTGGGAAAGCAACTATTTCGAGGTCCAAGCTTTGCTAGGGCAAGAGATAGACAAGCTCCAAAACAGGGTCATAGCGCTAAGCCAGGAAAACAATAGATTAAAAGCAGAGAATTGGCAACTAAAACACAGAAAGAGGAAATGAAATGGCAAGTGAAATTGTAACAATTCAAAAAGATATCACTGATATCGTTAATTCAAAAATTAGTATGCTTCGGAACGAAGGTCTTGTAATTGCCCCAAATTATGCTCCAGCAAATGCTTTAAAATCAGCGTTTTTTAAAATTTTAAAGACCAAAGACAGAAACAAGCGTGCTGCCCTTGAGGTTTGCACAAAAGATTCGATTGCAAACTCACTTCTTGAAATGGTAACACAAGGTTTATCACCAGCAAAAAACCAATGCTATTTTATCGTTTATGGGAATGAGCTCCAACTGCAAAGATCATATTTCGGAACAATGGCAGTTTTATTGCAGCAGAAAAAAATTAAATCAATTAAGTCAGAAGTTATTTATGAAGGTGACGATTTTGAGCTTGAAATTGTAGATGGTGAAAAGAAATTCAAAAAGCATGATACTCATTGGAAAAATCAAGACAATCCAATTGAAGGGGCTTATTGCATTATTGAGGATATAGATGGTAACGCTAAGCTAACACTGATGACAAAAAAAGAGATTGATAAAGCGTGGTCTAAGACAAAGACTGGTGGAGGGACACAAAAAGAATTCCCTCAGGAAATGGCCAAAAAAACAGTTATCAACAGAGCTGCTAAGTTTTTTATCAACATCAGTGATGACAGTGATATTTTGGCAGATTCTATTAACAAGACCACCGCAGATGAATATATTGACGATCGTCAAGTTAAAGATGTAACGGAAACACAGTCACCTGCACAGACACTACTCGATAACATGAAGCATGACGAGCAAATGAGCAATGTCGAAACGATTCAAAGTGAACAATTGATGCATGATCCAGAAACAGGAGAAATCATTGATGCAGAGGTTGTTGAGGCGGACCTAAAGGAATCTGATATGGAGGAGCCATTCTAATGAGCGAAAATTTAACACTTTTTGAAAATTTAAATGACATTAAACCAGCCGAACCCGCTGAGCTGAGTTTTGATTTTGAGTTTACTCCAGCCGAAATCAAAATCAAAGGGAAAGAGAAGCTCGAAGAGATTTTAGCAGCCTACGCTAAAAAATACGATGGCTACACAGTGACAGCCGAAACCTTTGAAGACGATGCAAAGGTTAGAGCAAAACTCAACACTTTGCAGAAAGATATTAATAACTCTGTAAAAACAAAACTCGCAGAATACAATAACCCTCTTGATGATGTTAAGCAGTGGGTTAACTCAATTATTGAGCCAATCAAAAAAATTACAAAAACGATTGATGAGGGTGTTAAACACTTTGAAGAAATCGAACGTCAGAAGCGTGCAAATACAATCAAAGAAACCTTTGAAGCTGCTATCGCTGAAACAGGTGTAGATATTGATATCCGATTATTCGAATCCAATTTTGACACCATGTCAGCCAAAGGGTATTTTATGGCCGACAATGTTCGGGTTAATACTGCTACCAAAAAGGCCATTAACGAGTTGGTTGCTGAAGAAGTAGCAAAAAAACAGGAACGTGAGCAGGCGCTTATCCAAATTTCAGAAGCTGCTGCCAAAGCGGATTTTGGACCAGCTATCTATATCAAACGATTTGAAAATGGCGCACAACTGGCAGATATCTTACAAGCAATCGCTGACGATAAGCTGCTTGCTGACAAGGTGCGCGAAGAAGAAAAACTCAAAGCAGAACTATCTAAGCGAGTAGAAGAAATGACAGCCCTGGCACAACGCGAAGGGTTGCAACCAGGCAAATATGTAAAATTGCTTGAAGATGGCGAGTCTGCTTTAGTCGTTTTTGAAACTCTGATGGACGATTCTAAAAAAATGCAGGCCAAGATAGCACAAAAAAACGCAGAAGCGCATCAGCAACAAACAGAACATACCGAATATATGTCTGAGGCCTCAAATTCGGGGGTAAACGAGCTCGAAACAGACAAGGTGATAAATAATATCATCAAACAAGAAAATGCCTTAGAAGCCAAAATAGAGCCGAATAAGAGCGTCACAAAATGGCAAGGCGATTTTAAAATCACTTTCCCGGATTCAGAAACAGCTAAACTATTTGGCGGGCAAGGCGGATTATACGAAAAGCATAGCGTGATTGTTGAAAAATTAGGTGAATGGGTGAAGATTAATGACTAAATTAACCGAAGAAAATTATTATCAAGACCGAGAATGGTTGTCTAACTCAAGATTTAAGGCTTTCCTTGATTGTGAGGCTAAAGCTTTAGCTGTCGAAAACAACGAGTGGGAAGATACCAGAGATGAGACACCGCTTTTGGTTGGTAACTACCTTCACAGCTATTTCGAAAGTCCTGAAGCTCATGAGAAATTCAAAGCCGAGAATGGAGCTAAGATGATTTCCAGTCGTGGAGTTACAAAAGGGGAACTCAAAAAAGATTACAAAGTAGCGCAAAACATGATTGAAACGCTAGAAACTGATGAGATATTTAATCTCATGTACCATGGCCAATCTGGTGATAATGTTTTGAAAGAAATGATCATATACGGGGAAATCTTAGGCATAAAAGTTAAAGGAAAAGTTGATTCAATCAATTTAACAAAAGGTTATTTTTGTGACTTAAAAACGATGAAAAGCATACACAGCGACGAATGGAGTAATGACTTGCGTAAGCGTGTACCTGGTGTAGCAGCTAACATTATCGGGTTTAAATACCATATCCAGATGGGGCTCTATCAAGAATTACTCAGACAGATGACTGGAAAAACGTTTCAACCGCTAATCATTGCAATCAGCAAAGAGAATGTACCAGATAAGGAACTTATCGAACTTGGCCAAACGTGGCTAGATGAAGGGTTGCAACTTTTTGAAAACAATGTGGAGCATGTGCACGAAGTCATCATTGGTAAAGCTGAAGCTAAGTCGTGTGGACGTTGTGATTACTGTCGAAGTCAGAAAAAGCTTAATAGGGTGGTTGATCTCGATGATTTGATTGCAGGAATTTTTTAGGAGATCTTATTGTATTGCAAAGTGAAGCTCGGCCTTTGCAGCAACAAATATTTTCCGAGCGAGAAAGGAAAATTGCAATATCGTCAAGTTAACAGGATTGATGATATAAAGAGTTGCTACACTCGTCCTTGCTAATGCTCACACACAATTTTAGGGCGAGTGTGGATTTTAAAAAGGTGAAAATATGGAACAAATCAAAATTACAGGAACTGACACAATATTAATTTTAGATAGAGTAGATAGGGACTTTGTCATTGAGGGTAATCTAGCTGAAAGATGGCGTTTTACTAGCAAGTTTATAAAGATTGACGATGAGCTATCGCTGGACGAGGACGGCGAATTGTTTGAGATAGTTTATGACTTAATGCTAGAAGCAAAACCTCACAACGTGATTAATCTAACATCATCATATTTTGCTAAAGAACATAAGAAAGACACAGATGAAATCATAAAAGTATTTGCTTTTATCGAAGATAACAAGAAGAATATTTTTGAAACCCTTGGCATTCGCGGGGTGCTTGAATGAGCAATCTAGTATTATCGCTAGACATCTCAACTTCTGGTACAGGTTGGGCCTTATTTAAAGGCTCAGACCTTATCCAGAGTGGTGTCTTAAAACATAAGAGCGACTCTTATTTCGAACGTGGACGATATATGGCTAGCCAATTAAGAGCTATCCAGTCACGAGCACTAAAAAAATACGATTGCCACTTTAGTACAATCGCAGTCGAAAAAAACTCAGTAATGGGTCAAAATCAACAATCTATGTTAAAAATTGGCATTGTGACAGGAATTATCTTAGGACGATTGATAGCTGATAATGTCGTGTTTATCAATGTATCAACATGGCGTAAGCACTGGAAGTTTAGCTACAAAGACCGCTCGAAAAAAGCGATGAAAGCACAATCGAAAGAAAAAGCTCTCGAATATTGCGGAAAAACAGTAAAAGATGATGAGGCAGACGCTATTTTGATTGGTGCATATTACGTCAACCAAGGTCGTTTTGATGGATTGGAGACACATGACTACTACTAAAAAACACGTTGTAAGAGTTTACAACAAAGGCATTACAGCAACCCACGCAGTTACTGATAAAAATTTATTTACAGAGTATACATTTGCGACGCAGCAAGATGCCGAGAATTATATCAGAGACTTAGAGCTAAACGGATCTAAGTGTGCCATTGAGTATTATGAGAGGAGATTTGCAAAATGAAAGAACAGACGCTTGCAGAATGGAAAGCTGAGGGTGTTAGCTTATTTGGCAAAGATATTGAGCAGCATATTTTTAAATGCCCAAATTGCGGCAGGGGAAATAAAGTTAGCGAGTTTAGAGAGTATGTCGATAGTCCAGATAAAGCGGCAGTTAATTGTATTGGTAGATATAATCCACAGCTTGGTTGTAACTGGGCGGCCTACGGTCTATTTGGCACGATGGGAAAAGGTAGAGTGATTAAATTACCAAATGGTAAAAGCGCGGAAGTATTTGACTTTGAGGAGGTGATTGAATGCTGGATACAGAAACATTAGAAGCAGTATATGATGCTTTGCAGCTATCCTTGCCAAAAATAATCGGTATGCTTAAAGCAGCACCCGCGACCAGAGATGATGCTTACAAAGAGGGTGTACTCGATGGCGCGAATTTGATAGCTGATACTGTAATAAAAGCTATCGGACAAATGATCGATCCGGAGGCTGATCATGGCTAAAGACGACTTTTTAACAGGTTTTGTACTTACACTTTTAGCTGCTTGCATTTTTGCTGCGGGATTTGCGATTGGGCATGATTATAGCAGTGAGCACTACGAGCAAAAAATCACAGATTTACAAATACAGCTGGTAAGCACGCAGCAGCAGCTTAAGCAATCTCGTGAGCAAAACCAGAGACAGACTAAGCGGCTAGCGGATTTGACAGGTAATGGGGGATAGGGTATGATCGACGAAATTTTAAAAAGACTTAATAAAGAATTTGACAATGATCTGTATAATTACGAACAAGAAAGATACGCTGGTTATATGGACGCAATAGGTGTAGCAATTGAAATTGTTGAAGAAGTTAAGCGAGGTACAAAATGAACATCGAAGAAGCGATAAAGTATTTTGAAGATAAGAGAAAAGATTATATTGTATCACCAAGTGTAATACATGTATCGACTGTTGAGGTCATAAATATTTTAAAACAAATTAAGTTAGATAAACCAAAGCCAGAAATTCCGCAGTTTGTCGCTGATTGGATAGAGAAACACAAAGCAGATTATATTACGTGGGAAAAAACTGATAAAGCAGATTTTGTTTTTAGGTGTATTAATGACCTCTTTAATTTCGGTGCAGATATGCATACCTATGACTTTGATGTGTCTTATGAGATATCAAAATGGACGCAAGAACATGCCTACGGTTTTATTGTTGCTGTTTTGTTCGGCTACACAGTCAAAAAGAAAAGCTGTATATTGTTGAGATCCCTAATCCTAATAGTGGCATAGAACACAAACATATTGCACTAGCAAGGTTAGCGAATGGAAAACTTGGATTTTCAGAGATCATAGATACTGATTTTTATTCAAGAGAAGATGTCCGACTCACCGAGTCAGAAATCCGCAAAGATTTTGATTGGGTATGGAGAGAGGAGTTTCCTAAAGAGGTGACGGAATGAGCAGAGATAAAACCAGAATCAGGAACATTGTGAAGTCCATGAAACAGTTAGGTGCTAGCGAAGAAGAGACAGACGAATACATGTATCTATGCGTGTTTAAAAAGCCTCACGTCATAGCTCAAATCCGTAAAAAGGCTAAGATTTTCAGAGGCGAAGGGTGGTAACAGATGGCATATTTACGAGAAGAAAGAGAAACAGTTATTCATTACGACGAATTGGATGACTGCTGGACTTTTGAAACTAACGTCCGTAGGCATATTACGAAAATAGAAAAACGCATCGAACTGTACGAGATTCTCTCAGAGGAATTCGATGACCGAGGAAGGCGTATCTATATCTGTGCGAAAATGAAGACAGGAACTGTCAGTCCCTTTGCGAAACCACCAAGAAGGAAATAGCTATAGAATCGATTTTAAGCTTCAAAAACATGGCAAGAACGCACTTCTGGGAACGTGAAACACCTAGCTAATATAAATGTACCCTAGAACAATTTAAATCGAAAAAATGATTAGCTACATAGGTTTTAATCGGCTTATGTGGCATAGACCGAAATTAAACACAGAAGGATGTGATGACAATCTCCTTACACCCAAAAAATCTAACGCTGGTTATCGGTCACCAGCTATTATCCAAGGCGCTAATACTGACATCGTGTGCCTGAGCTGGCTTATAAAAAACGAAAGAGAGGGCTTTTCTCCACACAAAAAGACGTCCACACGGAACGCCTCCTTGGTTAAATTTAAGCTTAAATAAATTATACCATACTGGGGGCTTTCATGACGTTTTTTCCAGAGATTGATATCCAAAAAACAAAATCCAATGCTAAGCGTAAATTGAAAGAGTATCCACGCTGGCGGCGGATAGCTAACGATGTAGATACTCAAAAAGTTACAGCTACTTACTCATTTGAGCCAAGGCAACCTCATGGAGTCCCTAGCAAGCCTGTAGAGAGGTTAGCACTTAATCGTGTGTCAGCAGAGCAGGAGCTAGATGCGATTGAGCAAGCTGTCAGCATGATACTAGAGCCAGAGAGGCGCAGGATTTTGTACGACAAATACTTATCACCTTATAAAAAAGCGGATAAGGTTATTTATACAGAATTATGTATGTCAGAGAGCTTTTACTATGATACGCTCGATATCGCTTTGTTAGCTTTTGCAGAGCTATATAGAGAGGGGTCTCTGATTGTCGAGCAAGGAGTTTTTAGCTAGTTTTTATACAGTAATATAATAGTTTTTGTACAAAATAGCGTGTTAATATAGTATCATAGCAAAATAACAAAAAGAGATAACCTTTTAACTACGATCAAATTTAGGCGTTAAATGAGTTATATTGCATGGCATAATAGTCGTGTAAGTCGCTACTAGTCATCACATTGTGGTGGCTTTTTATTATGTAAAAAGGATTTTAAAAATGGAATTTATAAACAAAAAATTAAGTGAAATAAAGCCTTACAAAAACAATCCGAGAAACAATAACGAAGCTGTTAAACCTGTCGCTGAATCCATTAAAGAGTTCGGCTTTAAAGTGCCTATTGTCGTTGACCAAAACGGCGAAATCGTAAACGGCCACACTCGCTATAAAGCAGCCAAGAAATTAGGTTTAGAAACAGTTCCTGTTATTGTGGCGGACGACCTGTCAGACGAACAAATCAAAGCTTTTAGACTTGTCGACAACAAAGTCGGTGAGATTGCAACTTGGGATTTAGATTTGTTAAACGAAGAATTAAACGACATTTTAGATCTTGATATGTCTGTTTTTGGATTTGATGTTGATTTAGCAGCTGCCTTTGAAGAAATTGACAAGGAATTAGACAATTTTGACAATACTCTACCTGCAGAGCCAAAAAGTAAATTTGGTCAAATTTATCAATTGGGCCGTCACAGGCTTATGTGCGGAGACGGCACCAATCAAAGTGATGTTAAAAAGTTGATGGGAGGTGAGTTGGCCGACTTGCTAATAACAGATCCACCGTACAATGTCGCTTACCAAGGTAAAACAAAAGATGCGTTAACAATCCAAAACGATAATATGGATAGTAATGCTTTCAGACAATTTTTAGGAGAGGCCTTTAAAGCTGCGGATTCTGTTATTAAACCGGGGGCGGTTTTTTATATTTGGCATGCAGACTCCGAGGGTTATAATTTTCGTGGTGCTTGTTTAGATGTTGGTTGGACTGTTCGTCAATGTTTGATTTGGAACAAAAATGCAATGGTCCTCGGCCGCCAAGACTATCACTGGAAGCACGAGCCATGTTTATACGGTTGGAAAGACGGAGCCAGTCATTTATGGGCCAGTGATCGCAAACAGACAACTGTCATTGATTTTGATAAACCGCAGCGAAACGGAGATCACCCAACAATGAAGCCTGTCGGGCTTTTTGATTATCAAATAAAAAACAACACCAAGGGACATGATATCGTTCTCGATCTGTTCGGAGGTTCAGGAACCACGCTGATTGCTTGCGAGTCAAACGGAAGGTGTGCTAGGTTAATGGAGTGCGATCCTAAATATGTTGATGTTATTATAAAACGCTGGGAAGAATTAACCGGAGAAAGTGTTATACAATTAAACTAAAAAATTCCTTAAAATCGTTGACTTAATAGTGTTTCAGAAAAAGATATCAAAAATAACTTTTTTATCAAGATGATCAAGCCTTTATTATTAATTGGCTAGGACTATAAAATAATTTTAAAAGGGCGAAAGCCTTTTTTGTATCTAAAGGTAAGGAAGTGAGGCGATGGCAAATGAAGAAAATTTGATACCAAACTCCAAACGAACCCCGAGCGAACTCCGAGAAATTGCAAAAAAAGGAGGCATAGCTTCCGGCAAAGCTAGGAGGGAAAAAGCGAATTTGAGAAAAGCTGTGGAGCTGGTGTTAGGATCAACTGTACCAAGTGCCATGCTTAGAGAACAATTAGAACAATTGGATATTTCCCCCACGAATCAATCAGCTATTGCACTCAAGCTTGTGGAAAATGCTTTAAAGGGTGATGTTAGATCTGCAGAGCTATTAGCTAAAATCACAACTACAGAGGTCAAAGATAGCCTGGATAGAAAAGAGCAAAGACAGCGAATTAAGGCTGCGGAGCTTGCCACAGACGAACAACGAACGCGCATCGAGCTGCTTAAAGTCAAGCTCGATGCTGAAAAAGGTGCTAAGCCTGATACAAGCCTCATGGAGGCTCTTCTCGACGCTGTGGAAGGAGGTGATTAGCCTTGGAGATTATCTTTTCAAACAAACAAAAAGACATCATTAGACGCCCTTTTAACTACGAATTAGAAGTCAACGAGGGCACTTGACACCTCGTAGTGGAAAGACGACCGCAGGTCACTTTAGATATGCAAGATATCTAATTGAGTCGGAGGACGAAAACCACCTCGTGACAGCTTATAATCAAGAACAAGCTTATCGTTTGTTTATTGATGGAGACGGTACAGGTTTGATGCACATCTTTGACGGCAGCTGCGAGATCAAGCACGATGAGCGAGGAGATCACCTACTGATTGCGACACCAAAAGGCAATAAGCGTGTCTATTACAAGGGCGGAGGTAAAGTTAACTCAGTTGGTGCTATTACCGGTATGTCTTTAGGCTCAGTAGTCTTTTGTGAGATTAATCTACTGCATATGGACTTTATCCAGGAGTGTTTTAGGCGTACCTGGGCGGCTAAACTGCGTTATCACTTAGCAGACCTTAACCCTCCTGCGCCACAGCACCCAGTAATAAAAGATGTCTTTGATGTGCAAAATACACGATGGACTCATTGGACCATGGACGATAATCCAATATTAACTGCGGAGCGTAAGCAAAATATTATCAACAGTCTTAAAAAAATCCATATCTTTACAAACGCGACGTGCTTGGTCAGCGTGTCATGCCTCAAGGAGTTATCTATGGTTTATTTGACCTTGATAAAAATGTCTTAGATGTCCTGATTGGTGAACCTGTGGAGATGTATTTTTGCGCGGACGGAGGTCAATCAGACGCGACATCTATGTCTTGCAACATCGTAACGAGAGTTAGAGATAATGGAAAAGTTAACTTCCATCTTAATCGTGTTGCCCATTATTATCACAGTGGTGCAGATACTGGTCAGGTCAAAGCCATGTCAACATACGCCAGAGAACTTAAGGCTTTCATGGACTGGTGTGTTAAAAAATATCAGCTTCGATATTCGGATGTCTTCATCGACCCTGCGTGTAAGGCTTTGCGGGAGGAATTGCATGCTATTGGTGTTCTGACGACTGGAGCACCGAATAATGCTCATGATGTGAGTAGTAAGGCTAAAGGCATCGAAGTTGGGATAGAACGTGGCCAGACTTTGATTTCAGACGGTGATTTTTATCTAGTAAATCACAAAGAGGAAAAATATGATCATTATCATTTCCTGAAGGAATTGGGGCTTTATAGCCGCGATGATAAAGGTAAACCAATAGACGCAAACAACCACGCAATGGACGAATTCAGATACTCGGTCAATGTCTTTGTAGGACGATACAAAATGAAATAGGAGGTAGTCATGTTTAGAAACCTCTGGACTAAAATAAAAGGGGTGATGCAAAAAATGGGATTGATAAAAGGCTTAAAAGATTTGAGTCTACACCGCAAAATTGAACTATCTGATAAACACTATGATAGTATCCAAATTTGGAAAGAGTTGTATCAAGGCTATCACGATAAAATACACGATTACTATGAGAAATCTATCTTAGATGGTCGTAAAAAGAAGAAGCGTTTGACTTTGAATATGCCTAAAGTTGTGACCTCAGAGCTTGCTACATTGATTTTTAATGAAAAATGTGAAATTAACATTGGTTCTGAAAATGAGAGTTTGACAAAGCTCATCACTGAAACGTTAGAGAAAAATAATTTTACTCAGGAGTTTCAACGCTTCTTAGAATATAGTTTCGCCTTGGGAGGTATGGCAATCAAAGCATATCTCAAAAAGGACGGTACTATCGGTCTTAATTTTGTACAAGCTGATAGTTTTATTCCGATTTCGTGGGATAATGCCGGGATTAGCGAGGCAGTATTTGTTGACACGCAGTATCGTGGAAAATACAAGTACACGCATTTGGAGTGGCATACTTGGGAAAGTGAGTTGTATGTAGTTGCTCACGAGTTGTTTAGAACTGACAAGTCAAATGATGATGTTGGCATTCGCGTACCGATAACAGAGATTTATCCAGATTTAAAATCACGAGTAGTCATCGAAAAACTATCAAGACCGCTATTTGTTTACCTCAAACCTAATTCGGCAAACAACATTGATCTATCAAGTCCGCTAGGGATTTCAATCTATCACAATTCGTTTGATACCTTGCGAGCGATTGATATTGCCTACGATAGCTTTGAGCGTGAGTTTCGACTTGGCCGTAAGAGGATATTGGTTCCAGCGACTGCCATTCGTACTGTAGTGGATAGCGAGGGGAATTTCCACCGCTATTTTGACGCAACAGACGAAACATATGAGGCTTTCCACACAGGTGAAGACAGCAAAATTCAAGATATCAAAGATATTAGTGTTGAATTGCGAGTTGATGAACATATTGCAGCTATTAACGCACTGTTGAACTTACTTAGTATGCAGATTGGCTTTAGCCCAGGTTCTTTCAGTTTCGATGGAGTATCGGGTGTCAAGACAGCCACCGAGGTTATCTCTGAGAATTCTAAGACATTCCGCACGAAGCAATCTCATGAAACGATGGTAGAAGCAACATTGAAAAATCTTGTTGCGATTATCGTTGATTTTGGGGATCTTTATGGTTTGATCGAGGGTGAGAGTAAGTATAATGTAACTGTAACGTTTGACGACTCTATTGCGCAGGACAGAACCCAGGACGCTCAGTATTATATAGGGTTGGTCGCAGCTGGGTTAATCAGCAAGAAAAAAGCTATGATGAAGCTGTTTAATCTGTCAGAAGAAGATGCAGAGTTGGAAATCCAAACTATCCACGAGGAAAGCCGGACAACAAACGATATGTCAATTGATTTATTTGGTTTGGACGGTGATGCTTAGTGGATTATGATACTCATATCCAGCTGTCTTTTGACTTAATAGAGCTTTATTCTGATGTCGAACGTGAATTGTTGACGTCAATAGGTCGCAGGTTTGCAAAACACTATGACGAAATGGTAGCTGGCGACATCATGGATTGGCAAATTAGGCAATTACTCGAAGTTGGAGAGCTGAGAAAAGAGCACATCGAAATCATGCGAAAAAGTGCACGCGTGAGTCGTGAGCGTATGATTGAGATGCTGACGGAGGCAGGTTATACCTCCGCAGGAAGGTATGAGGATTTTTTTAAAGAGGCATACGTTAAAGGTTTAATCAAGCTCAATCCATCTGCTGCAGACAACAGCATGAGGTTGTTGCGAGTGTTAAATACTTACATCAATCAAGCTGAGGACACACTTAATCTTGTCAATACGACCATGTTACAGTCTGGCCAAGATACTTTTTTAGATACAGTCAATCAAGTTGTTGCTTATGTTTCTACAGGTATCAAGACCCCACAAGTTGCTATGCGTGACGCTCTAAAAAATGCTGGTCAAAAGGGCCTTACAGTCTTTCGTGCTAAAAATGGCGCCCAGTGGTCAACGGAGACTTATCTCAATATGATCACTCGGACGATGAACTCTAACATTTCTAACGCTATGGAAGATGAGCGTAGGCATGAGTATGGTGTTGATTACATCGAGGTATCTAGCCATGCTGGCGCACGTCCAAGGTGTGCTCCTTATCAAGGTCGGATATATTACGATGGTGTCGGAGATGATCCGCTAGAGAAATACCCGCACTTCTCAGAGACTTCTTATGGCGAAGCTGCTGGATTGTTTGGCGTTAATTGCGGTCATCATAAATATCCTTACGTCCCAGGTATGAGTAAACAGACCTTTTTCCCTTACAGTAAAAGCGAAAACGATAAAACCTATGCAGAGTCGCAGGTACAACGTAAATTAGAACGGGAAGTTAAGCAGCTGAAACGGGAACGAGCAATTCTAACTGCTGCGAAGGACAAAGAGGGGGCTAAATTAGCTTCTCAACGCTTGGAGAACAAGTGGCAGGAATTGCGTCAGTTTACTGCTCAAACAGGCAGAACGAGACGATACGACCGCGAGAAATCGCTAAATACTATTTTGTCTGAGGACAAGAAAAAAGCCATTGTCAAAGATAATTTGAAAATCAGAGATGAGTATCGAGCGATTAAGAAAGCTATCCCTGAAGTAGCTCCTAAAAATCTTGAAACCTATTATGATATGCGTTATAATGGTGGCAAGATATACGAGGATTTAGTTAGGGATTACAAAGACTATATAAGATGGTCTAAAGCTGAATTTCCTACTAAAAAATCTTTTGAAGGGCATATTGATAGTCACTTAAAAGAGTTTCCAGGATTGACTGGTAAACAATATCAGAAAAAGGCTGCTGACTTATTATCTAGACCGATAACTGATAATATTTTAGGTTATGATACAGATTCTAGACGTGTTAGGTATGACTTAGAAAATAACATTTTTGCTTTAGGGCGCGTTAAACAAGGTACGATTACGACTATGCTGAAACCAAAGGAAGGGGTTGATTACTTTGACAATGACTGGAAAAGAGAGTTTGATAATCTTAAATGATTTAGAATATGTCCATTGTCCTGTTTGTGGAACTTTGACCGAGGTTTATGATATTTGCGATACTTGTAAATGGCAGAATACCGGTGAGACAAATATTGATGGCGGTCCTAATTATATTACACTTGAGGAAGCACGACGAAGGTGGGCAAATGGTGAACCTTTGCGCAACTTTTTTAAAGACCAATAATACAAGCACTGTAACAGTGCTTTTTTTTGTACTCAAAAAAGGAGAGAGTAAAATGAACAAACGAATTGAAAAGAAGCGTCGCACACAAATGATGTTAGACAGAATCTTGCGCATTGTAGAATTGATGTCGCAAGCAACTGACGACAACTTTGCTATCTTGGAAAAGCGCTTAGAAAAAGCTGAAAAACGTAACGAAGAGCTTATGGAAATCATCTTAGTAAACGTTAAAGAGGTAAATAACCGCTTTGACGAGCTAGAAATCTGCCAGAAGATTGTTGAAGATGATGTCGCAGAGCTCAAAAAAGCTAAGAAAAAAGGCTGGTTCAGCCGGAAATAACTTAATCGTGTCGAATTCGATGCGGTTTTATTTTGCCCTGCCGCATGGCGATAAACTAGGTAAAAATAAAAGAAAGAGGTCTAAAATGGCTGTTATTATCGTACAAACACGAGGCGGAGATATTGAAGTTCCCACCCCATTACCAGCAATGCAAGCTAATAAAGCGATTCAAAGTCAATTATTCGATAAGGAGCTGACTTTTTTATGCGTGGATAATCATGCTTTTGCTAAAACTGAGGTTTTACACGTTTTGGTCGAAACAGAAGAAGATGAAGAATTACCACAGTCAAAACATAAGGAGGAAGAAACATGCTACATGGATTAAAACACCGTTTGTTTAAACTAGCCCCAGATACTGGAGCAGGCGGAGGCGCTGAAGTTACTAGCGAGACTAACGCTGAAGCTGGACGAGTTGAGCAAACAGTATCGCAACAACAAGCTGATCCGGTTGATACTGAGGCAATCAAAAATCAAGCAATTAATGAGGTTCTAAGTCAACTAGGTGTTTCTTCGGTAGAAGATGCCAAAGCAAATCTAGCTTCTTGGAATGAATATCAAGAAGGTCAGAAAACAGAGCTTCAAAAAATTCAAGATAGTTTGACTGTGGCTAATAACTCTTTGGCTGAGCGCGACACTATGATTGCTAGCTTACAAGCTCAGTTAGCTGCTGCTCAAATGGGAGTGCCTGCGGAAAACACCTCCGATGTTATCACTTTGGCCAATAGTTTGGTCCACGATAAAACAGACATCAATGCAGCGATTACTACCGTACTTGAGAAATATCCTCATTTCAAAGGAGGTGATGCCGATGTAGCTGATAAACCTAACTTTGTGACTCAAACTCAGAGTCAAACGGAAACGACGGAAGACGCTTTTTTTAAAGCGTTAGGACTAACAATTAAGGAGGACTAATATGTCAATCAATTATATTACTAAACATGAAGGAATATTCGAAAAGAAACTAATGCAAGGCGCTTTGACGTCTAACTTAGAGACACCAAAAGTCAACTGGTTAGGTGCAAAGTCTTTTGAGCTACCAACCATCTCGGTGACTGGCTATAAGGCGCACACACGCTCAAAAGGGTATAACGCAGGTACTGTATCTAACGATAAAAATACTTATACGCTCGGCTTTGATCGTGACGTAGAGTTTTTTGTGGATAAGGCAGACGTCGATGAGACTAACCAAGAGCTGTCTATGGCTAACATCTCAAACACTTTTATCACAGAGCATGCAACGCCAGAAGTTGACGCTTATCGCTTTTCGAAGATTGCCACAAATGCGATCGATAATAGCCATTTTAAGCAGGAAGATGACTACTCTACTACTAATGTTTATGAGCGCTTAAAAGCTGCTATTTTGCCTATTCGCAAGTACGGAGCTGGCAATATCATTATCTATGTCTCCAGTGAGATTATGGACTTTTTGGAGCGCTCAAAGGACTTTACACGCTCAATCGCGACAACATCACCGCAAGGGATTGATACTCGTGTGACATCTCTTGACGGAGTGCAGCTCATAGAGGTTTGGGACGATGCCCGCTTTAAGACTAAATTTGATTTTACGACAGGCTTTGTCAAAGATGGCAGCGGTAAAGACATTAACTTTTTGATTGTGGCCAAGCCTGCGGTTATTGCAAAAGCTAAATTTAACTCTATTTATCTTTTTGCACCAGGTCAGCACACCGAAGGGGACGGGTATCTATATCAAAATCGCTTGTATCACGACCTTTTTGTGCTTAAATCTAAACAAGATGGGGTTTATGTATCCCATAAATCAGCTTAGGAGGTTAACGATGAAAACATACGAGAAGGACAATCAAGTCTATAAAGTACAAGAAGGCAGCGAGCTGGAAATTCAGCTGATTGCCGACGGCTTTAAAGAAATTATTGAAGCAAACGAAAAGGAAACTGATATCACTAAAATGAAGCTTGATAAGCTAAAGGCTTATGCTGAAAATGAAGGCATTATAATTCCTGAAGATATTAAGAAAAAAGAAGATGTTTTAGCTTTTATTAAGGAACAGCAGCAGAGAGGTGAGTAGTGATGCTCACCTTTGATTTTTACAATAAGGGATATTGTGGCTCACAGCTGAATGAAGAAAAGTTCGGGGAGCTGTCAAAACGTGCTGAGCGTAAAATTTTGGCACTTATTGGCTTGAAAAAGGAGCAAGTGAAGAATTTGCCACTTGATATTTTAGAGGCGGTAAAAATGGCTGTCTGCGCCCAAATTGAGTATCTTAACGCAATAGGCGTTGAAAGTGCTATCGGAGTAACCTCTGTAACCCAAGCTAAAGTCGGCAATTTTAGTTACACAGACGGAAAGAAAGCGACTGTATCAGCTAGTGTTGGCTCTGTTGGTGTTAGCCCTGACGTGCTAGACTATCTGCTTCCGAGTGGATTGTTATACAAGGGGGTGAATACGAGATGGTAAAAGAAGTCAAACCTATCCCTAAAGAGTTATTAGTTGACACAGTTACTTATCTAGCAGTTGGCAACAAAGACAGCTGGGGAGCAGAAACGGTAGTATCTACAGAATTGTCACAGGTGTTAGTACAACCTAGAAGCAGTATCCAACGTGGGCAACAAAACGAGAGTAATAGCTACGAGTTGTTACTCTTTTTTGATTGTGTAAACTCGTTACCAGTAGATCATCAGTTTAAGGTTGACGACAAAATTAGTTATCTAGGAAAAGAGTATCGTATCGCAAGTGTTGAGGTACTAAAAGCTTTTGACCAGTCGCCACATCACTATGAGGTGATGCTAGAATGATAGGTTTTAAGGTTGAAGTCATCTTTAACGCTAGTAAATTGATTGCCAAGAGTGAAGCATCTGCAAAGACAGCTCGCTTTGCTTTAAGTGGTCAAATCAAAAAGGATAGTGACAAGTATATTCCTGCTCGTGAGTGGAATCTGCGAGATAGCGGAAGAGTAACTGAACGCTCAGTATCTTGGCATACACCGTACGCTAGACGACTCTACTACAATCCTCAGTATAACTTTAGCAAGGATAAGAATCCGAATGCACAAGGCAAGTGGTTTGAGGTTGCTAAAGCAAATCATGCAGAGCATTGGTATGAGCTAACAAAGAAAGCCTATGGTGCTGAGTTTAGAGGAGATTAATCATGACATTTATTGATTTTTTGCTCAGAAAAGTTCAAGAAGTGAGCGGAGCGGAACCGGTCCTTGGCATTATGGGGAATAGTGATAAGGTTGCTATTATCCCTATGGCTGGAAATTTTGACAATCGAGCTCTTGACGAAAGTAAGATTAGGATTTTTACTTTCCAAGTTTTGGCCAAGAGTAAAAAACAGCAGGAAGCTTTTTTGACAACAGAAAACTTGGTCAATGGTCTAGACGGTCTATCAAATGAGCCGTTTACTGGAGGATATCTCATTAAGCTGGAGTGTACGACGACCACTAACTTTGTTGAAAAAGATAGTGACAAAAATTATTTATATACAGCTCTTTTCAGAGCAGAATTAGGAGGATAAGAAATGGCAGCAGATAAGCCAACATTTTATTTACAATCCGAGCATAAGCTCGAAATTTCAGAAGATGGGAAAACCTGGATGCGCTTAGCTGGTGGTATCAGCGAGTTAGAACCAGACGGGAACGAAGAAGTATCACAAGATGCCTATCTTGACGGCTCTGAATCTGATGTTACAGGAGGTCAGCTTGTACTAGCCTTGACAGGACATCGTTTAGTAGGTGATAAGGCTCAAGATTGGATCTATGCACGTCAATTCCAATATGGGGGCAAACGTCGTGGTTTTACGCGTTGGACATTACCTGGTGGTAAAACACAGTTTACCTTTGCATCTACATTTGCAAATATCAAAGGTCCATCAGGAGCGGCTAACGGTAAAGGTGAAATTGAATTTGAAATCCATTCAAACGAAACACTTGTACCTAATAAAGTAGTTGTAGAAGTCACTAAGACAAACAAAGAACTTGCGTCTGAAGCACTTGGTTTAGAACGTCAAGAGCGATAAGTAGAAAGGATAGTCAGCAATGGTGAGACAGTTTGAATTTAAGAAAACGGTTGAAGAAATTGAGATTGCAGGGGAAATCTACTTACTGCCTCTTGATGATGATAACCTCTTACGTATCCAACGTGACTTTATTAGTTACGGAAAAGAGATCGAAGAACTCCAAAAAGTTGAGGTAGAAAAAGGAGATCCAGACGATCTGGCGGATAATCATAAGCAACAGCTTTTAGTAATGAAAAAGGTCATCGAGTCACCATTTGGAGAAGGGAGTTTTGAGAAACTTTACGAAGCATCAGGGCACTCTTTAATGAATATGGTTGACTTATTGGATTATCTTGTTGAGTTAGTCGCTGAAAAAGTTGAGCAAAATAAGGCTCGTGCCACTAAAGCAAAAGAGAAGTATTACTCCTCGAAGCGCAAGAAAAAGTAGGTAGCTTATGAAGTTGACAGAAACATATGAAGTTCTTGCTGATGCTTTTGAATTTGGCGGTCATATCGTAACTGTTGACTTGGCTTTTGATGTCGTGTTGCGAGTCATGGAGCTTCTTGCTGACGAAGAAGTCAATGACTACGCTAAAATTGTCTGGACTTTGGATATGCTCTTGCCATATTTTGATCGTACGGAGTTAAGTTTTGATGAAGAATTTGAAATTTTCGAATATATCCTAAAGACGTTTATCTATGAACAAGAAGACGGAGAAGATGACAGTTTAGGAGGAATGTCACAAACGAAAACAATGCATTTTGAAAAGGATGCAGAGTTAATCTTTGCGTCCTTTTTTCAAAGTTATCATCTTGACCTATTTGAACAACAGGGAAAATTGCACTGGCGAAAATTTATGTCACTGCTCATGAATCTGCATAAAGACACTCCTTTTAAGGAAGTTGTCAGCTATCGTGTCATGAAAGTGCCTAATAAAGATGAAGCATCGGAAGAGTATATCAAACACGTCAAGAAGATGAAGCGTATCTATTCGCTAGAAGACGAATCTGAGCATCAAGCGCTAAATGATGACAAGCTTTCAGCGTTAGCAGCAAGGTTTGGAGGTGAGTAGATGGCAGATGGTAGTGTTATTATTGATACCCTGCTAAAGACTGAGAAATTTAACCAAGGTGTAGGGAAACTACAAGGTAAATTAGCTGGATTAGGATCAAAGTTGACCAGCATTGGTACCGGTCTAACTCTAGGCTTAACTGCTCCTATTGTAGGAATCGGAGCGGCATCGCTCAGCACGTTTACTACATTTGAAAGTCAAATGAATCGTGTTAAGGCGATTTCTGGAGCAACAGCAAGTGAGTTCAGAAAACTAGAAGACCAGGCTATCAAACTTGGAGCGTCCTCTGTATTTAGTGCGACAGAAGTAGCACAAGCTCAAGAAATGATGGCTTCTGCAGGTTTTAAAGTCGTCGATATCTTAAAAGCAATGCCGGGGGTTATGTCTCTAGCTGCTGTATCTGGTGGGGATATGGCATTAGCAAGCGAGGCAGCCGCAACAGCTGTCAATATGTTTGGACTTGAAGCTAAAGACGCAGCCCATGTTGCAGATGTTTTTGCACAAGCTGCTGCGGATACTAACGCAGAAGTTGGAGATATGGCAGAAGCCCTAAAATACGCCGGACCTGTTGCTGGGGCTTTAGGGATTAGCTTGGAAGAAACCGCGGCAGCAATTGGTATCATGTCTAATGCAGGCATTAAAGGGTCACAAGCAGGAACAACTTTGAGGACAAGCCTTTCACGACTTACGGATCCAACTAAAAAGATGCGAGGAATCATGTCCGAATTAGGACTTGAATTTTTCGATGTTAATGGAAAAATGAAGTCCTTATCTGGTATTACCAAAGAACTTCAAACCAAAATGGGTGATTTAACTGATAGTCAAAAGAGTGCAGCTATCTCTACTTTGTTTGGTAAAGAAGCAATGTCTGGAATGCTTGCCCTAGTTAATTCTGCTCCTGGCGCATTAGACAAGCAAACACAAGCACTTATCAATTCAAATGGTGCTGCTAAAGAAATGGCAGACACCATGAATAGTGGTGTCAAGGGATCGATTGAGGAGCTTAAAGGTTCGCTTGAGACTGCTGGAATCTCCATAGGTAAAATATTGGCGCCAGCCCTAACGTCGGTTATCGGGGCGATAACAAGCCTTGTGAATTGGTTCAATAACCTAAGTCCGACAATGCAAAACGTGGTAGTTGTACTCGGAAGTTTACTTGCTGCCATTGGACCGGTTGTCCTTATTATAGGGGTTGTTACTACTCAGATAGCAGCTTTCCAGCAAGGCGTCGGACTAGTCTTTAATGCTGTCAAAGGATTACAAGCTGCTTTTGCCTTTTTGACGAGTCCTATAGGGTTAGTCATCGTAGCCATAGGTGCACTAATTGCCGTATTTGTTTATTTGTGGAATACAAACGAACAATTTAGAACGAAGATCATTGAGATTTGGACGGCTATTTCGAACTTTTTACAGCCCATCATACAATTTATTGGTAATTTCATAAGGGAAACGTGGACTCAATTAGCTACTTTTTGGAACGAAAATCAAGCAACTATTATGACAATAGCCCAGACAACTTGGTCATTTATCCAGACGATATTTACAACAGCAATTGAAATGATAAAATTGGCCGTTAGTGTTTTTTTAGGGTTATTGCAATCAACGTGGTCTGTAACTTTTAATTCTCTTAAGGTTATCGCACAGGTCGCATGGGCTTTTATTTCCAATGTTTTCAAGGGAAGTTTAGGGTCCATACTTGCGGTTGCATCTGCTATATTTGAGCAAATTAAATCAACGATTGATCTTGCGATGAAAATTATTCAAAATATCATCAAAATCATACTATCCGCGATAGAAGGTGATTGGGACGGTGTATTAGAAGGTATCAAAGGAATTGTTTCCGCATTTGGAGATTTTATTCAATCAACTTTCTCAAATATGATGGATACTGCTAAACGCTTAGTCGGAGCTGGAATAGATACCGTAAAAGGAATTTTCGATTCTTTGTGGAATATTGACTTGTTCGGAGCCGGTCAAGCGATTATTAATGGATTCTTAAATGGTTTGCGGTCTATGTGGGGAGCTGTCACAGATTTCGTTGGCGGTATTGCAAGCTGGATTGCAGCAAACAAAGGTCCCATCTCATATGATAGGGTACTATTGAAGCCGCATGGAAAAGCTATTATGGACGGACTCGGTAATAGCATGAAAACTAACTTTAAGGACATTCAGAAAGATGTTTCTGGCATGGCTGACGATTTAACAAGAAGTTTTCAAATCAAAAGGTTCAACGGTTTTTTGCCAGAAAAGTATACTACTAAGCTTGATGAGCTTAAAAAATATGCGCAAGCCACGCTTGGCGGAATGATTTTAGCCCCTAACATGGCAGTTCAACCGACAGTCGTTGTTAACATCAGCAATGAAGCAGATAGCGATATCATCAGGCAAAAAGTCAATGCTAAGAATGCACAAGATGCTATTATTAATCAGTTATTCAAGAAAGGGTAAAACATGTTCAGTATAGAGTTTTTAGACGGAGAGCGACTAAGCGCCGATGAACGAGGATGGAAAGTTAAAGAGATGTCCTCATCAGGACTTGAACAAAACGTCGTTAGCGAGTCTCCTAAAATGCGTTCTGGTCGCCTTGTTTATGGTCTTTATCATGGCATCAAAACTTATCAACTTGTTTTTACAAAAATCATTAAAGATACCCTTGATTATAGCCGTTTAGTAGATGAAGTTAATTACTATTTTTTACGTGATGAACCATACTATCTTTACCGCGACTTTAGAAAGAAAGCTGATCGGGTGGACTTGCCGAAGAAGCGGGCGAAGGTGTTTACTAAGTCAATCGACCATCAAAAAAATGGGCTTAAAGTTGAATTTACAGCTAAGCTGGAATCTTATGAACTACCCTACGAAGAAGATACTGAGGTTCAGCGGGTCACTTGGACGGCAACACATTCATGGCACAATAAGGGAGGGCATCGCCTTGACCCTCGTTATTGCCCAATGAAGATGACCATAACAGTATCAGGTTCAGGAGCTGAACTTAAGGTGCTATTTAACGGTCAGCCTTATTTTTGGTATAAAAAATCAGTTAAACAAGGGGATATCTTTATCATTGATGGGACGGACGTTGAAAAAAATAGATACAATTGTTTTGAAGATTGCCATAAGCAAACCTCTTTTTTAAAAACAGGAAATAACAGAATAGATATTCAAGGAGCTTCGTGTGAAGCTCTTTTTGAATATAGACTACTGTATTTGTAGGAGGGTTAGTATGCAGGTAAAAACAAAGCAAGGTGTTTTTTATGTTAACGCAGACTACACCGTCGTCGAAAAACAAGGTGACTATCCTAAGCTAACTTGTACTATTCCTATTAAGGGAAATGAGACTTGGATAGCAGATTGCCAAGAACTTGACCGCTTATACCCAGCTGGGGAACAAGATGAATTTATTATTATCAATCCTATTAAAGTCACTAAGGGGAGTTCGTATGATTTGGAAATTACAGCGATAGGAGCCTTTCATTTTGAATTTGTAAAGGCTCGTCTATATGAAGAACTACCAGAACGAATGTATACTTTAGATTACTTGCTCGATCTCCTGTTTAAAGACAGCCGATTCAGTTATAAGCTACAAGGTGATTATTCTACTAGAAGGTTCAGTGGCTTCGGAGATGATAACAAACTGACTTTATTCCATCATTTAATGGAACGATTTCAAACAGAATTTAAAGTTGTTGGCAAGGTCGTTTTAGTTAACACAAAAGTAGGTAAAGATACAGGATTTCAGTTCCGCTATCTTAGAAATATCAAGGATACAAAGTACTCGGTAGACGTAACTAACCTGATGACATACGTTAAAGGATATGGAGCCTGGTTTGATGAAAATGACCATTCAAAGGGAAGATTAATTGTTGATTATGAGAGCCCCTTATCCAAAGAGTATGGCAAACTTGATGGTAAGCCCGTTGTTGATGAACGAATGAGTTTAAAAGAAAGTCTTATCAAAAAATGTAAGCTAGCCGTAGATCGCTCTGTATCTGTCAGCTTAACAACGACTTTAGTCTCTTTAAAACAACAGGATTATCAAGGTGCGGCGAGAATAGGAGACTCTATTTGGTTTATTGACGAACGTATATCTATTGAAAAAAAGATTCGGTTCAGCGTAGTAACAACTTACTACAATGCATATGATGATATTTTAAAGCAGGACGTTACTTTAGGTGATAAAGATACCTACTCTCGATATCAAAGTTTAGAAAACTCTTCTCAAACAGAGACAAATGATTTTCAAAAAACGATGAGTAGCAAACTTGCAGAAGTTCAAGATGATGTTAAAAAGACGCATATTTTAGTATCTGGCACTACTAGGATTTTCTTTTCTACAGAGTTTCCTCAGGATAATCCTAAGGGAACTATAAAAGAAGATGACATTTTGTACCGTAATCACGATGGGACAACATTGATGTACAGGTGGAATGGTGTTCAATGGGAATTAGTCCCGTTGGTAAACGATCCAGATCGTTGGCGTGAGGAACTGGAGAAACAAATCTCTGAGGCTGTCGAAAAGCTCAAACAAGAGCAAAAAGTAATCAACCAGAGAACCGATAAAGAGCTCGAAGAGTTTAGAGATACGCTCAAAAACCTATCTTTACCAGAGGAAGCCATCAAAAAGATAACAGAGGCCATCAAAGTTGATGATATCCCGTCGATTAAACAGTCATTTGACGAGCTCAAAAATGAAGTCAGCAAAGCCTCCGAAACCTCTCGTATTAACGCTGAGATTATCGGCACGAACGGTAAGACCCGCTATAACAAAAATCTCCTTGTTGGCGACCCTAACCGCACCAAGACCTATGATCAGGATTTTGTGGAGCTCGAGGCCAACGACGGTGGTTTTAGACGCGGCGAGACCTACACAATCAGCTTTAGCCAGACGTGTGAGTTGCTAAAAAAAGTGGCTATTACACTGACGCAGCCGCATAACAAAGGTCTCAAGCTAGTGCTGACACCTACCAAAGCTAAGATGGAGGCGCAGACCTTTGACCTAACCAAGGACATAGAGGTTATCAGCGTCTATCCTTTGAGCTACAGAGCTGTTTTAACAGGTGACTGGTATAAATCTAAGCAGATGGATTTTAATGCGGCAGAAGTGCAGGATTTAGCTCTGGAGATGTCTTATAGAGACGTTGTCGATAGCAATAATGCTAGTTTGATTTTGGATTGGTCCCCAAATCCAGATGTTATTTTTGATGGAAATGGAGGTAGTTAATGTCAGAGACTATATCAGCTATAGTTGTGCATAAAAGCATGACAAAAAACGAGTGGGAGTCTAGTGACATCATTTTGCCACAAGGCCAGCTCGTCTATGAGTCTGACACAGGCCATAGTAAATTTGGCGACGGTAAAAATAGATATGTAGATTTGATCTATCAAGGTGGGCCACCAGGCCCTGCTGGCAAGCCTGGAACGACAGATTATAATCAACTCCAAAATAAACCAAATCTAGATGCGTTTGCACAAAAAAAAGAAACTGATAGTAAAATCACCAAATTAGCATCAAGCAAAGCAGATAAAAGCGCTGTTTACTTAAAAGCAGAGTCAAAAATAGAGCTAGACAAAAAATTGAGTTTGACAGGTGGCGTTATGACAGGCCAACTACGGCTTAAACCTAATAGTGGTATTAAGCACTCATCTTCCGTAGGAGGAGCGATTAACATTGATATGTCTAAATCAACAGGTGCTGCTATGGTGATGTATACAAATAAAGATACTACTGATGGACCATTGATGATTTTACGCTCTGACAAAGATACGTTTGATCAGTCAGCTCAATTTGTGGATTACAGCGGTAAGACTAATGCTGTAAATATTGTAATGCGCCAGCCAAGCGCACCTAATTTTTCTTCGGCACTTAATATAACCAGTGCCAACGAAGGCGGTAGTGCGATGCAAATTAGAGGCATCGAAAAAGCGTTGGGAACGCTCAAAATTACTCATGAGAACCCAAGTCTTGGAGCGGATTATGATGAAAACGCTGCAGCGTTATCTATTGATATTGTCAAAAAGGCAAACGGTGCAGGAACAGCCGCTCAGGGAATCTACATTAACTCAACCTCAGGCACAACAGGAAAGTTGCTTAGAATTAGAAACGAAAATAAAGACAAATTTTATGTAAATCCAGATGGTGGCTTTTGGTCATGTGCAAATTCGACTGTAGCTGGTAATCTAACAGTTAACGATCCAACATCTGAAAAACATGCTGCGACTAAAAAATACGTAGATGAAAAAATTGCTGAGTTAAAAAAACTTATACAAAAAACAGATTAAGGAGGATAAATGAGTAGAGACCCAACACTAACATTAGACGAGTCAAAACTCGTCATAGGACCAGACGGCCGCATGCACTATACGTTTACCGCAGATGACGACAATCAAAAAGTCAGGCTAAAAAGCAACTGTCTAGGTACAGCGCATTTTAACCAGCTGATGATCGAGCGAGGGGATAAAGCAACGGACTATGTGGCCCCTGTCGTTGTGGAGGGCAGCGGGCAGTCGACAGGTGTGTTTAAAAGCCTAGAGGAGTTGCTTAGTGGCTTACAGTCTATTAATTTAGAGCTGACAGATACCAAAAACTCAAATCTGTGGTCAAAAATCAAGCTGACGACAAACGGCATGTTACGTGAGTATCATCGCGACCATATCTCGACTGAGATTGTTGAGACAGCCGATGGTATTGCCAAACGGATTAGTGATGATACTGGCCAAAAGCTGGCACTAATCAATGAGACCATCAAAGGTGTTAAGCGTGAGTATCAAGACGCAGACGAGCGCTTATCCGCAAGCTACCAAGCTGGCATTGAGGGCCTAAAAGCCCAGCTGGCCAATGATAAAATCGGCCTGCAAGCTGAGATTAAGCTGTCCGCTCAAGGCTTGTCGCAAAAGTACGACGATGAGCTGCGCAAGCTGTATGCTAAGATTACCACCACCTCATCAGGCACGACCGAAGCCTACGAAAGCAAGCTTGAGGGCTTGCGGGCAGAGTTTACAAGATCTAACCAAGGCCTGCGCACTGAGATAGAGTCGCAGATCAGCGGACTAAGGTCTGTACAGCAATCCACTGCTAGTCAAATCTCACAAGAGATCAAGGATAGGACAGGCGCTATTAGTCGTGTGCAGCAGGACTTAGCCAGCTATCAGCGGCGATTGCAGGATACTGAGAAGAATTACTCTAGCTTAACCCAGACCGTCAGCGGTCTGCAAAGCGATGTCGGCTCACCAACAGGTAAAATCCAATCACGCCTTACTCAACTAGCAGGACAAATTGAGCAGCGGGTTACTAGAGATGGTGTCATGAGCATTATTAGTGGCGCTGGAGACAGCATTAAGCTAGCGATCCAAAAGGCTGGTGGGATTGATGCTAAGATGAGCGCTAAAGAGATTATCTCAGCCATTAATCTTAACGGCTATGGCGTCCGAATCTCCGGTGAGCGTATTGCGCTGGACGGTAATACGACCGTTAACGGGGCTTTTGGGGCTAAACTTGGTGAGTTTATCAAGCTCAAAGCCGATCAGATTATTGGTGGTACGATTGACGCCGCTAAGATTAGAGTGATCAATCTTAACGCTAGCAGCATCGTTGGCTTAGACGCTAACTTTATCAGGGCTAAAATCGAGCATACGATCACTAGCTTGCTTGAGGGTAAAGTTATCAGAGCTCGCAACGGAGCAATGCTGATTGATTTAAACTCGGCTAAAATGGATTTTAATAGCAATGCCACCATTAACTTTAACAACAAGGACAATGCGCTGGTCCGTAAAGACGGGACGCACACAGCCTTTGTGCATTTTAGCAATGCCACGCCAAAAAATTACACAGGATCAGCGCTTTATGCCTCAATCGGGATAACCTCGTCTGGTGACGGGATTAACAGTGCGTCGAGTGGTCGTTTTTGCGGTGCTAGGTTTTTTAGGTATGCGCGAGGTTACGAGCATACTGCATTAGTCGATCAGGCCGAAATCTACGGTGATGATATTGTCTTTAGCGACGATTTTAACATCGATCGTGGCTTTAAGATGCGGCCTAGCCTAATGCCAAAAATGGTCGATCTCAATAAGATGTACCAGGCCATTTTAGCTCTTGGCCGCTGCTGGCTACACGCTAATAATACAGCGTGGACCTTTAACTCAGACACTACCAGCGCAATTATCAGAGAGTATAACTCTTACATCAACGGATTATAGGAGACAACATGGATTTAACAGTACAAAACAAAGACTTAAATACGCTCTATAGCGTACTAGACAAAATTAAGGTTACTAACATGAGAGTTAATCGCGGCCGCGCTAAGCTACTGTCTAAAGTCGAGGCTAAGCTAAGAGAGTACGCTAAGGACGAGGTTGATATTATCGATCAATACGCTGCTAAAAACGACAAAGGCAAGTGGATTGTCGATGACAAAGGCAACGCTAAATTAGCTGATGTCACAAAAGTAGCTGAGCTTAACGACTTTTTAGACGAGTTAGCCAACGAGCCTATTGTCATCAAAGGCCATGAGTACTCTAAGCGATTTATCGACTTTTTGGAGTATCTGGCCGAGGCCGAAGATGAGTTTACAGGGGCCGAAATCATCTTAATCGACAACATTTTAGAGCAGTACGAAGCAAATAAAAAAGGAGAGTAAATTATGCGCAATTGGAAAGTCACAGGTAAATACCCACAGTATGATGGTACAGGAGCAGTCGCAAGCACTCATATTATTATCGCAGCCGAAGACGGAGCTGTTATCCCACAACTCATTAAGCAGGACCTGACGTCCACTAGCGACACAGAGATTATCAAGGCCGCTTTGGACGAGTTTAAAAAATCTGAGTACGTGGAAATCGCTATGGGCGAAGCAGTGCAAAAAGTGGACGACTTGGAAAAGTTGAGTCAAGATACCGCTAAGACAGCAACAACTGCACAAACAGCTGCTGGACTGGCCAGAGCAGCTGCAGAGCGCACACAAAAAATGATTAACTTGCAAACTATCCATATGTTGACTAGTGATAGCAAAATCGAGCCTGATATTTACAAAGGCCTTTTGGAGCTTATTGCGCCGGCCAAAAAAGGGCAATATCAAGAGCATGATGTCTTTACTGTTGTAGATGAGTCTCACGAGGACTTGGCCGGCGAGGGTAAACTTGTCTTTGTGTATGTTAACGAGGCCTTTGAGTACGACAAGCAAACGCTCAAAGACTTGGAGTCTGAGGACAAAGTCACAGTCATTAAATATGCGGACTTAGTTAAAGGCAAATAGTGAGGTGATCCATGTTTATTTTTTTAAGACAATTAATCCAGACTCAAGACGGTAAAATCCTATTTACTTTAGGAGCGATTGCAGTCGCAATGATGATTGATTTTTTAACGGGTACCGTTGCAGCAAAAATTAACCCCAACATTGATTTTAGGAGCAAAGAGGGGATTAATGGTATTTTGCGCAAAATTTGCTCAATTGCCCTGATGATCTTTTTTATCCCTTTGTCGATTTTACTGCCAAATGATACAGGAGTAGCCTTTTTGTATGTCATGTACGTTGGCTATCTGCTCTTTGAGCTAAAATCAATCTTAGAAAATCTAAACAAAATGGGGATTGATGTCGCACTGTTTAAGCAATTTATTGATATGTTTAGTAAAAAATAGGAGGATCTCATGCGAGCAATCACACGATTAGCAATAGTCCTAGCAATCACAATACTATATTTACCGCTATCTGTGATTGCTCTGATTGTTTATCCGTTTTATGTAATTTTTAAAGGAGAGAATAAATGGTAGTAGATACCGAAAAAGCCATAGAGTGGATGGGCTTAAAAGAGGGCCACGTTAGTTACTCAATGGACTATCGCAATGGTCCTGATAGCTATGACTGCTCAAGTGCTATTTGTAGCGCTTTGATTTACGCAGGCGCTAGCAATCCTGGTTGGCTACTCAATACTGAGTACATGCACGATTGGTTGATTGCTAATGGCTATGTACTAATCGCCGAAAATGAGGACTGGGAGAGTCAACGGGCCGACATTGCTATTTGGGGCTTACGTGGCCAGTCTGCTGGCGCTGGTGGTCATGTCGTCATGTTTATTGACGCAGATAATATTATCCACTGTAACTACGCTCGCAACAATATCACAATTGACAACTATAACCAAACAGCAGCAGCTAGCGGGTGGATGTACTCTTATGTTTATCGTTATGCAGGGACGCAATCCCAACCAGCAACAAGTAAAAGCGTTGATGAGCTAGTTCAAGAGGTTTTAGCTGGATTGCATGGAAGTGGTGAGCAGCGCAAAATCTCGCTTGGAGCTAATT
The DNA here is from genome assembly GCA_900637675.1 of Streptococcus equi subsp. equi. Taxonomy (NCBI): domain Bacteria; kingdom Bacillati; phylum Bacillota; class Bacilli; order Lactobacillales; family Streptococcaceae; genus Streptococcus; species Streptococcus equi. The sequence continues at coordinate 177,445 of LR134389.1, forward strand.
ATGACGCTGTACAAACTAAGGTTAACGAGCTGCTCAAACAACCCAAAGTAGCAGAGCAAAGCCCAGCAGTAAAACAAGATGGAGATTTGTTATTTAACGGTGCTGTGCTTAAAAAATCGGTGTTAGATACGATTTTGACCAAATGCAAAGAGCATGACATTTTGCCAAGCTATGCTATTACTGTGTTGCATTTTGAGGGTTTGTGGGGACAATCTACTGTTGGTCGTACTGATAATAATTGGGGCGGCATGACGTGGACTGGCCAAAGCAACCGTCCAAGTGGTGTAACCGTTACTCAAGGTAAAGCAAGGCCGGCTGTGGAGGGTGGCCACTATATGCACTATGCCTCTGTAGACGACTTTTTGACAGACTGGTTTTACCTTTTGAGAGCTGGTGGCTCTTATAAAGTTTCGGGTGCTAAAACCTTTAGTGAGGCAGTCAAGGGTATGTTTAAGGTCGGTGGTGCTAAATACGATTATGCAGCAGTCGGTTATGATAACTACATGGTAGGCATGTCTAGCCGCCTAAAAGCTATCGAGGCCGAAAATGGTCCGCTTGATAAGTATGATCAACAGACCGTCACTGATGTCGGTCAGCCTGACAATATTGATGTTGTCATTGATAGTATTGAGATCACTATTAATGGTGTTACTTACACCGCAACTAAAAAACCAATTTAGGAGGTAAAGCTCCGAGATAAGATAAAACCGCTCAGATTAGTTCTGGGCGGTTTTTTTGTGTTATTAATATCCAATTTAAACATTTATTTCTTCGGCGAGTTCTGTTAATTTACTGGCAATTTCAAATGTAATGTTTTTCATTTTAATGTTTCCATTTTTTATTCGGGATATTTTAGATTGAGCTATTCCTGTTTTCTCGGCAATATAAACCTGAGTTTTGTTTTCTAGTAATTGTTTTATTTTCTTTTCGTCTGCTTTCATTTTTCCCCCTTTGCTTGACATATTTATTACAGCTCTTCCAATCGATCTTGCGCTGGTAGTATGTCTTCCTCATACCAGTACGTTGTGTCTGTTAAAACGTCTTCGTCCCCATATTCAGCAAAGCTCAAAAGATTTCCGTACTTGCCTTTACCACGTCTTAATCTGTGCTCGTTTCTCAAAGCATCGTAAACTTTTATAATGTCCTCATCTGATAATCTACCTGTTTCGACATTTACATCTACAAACTTTTCCACGTCGTAAAAGTCATGTCCGTTGTCAAATTGACCTACAAAATTTAATTCCATTTTTTTACCTCGTTTGTTTTATCTTTATGATTATATTATATACAATATTGTATAGTTTGTCAACAGAAAAGATAAACTTTTTTAAAATTATTTTTTAGTCCATTAAACCAGACTTAATTTAAAAAGTCCTTTTTACGAGACTTTTACGAATAATAAGATAAGGAGGTGCTTTGTGTTAACATACGACGAGTTTAAGCAGGCTATTGATCATGGTTATATCACAGGAGACACAGTAGCGATTGTGCGTAAAAACGGACAGATATTTGATTATGTGCTGCCAGGGGAGGAAGTGCAGCCTTGGGAAGTGGTGACCGAGGAAAAAGTAGAAAATGTGCTGAGGGAGTTAGATTGGCGGTCGGTCAAAAGTCGGTCAAAGTTACTCTAAAGCACTGATATCAATGCATCTAAAATCCGTCTACCGCCTTAGATTGTTAAAGCAAGGTCAGCATGACTTTGCTTTTTTACATTTTAGCAGGTGGAGTAGAAAAGCTGTCATTGTGAGGGGTATGTGTTGACAGTGGCTGCCATTCGTGTTACACTGAGCGAGTAAATTAGTTTTTGAATTAGTAGTTGTGTTTTGGCATCTTTATTTCTCTCTATGTTTACAAATGCGTTATAGAAAGGAAGTGGATGACTATGGCACAAGGTACAGTCAAGTGGTTTAATGCTGAAAAGGGCTTTGGCTTTATTTCAACTGAAAATGGTCAAGATGTTTTTGCACATTTTTCAGCAATCCAGTCTGACGGCTTTAGATCGTTAGACGAGGGACAAAGGGTGACGTTTGATGTTGAAGACGGACAGCGCGGTCCTCAGGCAGTAAATATCACTAAATTGTCTTAATCTAGTGAGCAGATAATAGGGGATGGGTGTTGTTGATAGCACCTGTCCTTTTACATTCTAGTGATTTCCATTTGCTTTTAGTGACTGCTATTTGATATAATGTTAGTCAGTTTTAGTCAAATAAAGGCTTAAAGCAGCAAATGAATCGTTTTAGCAAAGGAGTGACGGCATGCCAACAAAAAATACTTCCGATAGTATCGAAGAATATATCAAAGAATTGTTAGCCCAATCAGGAATCGCAGAGATCAAGCGCTCCATGCTGGCGGATTCCTTTCAAGTAGTACCAAGCCAGATTAATTATGTGATCAAGACCCGTTTTACAGAAAGCAGAGGCTATGAGGTAGAAAGTAAGCGTGGTGGTGGTGGCTACATTCGTATTGCTAAGGTTCATTTTTCGGATAAGCACCACCTGATTGGTACGTTGATCGCTTCTATTGATGATTGTTTAAGCGAGCAGGCCTTTACAGATTCGATTCAGCTGCTTTTTGATGAGCAACTGTTAACAGAGCGCGAAGGAAACATTATCTTAGCTGTAGCTTCTAATGATGTTTTGGGACATCAAGCACCAGAAATTCGTGCTCGTATGCTTTATCGCCTATTGCAACGAATTGATAGAAAGGGAAGCAATTAGTGATGATTTATTCATTAAAGATGCAAGACATTTTTAATCAGGCTCAATTTCAAGCAGAGCGCTTTGATAGTCCTTACCTTGAGACCTGGCATATTTTATTAGCTATGGTAGCTGTTGACCATTCCTTAGCGGCCATGGTGTTAAGCGAATTTGAACGAAAGATTAGGGCTGAAGAGTATGAGGCTGCTGCTATTTTAGCCATGGGAAAAAGTCCCAAAGAGGTGACTTCTGTCCAATTCAAGCCACAATCCAAGGCCTTATCAGAAATACTAGCATTTGCTCATGCTATCTGTCAGGTTATCAATGAGCATGAGGTTGGCTCAGAGCATGTACTCTTTGCTATTTTGCTCAATCCGGATATTATGGCCAGTCGTCTGTTAGAATTGGCAGGCTACAGGCTCAAGGATTCTGGCAAGGGAGAGCCTAGGTTTGCGGATTTACGTAAGGCTATTGAGCTAAATGCCGGCTATAGCAAGGAAACTATTAAGGCGATTCATGAGTTGCGTAAGCCTAAAAAGAGTAAATCAGTAGGCACCTTTTCTGAAATGATGAAGCCACAGAGTACAGCTGGTGAGCTATCAGACTTTACAAGAGACCTGACAGAGATGGCAAGACAGGGCTTATTAGAGCCAGTCATCGGACGAGAAAAAGAGGTGTCACGTATGGTTCAGGTGCTTTGTCGTAAGACGAAAAATAATCCTGTTCTTGTTGGTGATGCGGGTGTCGGAAAAACTGCTCTAGCTTATGGCTTAGCGCAGCGAATTGCTAATGGAGCCATTCCTTATGAATTACAAGACATGCGTGTCTTGGAGCTTGACATGATGAGTGTGGTTGCAGGTACCCGTTTTCGTGGGGATTTTGAAGAGCGCATGAATCAACTCATTGACGATATTGAAGCAGATGGTAAGATCATTTTGTTTGTCGATGAGCTACATACCATTATGGGATCAGGAAGTGGTATTGACAGCACACTTGATGCCGCTAATATTCTAAAGCCAGCCCTTTCTCGCGGTACCCTGCATATGGTTGGCGCTACAACTCAAGAGGAATATCAAAAGCACATTGAAAAGGACGCAGCCCTTTCTCGTCGCTTTGCCAAGATATTGATTGAGGAGCCTAGTGTTGAGGACGCTTATCAGATTTTGCTTGGCTTGAAGCCTTCCTATGAACAGTACCATAATGTAACAATCTCTGATACAGCTGTCCATACTGCTGTGAAGCTGGCTCGGCGCTATTTGACAAGTAAGCAGCTTCCAGACTCAGCGATTGATCTGCTTGATGAAGCCAGTGCGATGGTGCAAAGTATGGTTAAAAAGACGCAGCCTGACTTTATAACACCGCTTGATCAAGCCCTGCTTGATGGTGATATGAGCAAGGTGTCAGCCCTTTTAGTCAAAGAGGATAAGCAACCAAAGCTAAAACCAACAGCAGTTACTGAAGATGATATGTTACACACCTTAAGCAAGCTATCAGGTATTCCCCTAGAAAAACTAACTCAGGCGGATAGTAAAAAATACCTGAATCTGGAAAAGGAATTGCATAAGCGTGTTGTTGGTCAGGAAATGGCTGTTTCTGCTATTGCACGAGCCATTCGTCGTAACCAGTCAGGCATTCGCACAGGCAGGCGTCCGATTGGCTCCTTTATGTTTCTTGGTCCAACTGGTGTCGGAAAAACAGAGCTAGCAAAGGCCTTGGCCGAATTACTCTTTGATGATGAGTCAGCCCTTATTCGTTTTGATATGTCTGAGTACATGGAAAAATTTGCAGCCTCCCGTCTTAATGGGGCTCCTCCTGGCTATGTTGGCTATGATGAGGGAGGAGAGCTAACCGAAAAGGTTAGAAATAAGCCTTATGCCGTTCTTCTTTTTGATGAGGTTGAAAAGGCTCACCCAGACATCTTTAATATCCTGCTGCAGGTCCTTGATGATGGTATGTTAACAGATAGTCGTGGATGTAAGGTTGATTTTTCAAACACGATTATTATCATGACGAGCAACCTAGGAGCAACTGCTCTAAGAGATGATAAGACGGTTGGATTTGGCGCTAAAGCGATCGGTCATGACCATCAAGCAATGGAAAAGCGTATTTTAGAGGAATTGAAAAAGGCTTATCGGCCTGAATTTATCAACAGAATTGATGAAAAGGTGGTCTTCCATAGCCTAACACAGGAAAACATGCGTGATGTGGTGAAAATTATGGTTAAGCCGCTGATTGCAGCCTTGGCAGAAAAGCATATTAGCCTTAAGTTCCAGCCATCAGCTCTCAAGTACTTGTCTGAAGCTGGTTACGATGTTGAAATGGGCGCTCGCCCACTTCGTCGCACCTTGCAAACAGAGGTTGAGGACAGGTTAGCAGAATTAATGCTGTCAGGAGAGTTATCAAGCGGTCAAAGCCTCAAGATTGGTGTATCACGTGGAAAACTAGCTTTTGATATCGCTTAATGCATGACTTTGCTTGATATTAAGCTAAGAGCTTTGAGAGAGTCTGAGACAAAAAGTTTCTCAGGCTCTTTTTGTCGTATGGTGATGAAGTACTAGAGTGAGAGTTTAAAGCGTAGCAGACAGATAGGATTTAATTTTAATCGAATTTAGCGAAAAATAGGTATTTTGAAGATTTAGCTACCAATTTAGCTGCCAAAATAGTATCTCATTTGACTATTTTTCTTAGCTGAGATATAATGAAAATAGAAAAAGGACAGTTGCTCAAAACAACTACCCAATGCAGAACCGTTTAAGACGGTAGCTTGTTTTTAGTTAAAAAATAACCGTTACTCGCTAAAGTTAGACGGTTATTTTTTATTGCTCATTTTTACGATAATAACAACTAAGCCAATGAGTGAAAGTAGAAAACTACCGAACCCAAGCATGAGTTGCATTGCCTCGTAAACGGACAATATTCGCTCCTTTCTCTTTGGATTTTAGCACTTACAGTCATAAGCACCACCACCTTTCAGAAATTAGAGCCACCGCCTTAACTTTTCTGCAGAAACCATTATACCATAGTCATACGAAATAGCTGTCTGATGTTGAAAATTCAGATGGCTTTTTTGTGTCCTTTGCTTGCAGGGAAGAAATATACCCTAAAATCGTTTTTAAGCGATTGTTTGTTGAGATGGTATATTTTTTATCGAATACGACATAAAAATTGAATATGGTTATTCTATGACTTCTGATTTATTGTATACTATTATTAGAAATTGAAAGGAGAACTTTCATGAAAAAGTCGACCAAAGCTTTTATTGCTTTAATGATTCTCATAGGAGGGTTGCTTATGGTATTTAGTTTGAATGGTAAAATCACAGAAGAACAACAAAAAAAGGATTTGGAAACCAGCATTGCTAAGCTGCTTGTTCATGACTATGAAGGGGTTAAAACCATTAAATTTCAAGGATGGGGACATTCTCGTGAAACGGGTTCGTGGGGAACGACGGTGATTATTAATGAGAGTAATCAAATGAGTTTTTCTTTTTCTAGTATAAAAACTTTAGAAGATATAGGAAGCACAAGATATAATCCCAATACTTTTAAATTGGTAGAAAAACCTGAAACTGATTCTAAACCAAGAATTATGGATAGGATGAACGAGATTAATGCGACCTCTCTTGCAGGTGTTACTGTTATCTATTCAAATAACAATCAGGAGGATTAATATGGCGATATCCGATAGTAGCTATAATGAGTTAGCAAGACAGACCTATAATATCGAACTAAGGAAAGCTAAATTTAATGATGTCCCTATTGTTTTAATGGAAAGATTATTAGCAGGAGAATTTAACTTATAACAGATAACATTATAGAAAAACTGTTTAGCTTTATTTTTTACTCATTTTTATTGTATACTATTATTAGAAATTGAAAGGAGAACTTTCATGAAAAAGTCGACCAAAGCTTTTATTGCTTTAATGATTCTAATAGGAGGGCTGCTTATGGTTTTTAGTTTGAATGGCAAAAGAACAGAGGAACAACAAAAAAAGGATTTAGAAACTAGTATTGCTAAACTGCTGGTTCATGACTATGAAGATGTCAAAGAAGTTAAGTTTACAGGCTGGGGACGTTCTCGGGAAACAGGTTCGTGGGGAACGATAGTAGTTATAAATGGAGAAAATGAAATAGGCTTTTCGTTTGATGGTTTGTCAGGATTAGCGGATATTAGTGGGCGCTCTTATCATCCAGATACTTTTAAGTTAGTTGAGAAAAATAGTCTGGAAGAAATGGGGCCTGTGAAATATAGAATTAAAGACATTGAAAAAGTTTCTTTAGAGGGAGTGTCAATTACGTATTCTCGTGAGAAAAGGAGTTAATATGATGATATCCGATAGTAGTTATAAGAAGTTGTCAGAACAGGTCTATAATGTCGAACCTAGTAAAGCTAAGTCAAATGATGCCCCTATTGTTTTAAAGGGAAATCGTCTTATCGATGATAAGACGGGTAAGCAATACCGAGTCCTCTTAGTTCAGGATAATAACAACGATGCCCATAAAATCAATGACAACGGTATGCAAGCAATGGCTGTAGCCCCTATTGTTCAAGGTGATGTCGATACCTCCCAGGTTGTGATTGCCTATGCAGGGACAAATGCTGCGGATTCCAGAGATCTTGATACGGATTGGCAGCTGCTCATTCGGGGCAATCAAGATGATTTAGTCAGCGGCAATCTTGATGGCGGCAATTTTGTTATTGCCGAAAACCAATTACGATCTGCTCAAAAGTTTTATCAACAAGTCAAAAGAAAGTACCCTCATTCTGCCTTAACAACCACAGGTCACTCTCTCGGAGCTTATCTAGCACTAATAGTCGCCGCAGAACATAAGATCCCAGCAACAACCTTTAATGGTCCAGACCCTGTTCGCGGCATGTCAGCTGAAGCTATCACATGGGTTAAGGCTAATAGCAATATGTACAATAATTTCCGCATTAATTTTGATGGCATTGGCAATTTTGGTGCCTATTTTGGAACTGATGATTTGGCTATTTCTCGGAATGTCGATGCTATGCTCTTATCAGCCAACCCCTTGTATTATCACGATTTAGGAGCTTATCGTTTTAATCAAAAGGGTCAGATTGTAGATAGAGACGGTAAGCTCATTGGAACACAATACCTTGTGAGTCGGGCCTATTTAACTGTCCTTGCCTCAAAAAAGCGTATGTCAAGCTACAATCAGCTCAAAAAACACTGGCAGTCTACCGGTAAGGGGATCAGTAGTTCTGAGGAGCTCTTTTTAGATGCGGCACAGGGAATGATCCTAGGCTCGTCCATGGCTAAGGTTGCTCGAGAGGGGGCTGATGAGGCACTGGATCATAAAACGGTTGCCGACGCAAAGCTTATGGAAGTGTGGTCGGCGATTGATTTTAACGCTTTTCATGAGCTGCCCTATTATGAGGTGCAAGCCTTGTTTGCTTCTTATGGGATCACTTATGACCGCTTCGTCCGAGACTTTCAGGACTATACTCAATCCAAGGTCAGCAAGCTGTCAGCCTTGGCCACAGACTTTGAAAACCTGAATAGAGATATTCAGACAGTTATTGATAGCAAGCTTGAAACGGATCAACAGTTAGCAGGAGAGTTTAGAGCATGGCAGACAGAATTGTAGAGGAAGTGGCTATCTATCGTAAGCTGCGGGAGATGGATGATGCCGAGCAGGACTTTCTGCGCCAGAAAAAAGGCTATCAGAAGCGTGAAGACAGCTTATCCGAAAGAAGACATGTCTTAGATGATTTGATCAACTCTGAGTACCAGAAGATGAGTGTTTTTTGAAGCGTTTAGACCTATCTGCCAATGCTGCGTCAGATTTTTTCAAGGAACTAGATCGCTTAAAGGATCAATCCAACGCAGAGTTTCACCTCCAGCGGGCAGCTCTTGAAGAGGAGCGAGCACAGTCAACCAAGACTTTTCGTCAAGAGCAGGATCAAAGAGAGACAGAGTTATTAGATATGAGGAGAGCTTATGCTAATACCAATAACTGAGTATTATATCGAAGAAGAATACGCCTATGCCCTGAGGCTAATGCGTCAAATGCTGGAGCGTCAAAGGATTGCCACAGTGGCTAGGCTTGCGAACAGCCAAGGTGAAGCGATCAAAAAAACGTTTAAAGACCAGATCAAAGCGACTGCCAGCCAAACTAAGGAAAGCCTTCAGATCATGGAAGGGCAGCTAGATACGGCCATAAAAGGAGCGGTCAGAGATCAGCTGGAGCAGGTCGTAAAGAAGAAGCTGCCAAAATACAACAAGCTATAGTCAAATGGTGTCATTTATAAGAGACCGTAGGGGTTCAATCAATACCTACCAAGCAAGTATGATCAAAAAAGGCGATCAGCCTCCAGAGCTTTTGTCCTGTTATTTTTAAAAGGGGATAATTGTATACAGAGTGACCGATAGCTAAAGACGAGAGAGGACCAGTGTACTGACCCCCCAAAAGTTGGACACGACATATTAGTGAAAGGATTTAGTTCTGTATTGCACAGGGCTAAGTCCTTTTAGCTTTGCTTTAATGCGTTTGTTGTTGTAGTAAAAAATGTAATCTGTAATAGCTTGTTCAAGCTCATTAAGGGATTGATAAGTTGTCTCAAGGCCGTAAAACATCTCAGATTTGAGAATACCAAAGAAGGACTCCATCATCCCATTATCTGGACTATTTCCCTTGCGAGACATGGATGGACGAATGCCTTTAGTCTCCAAAAAGTGATGATAAGACTGATGTTGATATTGCCAGCCTTGATCGCTGTGGAGAATCGTTCCATTGTACGAATCCGCTGGAAAAGCCTTCTCAAGCATGGTTTGTACTTGCTTCAAGTCAGGCGATCGAGACAGGGTGAAATCAATAATCTCACTGTTATAGCCGTCAAGAACAGGCGATAGATAGAGTTTCCCCTCAGGTAAGGTAAATTCCGTCACATCGGTATAGCACTTCTCGTAGGGCTTAGAACCTTCAAACTGACGTTTAATCAGATTATCAGCCTTTTTGCCAACCTCACCTTTGTAAGAAGAATACTTGCGCTTACGACGGATACGAGCTTTTAAGCCCATGACAGTCATCAAACGTTGTACTTTTTTGTGATTGACGATAAAACCACGATTTCTTAGTTCCAGATGAATGCGACGATAGCCATAATTGCCATGATGTTCATCATAGATGCCTTGAATGAGCTCCTTTAAGTCCATGTCCTTATCTTCTTGAGCTAGTTGCTTGACTTGATAATAATAGGTTGACCGCGATAAATCAAGGATTTCAAGCAAAGTTGCTAGAGAAAATTGACCGATTAATTCTTGGATGATTTCTGTTGCTCTTTGAGCTTTGCTTCGTCCCTCAACCGGTATTCTCTCAGCTTTTTTAGCACAGCATTCTCCGCTCTAAGGTAGTCTAATTCTTTTTGGAGTCGCTCCAACTCTGTCATTTGTTCTAAAGTCTTCTTTGGTTGACGTCCCATCTTTGGTGGCCTCCCTCTTCTTTTCTCAAGAATAGTATAGCCGTTTTTCTTGTATTGCGCTATCCACCTTGAAAGCATACTAGAATTTGGTAAAGCATAGTCTAAGGACGTCTGTTTTTGAGATTGACCATCAATCAGAACTTTATCTATTATCTCTTGCTTCAGTTCTGGAGAATAATAACTATTCTTACCTTTTTGGACAATGGCTAACCCATACCTGTCAATCAGGCGAATCATGTATTTGAGGTCAGATTCTGCAATACTAAACTTTTCTGATAAGCATTTAATGGACTTTCCAATGTGCCGTAGCTCATAGATTTGAACCTTGTCTTCATAACTCAATGTCATAAAAATAGCCCCCAATTGTTAGATTTTATGTCTAACTTTTGGGGGGCAGTTCACTTAGGGATAATCATATCACCTTAACGTCAGGGGAGTCTTTATAAGTTATTTTTATATCCTATGACAGACACACTAGTCTATCCTAACAGGCCTTCTTGTTAGAAGCCACCCATCATGCCTGGATCCATTCCTTGCGGCATTGCTGGTGCAGCAGGCTCTGGCTTAGTGGCAACAACAGCTTCGGTGGTCAGGATAAGACCTGCAACAGAGGCTGCATTTTGAAGTGCTGAACGTGTTACCTTGACTGGATCAATGATACCTGTAGCAATCATATCAACCCATTCACCAGTTGCTGCATTAAAACCAATACCAGCAGCACTATTTTTCAGCTTATCAATAATCACTGAACCTTCATAGCCAGCGTTGTAAGCAATTTGACGCACAGGCTCTTCAAGCGCACGAAGCACGATATTGCGACCAGTTGCTGCATCACCATCAAGCTCAAGGGCTGCAACCTTATCCATGACATTGATAAGAGCAGTACCACCACCTGCAACGATGCCTTCTTCAACCGCAGCGCGTGTTGCATTTAGCGCATCCTCAATACGAAGCTTCATTTCTTTTAGCTCGGTTTCAGTAGCTGCACCCACCTTGATAACTGCAACACCACCTGCTAATTTTGCTAAGCGCTCTTGTAATTTTTCACGATCAAATTCAGATGTGGTTGTTTCTAATTGTGATTTGATCAGGCTAACGCGGTTTGAAATAGCTTCTGAGCTGCCTGCACCTTCTACAATCACTGTATTATCCTTGTCAACAGTTACTTTAGCCGCTTGTCCGAGGGCAGCCATTGTAGCATCCTTCAATTCAAGACCAAGATCCTCAGTGATGACTGTACCACCAGTTAAGACAGCAATGTCTTCAAGCATCGCTTTACGACGATCTCCAAAGCCAGGCGCTTTAACCGCTACAACATTGAAGGTACCACGAATTTTATTAAGCACTAGGGTCGGAAGGGCTTCGCCATCAACATCATCAGCAATGATCAACAATGGACGGCTAGTCTTAAGCACCTCCTCAAGCAATGGAAGAATGTCTTGGATATTAGAAATTTTCTTATCAGTAATCAGGATAAATGGGTTTTCAAGATCAGCAACCATTTTTTCATTGTCAGTGACCATGTATTGTGACAAATAGCCGCGGTCAAACTGCATTCCCTCAACAACCTCAAGCTCTGTTTCCATACCACGTGATTCCTCAATAGTAATCACACCATCATTTCCCACGCGCTCCATAGCTTCAGAAATATAGTCACCAACCTTTTCAGAACGTGATGACACCGAAGCTACTTGAGCAATAGCTTCTTTTCCAGATACTGGTTGAGCAACAGCCTTTAAGGCCTCGACAGCTGTCGTTGTCGCTGCTTCAATCCCACGACGAATACCAATTGGGTTAGCACCTGCTGTTACATTTTTAAGCCCTTCACGCACAATCGCTTGGGTCAAAACAGTAGCTGTTGTTGTCCCGTCACCAGCAATATCATTTGTTTTTGAAGCTACCTCTGATACAAGCTTAGCCCCCATATTTTCAAAATGATCTTCTAATTCAATCTCTTTGGCAATCGTTACACCATCATTTGTGATCAAAGGAGAACCAAAGGCCTTTTCAAGGACTACATTACGCCCTTTAGGGCCAAGGGTTACCTTAACGGTATCCGCCAAAATATCAACACCACGTACCATGCTTTCACGAGCATCTGCTGAAAATTTTATATCTTTTGCCATGTTATTTCCTCTATTCCTATTTGAATGTATATCTGTTAATCCTACCTGAAATGATAGGGATTCACAATTAAGCTAAAACTGCAAGAATGTCAGCTTCACGACAGATGACAAGCTCTTGATCGCCATCTTTAACCTCTAAGCCTGATCCATATTCAACCAAAACCTTGTCACCTACAGCCACACTTGGTGGAACAATGTCTCCAGTAATAGTACGAATACCTGTCTCACTAACAGCTACAACTGTCCCTACTTTAGTGGCTTCTTTGTGACTAGCAGCAAGAACAAAGCCACCGACGGTCTGCTCTTTTTCTGCTTCAAATTTTAGGACCACACGATCTCCTAACGGTTTTAACATGAATAGTACCTCCAATAATGACTAGATTATCTATTTTGTTAGCACTCTTGTTTTATGAGTGCTAACTTTCTTCTCTATTTTATCACTTGGTCAAAAATAGTCAAGAAAAAAAGTCTAGGAAAAAAGAAAAGACCCAGCTGGTGACCCGCACCCCAAAAGTTAGACAGAAAATCTACCAATGGGGTGCTTTTTATATGAAATTAAGTTACGATGATAAATTAAGAATATATGAACTAAGAAAAAATGGGATGTCTTGTTCCCGCATTGGTCAACAGTATGATATTCAGGTTTCTAATCTCAAATACATGGTAAAGCTTATGGACAGATATGGAGTTGAGATTGTTAGAAAGGGTAAAAATAAGTATTATCCTCCAGAATTAAAACAAGAAATAATTGATAAAGTTCTTCTTGAAGGTCAGTCTCAACTGTCTGTCTCTCTTGAGTATGCTCTCCCAAATGCTGGTATGCTTCCCAATTGGATAGCGCAATACAAGAAAAACGGGTATACTATTCTTGAGAAACAAAGAGGGAGACCAACGAAGATGGGCCGTAAACCAAAGAAAACTTGGGAAGAAATGACAGAGCTAGAGCGCCTTCAGGAAGAGCTAGAATACCTTAGAACGGAGAATGCTTATCTAAAAAAGTTGAGGGAGCTTCGTTTACAGGACGAAGCCAGAGAATGAGAAAGGCAGAAACAATTAGAGAGATGGTCCAAGAAGGATTCCGATTAAACCTCCTACTTGAGATCGCTAAGATGGCTCGTTCAACCTATTATTATCAAGTCAAGCAATTGGATAAGTCAGATAAAGATGAAGCAATCAACTCTGAAATCAAAGCGATTTATGAGGAGCATAAGGGAAACTATGGTTACCGTCGCATTCATTTAGAACTCAAGAATCGTGGGTTTATCGTCAATCACAAGAAAGTGCAACGCTTGATGAAAGAGATGAGATTAGCTGCTCGAATTCGTCGTAAACGCAGGTATTCCTCTTACAAAGGCGAGACTGGTAAGAAGGCTGATAATCTGATTCAACGCCAGTTTGAAGCTGCTAAGCCATATGAAAAATGTTATACCGATGTGACAGAGTTTGCTTTACCAAACAACGATGAAAAACTTTATTTAGCGCCTGTTCTTGATGGTTACAACAGTGAGATTATTGATTTGACACTATCTAGGTCTCCAGACTTAAAACAGGTTCAAACCATGCTTGAGAAGGCTTTTCCAGATCAATCCTATCACGGAACGATTCTTCACAGTGACCAAGGGTGGCAATACCAGCATCAGTCCTATCATCATTTTTTAGAATCAAAGGGCATTCGTCCATCAATGTCTCGCAAGGGAAATAGTCCAGATAATGGGATGATGGAGTCCTTCTTTGGTATTCTCAAATCTGAGATGTTTTACGGCCTTGAGACAACTTATCAATCCCTTAATGAGCTTGAACAAGCTATTACAGATTACATTTTTTACTACAACAACAAACGCATTAAAGCAAAGCTAAAAGGACTTAGCCCTGTGCAATACAGAACTAAATCCTTTCACTAATATGTCGTGTCCAACTTTTGGGGGTCAGTACAAAATCAAGGCTTTTGCAGGAGATTTATGAAAAAGAAAAATTTAGGATAGTGTAAGTATAAGCTAGTTTCCTTAAGAAAAGCTTAACTGAAGCAATTAATCGTAGAGATGGGTGATTGTTTTGACGACTTTTTTCTCCTTGTCAGACCAATAATGAAGGCGTTCAAAAGATCCTTGTCGCCAGTAGAGTGGTAGCCTTTGTCGAATATCCTCTTGCATGTCTAGCTTATCTAGATCAGCAATAGCATGCCATTGTGGTAGGCCCTCTCGTGATTTAGTTAGCAGCTTGCCTTCAAAATCTTCGCAAAGAAAGTCATAATAAACATAGCGCTCAGGCTTATCAGGATTGGTAAAGCCTGAGATTCCCTTTAATTGCAGATTTAAGGCGGTTAAGCCGGTCTCCTCCTTTAGCTCACGCACTGCCGCTTCAAAAAAGGATTCTGAGGTGTTAACCTTGCCACCCGGTTGGATCCAGCCAGGAAAATCGTCATGCTGGCGGTTGAGAAGTAGGATCTTGTCGCCCTCCTTGACACAGATATTAACCCAATTTTTGATGACTTCAAGCATTAGTTACCTCGTTTTTAGTTTTATTTTATCAAAAAAGATCAGTATGAATAGCTGAGAGATTTATTGATATGGTCATAATGGCTTCAGATAGTTTTACTGCTGCTTTAGCCATCTGCATAAATAATATAAAAATACCATTTCACATCATTATTTAATAGATTTATTATCATATTAATGGTATAATTATGTGAAATTAGAACTATGTGTAGAGAGAGTATAATGAATAGTACAGATTTGATGAGACTGGGAGAGCTTTATAAGGAGCTTCGTATTGCTCGTGGACTTAGGCTAAAGGACGTTGCTAGAGACAATTTATCAGTTTCACAGCTATCTAAGTTTGAAAATGGCCAGAGCATGCTGGCAGCTGACAAACTACTATTAGCTATTTCAGGAATCCATATGACATTCGCTGAATTTGGTCATGCTGTAAATGGGTATAAAGTCAGCGATTTTTTTCAGTTAGGCACCAAGGTTGCCGAGCTACAAACAGCATCAGATATAGATGGATTGAAGGAGCTTCTGAGCCAATATAAGGGTGATGACATTTTTTCTGTTTATAATAGATTAAATGAATTAATCATTAAAAGTGCTATCTACTCACTTGATCCAAATGTTAAAATTGAAGAATCAGACAAGCAATTGTTGACAGAATACCTTTATAGTATTGAAGAGTGGACGGAGTATGAGCTATACATTTTTGGCGGTTGTTTGGCTATTTTATCTGATGAGGATATGATTTTTTTGGGAAAAGCATTTATCGAACGAGATAAGATTTTCCTTTCTCTTCCACAACATAGAAAGGCAGCTCACATCACTCTCTTAAATATTATCATGACAAGGCAGCTTTTTATGTTGATTTTTTTATTAAAAAGCTGGAGGAGTTGATTATCTATCAAGATATGTTCACTATAGTGAGCTTAAATTTTTTAAGAAAATATATACCTACTTAAATGAAGAAAGTAAGCATAAGAGCGACATTGAAGATTATATTAATCTTGTTAAACAGCTTGGCAACCCTCAGTTTGCCCAAATTCTACATCGGACGCTATCAGTGATTCTAGATAGTTAATACTAAAAAAGTAGCCCAATCGTTTGGTGGCTACAGTGGCCAAGGCCACCAAATAGACAAAAGGGCTAATAAGAAAATAAAAGCTTTTCGCATAATATCTCACCTCCTTGATAAGGATATTATACAAAGGGGAAGCTTCAATCTCAAACATTCGCAAATATGAAAATATTAACAAAAGCATCATCATATTTGCGAATATCGAGAATATGATAATTGTCGTGATATAATTACTGTGTTAATGATTTAGCTAGGCATTAATAAATCTAAATATAGACTACAGGCAGGTCGCTCGTTATACTAGTTTGAGGGCCAATGGTCTGGGTAGGAGGAAGCGTATGGCGACATTAGAGCGACATCATAAAATGTTATTATTGTCAATGGCATTAGGGGCAGCGAGCTGGTTAGCACTCGGATTGATTAGCTTGCCAAATCTTGCAGGTGCTTTAGGAATAAGTACTGCTAATGCCAATACTACAGTTAATTTGTTGAGTGCTTATAGTACAGTTTCTAGCGTTGTTGCAATCGTTGGTGCTGTTACGGGTGTAGGGTCTATTGGAGCTGGAATTGCAGCTACCGTTTTATACCTTATCAAACAAAAAGGAAAGGCTGCTGCTGCTCTCTGGTAGTTAATTGTCTGATATGAAGCATGTTTTCAAATATCATAAAGGCGACATTTTAGGGTATCTCAATATTGTTGGGTTTACCCTTTTGTTTTATGGCTCAGTGATAGGTATGATAATGTTCAGGGATTATTTGACCTATGATGGAGCTGGTTCTCTAATATCGACCTTTATTCTGGTATCAGGAACCTATCATTCTGTGAAATCAACATTTCCATATGAAGGGAAGCGTCATCCAACTTTTATATTAACACCCTATTATCTATTTAAGCATCTATTGCTTTCAGTTACAAAGGTTTATGCTTTCCAGATCCGAGTGGTTACTATAGGAATCATCTGTTTAGCAATAGCCTTTCCGGAGCAGCTTGTTTGGATAGCCTTGTCTGTGCTAGCAGTATTTATATATTGGCTATCGCTTCCGCTAGTAGCCATTTTTCGAGTAGCTGGACGACTCCTGAATCTTCTCATGATTTATGGTATGTATCTTAATCAGGAGCTGCTGGTCATTGCTTGTCTTTGTTTAAATGTGGTTATTCTTGTGCTTAGTGTTACGATTAATGTACATTATCCCTACCAATGGCTGGCGGTGAGAGCTAGGAAGGAAGAAAAAACAATTACCTTGTTAAAGCTTGTTATCAATACGATAACAGATCATTTAGCTTTAATGGTTCTGTTTAGTATTTTCTGTATAGCTGTGACCTATTTCACGCAAAGGCTGCTGCTAAGTTTTGATTATTCTAGCTTTAGCATACCAGTTTTTTTCTTATCTGCTTCTACCTATATCGCGTTACTAGAGGTTATGGTCGGTAAAAATATTAAGGAGCTTGAGTTAGACCGGGGCTTGGCTGTTTTACAGTTTCTGAATAGGGATATCAGTGTTTACAAAGCTTATCGCAACAGCCAATTCTTGCTTTCTGCTCACATCTTAGCTGTTATTCATACAGGATGTGCCATAGGCTTACTACCATTTTTACTAAATGGTCAAGCTGCTCTTTTTCTGTCTAACCTAGTGATGATCCCCTTCATCTACTTTATATCATTTTGCTATTTCGTGAAATCACTAAAAATAGTTGCTGGTGATTTGTCAGTGTTTAGGTGGGTTATTCTGGTTTTGTATTTTATACTAGTGGTCATTGCAATGGTAGGTAGTCGTTTATGATAATGAGGAAATTTTTAAGATATTATATCAGTTTTATTATTTTCTCAATAGCAATTGGGATTTTAATCGGTTTGCTGATCACCAGTGATACTGTCATATTATCTAAGCCAGAGCGGGGCTGGGATTTTACTCTGGAGGTTTTGAAGAATAATAGCAATAATTTTTTGTCCTATATTTTCCTCTTCTTTTTGTCCCCAGCCTTGCAATTGATTGATTTGGTATCAGTTGTTATACAAATTACTCTAGGAATGAGGAAGTCTGGATTTCTAATAACTGCCTTGGGTTTGTTTCCGCATGGTTTGCTGGAGATCCCTAATTTTCTCTTTTATCAAGGCTTGAGTCAATATATGCTATGGACTGTTTTGACTGAAAAAAGCATGACGTCCTTCTTAGAAAGAGAAAGAAGATATGTAAGGTACTATCTTATATCGTATTATGTTTTGTTAATTGCTGGTATTATGGAAGGGTTACTCGGATGAAAATAGTAAATGAAAGCAAGTCATTTTCAAACAGAAAAATCTTAAATCACATATCCTTTGACTTTAGTAAAGGGCTGTATAAGGTTGAAGGGAATAATGGTAGTGGTAAAACCACTTTTTTGCGCTTGTTAGCAGGCTTAGAACGGTTTGATAGCGGCCATCGCTTACAGCATAAGGGAGATATTCTATATCTTGATACTAATGCTATCGGTGTAGTTCCCTTAACTATTGAAGACAATCTGACATTATTATGGAAAACCTTTAATGCCTCTCCTGATGAGGAGACCTTGTCTGTGATTAATCAGTTCTTTGGAGAACGGTTACTAGATCATTATCTGACGGCTTCTGTAGGAACAAAGGCTAAGGTGGGCTTATCCTTGCTTTTTGTAAAGGATTGGGATTATATTTTCATAGACGAAGCCCTATCAACGCTTGATGGGTTTAGTCTTGATATGGTTGCAGGAAGATTATTAGCATTAAAAGAAAAGGCTACTGTTTTTTACGTTTCTCATAATCTATCACACCAGCAGCTATTGTCAGAATCACAGGTGATTTATCTTAATGGAAAAGGAGAAATCTATTGAAAGGTAATCCTTTTAATCGTAATCTTTCTTGGTTAATAGCCTATGTGCTATTACTTTCTTGTTATGTATTCATATTAGTAGATGGTGGTTTTTTAAAAAACAGCGTTCAAGAATTGGAAGTCCTGCTCGGCCAAACATCACTAGCTATAAAGCTGTTTTTGATGGTGATATCAATAGCTTTTAGCATCATATCTTTACTGGTTGAGTATTTTTTAAGCAAATTTTTAGTGCTGCTTTTTATTGAAGCTGGCATCGTTTCTTTAAATGATGTTCTTACTGCTAAATCAGTGACTTTAGTGATCCATTTATCTGCTTTGCTATTGAAGCTATCTCCCTCTCCACTTTTTCAGTTTGTAGTGAATGCTTTAGGGATTGTGATCATGTATGGATTGAGTATCAAGAGACAAGGAAATAGGACAACTGCTCTTTTGTTTTGTTTACCCTTTACACTGGATATTCTAGCAACATTGTTGCTTTAGTGATTTTGAGTTGGAGGAAAAGTAATGAAAAAAATCTTATATTTATCAGTACTTTTAGGAACGTCAATTCTAGCAACATTGATTAAAATTTATAACACTTTTTTTGCAAAGCTAAAGGCTTCATCAGGTCATTCAACTGGGAATATAGAGATTGATGCCCTTTTATCTGAGTCTAGACTAGTGTTGGAAAGGCAGCATGCCTTCACAACAAATGGAATCAACAAGCTATTCGTTATGATGATGAGTCTAATGCTGTTATTAGCCTTATACTATCTGATAAAAAAGGATTTGAAGGCCGTCTATAGTTATTTGCTTTACCTGGTGTTAACCTTGGTTCATGCAATTTATAGCTTCTTTTCGTTAAGTCCCTTGGCAAAGCTTTATTCTGATGATATGCTGGGGGCTACAATCCAGACGGGAGAGAAAGCTAAATTGATTTTTTCAGTGGTTCTTTTTCTTCTTTATCTGCTTATTGTTGTGGCCAATAATAGAGTAAAATCTAGTGTAGAACCCGCTTCATCTATTGGGATAGATGTGTAATACCTTTCATATTATGACCTTTAAAGCCTTTTAGCTTCTCTAATTTTCAGAGTAACTAGGAGGCTGTTTGTGACGCTCTGAGCGTTTTTTCGTTTCTATCAAAGTTTAGCTGCGTTAATGCTATCTATTTCCGTAGCTGAGATACAAGATATTATAATATGTGTTGTCATACCATAAAAACACCTTACAGGATATTTTATGATCAATCCTCCTTGAATTAAGCTTTCTTTAAGCAAGGGTGTGTATACTAGCCGTAATCCTAAATAATTGGTTACCTAATGATAACTAATTTTTTCATAACCTCCTTCCTAAAAACGATGTCAGGGCAGTCAGGATTGATTGCTGTTATGGCATCGTTTTTGTTGTACTTTGATAGGGGATCTAGCTGTATGTTAAATAGCCTATCAGGATTGAGTGGCGAAGATGATCAGGAGTCTCTTGGCTCTAGGTTATGCTGCTGTTTCATGAGAAACAGCTCTTGATGATCAATTTAGGTAGTATTAGTGGTGGTCATCTTAGCCTTTTAGGCTTTGAGCTGCTTTATGTTTGCTCATTTTTAATATGTTAGTGTTTACACAAATAATTCTCATTTTTTGATATAATAGAAAAGGTAAGGAAGGGTAGGAGATAAGGATGACAAGATTTTTTCAAAAAAAACAGGCCAAAAGCTTAGCCATTGGTTTTGTGAGCTTGTTTGCTGTGCTCATTGGGTATGGAGCTTTTCACTATTCTAAGGCCAGTCGTATCAATGCCTATCTACAAGCAAGGTCATCAGGCTCTGGGCAGGTGCTTGAAAATATCAAGGAATACCTCGTGTGGGCAGATACCAATGAGCAGCTGACCAATGATCAAGCAAGATACACCAGCTTTAAGAGATACAGTAAGGCAGAGCTAGTAAGCAAGCGTCAGCAGCTGCAAACAGCAACTGCAGCTGATGATATGTATGTCAAATCGGTTGGTCGCAAATTTTTGATTTTCCCTGATTATCGCATAGCAGTGAAGCCTGTAGCCTTGACAATCAAGACCAATGTGCCAAATGTTGATATCTTGTTGAACCATAAAAAGATTGCTGTATCACAGTCAGAGGATTTTAGCACAACTATTGAAAGACTGCCGGCTGCTGATTATAAGGCGAGTATTAATGGCTATTATAAGGATCGTAAGATTAAAGTCAGCAAGGCCTATGATGGCAAGAACCATACACTAGATTTGAGGGTTACCTTTAAGACATTTACGGTAACCAGCAATGTCAGAGATGGCGAGCTTTATATTGATGGCGAGCGCGTGGAAACTTTGAAGGCTGGGCAGCTTCAGCTGGAAGAATACCCTGTGACAGAAATCGCAAAGGCCTATATTAAAAAGACCTTTCCTGATGGCGAGCTAACCTCCAGCAAGCATTCCCTTGCTCCTGTTGCTGAGGGCTCCCAGCTAGAGATTAACATTGATCACCTCTTGACTGAGGAACAGGCGGGACAGGTGTTGGTGGCAGCCTTTGATCAATTGCTCACCTATCTCAATCAAGGGCAGGATCCAGCAGGTCTTTCAACTGTTTTTGAGCAAGGGGCTAATAATGCTTTTTACAAAGGCTTGAAGGATTCCATCAAAGCAAAATTTCAAACTGATACCAGAAAGGCTTCTCGGTTAAGCATTCCGTCTATTTTGTTAAGTAAGCTAACTCAAATTGGTAAGCAGTCTTATCTAGTGGACTTTACAGCTGTTTATGATTTTGTTTACGATAAGGAAACTGATCCTGAAAAAGGCACCTCAGGGAATGTTCGTCAAGACTTGACTGGTAAGCTGACCCTGAAAAAATCTGGGGATAGCTACCTTGTTAGTCAGTCTGGTCCTAAAAATATTACAGTTGCCAGCGAAAAAAATCAGGTCAAGCCGTCTATTTTCCCAGAGGGGCTAGTGGGAACCTGGATAGGACATCGTTCGGACATGACCTTTACGATGATATTGGCTAAGGACGGCAGCATCACAACAACCATTGGAAACAAAAATGGGAATGGCTCACAGACCAC
Source organism: Streptococcus equi subsp. equi (assembly GCA_900637675.1). Classification (NCBI taxonomy): domain Bacteria; kingdom Bacillati; phylum Bacillota; class Bacilli; order Lactobacillales; family Streptococcaceae; genus Streptococcus; species Streptococcus equi. The sequence goes on from LR134389.1 coordinate 199,165, forward strand.
TAAGTCTGCTAAAATTACCAAGGTAGAGGAAAAAGGAGATGGCTTGTTCCTCTACACTGTAGCTCCAGATGCTGATATAGCAGCTCTTGTTCCAGGAGGTGGATTGGGTGGTGTCAATGTCAAATACGCTTTTGGTGTCAAATGGAGTGGAGATGTCGCTACGATAGTGGTTTGGCAGACAGCAAATAATGCGGCATTTGATTACAGTAAGCCAATGCTTGGCCCTGACATGAAAAAGCAATAAGTACTTTACCCTACAAGTTGGTCTAGCATTTATTGCTAGGAGGAATCAGCATAAAGAAAAAGCCTCTCTTTTAATCTTTTGTGGTTAAGAAGAGAGGCTTTTTAGTATAGGGCTGACTGTATGAGGAGCAACCGATGTAATCAATTTAGCTGCTGTAGTCCTTCTTTAAAGCTTTTAGACGGGGCAGTGACCCTAATCATCTCTTGAGCCAAGGGGTGTCTAAGGGTTAGCTGATGAGCGTGCAGCATGAGACGCTCCGCTTTTTGCCTGCTATAGAGGGGATCACCAATTAGAGGGTGTTTATGATGAGCGAGATGTACTCTGATTTGATGTGTTCGTCCTGTCTCTAGGCGACAGTTGACTAGGCAGGTCTGATCAAAGGCTTGTAATAAGGCTAGATGGGTGATTGCCTCTTGCCCATGCTTACTATCAACCACACGCTTGCGCCTATCGTGGCGGTGACGTCCGATTGGATCGCGATAGGTTACTGTTTGCTGCTCTAGCTGACCTTCGATTAGGGCCCAATAATCTCGCTTAATGTCTCGATGCTCCAATAGGCGATTTAAGATCGGAAGGATAAAGGGATTTTTAGCAAAGAGAATCGCTCCACTAGTCTCCATGTCTAAGCGATGAACCACATAGCAGGTCTTGCCAGTATAGGCAGAGACATGGTTGAGCAAGGCGAGCTCAGTGGGCTCATTGCCATGTGTTTTCATGCCCTCGGGCTTGTTGACAATGATGAGGTGTTCGTCCTGATACAGGCAATCCACTAGGCCAGGCTTACCCATTAAGATGCCTTTATCAGGGTAGTCTTCTTGGTCAAATTGTAGCTTGATGTGATCACCCTGCTTGACAGGGCTCTGCCAGTTAATCAGCTCATCATTGACCCAAACATGCTTTTTGATGCGCAAGAAATGTCTGATTTTACGGGGAATCAATAGCCTATCTTCTAATAACTCCTTGACAGTTGTCGCTTGATAGGGGTTAATGAAGGAGATCTGAAAGCCCATCTCAGGCTTATTTGCTGTTGTCATTGAGCCAGTCATGGTATTTTTCAATCAAATTGATGGCCATTTGGGTTGCAAGAGTTACAGAGAAAGCCTCGGTTCCCTCGCGCTCGTCACTGGCAACCTCTAAGCGTGTCTCATCATAGACAGCCTTGAGGCTCTCTGCTGACAGGGTTTCTTTAAAAGCTTGAAATTTGTTCATGATCATGTCCTACCTTTCTAAATGTTTGTGACAATGCTATTATAGCATATTTTTCATCAAAGCTAATCATTTGCTCGATGATTTGTGCTGCGCTAACAGCGTGATTCTTTTGAGAAAAAATAAGATTAGCTATTGTGAAATTGTCTGTCTTTTATTATACTAAGAATAGTCTGATAAATATATTATTTAAGGACACGATAACATTGGGATTATGAATCATTTAGGAGAATACTATTGAACAAGCCATTGATAAAATCCTGTTTGCTTGCTCTATTGACCTTGGCCGGCTTGACCAGTATGGCAGCACAGGCTGATGTCAACACTTACAACCAAGGTAGGACATATAACGATACACCCTATTATTCTGCTTATCATCACTACTATGACCACACGAGGGATACTGCTGACAATGGTATTGATAATTGGGGTCGTCTGACACGCTATCACTATTACAGAGAGACCTATTATCAGCTTGAGGCCGAGCGTCAGCAGCTTGTTAGGACTTACTTGGAGTTGAAGGCTTCATATGATGATCAGGTGGCTCTTAGCAGTCAACGACTACAGCAGTACCAGTCTGGCTGGTCTGATCTCCAATCACGCTTTGAGCAGCTCAGGAAAACCAATCCTGTTGTAGGCGGTGATTATCGGATTGTTGAGCTAGAGGGCAATTTTCAAAGCTATCAGACCTTGCTGCAGCAGCTTTCTATGGCTGATTTTGTCAGCCAGTACAAAGATAGGCTGGATACCTTGACTAGACTTGATACAGAGCGAGCTAGGCTCATTGACACCTGGTGGGAAAGTGATAGCAATTACTCAGATCTCAATACCAATCTAACACTAGTCAATGGCTATATCAAGGAGCTGAATCAGGCTTTACAGGAGCTTCTTAAGGACCATCAAGGTAAAATGACATCAGATCTGCAGACCTTGGGTGACCGACAGGCCGAGCTTGCTAGACGGCTGACAGATATAGAAAGCAGGCCTAAGAGACAGGCTACCAGTCAACCTCGTGGTTCACAGACACATTGGCGATCAGCCCCTAGAGCTGATGTTGCCTTGTGGAATGAATTGCGAAACGAAGGAGATTATGCTTCTGCTACGACAGACAATGCTTTGCCATTGCAGCCTTATCGAGCGGACTTAACAGCTGTTCATGATCTAGAAGCCTTGCAAGCACAATCTGATAGAGCACACCGCTTGCGGGCAAAGGAAATTGTCTTTACACTGCAGCGTTCTAACATTAGTCGTCAGGGCGATATAGATTTGTCAGGAGCCATTACAGCATTTATCAAAGAAAAGCTTCTCGTCACTCCAAATGCGCGTGGGGTATCATCTGGCTTTAGGTGGCAAATGCAAACCTATGACAATGAGCGCTTAACCATCACTCTAATGCCTCAATATTATATGACTGATGATCAGTACAAGGAGTATTACGACCATCTCAAGGCTTGGACAGCTCAGCATATCCAGTCTACCGATACAGAGGTTGAGAAAATTGATAAGATTCAAGACTATATCATGACAAACTACCACTATGCGACCGGCAAGGTTGGAGGAGTGACCCGTACTGGCATTTCTGTGCAGACGCCATATGCCTTTATCAAGGACAAGGAGGCTGTTTGTCAGGCCTATGCACAGATGTTTAAGGACATGGGACGACTAGCTGGACTTGATGTTCATTATATTCAAGGCTATGGAGACCCAGTTGGCGGCTTATCAAGTCTACATGCTTGGAATATCGTCAAGGTTGATGGTCAATATTATCATATTGACCTGACTTGGAATGATACTATTGACAGCACCAATCACAATCATACCTACACCCTGCGAGGCAATGATTTTATGAGCAAAACACATTTGTGGAATGCTGCCTATGCGATCTCAGATAGTGACTATGCTGCTTATCCTAGGAGGAGCTTCCTGAGATATGGGACCTATGCGACTAACTATTCAAGAAATACATTTTATCCAGGATACAGTTATGCTTAATAATAGCTAATACCATCAAAAGCCCTAGAAAGCTTGCTTGATTCTTTCAGGGCTTTTTGATATGTCATGGTTTTTGGTATAGGATTTTGAAAGAAATTGTTATAATAGGATAAAATGCTTATGTAACAGGAGAAAATAAAATGAAGAGTATTAGACGCTATGATGTCAATGAAGAGTGGGCACATACTGGCTTAGTAGAGGCAGGCGATTTTTATTTTTTAAATTATTGTGTAGGAAATGTCGGTCAAGATATTGAGGCTCAAATTAACGGTGCCTTTGATGAAATGGAGCGTCGTTTGGGGCTGGTAGGGCTGACGCTAGAGGTCGTTGTTCAAATGGATTGCTTGTTTAGAGACATTTGGAATGTGCCAGTTATGGAAAAAATCATCAAGGAGCGATTTAATGGCAAATACCCGGCTCGTAAATTTCTTCAAACAGCCTTTGCTCATCAGGGTGGTCCGGACGGCTTGCTATTTCAGGTAGATGGGGTTGCTTATTCAAAGCATATCTCCGTATCCTAAACAATATGACTTGGAGGCTTAGTAGTATCATAAGGCTATGACATTTTTAGAATTATTACAAAAGAAATTTTTTCCAAAAAAATACCAAGAAAAACAGGCCTTAAAGGAAAGGGCAGCCCAGCATATGGCTGACAAAGAGGCTACTACTCAGGCTACTGCCACTGCTTTGGCCGATCAGGAGGCACAGGCAGGGCAGACTGAGAGGCAATCAGTCCTTCAACGCAGCAAGTCCTATGGGGTCAAAAGGAAAAATCGGCCGATCTGGCTTCAAAGGCTGGAGGCGATTTTGCCATCGCAGCAAGGTCCTATTCGCCGCTTTCTTCGTCGTTACCATGTTGGTAAAATCCTGCTGATTTTGATGGGTACCTTTGTCTTGCTGCTGGGGTCTTACCTTTTTTACCTTTCAAAGACAGCTAAGGTTTCTGACTTGCAGGACGCTCTTAAGGCGACGACAGTCATCTATGACCGCAAGGGAGAATATGCAGGCAGTCTTTCTGGTCAAAAGGGGACCTATGTGGAGCTTGACGCTATTTCAGATGATTTGGAAAAGGCGGTTATTGCCACAGAGGACCGTACCTTTTATACCAACAATGGTATTAATTTCAAGCGCTTTTTATTGGCTATTGTGACCGCAGGACGCTTTGGTGGAGGCTCGACCATTACTCAGCAGTTGGCTAAAAATGCTTATTTGTCCCAGGAGCAGAGCATTAAAAGAAAGGCGCGTGAGTTTTTCTTAGCACTTGAATTGACCAAGAAATACAGTAAAAATGACATTTTGACCATGTATCTCAATAATTCCTATTTTGGAAATGGTATTTGGGGTGTTGAGGACGCCAGTCAAAAATATTTTGGTACCTCAGCAGCTAATCTAACCTTGGACGAGGCAGCAACCCTTGCCGGTATGCTCAAGGGACCTGAAATTTACAATCCCTATTACTCAATCGAAAAGGCAACCAACCGTAGAGATACTGTTTTGTCAGCCATGGTTGACGCTGGAAAAATCAGCAAGCAGCAGGCACAAGAGGCCCAAGCTATTGGTATGGGGAACCGTTTAGCAGACACCTATGTCGGCAAGACAGATGATTATCAGTACCCATCTTATTTTGATGCTGTTATCAATGAGGCTATCTCGCGCTATGGCATCTCAGAAAAGGATATTGTCAATGATGGCTACAAGATTTACACAGAGTTGGACCAAAATTACCAAGCAGGCATGCAGACCACCTTTAATGAGGATAGCCTATTTCCTGTGTCTGAGTTTGACGGCAGCTCAGCTGAGGCGGCTAGTGTGGCTCTAGATCCTAAAACCGGAGCTGTCAGGGGGCTTGTTGGTCGTGTCAATAGCACAGAAAACCAGCCCTTTAGAAGCTTTAACTATGCTACTCAAGCCAAGCGTAGCCCTGCTTCAACGATCAAGCCCCTAGTTGTTTATACTCCTGCTGTTGCAGCAGGCTGGTCACTGGAGCACGAACTGCCAAACAGCGTTCAGGATTTTGGCGGTTATCAGCCGCATAATTATGGCAATTACGAATCAGAAACAATTCCTATGTATCAGGCTTTGGCTAATTCCTACAATATTCCTGCTGTTTCAATTCTGGATCAGTTGGGGGTGGATAAGGCCTTTAGCTATGGTGAAAAATTTGGTTTGAAGATGAGTGAAACCAAAAAGGAGCTTGGAGTGGCGCTTGGTAGTGGTGTCACCACCAATCCGCTTGAGATGGCACAGGCCTATGCAGTCTTTGCCAATGGTGGTGTCAAGCATATTGCCCACCTGATTACCAGAATTGAAAATGCTAAAGGCAAGGTTATCAAGACCTTTACAGACAAAACCAAGCGGGTTATCAGTCAATCAGTGGCTGATAAGATGACTAGCATGATGCTTGGAACCTTTTCTAATGGTACAGCTGTTAATGCCAATGTCTATGGCTATACTCTGGCTGGTAAAACAGGGACCACAGAAACTGACTTTAACCCGGACCTTTCCGGTGATCAGTGGGTCATTGGCTACACGCCAGACGTTGTTATCAGTCAATGGGTTGGCTTCAATCAAACCGATGAGCATCATTATTTATCAGATTCAAGTGCGGGCACTGCCTCAGCAATTTTTAGCACCCAAGCCTCTTATATATTGCCATATACCAAAGGAAGCCAATTCAAGGTCGATAACGCTTACGCTCAAAACGGTATTTCAGCGGTTTATGGGATTAATGAGACCAATACGCAAGCAGGTATTGATTCTCAATCCATCATTGATAGTCTTAGAAAGTCAGCCGAGGAAGCTTCAAAGTCTATTTCAGAGGCAGTTGATCAATCTGGTCTCAGAGAAAAGGCGCAAAGTATCTGGAAGAGTATTGTTGACTACTTTAGATAGCTTGCGAAAATATCTAAATCGTGTTAGAATAATCACTACGGAGGCGTTATGGCACAGAAAAAAGCAAGCCTAGCGTGTGTAGAATGTGGCAGCCGCAATTATTCTATCGGGATTAGTAGCACGCCTAGACCAACACGACTAGAAGTCAATAAGTTTTGCAAATATTGTAAAGCATACACCTTACACAAAGAAACACGTTAGAGGAGAGCCTGATGGGATTCATTAGTGGGATTTTTAAGCTTTTAAGGGATACAACTTGGCCGGATCGTAAGCAGCGCTGGAAGGACTTTATTTCTGTCCTTGAGTATACAGCATTCTTTACGGTAATCATCTTTATCTTTGACCAGTTGCTATCAAAAGGCATTTTATCATTGATTAATTTATTCTAAGTCATTGCAATGATGAGACCTGTTATGATTAAAATTGCTTGGAAAAGCCTAGGCTGAAACAATCGTTTCGGCCTTTTTGAGTGCGATGGGCAGGTTGTACTCTGATAGATGCAAGACCAATAGACCACCTACTATGCGGGTGCGTAAAGGGGTTGATAGCTACCGATAGTTAAGGGCTATAGCAAGTAGAAAGGCTTGCAGCTCAGCTGATCCGCTGTTATGACTAAAGGCATTGACCAGAAAGGTTCGTTGGCAGCCAACAAAGTGCTCTTACCCTGCTATGAGGGGCTATTAATGCGTTGACAGCCAATCCTTCTTCTATTATAATGAAAGTGTGATAACAGCAATGCAAAGGCCAGCAGAGGCTTTTTTATAATGAAAGGAAGTAACATGTTAGATTCTTTTGATAAGGGCTGGTTTGTCCTTCAAACTTACTCAGGCTATGAAAATAAAGTAAAAGAAAACCTTTTGCAGCGTGCTCAAACCTATAACATGCTAGACAATATTCTCCGCGTTGAGATTCCTACCCAAACGGTAAATGTTGAAAAAAATGGTCAGGTCAAAGAGGTTGAGGAAAACCGCTTCCCAGGATATGTTTTGGTTGAGATGGTTATGACTGATGACGCTTGGTTTGTTGTTCGTAACACACCAAATGTGACAGGCTTTGTCGGATCGCATGGGAACCGCTCAAAACCAACCCCTCTACTTGAAGAGGAGATTCGTGCTATCCTGTTGTCAATGGGACAAACTGTTGATGTCTTTGATACCAACATTAAAGAGGGCGATATGGTTCAAATCATTGATGGCGCCTTTATCGGGCAAGAGGGTCGTGTCGTAGAAATTGAAAACAACAAGGTCAAGCTCATGCTTAATATGTTTGGCTCAGAAACCTTAGCAGAGGTCGAGCTTTACCAAATCGCAGAGCTATCGTCCTGATAGGCTCCTAAAGCTATTATTCATACCATAAAAATAAAAGGCTGGCATCGGCTCTCTAAAATACCGATGTTAGGCCTTTTTTGTTGGTCTTCTACAACCAAGACTCAAATTAACCAAACCCTAAAAAGAGTCATTTTTCCTTCGCTTTTTAAGTCTCTAACTGATCGCCCTAGCTTATTTTTAATCTAGTAATCGCAACAGGTCAAGAGTTAAATGATATCGCGCCGTTATTGATTGGTATAGACAAAAATACGCTCAAAAAAAGAAAAAAGGATAGGTAATATAGTCCTGGTTTGCTTGATAGATGGTGGTTGGCAACCAACCATTCGAGTACTTTCCTTAACTATAAACTCCTAATCAATTCTAGCGTTTAAAAATAAGATTATTCTTGGAGGGAAGCAAAGAGCTTCTCTCCTTTTTGAGTTGTAGCATTCTTGATCCTGATCTTATAAGCAGAGTCCTGTTTGCCGGGCTGTTGAGATGAATAAGGGCATTTCTATAGTGATTATATAGTGTTGCAGATGTGTGTATGGTTTAAGGTCTAAATACCCTTCAAGCTTAGTTCTTGGGTAGTCAGTTCGGATTGGCTGGCTGATTTTTAAGCCTTTAATGGCTTAGTGGTAAGACAAACCAGATTACATTTGCTAAAAAGTCCCTAAGGCTACAATCATTTTTTGTGACTAATATAAAAACTAGACCTTTTGGGATTTGTAATAATTTAGATTATTGTTTTTAAAATTAGCAAATATTAAACGCTTTTTTATTGAAGATACAGATGATAGTAATGGCAGAGCTAAAAAATAAGAGAAAATAAAAAAGTCTACAATTTATAATGTAATAAAAAAATGAGTTGACTGTTGTGTTTTAAAGGCTTTTGTCTATTTGTAATCGGTTAATTTGCAAACAATTCTAAGGTATTTCTGGCTAATAGTATGCTATAATGTAATACTGTTCTACAACCGACATTAAGAGTTAATGAAATAGTGTTGTGTTGTGGTAAGTTTTTAATCAGGAAGAGTATATTTAGGAGCTAGATACCATGTCTATAGAGAATCTCTTTACCAAGCAGCAGTGGCGAGAGCTTGAGTTGATTACTTTATTAAGTGAAACGAAAAATCCATTATATTATAAAGATGCTTGTCAGATGCTGGATTGTTCGGTTTTAACGCTGCAATCGTGTATCACGAATTCTGTTTTTATGGAAGATTTAGGCAAGCTGTTCTACAAGGATTCTCAATTTCATATTCATTACAATCATCAAAGTGGCTTAAAGGAGGTTTATCGGAGAGCCTTGCTAGAGTCTCCTTCTCTTCAGTTGATGTCGGCCTTGTTTTTTGATGATTTTGCGTCATTAGATGATCTTGCAGAGGCACTTTTTATTAGCTTGTCAACCTTAAAGCGCTTGATTCGTAAAACCAATCTCTATTTAAAAGAGCATTTTGATATTATCATTTCGGCTAAGCCCATTCGTGTAGTTGGAGATGAATACAATATTAGACTGTTTTACATCAAGTATTTTTCAGAAGCATATACCTTTTCTGAATGGCCTTTTGCTTCTCTACTTAATGAAAACCACCATGAGCAATTTGTTCAATTAATGGCATCTTTGATAGAGGTTAAGATTGATTTTGCGATTTTTCGTCAACTCAAGCTATTAAGTGCGGTTAATCTCATTCGCTACCTCAAAGGCTTTAAAATTGGGAAGCATAAAGCACTGAGTAGTCTTTCATTGGAGTTGTTACAGGATTCTCAGGAGATGAAAAAGCTGTCGCATTTGTTTGTGCTTAAATTTTCAGTACCGCTTGATGAGCTTGTCTTGTCAGAAATGTTTTCCAATTATTTAGATGATGATTTGGTATTAGAAAAATCCTTGCAGGTAGATAAGGTTAAGGAGGAGGTTCCGGGTCCTCAGTCCTTGCTGAGCTGGATAGATTTGCTTAGTGAAATGGAGGGAGCTACAGGTATTGTATTGCCAAATAAATATGAGGTTGCCAGATATCTTCATGCCACTGTTATTTTAGGAGTGGAGGATATTAGTGAAAGCTTTCTGATTTACGATTATAAAAAGGATTACTTGGCCTTCTTTAAGGAGCATTATACCTATGTTTATTTTAGGTTTACCGATTATGTGAAGAGGCTATTTAAGGACGGGGATATGGAGCTTGCTACTAATTTGCTCAACAATTTGGTTTATTCCTTGCTGATAGTGAACTGCCCCCCAAAAGTTAGACATAAAATCTAACAATTGGGGGGCTATTTTTATGACATTGAGTTATGAAGACAAGGTTCAAATCTATGAGCTACGGCACATTGGAAAGTCCATTAAATGCTTATCAGAAAAGTTTAGTATTGCAGAATCTGACCTCAAATACATGATTCGCCTGATTGACAGGTATGGGTTAGCCATTGTCCAAAAAGGTAAGAATAGTTATTATTCTCCAGAACTGAAGCAAGAGATAATAGATAAAGTTCTGATTGATGGTCAATCTCAAAAACAGACGTCCTTAGACTATGCTTTACCAAATTCTAGTATGCTTTCAAGGTGGATAGCGCAATACAAGAAAAACGGCTATACTATTCTTGAGAAAAGAAGAGGGAGGCCACCAAAGATGGGACGTCAACCAAAGAAGACTTTAGAACAAATGACAGAGTTGGAGCGACTCCAAAAAGAATTAGACTACCTTAGAGCGGAGAATGCTGTGCTAAAAAAGCTGAGAGAATACCGGTTGAGGGACGAAGCAAAGCTCAAAGAGCAACAGAAATCATCCAAGAATTAATCGGTCAATTTTCTCTAGCAACTTTGCTTGAAATCCTTGATTTATCGCGGTCAACCTATTATTATCAAGTCAAGCAACTAGCTCAAGAAGATAAGGACATGGACTTAAAGGAGCTCATTCAAGGCATCTATGATGAACATCATGGCAATTATGGCTATCGTCGCATTCATCTGGAACTAAGAAATCGTGGTTTTATCGTCAATCACAAAAAAGTACAACGTTTGATGACTGTCATGGGCTTAAAAGCTCGTATCCGTCGTAAGCGCAAGTATTCTTCTTACAAAGGTGAGGTTGGCAAAAAGGCTGATAATCTGATTAAACGTCAGTTTGAAGGTTCTAAGCCCTACGAGAAGTGCTATACCGATGTGACGGAATTTACCTTACCTGAGGGGAAACTCTATCTATCGCCTGTTCTTGACGGCTATAACAGTGAGATTATTGATTTCACCCTGTCTCGATCGCCTGACTTGAAGCAAGTACAAACCATGCTTGAGAAGGCTTTTCCAGCGGATTCGTACAATGGAACGATTCTCCACAGCGATCAAGGCTGGCAATATCAACATCAGTCTTATCATCACTTTTTGGAGACTAAAGGCATTCGTCCATCCATGTCTCGCAAGGGAAATAGTCCAGATAATGGGATGATGGAGTCCTTCTTTGGTATTCTCAAATCTGAGATGTTTTACGGCCTTGAGACAACTTATCAATCCCTTAATGAGCTCGAACAAGCAATCACTGAATACATCTTTTACTACAACAACAAACGCATTAAAGCAAAGCTAAAAGGACTTAGCCCTGTGCAATACAGAACTAAATCCTTTCACTAATATGTCGTGTCCAACTTTTGGGGGTCAGTACATAGCCTGGGAGAATTTCTTTTTAACCATGTGTGAATTGATGAAAAAACCAAAGCTCTTGATTATAGAAAGAAGTCATGGCAGTACGGGAAGCTTTTTGAAAAAATACATTGGTGAATTTTTTGAGATTACCATTTTTGATAAATTAACCATAGAAGCCTTGTGTCTACAGCATGACTATGACGTCATTATTACTGATACGGTCATTAGGGGCTGTGAGCATGCTGATATCTTTTTCTTTAGTCGATTTGTGCCAACCGTTATAGTCGCCAAGCTTAACCATTATCTAAGAAAACGAATGGGTAGTATCTTTGAAACGAAAACAACTAACAAGCTTGGGAACATCGGCTATTGATAGATATCGGTATATTTCATTAAAATAGCCACAACTTGTCATGGTGTAAAATTAGTGAGCTTTGTTAATCCAATAAAATTAGGTAGAATATAGCTATAGGCCAACGTGTAATTCCCTTAGGGAGTAGGTGCTTTGGTCTGGGAAAGAGAAAAATAAAAAGGAGAAACAAACAACATGAAGAGTTGTAAATCAACCCTAGTTTAGATAAAAAGATTAATTCTTCTATTGGTATCAAAGGAAGTAATTTTATTTCCTCAAAACTTTTAGCGAATTTAAAGACTCGCATCGACTCTGAAGCTACTTTGAAAGCAGAAACAACTCAATTGAAAGCCGATATAGAAAGAGAAAAACTTACTTCTAAAGAATTAAGCACTAAACTGGAAGAGGTAACATCAGATCGTGATAATGCTCTCAGTGAATCTGCCGATCTTGCCAACAAACTCTCAGTAGCTCAAGCAGAAGCAGATCGTTTAAGTCAGGCTGTTGATAGTCTGGGTCGATTGACTAACTCTGCTAAGCGTGAGCTCACAGAGAAGCTTGCTGAGATTGATCAATTAACACAGGACAAGGTTAAAGCAGAGACTGACCTTGAAACTGCTAATGCTAACATCACAACACTTCAAGAGGAGCTGGCAGGTGCTAAGGCTAATGTTGATAAGCTTGCAAAGGAAAAAGCTGCGGCAGATCAGGCACTTGCTGAAGCTAATGCAAGAGTATCAAATCTTGGGCAAGAGGTAGCAGCAGCTAATAATAGAGTGGCTGACCTTGAAGCGCAATTAGCTGAAAAAACAGCCGAGCTTGATGTGGTTAAGGCAGACAAGGCAGAGCTTGAGGCTAAGGTTAAGGAGCTTCAAAGCCTGCTTGAGCAAAAGGATCGTAGCAATGCTGATCTTCAAGCTAACATTGAGCGCTTGAAGCAGGAGCTTGCTGACAAGTTTAAGGATCAGGCACAGCCTCGTTCTAAGACTCCTCAGGCATCGAACTCGGTTGCAAAGCAAAAGCAAGTAAGCCAGCCGCAAAACCAGCAGGCCAGCTACCATCAACAGGTGAAGCTACTGCAAATCCATTTTTCACTGCTGCTGCAGTTGCGATTATGACAAGTGCAGGCCTAGTAACAGTCATGCCAAAACGCCAAAAAAATTAAGCTATTCTCAATTCTCTCCCCTTTAACTATTGTTTTATAGCATTTTACTAATGGACATTGGCATTCCTATAAACTCTATTGAGCTTCTTATCTGATAGCAAGGATAAGGGGCTTTTTAGTAGCTTAGCAAGCACTCCTTGGTCAAGCTCAATACCTCTTTGAGAGCTTAAAACTAGAGCTAGACCAGATCTAAAACCAAGTGAGATGATAGCGGATATTTGGCTGTTTTATGAGTTGGCTCGTAAGGCTTGAGCTTATGCGTCGCAGAGACGCGCTATCTAGTCTAAAGGGCTTTAGCAATGTCGTGACAAACGCATGAAGACAGTTACACTTTCTCATAGCGAGTTTTTATCATCAGTATAGTTTTTTTGGCAATATGTTATGAAATAGTCAAATAGCAATCGAGAAACTGGTGATATTGCAATGCAAAACCGCTGAACATAGATTAAAAAAATGCATGCAGCTAGAAAATGGTTACATGCATTTTTGTGATGCCGACGTCGTGGCAGCAATATTGCTTGCCCATTCCTAAAAGTCTGATATCGTGCTATAATAAGAAGACTAGACTTTTTACATGGGAGAATTCACATGACATTTTACAATCACAAAGCCATTGAGCCTAAGTGGCAGGCCTTTTGGGCTGATAATCATACCTTTAAAACGGGGACAGATGCCTCAAAGCCTAAATTTTATGCTTTAGATATGTTTCCTTATCCTTCCGGTGCAGGTCTTCATGTTGGGCATCCTGAGGGTTACACTGCAACTGATATTTTAAGCCGCTTCAAGCGTGCACAGGGTTATAATGTCCTCCACCCAATGGGCTGGGATGCCTTTGGTCTGCCTGCTGAGCAATACGCGATGGATACTGGTAATGACCCTGCTGAGTTTACAGCAGAAAACATTGCCAACTTTAAACGTCAGATCAATGCTCTTGGCTTCTCGTATGACTGGGATCGTGAGATCAATACAACTGATCCTAGTTACTACAAATGGACACAGTGGATTTTCACAAAATTGTATGAAAAAGGCCTAGCCTATGAAGCTGAGGTGCCTGTTAACTGGGTTGAAGAGCTGGGAACAGCTATTGCGAATGAGGAGGTTCTCCCTGATGGCACATCAGAGCGTGGAGGCTATCCAGTTGTCCGTAAGCCCATGCGCCAATGGATGCTCAAAATCACAGCCTACGCAGAGCGCTTGCTAGCAGATCTGGAGGAAGTGGATTGGCCAGAGTCGATCAAGGATATGCAGCGCAACTGGATTGGTAAATCAACAGGGGCTAATGTAACCTTCAAGGTCAAAGATACCGATAAAGACTTCACCGTCTTTACCACACGACCTGATACCCTGTTTGGTGCAACCTATGCTGTTTTGGCACCAGAACACGCCTTAGTAGATAGCATTACTACAGCAGAGCAAGCGCAGGCTGTTGCTGAGTACAAACGCCAAGCGAGCCTCAAATCTGACCTTGCTCGTACCGATCTTGCCAAGGAAAAAACAGGTGTCTGGACAGGAGCCTATGCGATCAACCCGGTCAATGGCAAAGAAATGCCTATCTGGATTGCGGATTATGTGCTTGCAAGCTACGGTACAGGTGCTATCATGGCAGTGCCAGCGCATGATGAGCGTGACTGGGCATTTGCAAAGCAATTCAATCTTGAGATTATTCCAGTGCTTGAAGGGGGCAATGTTGATGAGGCTGCCTACACAGAGGACGGTATTCACATTAATTCTGACTTCCTAGATGGTCTTGATAAGGCTTGTGCCATTGCTAAAATGGTGGCGTGGCTGGAGGAGACTGGTGTCGGTCATGAAAAGGTCTCTTATCGCCTACGTGACTGGCTGTTCAGTCGTCAGCGCTACTGGGGTGAGCCAATCCCAATCATTCATTGGGAGGACGGTACCTCGACAGCGGTTCCTGAGCAGGACCTACCACTTGTTTTGCCAGTGACCAAGGATATTCGCCCATCTGGTACAGGAGAATCACCACTAGCTAACTTGACTGACTGGCTTGAGGTGACCCGCGAGGATGGGGTCAAAGGGCGTCGTGAGACCAACACCATGCCACAGTGGGCTGGCTCAAGCTGGTATTACCTTCGCTATATTGACCCACACAATGATGAGCAATTAGCTGATAAGGACCTGTTAAAGCAATGGCTGCCAGTAGATATTTACATTGGTGGTGCTGAGCACGCAGTGCTTCATCTGCTTTATGCACGCTTCTGGCACAAGGTACTCTATGATCTGGGTGTAGTGCCAACCAAGGAGCCCTTCCAAAAGCTCTTTAATCAAGGCATGATTTTGGGAACCAGCTATCGCGACCATCGTGGGGCCTTGGTCGCAACGGATAAGGTTGACAAGCGTGATGGTAGCTTCTTCCACATGGAAACAGGCGAGGAGCTTGAGCAGGCCCCTGCTAAGATGTCTAAATCACTGAAAAACGTTGTCAACCCAGACGATGTGGTGGAGCAGTACGGAGCAGATACCCTGCGTGTGTATGAAATGTTTATGGGGCCACTTGATGCGTCCATTGCTTGGTCTGAAGAAGGCCTTGAGGGAGCACGCAAGTTCCTAGATCGTGTTTACCGTTTGATCACGACAAAGGAAATTGTTGCAGAAAATAGCGGAGCTTTAGATAAGGCTTACCATGAGACTGTTAAGGCAGTCACAGAACAAATCGAAGGCATGAAATTCAATACTGCTATTGCCCAGCTCATGATTTTTGTCAATGCAGCCAATAAAGAGGACGAGCTTTATGTGGCATACGCCAAAGGCTTCGTTCAATTGCTAGCCCCATTTGCCCCACACCTAGGTGAAGAATTATGGCAGATCCTGACAGCTTCAGGTCAATCCATCTCGTATGTTGCATGGCCAACCCATGACGATAGTAAGCTCGTTGAAAATGATGTTGAAATCGTTGTTCAAATTAAAGGAAAGGTCAAGGCTAAGCTTGTCGTGGCAAAAGACCTCTCAAGAGAAGAGCTAGAAAAAGTAGCCCTAGCACATGATAAAATACAGGCTGAAATTGCAGGCAAGGAAGTGGCAAAGGTCATCGTTGTTCCTAATAAGCTCGTTAATATTGTGGTGAAATAAAGACCCTAGCAAAAAATGCCTTCCTTATAATTTTGAGCCCAATACTATAAAAAGCTGATAACCACTCGTTTACATGAGTGGTTATTCTTGTTTTGTAACACGCTATTAAAACTGATATTGAAGAAGCTTGAAGATAATAGTAAAATAAAACCCTAAACTTATTTAATAAATGGAGGATTTTTCAACGTGAAAAAATTAGTTTTAGCCAGTGCAGCAGCACTTGTATTAGCAGGAGCAACTGTAAGTACAGGAACAGTAAGTGCGAATAGTTCAAGATATAATTATACCGGTTGGAATCAAGGTGGGTACTCATGGAAATATTTGCGCCTAAGAAATAAAAATCCTTATTCACGTCGTACCCTTACAGAAGACTATTCTGATCAAAGAAAGAATGAAGCAAAAGATAGTATTAAAGAATTGAGTAAGCTTAGTGATAAAGAGAAAAAGAATTTTGCTGATAGAATTGATGCTTTGACTGACACCTATGCAATCAGCTCTATTCTATCAGAAGCTAAAAATAAGAATAATGACTATTTAGAATTTGATAAAGAATATGAGGCTTTATTCAATTCAAATAAGTATAAGTTAGAAATAGAGAAAATAAAGGATCGTGTGTACTTTGATGAAGGTTACTCAGCTAGACAAGGGATTAATGACTTGAAAAGTCTGGAGAATTAAACAGTAGACAGATTTATTATTTATCAAAATAATCCAACTGAAAGTCTATGTTTTAAGGAAGCTTATTAAGGTATAATTTATAAGAAAAATGGTTCAGAATAGTATTTTTGGACCATTTTTCTGTTAATTTAATGATAAATTATATAGTTTTTATGATAAAACAAAAATAGTTATTGACCAAAAATAATATTAATGTTAAAATATAAACGAAAAAGAAAGGGTTTACAATCTTGGTTTACTGGTGTTGATTACTATCTAGTATTTAGTTTTATCGATTAAGCCTAGCATGAATTGTATTATCAATTGTCAAGGAAGCGCTGATGATGTGCTAAATATATAAAAATTATAAATTATTAAAAAATAAAATTAGGCAAAATTAAGATTGGATTATTGGCAATTGTAGCTTCTACATTATTGATTAGTTCTTTAGTTATAGCAGAACGACAAATTGGTTACTTGCAAAATTTTAGAATCACGTCATCTTTTGGAAGGACGAAAGATTATCTTGTGAAGAGTGCGGCGCCTTATTATGTCGTTAATTTAGATTCAAGAGGACGTAATAGAGAAATTGTGGTAAGGCACTATCTAGCTAATAGTAACGGTCAAAGAAGAAGTGATATAGATAAAACTTGGACAGGCGACAGAGGAATTTATACACAGGATACTAAAAGTGGGTACCTTTATGCCTTGCATCTGGTACGTGAAAATTGGTGGGACGGAGCAACAACCATTAGTGGTAGTTGGTCTCCAGACAATTGGTAAATATCTACAATTGTGAATTGAGTTAGTAACGAGGCGTTTCCTTGATTTTTTGTAGGGGAGTTATTCATAAATGCTACAGTATAGATTATTTCCATTTCGCTATTTTTATCCATTAGTCCCGTTACTATTTTTAGGTTTTATTTATTTTGACAGTTTGAAGCATATCTTATTTTTTGATACAAGTGCAGTAGATTTATCTGGTGGAATTGAGGTAAAGAAAAGTCTATTGTTGAGTATGATACGTTTGGATAGTGTGGTGTTTGATTTTAGTTTTTATCAATCTTTTATCTATCCACTAGTGATGATTTTAGTGGCCTATGCCTACTATTACCTTAAGTCAAGACATCTTAAATACCTCATTGGCAGAAAGTCTGACTATGGTAAAAGGTGTATTTTTTTAAAGCTTCAGTTGAGCTTATATGTTTTACTGAGTTTTTACATTGTAATATTTGCTTTGACTTTAGTGTCTTGGCTAAATGGTGTTGCCCATATGAACGGTAATTTAATGCCTTATTTTGATCAAAACTCAATATTGCGTTTTTTTGGTCAAGGAGCAACAACCTTTATAGCTTACTATTGCTTAGTAAAATCGTTAGCTTTGTTCGTTCATACGTATTTCGTTTGTTTTCTTGTTGACTATCTTCAATCCTTTATTAAGTCAAGCATGCTCTATTTGATTTTGATGTGGGCTTTGTCACCGTTGTTATATAGCTATTTACCTCCCAAATATGTTCTTATGACTTCTTTGATGTCAACATCTTATAGTGATGCTGATATTCCTTACCTTTTATCACCTTATTTAGGCTTAGTGGGTGTGTGCATCGTTTTAAAATTGAGGAAGCACCATGAAATTATCTAACCTGCTGGTTGTTGGAATGAAAGCATGTCTTACTGGCTTACTAATACATCTTTTATTGATTAAGGCTAATATGACTGGGGAGCGAGATTTTCATAATTTAGTGTGCTATCGGTTGCTAATGCCGTTTCCAGTGATTGAAGGGGAGACAGCTGATTTTGTCAAGGTTATCACCTTGCTAGGCTTGTCCTTCAACAGCTTTTATTTTACGATTTCATTTTTGGCGGATTTGGCTGAAGGAACTAAGGAAATCTTTCGTTTTCATGCTCGAAGTCAGTTGGTATTTTTTAACAAGCTATGGCGGACGAGTACGATTTTCTATATTAAAGAGTGGTTACTTTTTATCGTTTTAATATTAGGTGTATTGATGACCTATTATGGTGCACCATATCATATTGAACGACTATGTTATCTTATGGTATCTTGGCTTACTATAGATATTTGCTTGATTTATGTTATGATACGCTATGCCTCATCTGCTGTAGTAGCTATGATCTTGTTTGCTAGTCTCACCTTGATACGTTACTTTTTGTTTGATGTTTGGTGGTGCCTGCTGCTAATAGTATTGGTACATATGCTTTATGACAATTATTATAAGGAGAGCTGAGATGTTACGGATTGAACATGGTAGAAAACTGTATAAGGGTAACCTTGTTCTAGATGATATTAATCTTACTTTTAAAGAAGGTAATATCTATGGTTTGGTAGGTATTAATGGTTCGGGAAAAACCTTGATACTTAAGGCCTTAGCTGGTTATATCAAATTAGATGAAGGAGCTGTTTATCAGGACAATAAAAAAATTAGACAGTACCATAATTATATCGAGGATGCTGGGATTTTGATTGAGAATCCAGAGTTTATTGCACATTTAACATTGTTACAAAATCTAGAGTTGCTTAGGTCAATCTCTCCTAAGGCTAGAGATATTGATTTAGCTTTTTGGTTAGATGTTTATCATTTACATCAGTTTAGTCAAACAGCATTTAAGCATTAATCGCTAGGCACTAAGAAAAAATTAGGGTTAATTCAGGCCTTGATGCATCACCCTAAGATCCTTATATTAGATGAGCCAATGAATGCATTAGATGACAGGAGCGTGGAGCAAACGAAAAAATTGCTTTTAGATGTTAGCAAAAATGGGCTTGTGATTTTAAGCTCACATCTGAAGACAGATATTGAAGACTTGTGTGATGAGGTAGTCCATGTCGCAGAAGGAAAAATTGTATAATGAATAAGATCTTGCCAACAGGGTAAGGTCTTTTATTGTAGCTTGGTGGTTGCTTAATATTCATTTGCTTATGAGTAAGTAGCTATTTGACAGTAGAATTAGATAAGGGTGAGTATATCTGAGGAGAGAACGGATCAGATAACTAATTTACGATTAGGAAACAAACAAAATCATCTTAAAAGGGCTTTGTACGATATAAAACAGGGTTAAGTGCCTTGAATTGATTGCTTGTTTCGTTTTGGCTGGGCAGTATGGGCTGGCCTATTTTTGTGTTAGCCCGATATTGTTGTGATGTGTTTGGTTATTAATTAGAGATTAATGATAGTGCTTTAACAGTGATCAGAGCTAGCTGGAAATTGGCTTCAGTACATTTTTGAACACTTCTTTGTGTGATTGTTGGTCTTTTTTTTAAACGCTTACATCGTTTACAATTATTGTATAGAAAATATCATATTTATTAACTGTGAAAAGAGGTAGTTCTTATGAAAATGCTTATAGCTCCCCTAAACTGGTTTTCGCAAGATATTTTGCAAAATCCGGCTTTCTTTGTAGGTCTTTTGGTTTTGATTGGGTATTTGCTGCTTAAAAAGCCCCTGCATGAAGTATTTGCTGGCTTTGTTAAGGCAACGGTTGGTTATCTGATTTTGAATGTTGGTGCTGGGGGCTTGGTTAACACCTTTCGCCCAATCCTAGTGGCATTGGGTAAGAAATTTGAATTAAAGGCCGCAGTTATTGACCCTTACTTTGGACTTGCAGCAGCCAATACCAAGCTAGAGGAGATGGGATCCATCAGCGTTGCCACCACAGCCCTTTTGATCGGTTTTGGGGTCAATATTTTGCTAGTGGCGCTTCGTAAGGTGACAAAGGTTCGTACGCTCTTTATTACGGGTCATATCATGGTGCAGCAGGCGGCAACCATCTCTGTGTTTGTTCTTCTTTTAATCCCTCAGCTTCAAAATGCTTTTGGTGCTTGGGCGGTCGGTATTATCTGTGGCCTTTACTGGGCTGTCAGCTCCAATATGACAGTTGAGGCGACTCAGCGCTTGACAGGTGGTGGAGGCTTTGCCATTGGGCACCAGCAGCAGTTTGCGATCTGGTTTGTTGACAAGGTGGCGCCTTTCTTTGGTAAAAAAGAAGAGAACCTTGACAATCTTAAGCTAGCAAGCTTTTTAACGATTTTTCATGATACGGTGGTTGCTTCTGCCACTCTAATGCTGGTTTTCTTTGGTGCTATCTTGGCTGTGCTTGGCCCAGATATGATGTCTAATGCAGAACTTATAGGTGCTGGTGCCTTTAATCCAGCTAAGCAGGCCTTCTTTATGTATATTTTGCAAACCTCCTTAACTTTCTCAGTTTATCTCTTTATCCTGATGCAGGGTGTGCGTATGTTTGTGTCAGAGTTGACCAATGCCTTCCAAGGGATTTCAAGTAAGCTCCTTCCGGGTTCATTTCCTGCGGTGGACGTTGCAGCGTCATATGGCTTTGGCTCTTCAAACGCTGTTTTGTCAGGATTTACCTTTGGGCTTATCGGTCAGCTAATCACTATTGCACTTCTTGTGATCTTTAAAAATCCAATCTTGATCATCACAGGATTTGTTCCGGTCTTCTTTGATAATGCTGCGATTGCTGTTTATGCAGATAAGCGTGGTGGCTGGAAGGCAGCTGTTGCTCTATCCTTTATATCAGGTATTCTTCAGGTTGCCTTAGGTGCAGTGGCAGTTGGTCTGTTGGGCTTGACAGGTGGTTATCATGGCAATATTGACCTGGTGCTTCCTTGGCTTCCATTTGGTTATCTCTTCAAGTTCCTTGGTATTGCAGGCTATGTGGTGGTGTGTGTCTTCTTACTTGCTATTCCACAGCTACAATTTGCTAGGGCTAAGGATAAAGAGGCTTACTACCGCGGTGAAGCACAATAAGCAAGGTGATAATAGCTGCTTATTCGTCTTTTAGCACAGGCTGGTAGGAGTTTGTCGATATACTTCTGCAGGTCTTCATTCATATCAAATTATCATATATTCGGAGGAAAATAAATGGTTAAGGTTCTTACAGCATGCGGTAATGGCATGGGGTCATCAATGGTTATTAAAATGAAGGTTGAAAACGCACTTCGTCAGCTTGGGGTGACTGATATTCAGTCTGCTTCTTGCTCAGTGGGTGAGGCAAAGGGACTTGCCTCAGGCTATGATATTGTGGTTGCTTCTAATCACCTGATTCATGAATTAGATGGGCGTACAAAGGGTCATTTGGTTGGACTAGATAATCTTATGGACGACAATGAAATCAAAACCAAGCTACAGGCGGTGCTTTAGAGCGGCCCTGATGACATCAGTGCTGCTCATGGCAAATGATAGTGAGCCTAAGAGCAGCCACTTGGCTGTAAGCTAAGCTGTAGCAATCAACTTTCAGTAAGGATAGATGGAGTGAGAGTTGTGAAGAGAGATTCCAGCTCTTTCTCTTTATCAGCTAGATAGGAGTGAGGCAAAAAGTGTCTGGCCAAAGAATTTGATTTAGAAAGGATAGTTATATGAATTTAAAAAAAGCATTTATCGAAAACAACTCTATTCGCTTGGGCTTGTCAGCAGCTAGCTGGCAGGAAGCGGTTAAGCTAGCTGTTCAGCCTTTGATTGACAGCGGGGCGGTGACCTCTGAATATTATGACGCTATTATCGCATCAACAGAAAAGTACGGGCCCTATTATGTCCTTATGCCGGGAATGGCCATGCCACACGCAGAGGCTGGTGTAGGGGTCAAGCGAAATGCCTTTGCTCTTATCACACTGACCAAGCCGGTGACCTTTTCAGATGGCAAAGAGGCTTCGGTATTGCTAACCTTGGCGGCAACTGATCCTTCTATTCATACAACAGTTGCTATTCCACAGATTGTCGCCCTTTTTGAACTGGAAGACGCTATTTCGCGCTTAGTTGCCTGTCACACTCCAGCAGAGGTTTTGGCTTTGGTGGACGAGTCCAAAAATAGTCCTTATTTAGAGGGCTTGGATTTGGATTCTTAGACAAGCCATCATCACTAAACGAATCAAACACAACAGAAAGGATAGGAGCTCGCTATTAAGCATTGAAGGCGGTGCTACGGGCTCTTGGTAGAAAATCATGACACATATTCCAAAATTACAGGTTGCCTTAGATCATTCTGATTTGCAGGGGGCGGTCAGGGCTGCTGTTGCAGTTGGTCACGAGGTTGATGTAATCGAAGCAGGGACAGTTTGCCTGCTTCAAGTAGGCAGCGAATTGGTTGAGGTGCTGCGTAGCTTATTTCCAGAGAAGATCATCGTAGCAGACACCAAGTGTGCAGACGCTGGCGGTACTGTTGCTAAGAATAATGCTAAGCGTGGTGCGGACTGGATGACTTGTATTTGCTGTGCCACTATTCCAACCATGGCAGCCGCACTGAAAGCCATCAAAGAAGAGCGTGGGGAACGTGGCGAGATTCAGGTTGAGCTGTATGGTGATTGGACCTATGAACAGGCACAATTGTGGCTAGATGCAGGCATTTCACAGGCGATTTACCATCAATCACGTGACGCCCTACTCGCTGGTGAAGTATGGGGTGAAAAAGATCTGAACAAGGTCAAAGCCCTCATTGACATGGGCTTTCGTGTATCGGTGACGGGTGGCTTAGATATCAATACCCTCAAGCTCTTTGAAGGGGTTAATGTCTTTACCTTTATTGCAGGTCGTGGTATCACTGAAGCAGAGGATCCTGCAGCAGCGGCACGTGCCTTTAAAGACGAGATTCGACGCATTTGGGGGTAACAATATGGCGCGTCCTATTGGTATATATGAAAAAGCAACGCCAAAGCATTTTACTTGGCTGGAACGCTTGCAATTTGCAAAGGTATTAGGCTTTGATTTTGTAGAAATGTCTGTCGATGAATCAGATGCTCGCCTAGCGCGCTTGGATTGGAGTAAACAGGAGCGACTAGACATTGTCAAGGCTATTTATGAAACAGGGGTTCGTATCCCAAGCATTTGCTTCTCTGGTCATCGTCGTTATCCACTTGGCTCTAGCAATCCAGAAACAGAAGCGACATCATTAGAGCTAATGAAAAAATGCATTGTGCTAGCACAGGATCTTGGTGTGCGTACCATTCAATTGGCTGGCTATGACGTTTATTATGAAGAAAAATCACCTGAAACGCGTGCGCGCTTTATCAAAAATCTCAGACAGGCCTGCACTTGGGCAGAGGAAGCTCAGGTTATTTTAGCCATTGAAATAATGGACGATCCTTTTATCAACTCAATTGAGAAATACCTAGCTGTGGAAAAAGAAATTGACTCCCCTTATCTCTTTGTCTATCCAGATACGGGCAATGTCTCTGCTTGGCATAATGACCTCTGGAGTGAATTTTACAATGGGCATCGGTCTATTGCTGCCTTGCATCTAAAGGACACCTATGCTGTGACAGAAACATCTAAAGGGCAATTTCGTGATGTGCCATTCGGTCAAGGCTGTGTTGATTGGGAAGCAATGTTTGATGTGCTCAAGAAAACGCATTATCATGGTCCATTTTTGATTGAAATGTGGTCAGAAAACTGTGAAACTGTAGAGGAGACAAGAGCTGCCATCAAGGAGGCACAGGATTTCCTTTATCCACTGATTGAGAAAGCGGGGTTAAGCTAATGGCAAAAAGGCTACAAGAAATGCGTGAACGTGTCTGTGCAGCCAACAAGGCCCTACCGCTGCATGGGCTGGTGAAATTTACCTGGGGCAATGTCTCAGAGGTCTGTCGTGAGCTGGGACGTATCGTCATCAAGCCAAGCGGCGTTGACTATGACCAATTAACACCGGAAAATATGGTCGTTACAGACTTAGATGGCACTATTGTTGAGGGAGAGCTGAACCCTTCTTCTGATTTGCCAACCCATGTGCAATTATACAAGGCATGGCCAGAGGTTGGCGGGATTGTGCACACACACTCAACAGAAGCGGTTGGCTGGGCACAGGCTGGGCGAGATATTCCATTTTATGGGACAACTCATGCTGATTACTTTTATGGCCCCATTCCATGTGCTCGCTCTCTAACTGCCGATGAGGTTAATGGAGCCTATGAAAAAGAAACGGGTACGGTTATTTTAGAGGAATTTGCTAGTCGTGGTCTTGATCCGATGGCAGTGCCTGGTATTGTTGTTCGCAATCATGGTCCCTTTACTTGGGGCAAGACGCCTGAATTAGCGGTTTATCACTCAGTGGTGCTCGAAGAGGTGGCCAAGATGAACCGCCTGACAGAACAAATCAATCCTCGTGTGGAGCCAGCTCCAACCTATATTATGGACAAGCATTACCTTAGAAAGCATGGTCCAAATGCCTATTATGGCCAAAAAGGTAGCCGGCATTAAGGCAGCAGCTAGTAACTTAGTGAGAGCTGCTTAGCTAGGCTTAAGGTCAAGGTGTTAACCCTTGTTGCAATCTGGGATAAAAAGCCTCTTATTTTAGACAAAGTTTAATAATTAATTCAACTATTACAATTATAAAAGAAAAAAGCGAACTAATTAGGAATTTTATCTTCAGAAAACTAATGATCGTTCGTTTTTTCCTATTTAGAAATTGACTTTGGCCTAGTATTCTTTCCTACAGATAGGTAAAATGGTAAACTGATAAGGCTGTGTGGTAGTGATGTTTTATAGAAGGGAGGTATGAACGTGATTATTTTGGATAAAAAAAGCTATGATCTGCTGTCATATCTGATTCGATTGAAGGAGGCTGAGACAGTCATGGCGATTTCAGCTGCCTTGGGTCAGTCGCGGCGCAAAATCTATTATCATTTGGATAAAATTAACGAAGCGCTGCCCAGCCATGTTGCTCAAATTGTCTCCTATCCTCGGGTTGGCATCTTGCTAAATAGTGAGCAAAAGGCTGCCTGCCAACAGCTCCTCAATGAAGTGGCAGATTATCACTATGTCATGAAGGGTGATGAGCGCAGGAGCTTATCAGCGATTTATATTGCAGTGGCAACAGAGCGGGTGACACTGGATAAGCTCATGATGATTAATGATGTTTCCAGAAATACCATCTTAAATGACCTTGCTGAACTGAGAGAGGAATTGTCTAGCTATAACAATAAGATTCAGCTGCATGCCACCAAGGCCAAGGGCTATTACTTTGACTGTCACCCTATGGCTTTGATTCAGTACCTTTACAAGGTATTGGCAGGTGTTTATCAGGGAGGCAATAGCAGCTTTATTGAGCTTTTTGATCATAAGCTTTCTGAGACACAAGGCTTGTCAGCTTATTTTTCAAAGGAGGTTTTGGATTATTTTCACGAATACCTCTTTTTGTCTCAGGCTAGCCTAGGCAAAACAATTAATATTCAGGATAGTCAGTTTATGCTGCAAATTCTTCCTTTTATCCTGCTTAGCTATCGCAACATGCAATTGCATTCGGAAACTAAAACAGCGCTTAAAAGGGATTTTAACCTGATTTGGAAGCGCAAGGAATACCAGATTGCTAAGGCATTGGCTAGTGAGCTTTACCACAATTTCAAGCTGCATTTAGATGACATTGAGGTAGGCATGATAGCCATGCTGATGCTATCCTTTAGAAAAGATCAGGATCACCATGTTGAAAGTCAGGATTATGAGCAGATGCGAGCCACTATTGGTGATTTTATCGATCAGCTGGAGCTGCGCTATCAGCTGCATTTTACCCACAAAAAGGACTTGCTTAGACAGCTGACCAGGCATTGCAAGGCCCTTGTTTATCGAAAGGCCTATGGGATTTTTTCGATCAATCCTTTAACAGACCATATTAAGGAAAAATACGAGGAGCTCTTTGCTATGGCTCAATCCTGTGCTGTAATCCTAGAGCAGGCTTGGCAGATCCGTCTAACAGATGATGACGTGGCTTATCTAACGATTCATCTGGGAGGAGAGCTGCGCCATAGTCATGCTGACTGGGACAAGACCAAGCTTGTTATCGTTTCAGATGATGGCATTGGGATTCAAAAGCTGCTGTTGAAGCAGTGCCAGCGTTATTTGCCCAATTGTCAAATCGAGGCTGTCTTTACAACAGAGCAATACCAGAGTGTCTTTGATTTGATGTCTGTTGACATTGTGGTATCAACAACAGACGCACTGGAGGCTCTTGTTCCCGTACTGATTGTCAATCCTATTTTGAGCGATGATGACATTATTAGATTGATCCGTTTTTCAAAGCAGGGGCGCTTGAGTGATAGCTCTCGTTTTTCCCTTGAGCTAGAAAAGGCGATCGAGACCATTGTTAAGGACGATGCTGACCGCTATGCCTTGAAAACAAAAATTGAAAAGCTCATTCATCACGAATTATTGTAAGCTACTAGCTTGCCTATTGATAAGGACCCCTCAGCTGTCTATTGGTTTAGGAGAAGGCTGGGGCTTTTAGTTTATTTTGAGCCAAAATTCAGTCCAGTTTTGAACACAAGAGTGTGTGACACTTGGTCTTTTTATGAGAATAAAGAAGGTCTATACTTAGAGTATAGATAAAAATTCATTTTGGAGGAAACATAATGGCTAAAGTACAAGATATAACTCGTGAATCATGGATTCTTAGCACCTTCCCAGAATGGGGAACCTGGCTAAACGAAGAAATTGAAGAAGAGGTAGTGCCTGAAGGAAATTTCTCTATGTGGTGGCTAGGTAACTGCGGTATCTGGATCAAAACACCGGGTGGTGCCAATGTTGTCATGGACCTATGGTCCAATCGTGGAAAGGCAACTAAAAAAGTAAAAGACATGGTTCGTGGTCACCAAATGGCCAATATGGCAGGGGTTCGCAAGCTACAACCAAATCTAAGAGCTCAGCCAATGGTTATTGATCCCTTTATGATTAATGAGTTAGACTATTACTTGGTGTCTCATTATCATAGTGACCACATTGATATCAATACTGCAGCAGCCATTATCAACAATCCAAAGCTTGACCATGTCAAATTTGTTGGCCCTTATGAGTGCGGCAAGATTTGGGAGAGCTGGGGTGTTCCAAAGGATCGTATCATCGTGGTAAAACCAGGCGATAGCTTTGCATTCAAGGATATCAAGGTTACTGCTGTTGAATCCTTTGACCGTACCTGTATCGTTACCTTACCAGTTGCTGGCGCTGAGGAAAATGGTGGCGAGCTAGCAGGACTTCCAGTGACTGACGAAGAGTTAGCTCGCAAAACCGTTAACTACATTTTTGAAACACCAGGAGGAACCATCTATCATGGTGCAGACTCCCACTTCTCAAACTATTTTGCTAAGCATGGACGTGACTACGATATTGATGTTGTCTTGAACAATTATGGTGAAAATCCAATCGGTATTCAGGATAAGATGACCTCTGTTGACCTACTTCGTATGGCAGAAAATCTCCGCGCCAAGGTTGTCATTCCGGTTCACTATGATATCTGGTCAAACTTCATGGCCTCAACTGATGAAATCCTAGAGCTTTGGAAGATGCGTAAGGAGCGCTTGCAATACCAATTCCATCCATTCATTTGGGAGGTTGGTGGCAAATACACCTATCCACAGGATCAGGATCGCATCGAGTATCATCACCCACGTGGCTTTGACGACTGCTTCTTGGAAGACTCAAATATTCAGTTTAAAGCCCTTCTCTAAACCTATTTTGCCTCATCTAGCCTTGCTAGGTGGGGCTTTTGATTTATCTAGAGTGCTATTAGACATGACTAGCAGCTATGGTCAAAGCAAGCTAACGCTTTGCTTAGCAGATCTTATTGCTATTGGGAGCTTGCTTGGCAGTCTAAGCATTGGTTTGGTTGCAGGACAAGAGTCAGATAGGTCAATCAAGTCAGCTAGAGGAGGCTGCTGGGTAAGCTCTCAAGGCGCTAAGTGTCAGAAAGGCCTGCTTGCTGTGGTCTGTTCAGGGCTGTTAAGTGCTTGGTTGACTAGTGATATCACTGCTTAGGACGATCCTGATACTTGGGTAGCAAGCGTCCAGCTTGACAAAAAGTGACCATATATTATATAATTAATGTGTTCTGTTTAGGCAGACTCTTTTTTTTAAGCAAAAAGTGACCTCATTATTTTAAAATTGTGGTGGCACTTTTAGAAATCTATTAAGCTAATTTAGCTTTAATCGAGGAAGAGAACAAGAGAGGAAAAGAATGGGAACTATTTTAGAGGTCAGGCATTTGAGTAAATTGTTTGGCAAAAAACAAAAAGCAGCTCTTGAAATGATCAAGGCTGGTAAAAGTAAGAGCGCTATTTTTAAAAAGACAGGAGTTACTGTCGGGGTCTATGATGCCAGCTTTGAGGTTCAGGAAGGCGAGATTTTTGTGATCATGGGCCTTTCAGGCAGCGGCAAATCAACGCTTGTTCGTATGCTTAATCGATTAATTGAGCCCTCAGCAGGCTCTATTTTATTAGAGGGAAGGGATATTTCTAAACTGTCTGTGGATCAGCTCAGAGAAGTTCGCAGGCATGATATGAATATGGTTTTTCAAAGCTTTGCTCTTTTTCCACACAAGACGATTTTGGAAAACACAGAGTTTGGCTTGGAGCTGCGTGGGGTACCAAAGCAGGAGCGTCGAGAGATTGCAAAGCGTGCGCTTGATCAGTCAGGGCTTCTTGAGGTCAGGGACCAATACCCTGATCAATTGTCTGGTGGCATGCAGCAGCGTGTTGGCTTGGCGCGTGCCTTGGCAAACAGCCCTAAGATTTTGCTGATGGACGAGGCTTTTTCTGCCTTAGATCCCTTGATTCGTCGTGACATGCAAGATGAGCTGCTAGAATTACAGGAGACGATGAAGCAGACCATTATTTTTATCAGTCACGACTTGAATGAGGCTCTGCGTATTGGTGATCGTATTGCCTTGATGAAGGACGGTCAGATCATGCAGATTGGGACGGGTGAGGATATTCTAACCAATCCGGCTAATGATTTTGTTCGTGAATTTGTAGAGGACGTTGACCGCTCAAAGGTGCTGACTGCTCAGCATATTATGATTAAGCCTATCACAACAACGGTTGATCTGGACGGTCCGCAGGTGGCTTTGAATCGTATGCACAATGAGGAGGTGTCTATGCTCATGGCAACCAATCGTCGTCGTCAGCTAATAGGAAGCCTAACAGCAGACGGAGCGATTGAAGCACGTCAGAAAAAGCTCCCCTTGTCAGAGGTTATTGATCGTAATGTCAGAACGGTCTCAAAGGATACTGTTATTACGGATATTTTGCCCTTGATTTATGACTCTTCTGCGCCAATTGCAGTGACAGATGAGCAGCACCGCTTGTTAGGGGTTATTATTCGTGGGCGTGTCCTTGAAGCCTTGGCTAATATTCCAGATGACGACCTTAATTAGAATGGAGAGACTGTATTTTGGAAAACCTATTACAAACAACTCTACCAGTGGCACAGCTGGTTGAGCAACTAACTGAGTGGCTGACAAAAACCTTTTCAGGCTTCTTTGATCTGCTGCAGCTTGTGGGCAATGCTTTGATGGATTGGATCACGCAGACCCTTTTGTTTATCAATCCGTTACTGTTTATGCTATTGGTTACCTGTGCGATGTTTTTCTTGGCAAGAAAAAAATGGCCTTTGCCGATCTTTACCCTCCTGGGCCTGTTATTTGTCTATAACCAAGGCCTGTGGGCAGAGCTGATCAATACCTTTACGCTGGTTTTGGTAGCAAGCCTCATCTCTGTCTTGCTTGGTATTCCCTTGGGCATTTGGATGGCTAAAAATAAGATTGTTCACCAGGTGATTAATCCAATGCTGGACCTTATGCAGACCATGCCAGCCTTTGTTTATTTGATTCCGGCTGTCGCCTTTTTTGGCATTGGTATGGTCCCTGGCGTCTTTGCGTCGGTTATCTTTGCCTTGCCGCCGACTGTTCGTTTTACCAATTTAGCGCTTCGTCATATTCCGACAGAATTGGTTGAAGCTTCAGATGCCTTTGGGTCAACCCCTAAACAAAAATTACTGAAGGTCGAATTACCCTTGGCAAAGCATACGATGATGGCAGGTGTTAATCAGACCATGATGTTGGCCCTATCAATGGTTGTGACAGGCTCAATGATTGGTGCTCCAGGTCTTGGACGTGAGGTCCTATCGGCCTTGCAGCATGCTGATATTGGGCGTGGCTTTGTTAGTGGTTTGGCCCTTGTTATCTTGGCGATTATTTTGGATCGTATGACTCAGCATTTTAACGGTAAGCCGCAAGAAAGAACGCAGACTGGAAAAACCAAGAAATGGCTTGGTCTAGCTGCTTTAGCTGTCTTTTTGTTGTCAGCTTTGGGGCGTGGCTTTGCTGCGATGTTATCAAGCTCAGCAGACAAGGGGCAGAAGGTGACCATTGCTTATGTGCAGTGGGATTCTGAGGTGGCTTCTACCCATGTTATCGCTCAGGTCTTAAGAGATGAGGGTTATCAGGTAACCTTGACACCACTGGATAATGCTGTGATGTGGCAAACCATCGCAAATGGCGATGCAGACTTTTCAACAAGTGCCTGGTTACCAGTGACCCATCAGCAGCAGTACCAAAAGTATCAGGATAAGCTGGATAATCTTGGTCCTAATCTGAAGGGAACAAAGCTAGGACTCGCTGTGCCAGCCTATATGAGCGATGTGAACAGCATAGAGGAGCTTTCGGATCAAGCCAATCAACAGATTATTGGGATTGAACCGGGAGCTGGTATTATGACTGCTGCTGATAAGACGCAAAAGGCCTATTCCAACTTGGCAGATTGGGAGCTCGTTGCTGCTTCGACAGGTGCTATGACCACCTCACTTGATCAGGCGGTCAAGAAAAAGGAGCCGATCGTTGTGACGGCTTGGTCTCCTCATTGGATGTTTGCTAAGTACGATTTGAAATACCTGGCAGATCCAAAGAAAACCTTTGGCTCAAAGGAAAATATCAATACCATTGCACGTCGGGGCTTAAAGGCCGACCTGCCAGCTGTTCATAGGATTGTTGATCACTTCCATTGGGAAAAAGAGGATATGGAGGCTGTTATGCTTGACATCAATCAGGGCATGACACCAGAAGCCGCAGCCAAGAAATGGGTGGCTAGCCATGCTGATAAGGTGGCCAAATGGACTCAGTCATAAGGCCGCTCGCTCAAATGTAGCCTAGACTAATCATGGATTTTGCAGAAGGCTTTCCGTCCATATCAGCTTAGGAAAGTCATAGCAGATGATGTCATCAATTTGGAGATTGAGACAAAGTCTGACTTCAAATAGAACAAATGAACAGGTTTAGTTTTCTGAGGTTTTGAAAACTAGGCCTGTTCGTTTGTTAATGAATTAGATAACAAAGGATATTAGTTAAGACTCTCTAAAGTGTCACTCTTTTTATCTCAGTCTCTTTTTTGGTAGAAATGTCTTGATGATAAAGCAAAAGCAGTCATTTATCTTCCTTCAAGCAGCTTGGATCTTTTGATCAAGCTACGGGTATGCTGCTTTACCTGCTAGTGCTTGCAAAAAGCGTAGCTGGTCAGAGCAAAGCAGGTCACTGTGTGGTATAATAAAGGCATGGAAAACAAGAATAAATTACTTTTGATTGATGGCTCCTCAGTGGCCTTTCGTGCCTTTTTTGCCCTCTATAACCAGATTGACCGCTTTAAAAATCACAGCGGTCTTCACACTAATGCGATTTATGGCTTTCATTTGATGCTAGACCACATGATGAAGCGTGTTCAGCCGACGCATGTCTTGGTGGCCTTTGACGCGGGTAAAACAACCTTTCGGACAGAGCTTTTTGCTGATTACAAGGCAGGACGTGCCAAGACCCCTGATGAATTTCGGGAGCAGTTTCCTTATATTCGTGATATGCTGGGAGCGCTTGGTATTGCCTTTTATGAGCTAGAGCATTACGAGGCAGACGATATTATCGGAACGCTTGATAAAATGGCAGAGCGTACAGAGATTCCTTTTGATGTGACTATTGTCAGTGGTGACAAGGATTTGATTCAGCTGACAGATGCAAATACCGTTGTTGAGATTTCTAAAAAAGGAGTTGCTGAATTTGAAGAGTTTACCCCAGCCTACCTTATGGACAAAATGGGGCTTACGCCAGAGCAATTCATTGACTTGAAAGCGCTCATGGGAGACAAGTCTGATAATATTCCAGGAGTGACCAAAATTGGGGAAAAAACAGGTCTAAAGCTCCTGCACGAATATGGAAGCTTGGAGGGGATTTACGAGCATATTGATAGCTTCAAGCCTTCAAAAATGAAGGAAAACCTGCTTCATGATAAGGAGCAGGCCTTCCTCTCAAAGACACTTGCTACTATCAACACTAGCGCTCCGATTACGATTGGATTGGAGGATATTGTCTATCAGGGTCCAGATCTAGATCGCTTGTCACAATTTTATGATGAGATGGATTTTGTTCAACTAAAAAATGCCTTAGCTAGTCAGTTGCCACAGGAGCCGGTAGCTGAGATTGCTTATCAGGAAGTTACTGACATAAGAGCGGACATGTTTTCAGACGATACGGTGTTTTATTTTGAAGCTTTGAGGGATAATTATCACCGCGAGGAGCTGATTGGCTTTGCTTGGGGCAACCAAGGCCAGATTTATGCTTCAGCAGATATTAGTCTCCTCACTACAAAGCTCTTTAAAAAGGTTCTTGAGCAGCCGATTGCTACCTATGATTTTAAGCGCAGTAAGGTTCTGCTTAGTCATCTGGGGCTTGATTTGCCGGCTGCCAGCTATGATGCCCGCTTAGCTAATTACCTCTTGTCAACTGTAGAGGACAATGAGATGGCTACTCTGGCACGTCTTTATACCACTATATCACTGGATACAGATGAGGTTGTCTATGGTAAGGGGGTCAAGCGTGCTGTGCCTGACAAGGCTGTTTTGTTAGGACATCTGGCGCGTAAGGTTCAGGTCTTGCTGGATAGTAGACCAGTCATGCTTGATAAGCTGGCAGAGCATGAGCAGGCTGATCTCTACACTGACATTGAACTGCCGCTTGCCAATGTCCTTGCGAAAATGGAAATCGAAGGCATTGCTGTCAATCAAGATAGCCTGCAGGAAATGGCAGAGCAAAATAAGGTGGTCATTGAGGAACTGACACAGGAAATCTATGAAATGGCTGGTGAGGTCTTTAATATTAATTCTCCCAAGCAGCTAGGAGTGATACTCTTTGAGAAAATGCAGCTCCCTCTTCATTTGACAAAGAAAACCAAGACAGGCTATTCAACGGCTGTTGATGTCTTGGAGCGCTTAGCGCCAATTGCGCCAATCGTGGCTAAGATCTTGGACTATCGTCAAATTACTAAGCTGCAATCAACCTATGTGATTGGACTGCAGGATTACATCATGGCTGATGGCAGGATCCACACCCGCTATTTACAGGATTTAACCCAGACAGGCCGACTTTCCAGTGTTGATCCTAACCTGCAAAATATCCCGATTCGTCTGGAGCAGGGGCGCTTGATTCGTAAGGCCTTTACTCCATCTCATGATGATGCTGTTTTGCTTAGCTCGGATTATTCGCAAATTGAATTGCGTGTTTTAGCACATATTTCAGGAGATGAGCATTTGATTGCTGCTTTTAAGGAGGGAGCGGATATCCATACCTCAACGGCAATGCGTGTCTTTGGCATTGAAAAGCCAGAGGACGTCACTGCCAATGATCGTCGGAATGCTAAGGCTGTTAACTTTGGCATTGTGTATGGGATTTCTGACTTTGGCTTGTCTAATAACCTTGGAATTCCAAGAAAACAGGCCAAGGCTTATATTGACACCTACTTTGAGCGCTACCCTGGTATCAAGGCTTACATGGAAAGGGTTGTGCGTGAAGCCAAGGATAAGGGCTATGTTGAGACGCTCTTTAAGCGCCGTCGTCAATTGCCAGATATCAATTCTCGTCAGTTCAACGTTCGCTCCTTTGCAGAGCGTACAGCCATTAATTCGCCCATTCAAGGCAGTGCAGCCGATATTCTCAAAATTGCGATGATAAATCTTGACCAAGCCCTAGTAGCTGGTGGCTTTGAGACCAAAATGCTGCTTCAGGTGCATGATGAGATTGTGCTTGAGGTGCCTAATCATGAGCTAGCGGCTGTTAAAGCGCTGGTCAAAGAAACGATGGAATCAGCTGTCAGCCTGGCAGTTCCGCTGCGTGTAGACGAAAGTGCCGGCAAGAGCTGGTATGAGGCCAAGTAGACTAGATTAGCAGTGGTGTTAAGTGGCAGCCTGCTTGGTGTGGCTGCTGTTATTCCTTGTGTTCCGCATTTTAAAAACTTATGCTATAATGAAGAGAAAAAAACAGCAGGGCATGTCATGCTAAGGAGGGTTTTCCTTGAGCTTGGTAGCCAGATGGTTGGCTATGTCATACCGGCAGCGATTGTCTTTTCCTGTTGTTGATTTGCTATTGGGTGTGCTTGATAAAAAGGAAGTAAATGATGATTGATACATTTCAAAATCCCTCTGATGAGACTATCACCTCTTATCTTGAATCTTCCAAGACCATTGCAGTGGTTGGCTTATCTGATCGTCAAACCACTGCTGCTTATGATGTGGCTAGGTTTATGCAGGCTAAGGGCTATCGGATTGTCCCTGTCAATCCTAGGCTGGCAGGTCAGTCTGTTTTAGGAGAGGTCGTTTATGCTAGCCTTGCGGCTATTCCTTTTAAGGTAGATATTGCCAATGTCTTTCGACGAAGTGAGTATTTGCCTCAGGTTGCTCAGGACTTTTTAGCTTGTCAGGGTCAGGTCTTTTGGGCACAGCTTGGCTTGTATAGCCAAGAAGCTGAGGAGCTTTTGCGATCAGCAGGCAAAGCTGACATTGTTATGAATCGCTGTATCAAGATTGACTATTTACGGCTAATCAGCAAGCAGGATCAAGATTCCTGCTAGTTAGTGCCATAGTTACAAAAGGAGGAGGTTGTAAGCTTGGACATTCATTCACATCAGCAAGCTCTAAATGCCTATGAAAATGTCCTAGAGCATCTACGTGACAAGCATATTCGTATTACCGAGACGCGTAAGGCGATCATTTCTTACATGATTCAGTCCACTGAGCACCCCAGCGCAGATAAAATCTATCGTGATTTACAGCCTCAATACCCTAATATGAGCCTTGCTACGGTGTATAATAATTTGAAGGTTCTCGTTGATGAGGGCTTTGTATCCGAGCTGAAAATTAGTAATGATTTGACGACCTATTATGACTTTATGGGACATCAGCATGTCAATGTGGTTTGTGAGGTTTGCGGGACAATCGCTGATTTTATGGACGTAGATGTGATGGATATCGCTAAGGAAGCACACCAGCAAACAGGCTATAAGGTCACCCGTATTCCAGTTATAGCCTATGGTGTTTGCCCTAGCTGTCAGACGAAGCAGGGTAAGGACACAGACTATTGAGAGCTGGCCTTTTTGATCTTGGCTGTTCGTGTAGCTGATGATATGGCACAAAGTCTAGAAGAGAGAGTTAGGGACTCACTCTTTTTTGTTGGCTGAAAAACCCTTTAGCGATCACTATTGACAATAAAAACTGTTATAGACCAGATTGGCGTGCTTGTTTTTTGTTATATTTTTAAAAAATTTAACAAAAACCGTTTGTATATTGACTTTTCTTAAAATTTTTTGTAAATTATAAGTGATATTTGAGTGTCACAATCAGGCTAATATCAAAGTGGCAGCTACTAGTGATAGCAGCTGCCCTATGACACATATTGCTATTGTTCGAGCCTGCTAGGGCTCTAGAAAAGGAAAAAGAAGAATGAAGAAATTCACGAAACGGTGTCTTAAGGGCTGTGGTCTTGTTGGATTAGTTTTCAGCACAGGATTGGTTGCCTTGTCGGATAATATTGATAGCGCTTTAACAGTAGGGGCGGAAACGACTACTGCTAGTGCATTTGAAAATAATGGGACAGGTCAACATCTGAACTGGCACATAGATATTCCACAAGAATATACAGTTGAATTAGGAGAACCAATTACTATCTCAGATCTTATGAGTCAAATTACGGTTACTCGTAAAGGTAGTAATGGGACTGTTAATGATGGAGATACTTTTGACTTTATTTCGAATGGAGATGGTTCAAGAGGAATTGATACCCCTGGAGTAAAAATATGGTTTGACTTTTACAATGCTGCGGGTACTTCCTTTTTAACTGATGAAATGTTAGCTTCGCCTACATATGCTGTACCGGGGGGATCTTATACTATTAAAGCTTGGGTATTCTATGGGAAAAATGATACCAAAAAGCTCTTCACATTTAAACTAAAAAATTCCAACAGCAATAAAACTGAGTTAAGGAAGTCGTTAGAGGAGGCTAAGCTAAAACTCAGCCAGCCTGAAGGAACGTATTCTGATGAATCACTGCAAGCCTTGCAATCAGCGGTTACTATTGGTAAGACCTATTTAAACAGTGACCCTGATCAAAATACAGTAGATCAATCTGTTACTACTATTGATTCCGCTATTACTAGTCTTGTTAATCTTAATGCTTTAAATGAAGCTATTAATCAAGCTACACCTTTTATAACAGATGGCAAAGAGTATCCTAAAGAAGCGTATGACGGTCTTGTGCAAAAGCTTGCAGCGGCAGCTAAGCTTCAAAATTCATTTGGTCCTTCACAAGGAGATGTTGATAAGGCTGCGACTGATTTAACGCAAGCTCTTACGACGCTTAAGACTGCTGTAGCGCATGAAGCCTTAGATCAAGCCTTGGCTAAGCTGTTAGAGCTTTACCGAGAAAATCCAAATCTTGCTTTGACATCAGAGTCTTTGAAGGAATTGTACAATAAGGCCATTGAAGCAGCAGGTACCTTCTATAGAACTGTTAACAAGGATAAAGAGAGAAAAGACATTTCCCTTTATGAGCTAGAGCGCTACACTACAGAAACAAATTCAGTTGTTGATACTATTTTAAAGGTAAAGGCTGCGATTGCCGAAGAAGGAAAGGCAAAATTGCGTTCTGCTTTAGACCAATTAAATGCTCTTATCGGAGAAAATCTAGACCTATCTCCATATACAGCAGCTTCTGCTCAAGCCTATACAGACCAGCTAGCTAAGGCTAAGGAGGTCGCAGCAGCGGGTGAGACAGCTTATGCTCAGGAGACAGAACCGACAGCTATTACTAACAGCTTGGTTAAGGTGTTAAATGCTAAGAAATCCCTCTCAGATGCCAAGGCAGCCTTGGTTGCTAAACCGGTCGATCCAGTAGATCCAGTAGACCCAGTGGATCCGGTAGACCCAGTAGATCCGGTAGACCCAGTGGATCCGGTAGACCCAGTGGATCCAGTAGACCCAGTAGACCCAGTAGACCCAGTGGATCCGGTAGACCCAGTGGATCCGGTAGACCCGGTCGATCCAATCGACCCAGCGGATCCAGTAAAACCATCAGATCCTGAGGTTAAGCCAGAGCCTAAACCAGAATCTAAGCCTGAAGCTAAGAAGGAGGACAAGAAAGCAGCTGATAAGCAGCAAGTGCTTCCGGCAACTGCTGATACAGCTAATCCATTCTTTACAGCAGCAGCTCTTGCAGTTATTGCTTGTGCAGGCCAGCTTGCTATTGTGTCAAGACGCAAAGAATCAAATTAACTGTAGGCGATGATTTTCCCCCTTTAATTAATTTCCTATAGTACGATATCTTTGTTGGACTGATTATCAACTGTAGTGGTTGGTGGTCAGTCTTTATTTTGCTTAAATATCTTATTTTTAAAGGAGAAGACACCATGTTCAAACCTTATACTGATGGTAAGCAGCGCTTTGCCATTAAAACCTTTAAAACAGGTGCAGCCTCTGTGTTGGTTGCAACCTTATTTTTAACACTAGGGCTGACAACTGTTTCTGCTGATGAGCAGCAAGTAACAGCTAGTGCAGCCATAGCAACCACGTTAGAAGCACAAGAAGCGGTTGATCAACAAGCAGCTGACCAATCAGCAACCGCTGCGCAAGACACAGCAGCTGAGGGCTCCTCAGAAACGCTGCCAGTAGTAATAGGTACTGCCACTACAGAAACAACTGACTCTAAGAGTCAAGTAGCCGCAGCAGAGCAAGCTACCGAAGCTTCTGCCGAAGAGACCACAAAGCAGGAGCAGACAGAAGTATCACAAGCAGTAGAGACCACCAATAAGACTGAAGCTAAGGACTATATCTACTTATCAGATGAGACACGTGTCAACCCGTCCAAGGTTGGGCATGGCAGCTTTTTACAGGACAAAAACCCTGCCGGTGGCACCATTACTCTAGTAGTTGATGGCGAGGTGCTTGCATTTGATAAGGGAATTGCAGTGCATGCTCCTTCACAGCTTTATTATGATGTTGAACAATACTCCAATGAATACACGCGTCTATCAGCCTACCTAGGAGTTGACTATAGTAGACGTGGTAAGGACGATGGTGTTAGCTTTAACATCTATAAGTCTAAGGACGGAAAAAGTTGGGAAAGCCTGGTGACAACTGGTACAGTAACCGGAACCAGTGAGGCTGTTTATGTTGATCTAGATATTACAGGTGCTAAATATGTAAAGCTAATTGCAAATTCACTAAAAAATAACGGTAATGATCACTCTGTTTATGCGGATCTCAGGTTGCTCAAGACAGATTATGATTTATCAAGCGAGGTGTCTTATGACAGGCTAAAGACAACTGAAGAGTATGATGCCCTTCTCAGCAAGAATAGTGTCACAGATAATTATGATAATCCAGACAATTTGGCATTAGTGCTTGAGCGCGAATTTGTCAATCGTGTCGGCTACCACACCATTCAATCTGCTGTCAAGAAAAATGAAAAGGTCAAGGTCGCTCTTGATTGGCTATTGTCAGATGAGGACGCTCTGTCACTGTTTTTAGAGGCAGGCTCGATGTTTAACGGCTCTACCCTAAAAACCTTGAACGCCTTAGGAGACCTTTATGCTACTAATAAGGCAGATTTGGAGGACAAGGGAAATGGCTATGTCTACAAAAAATGATGCTGGCAACTGCTGTTGCCTACTGCAAGGAGATCAAATCCTTTGTGGTTAACTATGGTGGCACCTACCTTGCTTCTGACCCGGTGCTGAAATATCAAGCCTTTAAAGAATTGTATCGAGACAACGAATTCTTGAGGAAAGAAGAATTCGCCAACTACAATATGGAGTTGGTGCGTGCTGTTATGGACGCCAAAATAGATGATGAGGAAATTCTCTGGCTGCATCATTACGCCGAACAAAAATATGGAGATAAGGTTGCTAGCTATACCAGTGGCTACTCTTATACGAAATACAAAAACATCGGCTACGGTGGCGCAGACATGCGCAGCGCTGACAATCAAGCTCAATGGACAGAAAAATATCAGCTCGTTGGCACCCTCAATGACGATGCCTTTAATGTTACTTATGACAACCGTCACCGGATCTGGATGCTGATGGAAAAAGGGGCTGTTTGCTGGGGATTATCAAATTTAGGTGTAGCAGTCAATGAGGTCTTTGGTATTCCAGCGGTCAATATTTACCAAAATGACCACGAGGCTTATTTGGTTTACCGTCAAGATGATCAGGGCAACGGGATTTGGGATATTAGAGACAATGTTTATGGTAATCGCTGGGCAATCTCTTATTCTCGTTGGGGAACCACAACAGCAACAGAGGCTAGGCTCTTGCTTGGCTGGGGCCTAAAATCCTACAATGACATTCATAAAAACGCTAGCTATATGCTGCTGGCGCAAGCAGCCTTAAACCAATACGATAAGTTCAAGGAATCGCTTTATTATAATCTCATCGCTAATGTCTACGAGGCTGGCAGTGATCAACAGATTGAGGCCTACAGCAAGGCTTTAGATGTACTAGAGCTTAATCTAGATACTTACGATGGCTTGATAGAGGCCTATGCAAAAAATGGCCAAAAAACAGATCAGGATTGGCTGGACTTAGGAAAGCGTGTCATTGCAGCTTACACCTACTATCCACAGGTCATGGTAGAGGCTATCAAGCGTATCACGCCTAATATCAGCGATCAAGCAGCTAAGGCTGAGCTAGATTTACTGAGCTATAACGCTCTAATCGCAGCCAAAACAGCAACTGATAAGGAAGTGCTCCAATCTAATGAGGTTAGAATTATCGCCAACTATATCCTAACGGGCAATCCAATCGAAACAGCAAGCTTTAGCTTTGATGACAAGACCCTTCGTTTGCATGAGAATTATCAGGATACAGATTTGACAGTCCGCTATTCTATTGATAATGGGAAAACATGGCTTGAAACCAAGGACAAGGTTATCGTTTTTAGTGATGACCTTTTGGCCAAGCTTAATATAGAGGACGGTATTTTAGTTGGCTTTGACGCGGTATCTGCTACCTACAGGATTAACCTGACAAAGGCAGCAGCACCGACCAACAGCAGCCTTTATGGCAATGACTTGGAAAATCGCTTGATTGGTGCTATTGAACATTTGGAGGTCAGTCTGGATAATGGCCAGTCTTGGCAGGCTTATGATGGCACAGAGCGCTTCAATGACACTGTCACAGTTCTTGCTCGCTATCGGGCTCATGGCACCAGTCTAGCAAGTGACAGCGTTACCTATACCTTTACCGCAGACAGCACTGATCCTACAATGCACTACATCTCAATTGATGATATTCAGGCGGTGACCTATGCTAATGAGCAATCAGGCAGGTCTGGCAAGCATATGGTAGATGGTAGAGATATGGCCACCCAATGGCATACCTTATTTAATCAGGTTACTGAGGACAAGTCATATACTGTTGAGTTTAAGGACGATAAAAACTTCTCTGCTATTGCCTATCTCCCAGGAGGTGTTAATGGTATGATCCATTCTGCAAAGGTCGACATCAGCTCAGACGGTAAGGTCTGGACAACGGTTGTCGATAGCACTGATTGGAAGCAAAATACTGAGCTAAAAACAGTCAGCTTTACACCAACAACAGGTCGATTTGTTAGAATAACTGCCTTAGACACCTATGGAAAAAGCAGCGGACAGGCCAATAAATTTGTCAGCGGTTCTGCTTATCGTTTCTTTGAAGACATCTCTAGCCCTATTGAAGCACCGGTTAGAAATGATATTCTAGCGCTTAAAGATAGTATTCTAACCATTCTAAAAGAGACCAATACAGCTACCAAAGAGATTGAGAGCTTTGCTATTACAAATAGTGGTCTAACAGCGGCAACAACTGAAAAAAATCAAGCAATCCAAGGCAAGATTTTAGAGACAATCAAGGACTTAGGGCTCACAGGGACTTATTACATTACTCTTGAGAACACTGGTACTTATGATGACTTAGCTGATTTGCTGAACCATCAACTTGTCATTACCTATCAGGATAAGGCAGCAGGCCCTTTGTATGTATTGGCGATGAATAGCCTCTCATCAGGCGATGAAGCCTTAGATGCTGAATACAGCCTAGACTTGATCAAATCAGCCTTAAAATCAGCTTTAGAGTCAGAAAACATAGATTTAAAGACCTTTGAAGGCTTATCAATCTCTAGTCAATTACCAGCAGCAAAGACCGCTGTTAATACCGCCTTAATGGAAAAGCTACAACAGCTTCTTCCAGGGGATTATTTCATTGACCTAGCAGGTCTGCCAACAGCAGCCTCAATTGATGAGCTATTAGATAGCCAGCTCTTTATTTACTATCGTGAGAGCCATTGGACGACTGCCTATGCCTTAGACCGAGGAGCTTTTCAGCAGCTTTAGGATAGTCTTGGGCTAACATTGCTAAAAGAGGGCCTGTAAGCAAGCCTTCCAACCGTTAGATGTGTCATCTAGCTTTGGATAGGCAACTGATGGGCTCCTCTTTTTTACTATAAAAAAGTTATCAAAGGTCATGCAAAAAACCTCTATGTCTACTCTGAACAAGGTCATGAGAGACATAGAGGCATATCGTTAAGGCTAGCTAATAGCAGATGGGGCTTCTTTTGAACCTGTGATAGTAAGCCTTTCAGCATCTATCGGCAGCTCTGTTTCATCGTGAATGTGCTTTAAATGGTGGTAAAAGGTCACATCAGCAGTGGTGTAATAAGGCAGTACGTAGATATAGATCAAGCCAAAAGACAAGATTACTAGGATAAACCAGCCAATAAAGCTAAGGTGTAGTAAAAAATACTTTCCTTTATAGCCTGAGATCATGTCCTTGCTCTCTTCGATTGCCGTAATAGCACCCATATAGGTGCCTTCCTTGACCTTGTCATAGAGAATGTACTCAGCCATGCTGTAAGCACAATAACGATTCATATAAACAATAAGCCCGATAATAAAAATCACAAAACCAATAACCATAAAGATGATTGGAGTCATCACAGCAGCACCAGTATTGTAGCTTGTCAGTAATGCCGCAGAGCTAATCGTTAGAATAACCAAGCCAACAATCCAAATCAAAGACCATAGGATAAATAGGAGCCCTTTGATGATCAACAAAACAAGGACCTTGCCAAACAAGTTTCCAGAAAAAGCTATCGTTGCCTCTGAAAAAGAGACCTCACGACGATAGTAGCGGATAACATCTAGCATGGTATAGGCTGCTGATAAGGTAAAGACCGTCAGCATTATCAGAACAATCAAAGGAAAGTAGCTTGCCCCGACTGATACCTCAATCCCCTGAGTGGTCACATAGGTCTGATGAACCTCAATTCCTGAGTAAAAAATAGATAAGATTATCGGTACTAAAAATAAGAGGTATTTCCCCTTTAGTCCCTTTAAAGTCTGTCTAGCTTCACGTTTTATTTCTCTAATTGACATCGTACAACTCCTTTGGTACATTATACCATATTCTAGGAGCCAGTGATACCCATACCGTCCTTGCTCACGACAAACGCGCGAAACAGCTATTTCTGAATGATAGTATAGAGTAAAGCAAACATTTTCAACGATTTTTCTGTAGTAAAGTTTATAAAAGATAAGACATATACTTGAAATAGCTGAACATTGAACGACAGAAAGCTTTCTTTTCTTGCTAAAACTCCTTCATGCGTCTGTCGTGCCATTGCTTCGGGATCTTGTCTCTTTGAAGGCATGACAAGTCAGAGATTTTTTGATAAAATGATAGGGCTCTAAACAAGCCCATACCGCTTGACTAAGTGCTTTGTAAGTGGTATGCAAAACGCTCAAGACTGTTTATCTTGATAGCAAGGAAAAAAGAAACAATGACTAATTACCCTATTACTTATCGTTTGATCAAAAAGGAAAAGCATACAGGTGCTCGTCTCGGTGAGATTATTACCCCGCATGGGACCTTTCCGACGCCCATGTTTATGCCGGTAGGGACACAGGCGACGGTTAAGACACAGTCTCCTGAGGAGCTCAAGGAGATTGGGTCAGGCATTATTTTGTCAAATACCTATCACCTATGGCTACGACCAGGAGATGAGCTGATTGCGCGTGCAGGCGGCCTTCACAAATTTATGAACTGGGATCAGGCAATTCTGACAGACTCAGGCGGCTTTCAGGTTTATTCCTTGGCAGACTCCAGAAACATCACTGAGGAGGGGGTGACCTTTAAAAATCACCTGAATGGCTCAAAGATGTTTTTATCACCAGAGAAAGCGATCTCCATTCAAAATAACCTAGGGTCTGACATTATGATGAGCTTTGATGAGTGCCCGCAATTTTACCAGCCCTATGATTATGTGAAAAAATCCATTGAGCGCACCAGTCGTTGGGCAGAGCGTGGCTTGAAGGCTCACCGCCGTCCTCATGATCAAGGCCTCTTTGGTATCGTGCAGGGAGCTGGCTTTGAGGACCTGCGTCGTCAATCTGCTGCGGACCTTGTGAGCATGGATTTTCCGGGCTATTCTATCGGTGGCTTGGCAGTTGGTGAGAGCCATGCTGAGATGAATGCTGTCCTTGATTTTACAACGCCACTTTTACCTGAAAATAAGCCACGCTACCTGATGGGGGTAGGTGCACCTGATAGCCTGATTGATGGGGTGATTCGTGGGGTTGACATGTTTGACTGCGTCCTGCCAACCCGTATCGCTCGCAATGGCACCTGCATGACCAGCGAGGGCC
This sequence comes from Streptococcus equi subsp. equi, assembly GCA_900637675.1. Classification (NCBI taxonomy): domain Bacteria; kingdom Bacillati; phylum Bacillota; class Bacilli; order Lactobacillales; family Streptococcaceae; genus Streptococcus; species Streptococcus equi. The sequence goes on from LR134389.1 coordinate 243,472, forward strand.
GTCTCGTTGTGAAAAATGCTAAGTTTGCAGAGGACTTTACCCCACTTGACCATCATTGTGACTGCTACACCTGTCAGCATTACACACGTGCTTACCTGCGTCATCTCTTAAAGGCTGATGAGACCTTTGGCATGCGCTTGACCAGTTACCATAACCTATACTTCTTAGTAAACCTCATGAAGCAGGTGCGTCAAGCTATCTTGGACGATAACCTTTTAGAGTTTCGTCAGGATTTCCTTGAGCGCTATGGTTACAATAGCTCAAGTCGCAATTTTTAAGCATGACAGTGCCAAAGAGCGGTAGCTTTCCACAATAACAGATAATAGCAGCAAGGGTCTGGGCTTTTGCCTAGGCCTTTTAAGCTTGCCTATCAAAAGAAGGCTTTTTTTAAAAGTCATCAGACATCAAAAAAACATTAAAAAATCTAACAAAAGCAAAAGACAAAGTCAGATTATCCTCGTCGCTTACCCTTTATCAAAACGGATAAGCTAATGAAAAGCTTGCTAACATAGGCAGTCTTCCTAAGCTAAAGGCCAATGCCAAAAGACACTAGCGTCAGACAATTGACCCTTTGATTAGAAAAAAACGAAACTACGGAAGCGAATTCCCCAAAACATATTCACAGCCCGCAAGCGTCATGTTAAGATTTTCTTTGGAAGAAAAAAGATTAGAAATCGTTAACATTTCTAAACTAAAAGGAGATAAACATGAGAAACAAGAAAACAAGTATCAGGCTTGTTCAGAAGTACGGTATCTGCTCAGCAGTTGTCGCCCTAGCAACCATAGCTAGCTTAGGGATTGGAAATGATGTAAGGGCAGAAGACTTTACATATCCTTCTATGTATAATCAAGGATATTTCTTTCAACAGTTCATAAAAAAAGAAATACTTAATCCTGGTTCTGGTAGCTCAAGTGACTGGGAAACTTCGACACATTATAACAATGGTCGAATGCTAGAAAATGTTTTAAGATATCTATGGCGAGTGGAGCAATTTTTAAAAAAATCGACAGGCCAATCAGAGCAATTATACAAATTGTATGAGAAAGATTCATTAGGGATACCAGGACCTCAAGGTCCAATGGGTCCCGCAGGACCTCAAGGCCTTCGAGGGGAACGCGGACCAGTTGGTGAGCGTGGACCAATAGGCCCACAGGGACCAGAAGGAAAACCAGGCCAACAAGGGCCAAAAGGTGATACTGGGCCACAAGGAGAGCCAGGTCAACAAGGTCCAAAGGGTGACATCGGCCCACAAGGTGAACCAGGTCTCCCAGGACCAAAAGGCGACACCGGTCCTCAAGGAGCGCCAGGCCAACAAGGGCCAAAAGGTGATACTGGGCCACAAGGCGAACAGGGACTTCAAGGACCAAAGGGTGATACCGGCCCACAAGGTGCACCAGGTCAACAAGGGCCAAAAGGTGATACTGGCCCGCAAGGAGAGCCAGGTCAACCAGGACCAAAAGGCGACACTGGGCCACAAGGCGAACAGGGACTTCAAGGACCAAAGGGTGATACCGGCCCACAAGGCGCACCAGGTCAACAAGGACCAAAAGGCGACACCGGCCCACAAGGCGCACCAGGTCAACAAGGTCCAAAAGGTGATACTGGGCCACAAGGAGTGCCAGGTCAACAAGGGGAATCACAAAAGGTGCCAGAAGTGCCAAAGGCTCCAGAAACACCGGAGAAAAAAGAGCAACCACAAGCACCAAAAGAACCAGAGACTCCAAAGGCACCGGAGCAATCCCCTGCTCCACAGGCACCAAAATCTTCAGAGCAGCCAGCTAGTCCAAAGGCACCAGCTCCTCAGTCAGCACCAAACAAATCAGCGGCTCCAGCAGCTCAAAAGGGCACGCTACCAGCTACGGGGGAGGCAAATCACCCATTTTTCACCCTTGCAGCTCTCAGCGTCATTGCTAGCGCAGGTGTCCTAGGCTTGAAGAAAAAACAAGACTAACAATTGCATATCTCTCTAACAGATAGCTATAAAAGAGGGTCACAGGACCCTCTTTTAGTGATATGTCAGGTAGAAATAAAGGATTTTTTCGAATGCTCAGGGAAAAACAAAAGCAATTTAGACGAAATGCCAGCTTGCCTCCGAAACAGTAGCTGAAAAAAGAGGGGGCTATACTCTGTGAGAAAGAAGACCTCGTAGTTTAAATGGAAAGCCACCTAAGACATCTAGCATCTTCTCTTCAGACCTATAGTCAGAGCATAAAAAAGCCGCCTGATTAGTTTAAGATTTGACGGATTCTTGTGTGATTATGATATAATAATGTTCTTTACAGAAAAGCTAAGGCGGTGGCTCTGATTTCTGAAAGGTGGTGATACCTATGGGCAATGCATCAAAATCCAACAGAAAGGAGCGTTTTATTGTCTACTTACGAGGCCCTTCAACTCATGCTGGCTTTTGGTAGTTTCTTACTTACCTTAATCAGCTTAGTCGTTGCAATCGTCATATTAAACAATAAAAAATAACCGTCTGAACTTTGGTAGGTCGACGATTATTTTTTAATAATTAAAGATATGCCACCGTCTTAAACGGTTCTGCATAGGGTAGTTGTTTAGAGCAACTGCCCTTTTTCTGTTCTCATTATATCCCAATAGGGAAAAATAGTCAAACGAGACCCCGTATTTTGGCAGCTAGATTGGTAATCTTTTTCCCACACTCGGTTAAATCTGAACCTTCTTAAGCCAACCTTTATAGTCATATAGCTATTTGTGTGGTACTGGTAAAAAGCAGCTGCCTATGGGACTACTTTATGCTTTTTTGGTGTTCTTCTTATGTGATTAGTAACCCTATTAGTAAATATAGGTTGACAAAATAAAACGAATGCTTTATCCTTTTAATAAGAGGATAAGACATGAGGAACTGTTTTGGTATCGCGCTTGATCAGGAGTATCGCTGTGTACATTATCACACAGTGCTGGATATTGTCGGCTTGAAGTGTGCTCGATGTCAGGCTTATTATGCCTGTTATCATTGTCATGACACGCTTCAAGATCATGCTTTTGAGCCGACAGACCACAAGGAGACCTATCCGGTGATTTGTGGTCATTGCCGACAACTGCTGAGAAGGTCCGAATATGAGTGCGGCAGCTGTCCTTTTTGTTTTAGCCCTTTTAACCCAGCCTATCATAAGCATCAGGATATTTATTTTTCAAAGGAGTTATGAGATATGTTGTCAACCAAGGACTTAGTGAAGGTAGCAATGATGACCACCTTAATCATTATTTTAGGTCTTATTCCAGCGATTCCTCTAGGCTTTGTTCCAGTGCCGATTGTTTTGCAAAACTTAGGGGTCATGCTTGCTGGCTTGATTTTAGGTGGGAAAAAAGGAACCCTGTCTATCCTGCTTTTTCTAGTGATTGGTCTGTTCTTGCCAGTATTTTCAGGCTCTAGAACAACTGTTCCAGTCCTAATGGGACCATCGGCTGGCTATGTTTTGGCCTGGCTCTTTGTTCCATTGGTTTTTGCATTCTTGTACCGCAGCTGGCTAGCAAGGTATCGGTCTCTTGCTTTTTTAGCAATCTTTATTTCTGGTGTCCTGCTGGTGGATCTGTTGGGGACTATTTGGCTAGCGGTTTATACAGACATGCCGCTCACTAGATCGCTCGTTGCTAGCCTTGTCTTTATCCCGGGAGATACTATTAAGGCAGTCATCGCAACGGCGCTTGCTGTTAGCTATAAAGACAGCTTTTTAAACACCAACAGCTAAATACTAAGCCTGTAAGTCCTAGCTCTTGCGCACTAGGACTTATTTTTTGCTGCTATTTTTTGTTATAATAAGAACAAAGCATGAAGGAAGGTTTTGTGATGAAATTAACAACGCTTGGCTCTTGGGGAGCCTATCCCTATCAAGATGCTGGGACGACAGCCTATCTTGTGACAGGGCATGATGGTTTTCAATTATTGATGGATGCTGGTAGTCGTTCTCTTAACGAATTAGAAAAAGAAATCAATCCGCTGGATTTAGACGCTGTTATCATTAGCCATTATCATCCAGATCATGTGGCAGACTTGGGTGTTTTGCGTCATTATTATCAGCTCTATCCAAGGCATCTTGGCAAGCCAAGGCTACTACCTATTTACGGTCATGACGAAGATGAGGCCGAGTTTGCCAAACTAACCTTGCCAGGTGTCTCAAAGGGCATTGCCTATCAGGTTGATAGGGTTGAAGCTCTTGGACCTTTTGACATTACCTTTATTAAGACGGTTCACCCGGTCGTGTGCTATGCTTTTCGTATTGTGGAAAGAGCAACTGGGCAGGTGCTTGTCTTTACAGGAGACACAGGCTACTTTGAAGAGCTGGCTGATTTTGCTGCGGAGGCTGATGTGTTTTTAGCAGATGTGTACCTTTATGAAGGCAATGAACATCATATGGCGCATTTGACCTCAAAAGAGGCTGGGCAGCTTGCCAGCCGTGCTAAGGTGAAACGCTTGGTCTTGACCCATATGCCACCTCTGCCGCCAGAGGGGATTGATCCTAAGAGGCATTTGGAGGTGCTGCGACAGCAAGCTCAAGGCTATGCTGGTCAGATTCCTGTTGATCTTGCTCTGCCACATCGGGCTTGGGATTTGGGGAGTCTATCTCAATGAGCTATTCCAAACAAGAGCAAGAGTATTTTATGCGAGAAGCCCTCAAGGAGGCTGAGAAATCGCTGCTAAAGGACGAGATACCGATTGGCTGCGTTATTGTGAAGGCTGGTCACATTATCGGGCGTGGTCACAATGCTCGCGAGGAGCGCAATCAGGCGATTATGCATGCTGAGATCATGGCCATTAATGAAGCCAATGCGCACGAAGGCAATTGGCGTCTCTTGGATACGACTCTTTTTGTGACGATTGAGCCTTGTGTCATGTGCAGCGGAGCCATTGGGCTAGCTCGAATTCCTCATGTGGTCTATGGGGCCAGCAATCAAAAGTTTGGCGGTGCTGGTAGTCTTTATCAGATCTTAACCGATGAGCGCCTGAACCATCGTGTACAGCTTGAGGTAGGTCTTTTAGCTGATGACTGTGCCAAGCTCATGCAGACCTTTTTCCGGCAAAGGCGTGACCAGAAAAAGCAGGATAAGGAAAGTAAGATTTAGCCCATTGAGCGATTAGCAAGAAAAAAGACCCTTGAGAGCCTAGCACAGCTCTTTAATGGCTGGTAGAGCCATGCCATAAGCGCTTGTACTTGTCTGTCAGGGTATTAGGCTATTGCTGATTGATAATGCTAATGCTAATGCTAAAGGTGCTGGGGTGTAGACTGTAGAAATAGCCAGCAGCATTAGGCCAATAAGCTTGAAACAGGCTATGGTAGCTGTCAGAATGCTGCTCAAGATCACTTACCATTTGGTTGTAGAGGTCCTGATTAGCAAATTGTAAGCTGGTCTGTGGCTGATTAGTCCTTAATTGCTGCTCAAGACTGGCCAGAATGTCTGGTCTATCAAAGGCAGTAAAGTAGCTGTGATTGAGCTTAGTATAGAGCAGAGAATCGTCTGAGCACTCAGGAATTGTCCAGACATCGGTCAAGGTTTCTGTCTGATTGATCACAATATCCCTGCTGGCTTGATGCGACTGCTTCATGAGCTGGTCTGGCAAGCATAAAAAGTTATAATTAACCTCTAGTTGTTTAATGGATTCGTTTTGATCAAAGACGGGATCTCCAAAGATTGTGTCAACAGCATAGTTCTTGCCTGCAATCTGAACAGTATTCCAAGCATGAGTAAAAACGTCCTGTGATCGATCAAAGGTGACTGACCCTCGAATATAGGCGACAGGAATACCGGCCTTTTGGCAAAGAAACTGAAAGGCCTGTGCATAGCCGTTGCAGACAGAAAGATGATCAAGAAAGACACTGCGAATGTCTTGATTAGAGGCTATCAAGGCCTCATGACCCGATTGATATGCCTCAAAGGCATCTCTATTGTAGTCAGTTTGCTTGATGATCCACTCATAAAAATACCTCACGCGCTCATAGTCATTGGTTGCTGGCATGTCAGCGATGATATCATCTCCAATGGCTTGAAGCCTGTGATATGTTTGTTCGACCTTCTCTGGCAATGGAAAGGTAACGAAGGCCACCTGATCCGAGCGTTCCAAGCGGTAGTTGGCTGAGGTAATCCAGAAAAAGGCAGGATTATCCATCATAAAGGCATCAATGGTTGTCATCAAGCTATGCTTAGAAGCTGGTGCTAGGCTAGTCACCTCGTGAAAGGCTGAGAGGCTATCATACAAGAGAAGGTAATTTTCCTTTTCTGCCTGACTAAGCTGCTGGTAATAATAACGTTGATCGATCTGATCAAGCACCTGCTGACGTCTTGCTCCAGTCAGGCCGAACTGCTGCTCCTTGTCAGCAAGAGGATTGGATCTCCATGCACAGGCTGAGAGACCGACTATAGTAAGTGCTGCCAGCAAGAATAGGCTAAGCTTGTTTTTCATATCATCTCCACTCAGGTTTGTTAGTACCATTATAGCACAAGTCTAGTCGGGCTTAGCTTTAAGGACTGGCCTTATTGATAGCGTTTGCTTGGTTTGCTGTTGAGCTAATTAAGCTTTATGAGCCAGATGTGAGACGTTTTTGAAATAAGACTTGTTTTAGGGTACAATATATGCTACAATAAAGGTGGAGCAACACTTGTGCGTGAAGTGGGTCAGGGGAGGAATCCAGCAGCCCTAAGCGATATCGGGTGTGTGCTCTTTTTTATTTTCAAATAGTGGCATTTTTTATATAATAATGATAAGGAGTTGCTATGAGAAAATATTTGCAGATTAGATTGTATGAGCTATCTCATTATGTTGAGATTATTATTTCCATCATCTTGGTGATTTCGTTACTAGTGCTGACAGGGCGCTTGGCCTTGAGCTTGACAGGTATTTTTACCATAAAAAGTGGCATTGATACCTATTTACAGAGCTTTTTAAACCAGGCCATGAGTATTGCTATTGGTGTCGAGCTGATTAAAATGCTGAGTAAGCATACCTCAGGAACCATTATTGAGGTGCTTTTGTTTGCGATTGCCCGGCAAATTGTTGTCGCTCATGGCTCTGCTAAGGATTCTTTGTTGAGTGTCATAGCTCTTGCTATTTTATTTGCGACGCGAAAATACCTTTTTACAAGCTTTGATGATACTTCAAGCATTATCGTTCGGGGCAGTCAAAAGGTCAAAATAGCTAATGTGCTAGCGCGTGTCGAGCTGCCGGTTATTAACAAAAACGAGCTAATGCGTGATTTAATGCTGCGCCATTTGGAAGAGGAAGGAAAGACTGCAACGATTGGGGCATCTATTGCTTTTTCTGATGTTGCCTTAAGAGTAGATCATATGCATGAGGGGGTTATCACTCGCATTGAGATCATCAAGTCTCTAAAGTAATCTCTTGCCCTTATCCTTTAAGGAGCTCCTTATAGAATTGCTTTGTTACCAATATGAAGTGGCCTGATAAGGGCTGCTTTTTTGATGTCAAAAAAGAGAGCGAAAAGCGGCTGTCCAAAGCGCCTTAGTTTTGGACGGGCCATTTAGCTGCTTGTTATCAGGCACATGCTAGCGATAGCCACAGGTAGACTCAGGCTATCATTTGTTTTTTGTAGGGGATTGATGACTTGGTGAGCATAGGCAAATCTTAGAAAAAGCTGTATTGACACTAAGATTAATCTATCTTTAATAGAATGGTAAATTAATGACCTTGTTTGCTTGCTGTGACAGATGGTATATTATGGTTAGTGTTTAAAGGCAAAATACAAAGCGCAAGAGAGGAGCAAACCAATCACAATGAGAACATTAAAAAACCTCATAACTGTTGTGGCCTTTAGTATTTTTTGGGTACTGTTGATTTACGTCAATGTTTATCTCTTTGGTGCTAAAGGAAGCTTGTCAATTTATGGCTTTTTGCTGATAGCTTATCTATTAGTCAAAATGTCCTTATCTTTTTTTTACAAGCCATTTAAGGGAAGGGCTGGGCAATATAAGGTTGCAGCCATTATTCCCTCTTATAACGAAGACGCTGAGTCATTGCTAGAGACCTTAAAAAGTGTTCAGCAGCAAACCTATCCCCTAGCAGAAATTTATGTTGTTGACGATGGAAGTGCTGATGAGACAGGTATTAAGCGCATTGAAGACTATGTGCGTGACACTGGTGACCTATCAAGCAATGTCATTGTTCATCGGTCAGAGAAAAATCAAGGAAAGCGTCATGCACAGGCCTGGGCCTTTGAAAGATCAGACGCTGATGTCTTTTTGACCGTTGACTCAGATACTTATATCTACCCTGATGCTTTAGAGGAGCTGTTAAAGACCTTTAATGACCCAACTGTTTTTGCTGCGACGGGTCACCTTAATGTCAGAAATAGACAAACCAATCTCTTAACACGCTTGACAGATATTCGCTATGATAATGCTTTTGGCGTTGAACGAGCTGCCCAATCAGTTACGGGTAATATCCTTGTTTGCTCAGGCCCACTTAGCGTTTACAGACGCGAGGTGGTTGTTCCTAATATAGACAGATACATCAACCAGACCTTCCTGGGTATTCCTGTAAGTATCGGTGATGACAGGTGCTTGACCAACTATGCAACTGATTTAGGAAAGACTGTTTATCAATCCACTGCTAAATGTATTACAGATGTTCCTGACAAGATGTCTACTTACTTGAAGCAGCAAAACCGCTGGAACAAGTCCTTCTTTAGAGAGTCCATTATTTCTGTTAAGAAAATCATGAACAATCCTTTTGTAGCCCTATGGACCATACTTGAGGTGTCTATGTTTATGATGCTTGTTTATTCTGTGGTGGATTTCTTTGTAGGCAATGTCAGAGAATTTGATTGGCTCAGGGTTTTAGCCTTTCTGGTGATTATCTTCATTGTTGCTCTTTGTCGGAACATTCATTACATGCTTAAGCACCCGCTGTCCTTCTTGTTATCTCCGTTTTATGGGGTGCTGCATTTGTTTGTCCTACAGCCCTTGAAATTGTATTCTCTTTTTACTATTAGAAATGCTGACTGGGGAACACGTAAAAAATTATTATAAACCAACTAGACCTAGGTTCTGACAAGGGAGCTAAGCTAGGAGTGAACAAAGCATCTTGAGTTAAGCAGCTCATCAAATAAAGCTAGTCCACTTGTACTTGAGTTAAGAGCTTTTAGCTTGTAGCCCTGTGAAGACGAACCAGAGGCTGAGCGTCAGCTTTGGTATGAGGGCTAGGTCATCATGGTCCTTCAGGTGTGGCACCTGAGCTCCGGCAGTAGCTAACTGTACTAAGGTATCAAAGGAAAAAATGAAGTGAAAATTTCTGTAGCAGGCTCAGGATATGTCGGCCTATCCTTGAGTATTTTACTGGCACAACATAATGACGTCACTGTTGTTGACATTATTGATGAAAAGGTGAGATTGATCAATCAAGGCATATCGCCAATCAAGGATGCTGATATTGAGGAGTATTTAAAAAATGCGCCGCTAAATCTCACAGCGACGCTTGATGGCGCAAGCGCTTATAGCAATGCAGACCTTATTATCATTGCTACTCCGACAAATTATGACAGCGAACGCAACTACTTTGACACAAGGCATGTTGAAGAGGTCATCGAGCAGGTCCTAGACCTAAATGCGTCAGCAACCATTATTATCAAATCAACCATACCACTAGGCTTTATCAAGCATGTTAGGGAAAAATACCAGACAGATCGTATTATTTTTAGCCCAGAATTTTTAAGAGAATCAAAAGCCTTATACGATAACCTTTACCCAAGTCGAATCATTGTTTCTTATGAAAAGGACGACTCACCAAGGGTTATTCAGGCTGCTAAAGCCTTTGCTGGTCTTTTAAAGGAAGGAGCCAAAAGCAAGGATACTCCGGTCTTATTTATGGGCTCACAGGAGGCTGAGGCGGTCAAGCTATTTGCGAATACCTTTTTGGCTATGCGGGTGTCTTACTTTAATGAATTAGACACCTATTCCGAAAGCAAGGGTCTAGATGCTCAGCGCGTGATTGAAGGAGTCTGTCATGATCAGCGCATTGGTAACCATTACAATAACCCTTCCTTTGGATATGGCGGCTATTGCCTGCCAAAGGACAGCAAGCAGCTGTTGGCAAATTATAGAGGCATTCCCCAGTCCTTGATGTCAGCGATTGTTGAATCCAACAAGATACGAAAATCTTATTTGGCTGAACAAATATTAGACAGAGCCTCTAGTCAAAAGCAGGCTGGTGTACCATTAACGATTGGCTTTTACCGCTTGATTATGAAAAGCAACTCTGATAATTTCCGAGAAAGCGCCATTAAAGATATTATTGATATCATCAACGACTATGGGGTTAATATTGTCATTTACGAACCCATGCTTGGTGAGGACATTGGCTATAGAGTTGTAAAGGATTTAGAGCAGTTCAAAAACGAGTCTACAATCATTGTGTCAAATCGCTTTGAGGACGACCTAGCAGATGTCATTGACAAGGTTTACACGAGAGATGTCTTTGGAAGAGACTAGTCAGAAAACAAGTGGCACACATAAGGAACCACAAATCAAGGAGGAACTCATGACAAAGGTCAGAAAAGCCATTATCCCAGCCGCCGGCCTAGGCACCCGCTTCCTGCCTGCCACTAAGGCACTGGCCAAGGAAATGCTCCCAATCGTCGATAAGCCAACCATTCAATTCATCGTCGAGGAAGCCCTAAAGGCCGGTATCGAGGAGATTCTTGTCGTCACCGGCAAGGCCAAACGCTCTATCGAAGACCACTTTGACTCCAACTTCGAGCTCGAATACAATCTCCAAGCCAAGGGCAAAACCGAGCTGCTCAAGCTCGTTGATGAGACCACTGCCATCAACCTGCACTTCATTCGTCAGAGCCACCCTAGAGGACTAGGGGACGCTGTCCTCCAAGCCAAGGCCTTTGTGGGCAATGAGCCCTTTGTGGTCATGCTAGGAGACGACCTCATGGATATTACCAATCCTAGTGCCAAGCCCTTGACCAAGCAGCTTATCGAGGATTATGACTGTACACACGCCTCAACGATTGCTGTGATGAGGGTTCCGCATGAGGAGGTTTCCAATTATGGCGTGATTGCACCGCAAGGGAAGGCTGTTAAGGGCTTGTATAGTGTGGAGACCTTTGTTGAGAAGCCAAGTCCTGATGAGGCACCTAGTGACTTAGCGATTATTGGACGTTATTTGTTGACGCCTGAGATTTTTGCCATATTGGAGAATCAGGCGCCTGGGGCTGGCAATGAGGTTCAGCTGACCGATGCGATTGACAAGCTCAACAAGACTCAGCGGGTTTTTGCCAGGGAGTTTAAGGGAGAGCGGTATGATGTTGGGGACAAGTTTGGCTTTATGAAGACCTCACTTGACTATGCTCTCAAGCACCCTCAGGTCAAGGACGACCTCACTGACTACATTATAAAGCTGGGTAAAGCACTAGAAAGCACTCAACAGCAGACAAAATAGGAGTTGGGGCAACCGTCCTAGAAGCATTAAAAAGCAACAGCAGCAAAACCGTTGCTTTTTGTTTAAATCAAAGATACACCTGTCCTAGCACTTATAAGCTTGAAGGAAAAAGACCAAAAAGAGAGGTGGAAGCACCTGCTGCTACGGTATCTGGTGTCAGCCACATGATAAAAGCATTCCCCATAATCCCTGAACACACATACAGCAGCAAAAACTGTCTTGACCCCCAAATGGTCTCAGCCATCCGCCCGACAAAATAAAGGGTTAAGGTATTAATGAAAAAATGCTCAAAGCCAATATGAACCACTATAGGTGTCACCAAGCGCCAAAGCTGATCAGGCATTGCTCTGACAACAAGACCATTCATGCCACCAAATATAACAACAGCATAAGGGTGCGTAGCAAACTGGCCATAGACCAGCTGCATTATCAAAAAAACTAAACCAGTCAAGCCCAAGAAAAGAGTGTTATCGGGTATTTTTTGATCATCAGTCTCATTGGCAATACACCTCCTTCACAGCAATATCATGTGCCTCTACCACAAAATCCTCCCACTGACAGGCATAAATCGTGCTAAAGGTAGCCCCCTGATAATCCCTCAAATAACGATCATAGTAGCCACCACCATAGCCTATACGATAGCCTGCAGGGTGAAAAACAAGCCCTGGCACATGAATGGCATCAATCTCCGACTTAGCAACAGCTATGGTACACCTAGGCTCCATAAGACCAAAAGCCGTCTGTATCAAGTCACAAGGATCATAAGCCACAAACACCATCTCTCCACGAGAACGAGTCTTGGGCACAAGGATAGTCTTGCCGTCCTGCAAGGCTCGCTCAATCAGTAGATGGCTTTGATACTCGTGTGGCAAGGGCAGATAGGTCACAAGAGTCTGCGCCTCTTGATAGCTGCTACTAGCAACTACTGCTGCCAATAGAGCTAAGTCCTTTTCCAGCTTATCCTCTGGGGTCATCATGGCTAGGCGCTGAAGCACTAGTTGGCGATAATCTTTTTTAATCATGCCCATATCATAACACAAAGCGCTGCTACTATTCAAGAATCGGCCACAATCAAGGTTCTTTCCTTAGTTGTCCTACCAGACAGGGCAGCAGCTCAATCAGTGAATGTCCTTCTTACTTCTTGAGGTGAGCTTGTGGTCTCATGAGATCAAAAAATTATTTTTCTAGGTTAAGAAAAGTTTAAGCTTTATGCTATACACCCGACTTTATCACTTGTTTTAGTCCACACCTTACTCAACCCCTTGGTAGAGTAAGGTTTTTTTAATAAATTTTAACGCTTTTTCTTGTTGTGTATGGTTATATATGTTATAATAAACTATGGCTTTTATTAAAACAACAACGAATAAAGAAGGTAGGACGCATGTCTACCTTGTAGAAGGGTATCGTAAAGATGGTAAGGTCAAACAGCGTATCCTTAAAAAATTTGGTCTCTTAGATGAGCTTGAATTGGAAGAACCAGGGATTCTTGAGCGTCTTAAGCGCGAAGCTAAAGAAGATACTTTAAATAACCCTAAGGTACTCCAGGTTTCCTATGACCTCCTTGCCCCCATGAACCAACCGGATCAATCTTATGGTTGGATGGTTTTGGATAATCTCTTCGAATCTCTGGGGCTCACAGCCTTTTTAAAGGGTATCAAAACGAAGTCTGAGTATGACTTAGTGCAAGTGCTAAAGCTATTAGTTTTTCAGAGAATTCTCCGACCAGATAGTAAACTTGCCACCTATGCCTCTCAAGCAGACTTATTTGGCCATTGGGACATCAGCTTAAATGCCATTTATCGCTCCTTGAACAAATTGAACACCTTGAAAGATGATCTTCAACATCATCTTCACAAGGTAGTGAGTCAGATGATCAAACGTGAAGCCAGTCTCGTTTTCTACGATGTCACCAATTATTATTTTGAGACAGATATTCCAGATAACGAGTTGGTTTCAGAAAATGGAGAGATACTACAAGAAGGGCTTCGAAGACGTGGTCCGAGTAAGGAACACCGTCCAAAACCCATTGTGCAATTAGGACTCTTTAGGGATACCAACGGTATTCCGATTAGCTATAAACTGTTTCGAGGTAATCAAACCGATCCTGTTACCTATCTTCCAGCGGTTGAGGAAGTCAAAAAACAATTTGGAATTGAGCGGTTAATTGTAGTCGCCGATAAGGCGATGAATAGTATGGCTAATGTTTCAGAAATGCTCAAGCAAGAAGATGGCTGGCTCTTCTCACAGAAACATCGCGGACGCCGAGGAGCTCCAAAAGATATTCAAGAACACATCCTTGATTCATCGGATTGGCAATTTAACCCAGAACTTACCTTCGCTAAGAAATCTTATATCCGTGAACGGAAGTTAGGGAATAAAAAATCTTCCCCAGTGGTTGTACTGACCCCCAAAAGTTGGACACGACATATTAGTGAAAGGATTTAGTTCTGTATTGCACAGGGCTAAGTCCTTTTAGCTTTGCTTTAATGCGTTTGTTGTTGTAGTAAAAAATGTAATCTGTAATAGCTTGTTCAAGCTCATTAAGGGATTGATAAGTTGTCTCAAGGCCGTAAAACATCTCAGATTTGAGAATACCAAAGAAGGACTCCATCATCCCATTATCTGGACTATTTCCCTTGCGAGACATGGATGGACGAATGCCTTTAGTCTCCAAAAAGTGATGATAAGACTGATGTTGATATTACCAGCCTTGATCGCTGTGGAGAATCGTTCCATTGTACGAATCCGCTGGAAAAGCCTTCTCAAGCATGGTTTGTACTTGCTTCAAGTCAGGCGATCGAGACAGGGTGAAATCAATAATCTCACTGTTATAGCCGTCAAGAACAGGCGATAGATAGAGTTTCCCCTCAGGTAAGGTAAATTCCGTCACATCGGTATAGCACTTCTCGTAGGGCTTAGAACCTTCAAACTGACGTTTAATCAGATTATCAGCCTTTTTGCCAACCTCACCTTTGTAAGAAGAATACTTGCGCTTACGACGGATACGAGCTTTTAAGCCCATGACAGTCATCAAACGTTGTACTTTTTTGTGATTGACGATAAAACCACGATTTCTTAGTTCCAGATGAATGCGACGATAGCCATAATTGCCATGATGTTCATCATAGATGCCTTGAATGAGCTCCTTTAAGTCCATGTCCTTATCTTCTTGAGCTAGTTGCTTGACTTGATAATAATAGGTTGACCGCGATAAATCAAGGATTTCAAGCAAAGTTGCTAGAGAAAATTGACCGATTAATTCTTGGATGATTTCTGTTGCTCTTTGAGCTTTGCTTCGTCCCTCAACCGGTATTCTCTCAGCTTTTTTAGCACAGCATTCTCCGCTCTAAGGTAGTCTAATTCTTTTTGGAGTCGCTCCAACTCTGTCATTTGTTCTAAAGTCTTCTTTGGTTGACGTCCCATCTTTGGTGGCCTCCCTCTTCTTTTCTCAAGAATAGTATAGCCGTTTTTCTTGTATTGCGCTATCCACCTTGAAAGCATACTAGAATTTGGTAAAGCATAGTCTAAGGACGTCTGTTTTTGAGATTGACCATCAATCAGAACTTTATCTATTATCTCTTGCTTCAGTTCTGGAGAATAATAACTATTCTTACCTTTTTGGACAATGGCTAACCCATACCTGTCAATCAGGCGAATCATGTATTTGAGGTCAGATTCTGCAATACTAAACTTTTCTGATAAGCATTTAATGGACTTTCCAATGTGCCGTAGCTCATAGATTTGAACCTTGTCTTCATAACTCAATGTCATAAAAATAGCCCCCCAATTGTTAGATTTTATGTCTAACTTTTGGGGGGCAGTTCAGTTCAAGAGAAGGTTCTCATCACTTGGTCTAAAAAATATGCCGACCGGGAGCGCATTCGTCGTGAAGGTGCTTTAGACTATGCCAGTCAGTTAACCAATGCGGAGCTTTTTCGTAGAACCAGTAAAAAGGGAGGCAAGAAATACCTAGAGCTCCAATATTTGGATAAAGAAACTGGCGAGGTTAAACCCTACTCTCCTTTGATTACGATTGATCAAGAACAGGCTGATTTTGATGCTCAGTTTGATGGGATTAATGTGCTTGTCACGAGTGAAATAGAAATGACTGATGAGGAGATGTTAAATGCCTATAAAGAGCTAGCCAAGATTGAAGATTGTTTCCGTGTGACGAGAACAGAACTGGAAAGTCGTCCTGTTTACGTTTGGACGGAAAAACACATTCAAGCTCACTTTCTAACCTGTTTCATTGCTTTAGTTCATCTACGCCTCCTTCAACATCAGATAGATTGGCAGATGAGTCCTGAACGTATCATTACTGCCTTAAACAGTGCCAAGGTAACACCGTTACAAGATAACTACTACAGACTTCAAGAAAGCCTTGATATGCAGGAGTTAAACAGACTGCTAGGAATTGAATGGGCGAAGGGAATCGTACAATGTCAATAACATCAATCAAAAATCAGACGATTAGGATTTTGATTAAAAAAAAAAAAAACGAAACCAAAGATTGAAATTGATAGATAGCTATTCCCACTCTAATAGTGGACATGTTAGAATTTCCTTTGGGAAAGGAAGTTACAGGAAACTAAGACTGTTTCTACCACAAAAGGAGAGAAAGATGAGATACACATTAAACAAAAACAAGCGTGCTCGTAACTACGGGCTATGCTCAGCAGCTATCGCTCTAGCAGCAGTAGCCAGCCTAGGAACAGCTGGCAGCGCTAAAGCTGAGGAAGCAAAAACATTAGACCAACTACCTAATCCAGAAGAGCAAATTCTATATAATTATTGGGACACAAATGATCAGAAAGCAAGAGAATATCTTGGAGACCTATACGGTTTCCTAAAATCTTATTTAGGAGAGTTGGAAAAAAAAGCTAAAGAGCCTGGACCTGCTGGACCTAAAGGTGAAAAAGGCGAAAAAGGCGAAAAAGGCGAGACCGGTCCGATGGGGCCTCAAGGCCTAAAGGGTGAGGACGGAAAAGACGGCGCACCTGGAGAAAAAGGAGAAAAAGGTGATCCGGGTATCCAAGGCCCTAAGGGGGAAAAGGGTGACCAAGGCCAAAAAGGTGAAAAGGGCGACCAAGGCCAAAAAGGTGAAAAGGGCGACCAAGGCCAAAAAGGTGAAAAGGGCGACCAAGGCCAAAAAGGTGAAAAGGGCGACCAAGGCCAAAAAGGTGAAAAGGGCGACCAAGGCCAAAAAGGTGAAAAGGGCGACCAAGGCCAAAAAGGTGAAAAGGGCGACCAAGGTATCCAAGGCCAAGGCGAGCATGGACATAAGGGTCACCATGGAAAAGATGCTAAGCCATCAGCACCTAAAGCAGATTCTAAATCAACAGCAAAAGCTATGGCGCCAGCAGCTCAAAAGGGCACACTGCCAGCTACAGGGGAGACAAATCACCCATTCTTCACCCTTGCAGCCCTTGGTGTTATCGCTAGCGCCGGCATGCTAACATTAAAAGGCAAGAAAAACTAAACCAGCCATTGCACCTTTCCCCTTAGGCAATGAGCTAGTAACAGCTTTTCTCATCTCTTCAGGCAGCATTGCCCTAAGAAGATGACCTAAGTTCAAAAAGAGGCTATCACCAGCCTCTCAAATTGAAAAAAGTCCTTAGAAAATAATTTCCAAGGGCTTTTCTTTGTATAAAGTCGTACAATAAAAGAAAAGGATTGTACAGTGTTATCTATATTTCATAAAGACAAACTAGACTATAATCGTAACTGATACGTTTTTTCTATGCGCTAATTTCTTCAACCTCTTTAACAAGATAGTTATGATACTATTTCTAGATCATCAAATATCATTTTCTAATGTTAATATCTTTATTATATCATAAAAATGTTTTCAAAAACAGTCTTGTTTTTTAATTTATTAATGTTAAACTTAAATTTTTGAAAGACTAGTCTAAACATTTATTTTTAAAGAAGGGCATGGTGAATCAATATGATTTCTGTAAAGAAAAATTTATGTCGCTTAGGTGTTTTGTCTAGTAGTTTATTACTTTTAACAGCTGCAACGACTCCATCTGTCATTGCTTTTGCGGATATTCAAACAAGTGCCATAAAAAATAATACAGATGACGCAGATGGTATGTATTTTGTTCAAAGTTATGAAATGTCTGTAGAAGATAAAGAATTGCTTGTTCGAAATGTTAAAGCAAATCATCCTACAGTTTCTGAAGATTTTATCAGAGAAGTTATTGAAAGACAATTAGTAGGTGATTATACATTACCTGAAGAAGAGACTCTTTTCCGCTCAGCATGGCAAGGGGTTACAGTAGATCAATTGGGAGCAGCTCTAGATGTGGCTATTGGTATGGCATTAACAGGTGGAGCTGGATCAATTGCTGCTGGTGTTTTGAGAGTCGGAAAAAGAGAAGCTGTTGGTCGGGTAAAATCAATTCTAATTAAATATGGGCTAGGTAAAATGATAGCTGAAATTCCAGTCGATTACATGTTAAATTTATTATCGCCAGGATATCATATAGCTAGATATATTGATAGTATTGATACAGTTCCTAATAATAATAGAATTAACCTTTGGTAAGTTAGGAAATTTAGTACTGTGAAAAAAATTTATATTTTATATTTTGTGCTTTATTGCTTATTATACCTTGTCATATCATTATTAATTAGCTATGGTATGTCCCATTTTCTTAACATGGAATTTAAATGGTGGAATAAATTAGCTATATCTCTAACATCTTTATATATTATTTATCAAATGCTGAAAAAGGATAAATTAATTAAATAATCAACTAATGTACAAGTTGTCTTTAAGCTGAAAAGAGGCTATCAACAGCCTCTTTTTTGATGATATAGATAAGCCCAATGCTTCCTTAGAAGAGCTCTTCTGTGAGATGACCTTATCACCTGACATTAGCTGCTTGGCTCATGCCTACAGCTAAAGGAAATGCCCTGCAAGGATAGCAGCACTTAGCCTGCTGGTCTACGGCGTGTCTCAGCTGCACCTAAGCCAAGCAAAGATTTGTACTAGGCTGCCCTGCCTGACCTGTGGCAGCCCTTTGCCCTTGACATGCAGAGTACCGGGAAGAGAGCTGGCTGTGGAGCCATCAAAAGAAATGGTTATATGCCCTAGCTGAGCAAGATTTTTTTCAACAACAGCACCTACTGCTGTGATGTCATATGCCATTTGATCAATGACTAGCTGACCACCAGCAGAGATAGACCCAGACACTTGCTTGTTGTCAATCGTATAGCAAAAGTCTGCCAAGTCTGCCGGTGCTCCCTGATCAAAAAGAATAAGCATATTGGCAGCACTAATCATGTCTGCCGCCTCCGATCCAATAGCGGTAACTCTTGTTTCAAATACTTTTATCATACATTCTCTCTCTTCCTATCATACGATAGCTCCTTACTGATACAAACCAATACTTGCAATCCAAGCAACAACAACCCGAGGAACACCATTTAAAAAGCGTGAATAAAGCACAGATGGCACCCCAACCTCTACTGTCTCAGCATTAGCCTCTGATAAACCAAGCGCTACTGGAATGAAATCACAGCCATTTTGCGTATTAATAGCAAAAAGTGCAGGAAGAGCCATTTGTGGTGGAATAGTGCCTTTTCCAATCTCAACACCAATGAGCGTTCCGATGATTTGACTAATAACCGCACCAGGTCCTAACAGCGGTGATAAAAATGGCAACGAACAGATAAAGCCAATGATAATCAAGCCCCAAATATTACCAGCCAGCGGTACCATGAGCTTGGCTAGCCAATTACCAACACCAGAGCCTTGGATAAAACCAATTAAAAGAGAGACAAATGCCATGAATGGCAAAATCGTATTGATTAAGGTCTGGATAGCCTCACGCGCCGCTTGGTTGAAGATAGCAACTACCTTACCTGCTCCCATACCAATGCGGGCAACAAAGCTGCTTTCTGCGCGCTGCTCAGTAATCTTTTGCTAGTATCATAGCTGCTAGCCTTTGGAACTGATGACTCCTTAGCACTAGCAACATGAGCCTGAGCGTCACTGGCTGTGATTTGCTCAAGACCTACAGCAGACACGTAAATGTCCTCGGTAATGTACTGTGCCAAGGGACCGCTTTTACCTGTCGCCACGATATTAATGGTTGGAATGCCTTTTTTAGGGTAAATACCGCAGCGTAGGGTGCCGCCACAATCCACAATAGCTAGGGCTATCTCATCATCAGGGATTGAGGTCACAAAGCCATTGACCGCCTCCATACCTGTTAGGGCAGCAATTTTATCGACAATGTCAGGCTTTTTTCCACCGCCAGTAATATAGATAAATTTGTGCTTAGCTTCTGTTGGTGTAATGGTTAGCGGCCCACCATAGCCACCGCTCCCCTTAACAACTGTAATACTGTGATAAGTCATCATGCTACCTCTCTTCTATAATTCAATCATCTTACTTAATGTCACACCCTGCTGCTTGGCCACGTAGGCTGTCGTAAAGTCAGTTACCCAGCCACCAACAAAGTTCATGATTAACCCAACCAAGAGGTAACGAATCGCCAAGTCCATTTGGCTCAAGCCTAGCGTCTTGATACCTGAGGCAATACCTAACCAGACAAACAATTCTCCCGGATTAATGTGTGGAAAGACACCGTTTGACGTATGACAAAATTGCATTTGAGCGGCAACATAGCTTGGCTTGTAATACTCGGGCATAAAGCGTCCCATGCTGATTGCCATCGGATTACCCAGCATAAAAGCTGAAATAAAAGGCAATACCATGTAGCGACTGATAGGGTTTTTAGCAGAGATTTTTGCCAATTGATTGACCCTTTGATCTCCTAAAATACCAATTAAGGCATTCATTGCAACCAGCAGCATCAAGACCACCGGCACAATGCCAGTCATCCAGCTGACAAAGGTTTCACCACCAAGCTGGAAGAGCTTCATAAAGCCTTCCGCAAATCTTGTTATCATTTCCATAAATAAACTCCTCATATGATGTACTTACAAGCAAGACAATACAAATGTACTGCCTGCTTGATAATAGCTGCTTGAGCTGGACTCAAAACAGCTTTTATGTTGACAAGGCAAGCAATCAATCCTGCTTTTGGCACCTTACTTGAAGCGTGCCAGCAGCTGCTTGGCCTGTAGGGTCCAATCAAAGGCTGAGGCATATTTTGGTGCGTCCTCATAGACCCCTGCCTCAACCCTCAAGAAGACCTCTCTTGCGTCCTCAATAGCCAAGCGCAGCAATTTATTTTCTCGTCTAATCAAGGGATTGTAGCGATCAAAATAATGAATATCCTGACCGATATAAGCTGGCATTGGCTTAAACCTGGCTGCCACTGTCACACCCTGCATTTGCCTAGCATCTAATACCTTACCTGACTGATCCAAGGCAAACATGACAATGGTTCCGGCCCTGATTTTCCCGGCTCTACGGCCAATAGCAACGCGCCCCTGTCGTCTAAGACTGGCATAAACAGCATTGAAGTGCTTAAGCTGTCTCAGACCTAGCAATAATTGAAAAAGGTAAGCAACTATGACAAATAGTCCAAAAATAACCATAAAACTCATTAAAAAACTCCTTTTTCCTTGGTAAATGCAATAAACTCAGCTTGACTTTTTAGGCTCCTTAGCTCCGCCTGAAGCTTATCATCGCTTGCTATTTTGAAAATATCATCATAAATTTTCAAGAGATCAGCCTCCATCTGCGCTTCAACCCTCTTGGAAATAGCCACTAGAAAAATAAACTCCACCAGACAGTCATGCTCACGATAAGGCTCGTCTAATAGACCCAGCAGCAGGACAGTCTTTGTTTCCTTGTCATTAATCGTATGTGGAAAGGCAATGCGATTGCCAAATAAGGTTGATTGCAGGGCCTCACGCTCTAGCAGGCGTTGACCAAACTGCCTGTCAACCAGCTGCTTTTCCTCAAGCAGCTCCGCCATTTCAGTCAGGTAGTCAGTGTAGGCCTTCCCCTTTGACAGACGAGCAAAGTGTAGGGTGATGGTCGCCAGGTTTTTCTGGTGATAATGATGTACCCTGCGCCATTCATTTTGCAGCCACTGGTCATCAAACAGATTTGTGATTTGGAGAACAGGAGATTTTAGCTGACCAAACTTCAGCGGCACAGTGGTGAATATGGCAAAATAGTGATCATTGTCATCAGGATTGAATTGCTCCTCAGAGAATTGTGAGATCAACAAATCAGGACCTAGCACCTTGCTCAAGCGACGACAAATCATATTGGCAGTGCCACGACCTGTCGTGCAGACAACGGCAATTTTTTTCACTGTTGGCTCTGTCACATGCTCAGCGTCTTTCATCATCATTTCGAAATAAAGGGCCAAATAGCTACACTCAGACAATTCTATGGCGCAGTCAAACTCCTCTGCTAAGACCTGAGCTGCGACAATGGCCATATCAAAGGCCAAGGGGTATTTGTATCTAATTTCTCCATGAAAAATATCATTGGCCTGAACATGAAAAATCAAACGATTCACCAAGAGCTTCAAATGCGTATGCAAAGCAACAAAAAGCTTGTCTTGGTCAATAGTCACCAAGAGACTGGTCTTGATGTGCTCAATCATTTTTGAATAAAGCCTGACAATGCTCTGTTGCAGAGGCTTTTCTTGATAGGCTAGATCCTCGATGTATTGGATATTCAAGGGAAAGCTAATAAACTGGCGCTCGTATTGACTCAGTGACAGCTGATAGGCTAGCTCAATGTGATAGACCAGCTCCTCCATAAAGGCACTGGAATCAACCTCATTGCTATAGTAAGGAATAGGATCTGTCAGATACCTGCCCTGACGCATTCGCTCAATGGTTATCGCAAAGCTCTTGGTCAAAAGCTCTTGGATTTTGCGAGGAAGCTGGTAGGTCTGATACAGCTCATCTAGAAAAAACAAGCTATCACCACACAAGCCCTGCGGCTCAAAGTATTTGTAAACCTCATGAACATAAAGCAGCCGAAGGTTCAACTCAGTGCCAACAGCCTGTATGCCATGATTGGGCTTGCCCTGAATCATGACCGAATAGGTCCTAGCAAGAGCCTTGGCTGCCTTTAGGTCTTTATTGATCGTGCTGCGACTGACGCCAATCTCATCAGCCAAATCATCAATGACTAAAGCTGAGGAGCTTTGCAGTAGCCTTTTTAGAAGATAAGCTACCCGCTTGCTAGCGGAATTAAAGTCACTAGCCTTACGTAAACTACCAGCTAATATCGTCTCTAATCTAGCATAATCATAGACCTGCAGCTGCAAAAAGGCGCCTTGTTGGGTGATGGTCGCATCTCCATCTAAAATGTCATTGAGCTGACCAATGCTACTTGCAGCGTTTGACATCGTCTTTTCACAAAGTCACAGCTTAGAAAGCTAGCAGAGGAGACAAAAGCAAGACCTTATCAGCTAACAGCAGCATATTAAACGAACAGCTAGTGATACTGATCCTACTAAGCATAGAGCTCCAAAAGCCTGGCTTAAATAGTATTCAAAATAGAACAAGAGCTCTCAAGAACAATAACCTAGCGCACTACTTGCCTTGATAAGCCTAACCGACCTTGAAAAGAAGCAAAAAAAAGAGCCTCTCACGAGACTCTTTGTTATGTTTTAGCAGACTAGTCTAGCTAGCTCTGTCATTACAAGCGTGCGTTGAGCGCTGCTCCTAGCTCTTCAAAGCCTGGCTTACCAAGAAGGGCAAACATGTTTTTCTTGTAAGCCTCAACACCTGGCTGATCAAATGGATTTACCCCATTGAGGTAGCCTGAAAGGGCAATAGCAAGCTCAAAGAAGTAGATCGTATAGCCTAGTGTAAATTCGTCTTGCTCTGGAAGCGTGATAAACATATTTGGCACACCACCGTCTGTATGGGCAAGAAGGACACCATCTGTTGCTTTTTTGTTGACAAAGTCAACGTCTTTGCCTTGTAGGTAGCCAAGGCCATCAAGATCCTCAGCCATTTCTGGGATAATCACATTTTGACGTGGCTTATCCACACGAATCACTGTCTCAAAGAGGTTACGGTAGCCTTCTTGGATAAATTGACCAAGAGAATGCAGGTCTGTCGAGAAATTAGCTGAAGTTGGGTAAATACCCTTTTGGTCCTTTCCTTCAGACTCACCAGCCAGTTGCTTCCACCATTCGCTAAAATACTGCAATGATGGCTCATAGTTTGCCAAAATTTCAGTTACATAGCCTTTGCGATAGAGGATATTGCGAACTACAGCATATTGGTAAGCGATGTTTTCTGAGATTTTATCTGATGACAGGTCCTTACGAGCTGCATTTGCCCCCTCCATCAGCGCGGTAATATCAGCACCCGATGCTGCAATTGGCAACAAGCCCACAGCTGTCAGCACTGAAAAACGACCACCAACATTATCTGGCACAACAAAGGTTTCCCAATGATTTGCATCAGCCTCAACCTTAACAGCACCCTTGACCTTATCAGTCGTTGCATAGATACGCTTGTTGGCCTCTTCTTGACCGTACTTTTTAACAAGTAATTCTTTAAAGACACGAAAGGCGATTGCAGGCTCTGTTGTTGTACCAGACTTAGAAATCACGTTAACAGAGAAATCTTTATCTTGAACATAGTCCACAAGATCAGCAAGATAGCTTGATGAGATGGAGTTCCCAGCATAAAGAATTTGTGGTGCTTTGCGCTCTTTTGCTGTTTGTAGGTTGGCAAAATGGCTGTTCAAAAAGTCAATCGCAGCCTTAGCACCAAGGTAAGAGCCACCAATACCAATCACAACAAGAACGTCACTGTCAGCCTTAATCTTCTCAGCTGCTTTAAGGATACGAGCAAATTCTTCTTTGTCATAGTTTTCAGGTAACTCAAGCCAGCCCAAGAAATCTGATCCAGGTCCAGTGCCCTGACGTAGTGCCTGATCAGCCTCTGTTACCTGACCTTGTAAAAAGTCAATTTCATGCTGTCCGGCAAATTGCTCAAGAACCTTTGAATAATCAAATGTAATATGTGACATTATTTTACTCCCTTAACTTTTAAAGTTTCATTAGTATCATAACCTTTTCTATTCAATATTTCAATGTTTTTTATTTTTGGGGAGGGTGGCCTGACTTTAACGACATGAGGATCATTTCTGTCTAAAAGCAGCTTTGTGATGAGCCTAGCGCTTCCCTATCTGCTTCTACTATAGCTTACTGGGGCTGATCCGGGTGATGTGGTAGCCTCTTGGCATAGCCTTCCTTCACCACCTGACGGCTGCGCCCTATAGCCACACTGTCTGCCGGCACTGACTGGGCTATCGTAGACCCTGCGGCTGTTAAAGCATTCTCCCCAACCTCTACTGGAGCTATCAAAGTCGAATGACTCCCAATAAAAGCGTGATCGCCAATCACTGTCTGGTATTTCCGTTGACCATCATAATTAACCGTAATGCTTCCTGCACCAATATTAACCTCTGAGCCAATCTCGGCATTCCCCAGGTAAGTCAAATGCCCTGCCTTGGTATTGGCCCCTAGATGAGACCCCTTAACCTCTACAAAGTTCCCAATATGAACGCTCTCATCGAGCTGGGAGTCTGGGCGAATGTGCGCATAGGGCCCTACTGTCACACCATCTGCTAGGACTGAATCCTCAATCACTGACTGGCTCACCACTACGCCCTCACCAAGCCTCGAATCAAGGATATAGCTCCCATTGGTTATAACACTTCTGCTGCCAATTCTAGTCTGTCCCTTTAAGGTCACATTAGCTTCAATCAAGACGTCCGGCGCAATCTCTACACTACTTTCAATATAGGTAGCTGCTGGATTTTGCAGGGTCACCCCATTAAGCATGTGCTGCCTATTGATCCGCTCTTGCATAATCACCTCGGCCTGAGCTAGGGCTAGGCGATCATTAACCCCTAGGCTCTCATCAAAATCCTTCAGCAGGTAAGCGCCAACCCTTTCTTGGCCAGCCTTGAAAATACTGATCACATCGGTTAGGTAGTACTCCCCTTGGGCATTATCAGTCGTGAGATGCTTTAGAGCCTCAAAGAGGCGCTTATTGTCAAAGATATAAGTCCCTGTGTTGATCTCCTTGACCTCTTGCTCTGCCTCATTAGCGTCCTTTTGCTCAACGATATTGACCACCTCTCCTGCTACATTGCGAATGATTCGTCCATAGCCAAAGGGATCCTTGGCATTGGCTGTGAGAATGGTTGCCACATTCTTTTCTCTGATATGATAGTCTAGCAGAGCCTTGAGACTTTCTCCTCTGATCAAGGGGGTGTCACCTGCAATCACTAGGGTTTGTCCCTCTAAGCCAGATAGCTCCTCTTCTGCCATCATGACTGCATGGCCTGTTCCTAGCTGCTCCTCTTGCACCACTGTCAGTGATTGATCACCTAGGACGGCACGTACCTGCTCTGCCTGATGACCGATCACTGTGAGTTGCTTTTGAGGAGCTAGGGCTGAGACGCTATTGAGGACATGCTCCAGCATGCTTAAGCCTGATACCTTGTGCAGCACCTTGGGAAGCCCTGATTTCATGCGGGTTCCCTTTCCAGCTGCTAGGATAATGGCGTAGTTTTTCATT
This sequence comes from Streptococcus equi subsp. equi, assembly GCA_900637675.1. Lineage (NCBI taxonomy): Bacteria > Bacillati > Bacillota > Bacilli > Lactobacillales > Streptococcaceae > Streptococcus > Streptococcus equi. The sequence continues at coordinate 269,394 of LR134389.1, forward strand.
TTTTGGTTCCTTATTTTTAATCTAATTCCTTATAGTTATCTGTCTGGTTTTGGCTTTTTGGCGTCAATACAAGCCAGCCTAAAAAGTGAGATACCAATCCTCTAGTATCCCACCTTAAAAGCTCTAAATGCTTTTAAATAGCTCTGCAATAGCTGATCAATAAACGCCTATTTCTTGACGTCCTTGTTCAGTTGCTTACTGAGCTTTATAATGTAGTCAGTGAGGTCGTCCTTGACCTGAGGGTGCTTGAGAGCATAGTCAAGTGAGGTCTTCATAAAGCCAAACTTGTCCCCAACATCATACCGCTCTCCCTTAAACTCCCTGGCAAAAACCCGCTGAGTCTTGTTGAGCTTGTCAATCGCATCGGTCAGCTGAACCTCATTGCCAGCCCCAGGCGCCTGATTCTCCAATATGGCAAAAATCTCAGGCGTCAACAAATAACGTCCAATAATCGCTAAGTCACTAGGTGCCTCATCAGGACTTGGCTTCTCAACAAAGGTCTCCACACTATACAAGCCCTTAACAGCCTTCCCTTGCGGTGCAATCACGCCATAATTGGAAACCTCCTCATGCGGAACCCTCATCACAGCAATCGTTGAGGCGTGTGTACAGTCATAATCCTCGATAAGCTGCTTGGTCAAGGGCTTGGCACTAGGATTGGTAATATCCATGAGGTCGTCTCCTAGCATGACCACAAAGGGCTCATTGCCCACAAAGGCCTTGGCTTGGAGGACAGCGTCCCCTAGTCCTCTAGGGTGGCTCTGACGAATGAAGTGCAGGTTGATGGCAGTGGTCTCATCAACGAGCTTGAGCAGCTCGGTTTTGCCCTTGGCTTGGAGATTGTATTCGAGCTCGAAGTTGGAGTCAAAGTGGTCTTCGATAGAGCGTTTGGCCTTGCCGGTGACGACAAGAATCTCCTCGATACCGGCCTTTAGGGCTTCCTCGACGATGAATTGAATGGTTGGCTTATCGACGATTGGGAGCATTTCCTTGGCCAGTGCCTTAGTGGCAGGCAGGAAGCGGGTGCCTAGGCCGGCGGTTGGGATAATGGCTTTTCTGACCTTTGTCATGAGTTCCTCCTTGATTTGTGGTTCCTTATGTGTGCCATTCATTTTCTGAGCGAAATTCATTTGACATCATGCCCAGAATGCTTTCTTTAATGTCAGCACCTTCATAGATAGATTTGTAAATCGCGCTGGTAATTGGCATATAAACCCCTAGCTCTTGGGCAATTTCGTAGGCTACCTTGGTTGTGGAAATGCCTTCAATCACCATGCCCATATTGTTTTCGATGTCCTTGAGCTTTTCGCCGCGACCAAGAGCAGCACCAGCTCGCCAGTTGCGTGAATGCACAGATGTTCCTGTGACAATCAAATCACCAACACCAGATAGGCCGCTATAGGTCAGAGGGTCTGCCCCAAGCTTGACCCCTAGTCGTGTGATTTCCGCAAGACCGCGTGTGATGACAGCAGCCTTGGCATTGTCACCATAGCCAAGGCCATGCAGAGCACCGGCTCCAACAGCAATGATGTTCTTGAGAGCGCCAGCGGTTTCAACACCGATCACATCAGTATTGGTGTAGAGACGGAAGTAGTGGTTGCTAAAGAGGGTCTGAACATACCTAGCAGCTGTGATGTCCTTTGAGGCTGCAGTGATTAGGGTAATGTCACGAACGATGGTCTCCTCGGCATGGCTAGGCCCAGACACAACCACGACCTCACTGCGCAGCTGGGCAGGGATCTCCTCTTCGAGGATCGTTGAGAGGCGCTCATGGGTTCCAGGCTCTAATCCCTTTGAGGCGTGCATGACAATAGCCTTGTGGTCTAGGACCTGAGCGACCTGCTTGGCAACAAGCCGAGTCACCTTGGTAGGCACAACAAACAATATAGCATCAATATCAGCCAATGCTTCCTTCAAATCAAGGGTTGCCTTGATGGCTTCATCTAGGACAATGTCCTTAAAATAATGACTATTAGTATGGCGTGTGTTGATTTCGTTGATTTGTTCAGGGATATTTCCCCATAGTCGGACCTCATGTCCGTTGTCATTTAGGACCTGTGCCAGGGCTGTGCCCCAAGAGCCAGGTCCCAAAATGGCTACCTTTTGTTTTGGCATTTTTATTCTCCTTTAAGAGCTAATCACCTTATTATATCATAAGACAAGGCCTAACTCTAATAGAAAAGGTCTGCTGGCCTAGCCTGTCAGCTCAGTGGTGCTAGCAAAGGGTAAGTAGCAGGGAAGATAGTCAGATCGTAAGCCTTTTTGGTTGACAATAGTTCCCAAGAGAACTAAAATGGTTATCATGAGAACTAAGGAGGAAGGAAATGCCAAGAATCATTGCTGAGCTTCGTGAATTGACCCATCAGGTTGAGCAAATTAGCGAAGAGATTGCTAAAAAGTATGACCTCCAGCATCTTGCTGGTCCACAAGGGCATGTTCTTGTCTTTTTGCATTGCCATCAAGACAGAGACATTTTTGTCAAGGACATTGAAAAGGAGCTTCAAATCTCAAAATCGGTTACGAGTAATCTGGTGAAGCGTATGGAAAAAAATGGCTTTATTCGAGTTGTTGCCTCGGCTACAGATAAGCGCTGCAAGCAGGTTGTCTTGACCTCGGCTGGTAGGGCTAAGCTGCCGGTATTAAAGGAGTGCCGCAGAGATATTGAGCGCTATTTTTTCAAGGAAATTTCAAGAGAAGAGCTGCTGACGGTAAAAAAGGTTATCGATCAGCTGAAACAAAATATACGAGCTTATAAAGGAGATACAGATGCTTAGAAATGCTGTGATGAAGTATAAATGGTATGCGGCTCTGTCCCTAGTGATGATTTCTGGGGTCGTAGCCAGTGCCCTGCTCCAGCCACATTACCTCAAAGATGTTCTAGCTGCTATTATGGAAAATGATCAGACAAGGATTGCAGAGGTGGGTTTTTGGCTGTTAGTGATAGCAGGGATTGGCTTGGTGTCAGGTGCGGTCAATACCATCTTGTCTGCCAAGATTGCTCAAGGGGTATCTGCTGATATTCGTGAGCAGACCTTTAGAAAGATCCAATCCTTTTCTTATGCCAATGTGGAAGCCTTCAATGCTGGAAATCTTGTCGTTAGAATGACAAATGATATTAATCAAATCCAAAACTTTGTGATGATGCTTTTTCAGATATTGTTGCGCTTGCCGATTTTATTTGTCGGTGCCTTTATTTTAGCGGTGCAGGCCTTACCGAGCCTTTGGTGGGTCTTGGTGCTTGTGGTTGTGATGACAATGGTAGTCATTGGGCTGGTGATGAGCCAGATGGGTCCTCGCTTTGGGATCTTCCAGCGCTTGATGGATAGGATCAATCAGATTGCTAAGGAAAACCTACGCGGTGTGCGTGTGGTCAAGTCCTTTGTTCAGGAAAAAAGCCAGTATGACACATTTAAGGAGGCTTCAAATGACCTACTGGGCTTGAATTTGTTTATCGGCTATGGCTTTTCAATCATGCAGCCTATTTTGATGTTGGTGTCTTACATGGCCATTTATTTGTCCTTGTATCTGGTTTCAGGGCTGGTCAAAACAGATCCTGCTGTTATTGGAAATATGGCTTCCTTTATGACCTATATGGGACAAATCAGCTTTGCGATCACGATGGTTGGTTTTATGGGAATGCAGGCAAGTCGTGCCTTGACCTCGATTGGTCGGATCAGGGAGATTTTAGAAACAGAGCCTGCTATGACCTTTGTTAACCATGAGCAGGAGGAGCTGACAGGCAGTATTGTCTTTGATGATGTGAGCTTTACCTATCCAAATGACAGTGAAGCCACTCTAAAGCATATTTCGTTTGAGGTTGAGCCCGGTCAAATGGTTGGTATTGTCGGTGCGACAGGTGCTGGCAAGTCGACCCTTGCGCAGCTGATTCCGCGTTTGTTTGACCCACAGGAAGGGCAAATCCTGATTGGTGGTAAGGCTCTGCCAAGCATCAGTCAAGAGACTCTGCGCGACACCGTCTCTATTGTGCTGCAAAAGGCTATTCTTTTTTCTGGGACTATTGCGGATAATCTGCGTCAGGGCAATCCCTATGCTGACCAATTGGCTTTAGAAAATGCAGCACGCATTGCGCAGGCCAAGGAATTTATCGACCGTATGGACGCTGGCTACCAGAGTGAGGTAGAAGAGCGTGGCAATAATTTTTCTGGCGGTCAAAAGCAGAGAATGTCAATTGCTCGTGGTGTGATTAACAATCCTAAGATTTTGGTGCTTGATGATTCGACATCAGCTCTAGATGCCAAATCTGAAAAGCTTGTTCAGGAGGCCTTGAATAAGGAGCTCAAAGAGACAACAACAGTCATCATCGCACAAAAAATATCGTCAGTTGTCAAGGCAGATAAGATTCTTGTTCTTGATAATGGTCGATTGATTGGAGAAGGGACGCATGCTGAGCTGGTTGCTTCCAATCCGATTTATCGTGAAATTTACGAAACTCAAAAGGGAAGAGAGGAGAACTAATGAAGATCCTGCGATTTTTCTGGTTTTATTTTAAACGTTATAAGCTCTCTTTTGTTGTGATATTCTTTGCTATTGTCCTGGCAACCTACCTGCAGGTTAAGGCCCCTGTCTTTTTGGGAGACTCTCTAGCTGAGCTGGGAGAATGGGTGCAGCGCTATTACAAGGCTCAGGCGCTTAGCAAAATGACGGGTCAGCCCTTAGTTGAGCCCTCTATGGCGCCTTTTAGGACGGTTATGGGAAAGCTATTGTTGGCTTATCTCTTTACAGCAGTGGCTAATCTTATTTATAGTCTCCTCTTTACAAGGGTTATTTCGCATTCGACCAATCGCATGCGTAAGGGCTTATTTGGCAAATTGGAGCGCTTGACAGTTGGCTTTTTTGATAGTCACAAGGACGGTGCTATTCTATCACGCTTTACCAGTGATCTTGATAATATTCAAAACTCCATGAACCAATCTCTGATTCAGGTCTTGACAAATATTGCTTTGTATATTGGTCTAGTGCTGATGATGTTTAGGCAGGATAGTCGCTTGGCCTTGGTAACGATAGCCTCAACCCCTGTGGCGCTTATTCTTCTCGTTGTCATCATTACAATGGCCCGCAAATATACTGATTTGCAGCAAAAGGAGGTCAGTGCTTTAAATGCTTACATGGACGAGAAGATTTCTGGCCAGAAGGCTATTATTGTTCAAGGGGTGCAACAGGATGCTATTGATGGCTTTATTGAGCACAATGAGAGGGTGCGTGCAGCAACCTTTAAGGGACGCCTTTTTGCTGGTCTGCTGTTTCCTGTGATGAATGGGATGAGTCTTTTGAATACAGCTATTGTCATCTTTGCTGGCTCAACCATTGTCCTTGGTGACAAGTCCATGTCAACAGCTGCTGCTCTTGGCTTGGTGGTGACCTTTGTTCAGTATTCACAGCAGTATTATCAACCGATTATGCAGATTGCCTCTAGCTGGGGTGAATTGCAGCTGGCCTTTACAGGTGCTGGTCGTATCCAAGAAATGTTCGATGAAAAAGAAGAGGTTCGCCCTGAGCATGCTCCTGTCTTTACAGCATTAAAAGAAGGGGTTGAGATTAAGCATGTTGACTTTGGTTATCTGCCGGGACAAAAATTCTGTCAGATGTGTCGATTTCAGCTCCAAAGGGGAAAATGGTTGCTGTTGTTGGACCGACAGGGTCTGGCAAGACCACGATCATGAATCTGATTAATCGTTTTTATGATGTTGATGCTGGCTCTATTACCTTTGATGGTCGTGATATTAGGGAATATGACTTGGATAGTCTGCGTCAGCGGGTTGGTATTGTCCTACAGGAGTCAGTCTTGTTTTCTGGGACTATTGCTGATAATATCCGCTTTGGTAATCAGACAATCAGCCAAAAAGAGGTTGAGACAGCAGCGCGTGCAACGCATATTCATGAGTTTATCATGTCCTTGCCTGATGGCTACCAAACTCAGGTGTCAGATGATGAGAATGTCTTTTCAACTGGTCAAAAGCAGCTTATTTCAATTGCTCGTACGCTGTTAACCGATCCTCAGGTCTTGATTTTGGACGAGGCAACATCAAATGTTGATACTGTTACTGAAAGTAAGATTCAAAAGGCTATGGAGGCTATCGTGGCAGGTCGCACAAGCTTCGTGATTGCCCACCGCCTAAAAACCATTTTAAATGCTGATGAAATCATCGTTCTAAAGGACGGTAAGGTTATTGAGCAGGGAAGTCACCATGAGCTGCTAAGGCAAAAGGGCTTTTATGCCGAGCTTTATCACAATCAGTTTGTGTTTGAGTAGCTTCTAAAAATGATCATTACATAAGCTGCTGTTGTTATTCTTAAAAACCATCAAAACAGCTTTTGCCGATCGACTCCGCTTTGGCGGAGTTTTTTGATGCAAAGCATGTCAAGGCAATGTGCTATAATAAAAGAGACAGACAATAGAAGGTAGAAGATGTAATGATTGACTTACAAGAGATTCTAGCTAGAATGAATCCAAACCAGAAAATAAACTATGATCGGGTCATGCAGCAGATGACCAAGGTCTGGGCGAGGGAGTCTATACGTCCTCGCATTTTGATGCATGTTTGCTGTGCTCCCTGCTCAACCTACACGCTGGAATATTTAACCCAGTACGCTGATATTACGGTTTATTTTGCTAATTCAAATATTCACCCAAAGGACGAATACCACCGCAGGGCCTATGTTACTCAGAAATTTGTAGCAGAGTTCAACGATAAAACAGGTAATAGCGTGCAGTTTATCGAGGCAGATTATGTGCCAAATGAATTTGTCAAGACTGTCCGAGGCTTGGAGAAAGAGTCTGAGGGCGGGGATCGTTGTCGTGTTTGCTTTGATTATCGCTTGGACAAGACGGCACAAAAGGCTGTGGAGCTGGGCTTTGATTATTTTGCTAGTGCCTTGACCATCAGCCCTCATAAAAACTCACAGACGATTAACGATGTAGGCATTGATGTGCAAAAGGTTTACACCACTAAGTATTTGCCTAGTGATTTCAAGAAAAATAATGGCTATCGCAGGTCGGTCGAAATGTGTGAGGAATATGATATTTACCGCCAGTGCTATTGCGGCTGCGTCTATGCTGCAAACATACAAGGGATTGATCTGGTTCAGGTGAAAAAGGACGCCAAGGCTTTTATGGCAGATAAGGATTTGGAGGCTGATTTTCCAAGGATTCGGTTTAGCTATGCCGGCAAGGAGATTTAGCCCTCTTGCATTTTGTTGCGTTATAGAGGGGGGCAGTCGGTGATTTTTGGGGTGCAGCCCCTACTTTTTTGCTATTCCTTTACGAATATTTTATAATAAGAGGACTAAAAAAAGAAAAGGGATAAGAGTGCTTTTGTCTGCTGTCCTGGCAGGTGATTTTACAGCTGCTGCAGGCACTGACAAGGGCTCTTGAGGTTAATCATGACAAGGATTCGAGGCTTTGAGCTTGTGTCAGGCTTTACTGATACTGATTTATTACCAAAACGTGAGACAGCTCATGCAGCAGGCTATGACTTATCTGTTGCAGAGGAGACCAGCATTGCACCAGGTGAGATTGTACTTGTGCCAACAGGGGTCAAGGCGTATATGCAAGACGGTGAGGTGCTTTATCTCTATGATCGCTCCAGCAATCCTCGTAAAAAGGGACTGGTTCTGATCAATTCTGTGGGTGTTATTGATGGTGACTACTATGGTAACCCTGCGAATGAAGGGCATATTTTTGCTCAGATGAAAAATATTACGGATCAAACCATTACCTTGTCAGCTGGTGAGCGCATTGTTCAGGGCGTATTTATGCCTTTTTTGATTGCTGATGGTGATCAGGCTGGTGGTGAGCGGACAGGTGGTTTTGGTTCGACAGGAGGATAAGGTATTAGCAGGCTGCTTCACGTGCTTGTAGCCAGTTGATGCTTAGATTCAAGGAGGAAATGTGTTATAGCTAAGAAAAAGGCGAGGTTTATCTGTGGAGAATGTGGCTATCAGTCACCCAAATATCTGGGGCGCTGCCCTAATTGCTCTGCCTGGTCTTCCTTTGTAGAGGAGACAGAGGTCAAGGACGTCAAAAATGCCCGTATTAGCCTGACTGGAGAAAAAAGTAAGCCCATCAAGCTAAAGCATATCAATGGCGTTCGCTACCAGCGTATCCAGACAGAGATGAATGAGTTCAATCGTGTGCTGGGCGGTGGTGTTGTGCCGGGGAGCTTGGTTTTGATTGGTGGTGATCCTGGTATTGGTAAGTCAACGCTGCTCTTGCAGGTTTCTATCCAGCTTGCGGATAAGGGAACTGTTTTATATGTCTCTGGAGAGGAATCGGCAGAGCAGATCAAGATGCGCAGTGATCGTTTGGGACAGACCGACAATGATTTTTACCTCTATGCGGAGACCAATATGCAGGCTATTCGAGCAGAGATTGAAGCCATTCAGCCGGATTTTTTGATTATTGATTCTATTCAGACGATCATGAGTCCGGAGATTTCGGGTGTTCAGGGCTCGGTCAGTCAGGTTCGAGAGGTCACTGCTGAGCTGCTCCAGCTAGCTAAGTCTAATCATATTGCAACCTTTATTGTAGGACATGTCACCAAGGAGGGCACCCTAGCAGGGCCTCGCATGCTGGAGCATATGGTTGATACGGTCCTTTATTTTGAGGGTGAGAGGCATCATACCTTTCGTATCTTGCGAGCGGTTAAAAATCGTTTTGGCTCAACCAATGAGATTGGTATTTTTGACATGCAATCAGGTGGGCTAGTGGAGGTCCTCAATCCCAGTCAGGTGTTCTTAGAGGAACGATTAGACGGCGCAACAGGCTCTGCTGTGGTTGTCACCATGGAGGGGAGCAGACCGATTTTAGCTGAGGTGCAGGCCTTGGTGACACCGACTGTTTTTGGTAATGCTAGACGAACGACAACTGGGTTGGACTTTAATCGCGTCAGTCTGATTATGGCTGTCTTGGAAAAGCGATGTGGGCTGCTGCTACAAAATCAAGATGCCTACCTCAAGTCAGCAGGCGGTGTGAAGCTAGATGAGCCTGCTATTGACTTGGCAGTTGCTGTGGCCATTGCCTCTAGCTACAAGGAAAAACCAACCAACCCTCAGGAGGCCTTTTTAGGAGAGATTGGCTTGACTGGTGATATTCGGCGTGTGACCCGTATTGAGCAGCGGATTAATGAAGCCGCTAAGCTTGGCTTTACCAAGCTTTACGCTCCGAAAAGCTCATTGCAGGGGATTGATCTGCCAAAAGGGATTGAGGTTGTTGGTGTGACGACAGTAGGAGAGGTCTTAAAGGCTGTCTTTACTTAGGTTGTTGTTTTTAACATGAGGACTAGGGGAGCTATTCCTAGTCTTTTTTATTTTAAGACCAGTAGTATTGGAAGGTCCTTATAGTGTTCCGTAGAACCAAAAAGCCCTTAGAGAGCTAGCCTCTAAGAGCCTTATGATATGGATAGCGTATTAGTAGATCTTAGAAGCTTTTAAACCACTGCCATATAAAGTTAAACCAGCCTGAAATCCAAGTGAAAAATGGCGATCGTGAAGGCGCTTGGTAATCTTGATTAAAAAGAATGTCCCATCCTCCAATATCCTTAGGACATTTAAACCATCCATTACCTAGATCGATACAGCTGTCTCCACTAACCTGACTGGCATATACGGTCTGTGGTTGTGTCTGGCCTGTGCTGATAGGACCTAGGGTTAGGACAGCAGCAGCAGCCAATAAGCAGATTATTTTTGTTTGTTTCATTGCTATTCTCCTTAATTTAGTATTATTGGCTTAGCAGCTAGCGACTGCCAAGGCCTTCTGAGAAGAGTTTAGCATACTGGCTGATAGCGAGAAATAGCAATTTATCAGTTTGTCTCCGTAGTTTCGTTTTTTAATTAAAATGACAATTAACTGATTTTGTCACGTTCTTGCTGCCCTTACTTTAGCGGCTCAAAGGGCGGGCTGCTAAGCTTGCTTCCAATGTCAAGGCTGGCTCACCTACCTCTGGTTTCAGTTAGGCTAGTGCTATCTGCTTGTGTTAAAAAGCAGTTCAGCATTCAGACATTTCAGGCAAAAGATGATAAGATAGACAGACAGCTCAAGGCTGAGATAGCTTAGAGATTAGTCTGGGAGGACCGTATTCATGTCATATTTTGAACGCTTTTTATCTGCCAATGAAGCCTATGTCGCCTTACATGGGACTGCTCATTTGCCCCTAAAGCCCAAAACTAAGGTAGCTATTGTGACCTGTATGGACTCAAGACTGCATGTGGCGCAGGCCTTGGGTTTAGCGCTTGGTGATGCCCATATTTTACGCAATGCTGGTGGACGGATAACAGATGACATGCTTCGGTCTCTTGTGATTTCGCAGCAGCAGCTGGGAACGCGTGAGATCGTTGTTCTTCATCATACGGATTGTGGGGCGCAAACCTTTACCAATGAAGCCTTTACAGCGCAGCTTCATGATACTCTGGGAGTAGATGTGTCTGACTGTGATTTTCTCCCCTTTACTGATGTGGAAGCAAGTGTTCGTGAGGATATGGCTATATTGCAGCAATCACCGTTGATTCCAAAAGACGTGGTCATTAGTGGTGCGGTCTATGATGTTGCCACTGGACGTATGTCTCAGGTGGCGATGCCGAAATCCTGACAGCTGATCGGTTTGTAGTATGGCTTTGAGACTGGTTAGGAATGGCGGCGACAGTAGCTAGTGGACAATGCTGCCAAAAAAGACTATACTTGATTGTATCAACAAAATCATACAAAGGAGTGGTGTTATGGCCTATAATCGAATGACCTATACTATTGACAGCAGCATGCAGTTTCCTCTTGTTGAAATTGATTTGGACATGGGGGAGTCTGTCTTTCTACAAAAAGGCAGTATGGTTTACCACACACCGTCAATCAGCTTAAACACCAAGCTCAATGGGCGTGGCTCAGGTCTTGGCAAGCTGGTTGGTGCCATTGGCCGTTCAATGGTTTCAGGAGAATCCATGTTTATCACACAGGCGATTGCTAATGATGTTAGTGGCAAGCTAGCGCTTGCCCCTTCAATGCCTGGTCAGGTTATTGCTCTTGAGCTAGGGGTAGATCAATACCGTTTGAATGACGGAGCCTTCTTGGCTTTAGATGGCTCAGCTCACTACACCATGAAGCGCCAAAAACTTGGTAAGGCCTTATTTAGCGGTCAGGGTGGCTTCTTTGTGATGTCAACACAAGGAGAAGGAACCCTATTGGTCAATGCTTTTGGTTCGATTAAAAAAATCACGCTTCATGGCGACAGCATGACGATTGATAATAGCCATGTGGTGGCTTGGAGTCAGGATTTGGATTATGATATTCATTTGGAAAATGGCTTTATGCAGTCTATTGGTACAGGTGAGGGAGTGGTCAATACCTTTAGCGGATACGGAGATGTCTATGTGCAAAGCCTGAACCTTCAGCAATTTGCTGGAGTTTTACAGAGCTATATTGTCACAGGCGGCCATTAAGCAGTTGGAAGTAAACCAAGCCTTGCCAATTGATGGATTGAAATGGATATGACAGGTTCGTGGTTGCCAGAGTATATTGTCGCTTTCTTTGCTGGGGTGTAGCTTGACATCAATGCAGGTCAATAGCCTGACTAATATCTATAGCTAGGCATGCTATGAAGCTATTGAAAGAGGCAGCACTGCTTGCCAATGAGCTGCTTATAGAGCTATCCTAGCTCTAGGCCACGCCAAACGCATAAGGATCTTTACGTTTTTGATAGCGATTTTCTCATCAGTGGTATGGTCTTTTTCAAATCAATTCAGGCTACAATTAAGCTGAATGTGAACAGCTGATGATATCAAAATATCAGAAGTAGATGAAAACAATGCATGTAGCTAGAAAATGGTTACATGCATTTTCGTTATGCAGCTGTTCTAAGTTGATTTTTGTCGCCCAATGCTTGAAGTTGTGCTATAATAGGAGCGATTGAAATCTTTAGATTTCCAAGGGATTAGCTGTATTTTTGTTCCTTATCGACCATTTTCTCATAGAGCAAGCCTACCGTAGGAACGGTTTATAGCCCAGGATCCCTTCTTTCAATGAAACCATAGGAGAAAAAGAATGTCTAAACCAATTCGTGTGCGCTATGCACCAAGCCCAACAGGCCTTTTACATATCGGAAATGCGCGGACAGCGCTCTTTAACTATCTTTATGCTCGTCATCATGGCGGTGACTTTATTATTCGTATTGAAGATACTGATCGTAAGCGTCATGTCGAGGACGGCGAGCGTTCTCAGCTGGAAAATTTAAAATGGCTTGGTATAGATTGGGACGAAAGTCCTGAGACGCACGAGCGTTATCGTCAGTCAGAGCGTCTAGCCCTTTATCAACAATACATTGACCAATTATTGGCAGAAGGCAAGGCTTACAAGTCTTATGTGACTGAGGAGGAGCTGGCAGCAGAGCGTGAGCGTCAAGAGGCAGCTGGTGAAACACCTCGCTATGTCAATGAATACCTTGGCATGTCAGCATATGAAAAGGCGGCCTATATTGCAGAGCGTGAAGCAGCAGGTATTGTGCCTACGGTTCGTTTAGCGGTCAATGAGGCTGGTGTTTACAAATGGACAGACATGGTAAAAGGCGATATCGTATTTGAGGGTGGCAATGTCGGTGGTGACTGGGTAATCCAGAAAAAGACGGCTATCCAACCTACAATTTTGCTGTTGTTATTGATGATCACGATATGCAAATCTCACACGTTATCCGCGGAGATGACCATATTGCCAATACGCCAAAGCAGTTGATGGTTTACGAGGCGCTTGGCTGGGAAGCACCCGTCTTTGGTCATATGACCCTTATCATTAATTCTGAGACAGGTAAAAAGCTATCAAAGCGTGATACCAATACCCTGCAGTTTATTGAGGATTACCGCAAAAAAGGCTATATGCCAGAGGCAGTCTTTAATTTTATTGCCCTTTTAGGCTGGAATCCTGGCGGGGAGGCTGAGATCTTTTCTCGTGAGCAATTGATTGCCTTATTTGATGAGATTCGTCTTAGCAAGTCGCCAGCAGCCTTTGATCAGAAAAAAATGGACTGGATGAGCAATGAGTACTTTAAGCATGCTGATCTTGGCGCTGTATATGCGCTTTGTAAGCCATTTCTTGAAGCAGCAGGCCGCTTGACTGAAAAAGCAGAGAAGCTAGTTGAGCTCTATCAGCCTCAATTAAGCTCTGCTGATGAGATTGTTCCATTGACTGATTTATTTTTCTCAGATTTCCCAGAGCTGACCGCAAAAGAAAAAGAAGTGATGGCAGCTGAGACTGTTCCAACAGTTCTGAAGGCCTTCAAGGAAAAGCTAGAGGCGATGTCAGATGAGGACTTTAAGCCAGAAAACATTTTCCCACAAATCAAGGCTGTCCAAAAAGAAACCGGCATTAAGGGCAAGAACCTCTTTATGCCAATTCGTATTGCTGTTTCTGGAGAAATGCATGGCCCAGAGCTGCCAAATACCATTTACCTCCTTGGACGTGAACAATCGATTGAGCATATTGCCAATATGCTTTAAACACTATCGCAGCTAGTAGTTTGGTCTAGGCTGGACGATGATCATAAATAACATCATGAATGAAGCAGAGATGAGATATCTGATGTTTGCTTCATTCTTTTTTAGTGTGCTTGAGCTAGCGACACGACGCCCAGTAGCGCATAGCTAGATGTCATAATCCAGCAGGCTTATCTGCTTAATTTTTGATGAGCGTGGAAGATATTATTAAAATAAATATTAAATTGTCACTGGTTTTCTTAGATTATTTGTTATACAATATTTTTCCCTAGATAAGGTAAGGCTGGTCAGATATTTTAATTTGCTTTAATGATTGACATCTGATTTGCAAACGCTGTCACAAACCAGCTATGGACTGTTTTTGCGCTTGCTGAATTATATAAAAAATTCATATAATAGGGATTGACACAAAGTGTGTTAAAATAATAAAGTTGGTAAGGAGGCAGAATGACTGATATTTATTATCTCTTTTTATTACTATCACTGATGATTTATTATGTGACAGAAATTAGTATTTTTTCCTTTTTATCAGACATTAAACTGGCACTTTGGAAGCAGATTTTTGTCCTGACAGCAGCTCTCTTTTTGAATCAGTTTGCTTTATTGCCGCCCTTGATAATTGATCCTTTATTGCTGCTAGCTGTATTAGCCTTAGAAAAGCGGCCCTGCTTTAGCTTAAAGGCTCTATTCTTGGCCTTTGTTCCCGGAGTGTTTGTTGATTTGTTATCACGCTTTATTTTAGCGATTGTACTTCCCTATATTTTTTCAGTTAATGGCAGCTATGTCAGACACCTTGTCCTAGACTTTATTGCTTATGTGATGATTTTCCCAAGCTTTGCTTTGATTAATTATTTTGTGGGAAAGGATTACAAGCAGATTGTTAAAGCTGACAGGTTTGATAAGGCCAGTAGCTTTTATAGCTTGTTTTTGCTCTTTAGTTTGGCCTACTATATTGATCTCTTTATGATTTTAGGATTTACTGATCCCTTTCTTGACCTTAAATCCCCGATAATGATGTCAACGTCTTATAAGGTGCTGTTTCTCATCTTTACCCTATTGTTGATTTATTTACTGTCTTATTTTAATCATCAATCAAAGGAATTCTTAAAACAGGAATTAAAAAAGGAACAGCAGGCTTATATTGCTAATCTGGAAACCTATGGAAAGCATCTAGAAAAGCTTTATAAGGGTGTTAAGGTATTTCAGCTAGTTTACCTCAAGAGGCTAGAAAGGCTGGGGCAGGCTATTGACTCTGGCTCTGTGTCAGATGTACAGACTGTCTATGCCCAAACGGTAGATGAGGCGACGGATTATTGGGACGATAAGCATTACAATATTTCAAAGCTCAGTAAAATCAGTGTATCCTCGATAAAAAGCTTGCTATCATCAAAAATCATTAAGGCTGAGAAGGCAGGAATCGCCTTAAGCCTAGAAGTTCCAGATCGGATTCGGGATAGCTATATCTCAGAGCTTGATTTATTGCTGCTTGTATCTATTTTTTGTGACAATGCTATTGAGGCTGCTCTAGAGACAGCCCAGCCAGCAGTGGCGATAGCCTACTTTTTATCTGATGATCAGCAGATTTTCACCGTAACCAATACGACCAAGGACGAAAGGGTCATGATTAGTAGGATTTTTGAAGAGGGCTATTCCTCAAAGGGGAGCGGTCGAGGGATAGGCTTGTCTAATGCCAAGCGGATTTTGCAGAAATATCCTGAGCTATCCTTGCGCACCAGGAGTCATGATTATCAGTTTAGTCAGACCCTAATCATGCCAAAAATAGAGAAAGAGTAGAGTTTTATTTTATGCTAGGTATGTCATTCTTTTATGCTCTGATCTTTGTGAATAGCTGGGTCATCTTTTCGACATTTTCAGGCATTAAGCTAGCTGTTAGATCATTGCTTTTGGTTGGTGCCTGCTTTGTTGTTGCTAATCTGCTGCTGGATCATGTGCTGCTAGTTGATCAGCTGGTGTTTGTTGCTGTCAGTGTTGGCTTTGCACCTCATAAAAAGGCTTCTGAGCATCTGTTTAATGGCTTGTTTGCGATTATGATTGTTGAGCTGCTCTTTCGTATTATTGGCTCTTTCCTTTTGCCAGCGGTTTTAGGCTACAGCATTCATCAAATCAATAATGACATAGGTCTATTGATGGTCTGTCATGCATTGGTTTTGCCGGCCTTTTACCTGTTTAGCTATATTTTTAGCGTTGATTTGACCTTGATTAAGTTTATCAGTGAGGACAAGCTAAAGAAGTGGGTCTTTTGGATGAATGCAGCCTTACTTTTCTACTATGTGATGGTTCACTGCATGATCAATATCCAAGGAGATTTTTCAAGATTTATTTTCGTTACCGCTCTGTCATGATTTTTCTTTACCTCATGCTGCTCATCTGGGTCATTGTCAAGCTGGACCGCTTTGCTAAGGATCAGCTATCTCAAAGATTGGCTCTGGCACAAAAGGAGCGTGTTGCTTACCTTGAAAAGCACAATCAGTATATTGAGCGGCTTTGTCGTGAGATCAGGGCTATTAAGCATGATTCAGAAAATATTCTAATTAGTCTAAAGGATAGTATTGATAGTGGAGATATAGCTGCTATTTCTAAGGTCTATCAAACAGTTATCCAAGAATCAGCAAGCTCTATCAGGCAGCTAACACCTGAATTATCAGCCCTTGATAATGTTCAGGATTCGGTGATTCGCAGCCTATTGCATGCCAAGCTATTAGAAGCAAAGCTGCAGGGCATTGCTGTTTACATCGATATTCCTGAAACGCTTGCTAGCTCTTCTGTCAGGCTGTTAGATGTCATCGTTCTTTTCAAGGTAGTTATTGATAATGCTATTTTGTCAGCTAAAGGCAGCTCTCGTCCTTTTTTATCCATTGCCTATTTTAATCAAGATGGCAAGCGATTTTTTATCATTGAAAATAGTACAAGGCTCAAGCGGGTTGATATTGCCAAGCAATTTGATGCTAGCCGATTGGAGCTAGGAAGCCATGCTCATAAGCGCCTGCTACAGTTCTCGGCTGTGTTAGAGCGCTATCCCCACATCACCTTTTCAACCAAAAGTGATCACTACCGTTTGAGACAATTGTTAGAAATGAGATAAGCCATGCTAAACATTTTTATTCTGGAAGACAATCTGATTCAACAAAGTCGTATTGAGGCCATTGTGGCGTCCATATTAGAAGAGGGTAGGATTCCTCATAATCAATTAGAGGTGTTTTCAAATCCTCAAAAGCTGTTTGATAGCATTCAGGAGAGAGGAGATCATCAGCTGTATTTTTTAGATATTGAAATTGGTGACAAATCAAGAAGTGGGCTAGAGCTAGCCTCAGATATTCGCCAGAAGGATCCCAATGCTGTGCTTGTTTTTGTCACGACGCATTCAGAGTTCGCCCCTATTTCCTTTAGGTACAAGGTGTCTGCCTTGGATTTTATTGATAAAGCGGTTGATAGTCAGCAATTTAAAGAGCGCATTGAGGAATGTATTCGCTACACCTATGAGATGATGTCGAGTCGTCAAGTAGAAGAGATGTTTTTGTTTGAGACCCCGCAGACCCGCCTAAAGCTGCCTTATAAGGACATTCTTTATTTTGCAACTGCAACAACGCCTCACAAGGTGTGCCTGTGGACGCAAACAGAGCGCTTAGAATTTTATGGGAACTTATCTGAGATTCATGCGGTAGCTCCTAAGCTGTTTTTATGCCACCGTTCTTACTTGGTCAATCTTGACAATGTTGTTCGAATTGATAAGGCTAAGCAATTGGTGTATTTTGAAAATGGTGATTCTTGTATGGTCTCTCGTTTGAGAATGAAACAGCTTTTTGAAAAGTGGAAGTCTTTTCGCTAAAAATTAAGTTGAATGACATTTTAGGACGAAAAATGAACATTTCAGGAAATTGTCATCTTTTTTAGTGATTTTTCGCTATAATGTCTAGTATGAATAAAGATTTACGAAATCATTAGGTAATGGAGTGGTCCATCCCCAATTCAATCAAAATATTGTTTTCTCTCTCTCTCCATAAACAAATAGTATTTTTGATATGGCTGCTTGTTATTAAAATGATTGTTTCAGTTGTCTTTGTTTGGATATCATATTTGCTGATGCTCAAGTCAGCGGAGATAAAGCTCGGTTTACCGGGCTTTATTTTTTTGTTTCTTTGCTAGTATGATTGATAAGGCTATCAAGACTTGACAGCTACCGTGATTCACTAAAAGCATTTTTTGTTCTGATCCTTTAGATAGTGGGTCCAATCTCTTATTATAGGCCCATTGATAAGGGTTGAGGCTTTTTAATGTTTTATGGTATAATGGTAATAATTTAGATATGGGAGTTAAGTTTTGAAGAAAAGCTATCGTGTCAAGCGAGAGAAAGATTTCCAGGCGATTTTTAAGCTTGGTCAGAGCATGGCAAATCGAAAATTTGTCATTTACCATTTGAAAGGGGAGCACAAGCATTTTCGAGCAGGGATTTCTGTTGGCAAAAAGCTAGGAAATGCTGTTACTCGAAATGCGGTAAAGCGCAAGATACGACATGTTTTAATGGAGCTGGGTGATCACCTCAAGTCTGAGGATTTCGTTGTTATTGCTAGGAGAGGTGCAGAGGAATTAGATTATCAAGCAGTCAAACAAAATTTACATCATGTTTTAAAGCTAGCAAAATTGCTTGAGGAAGGTTTTGAGATTGAAAAAAAGAGTTAAAACAGCAGCCCTAGTGCCGCTTGTCTTGCTACTAGTAGCCTGTGGGCGTGGAGAGGTGACAGCACAATCATCTAGTAGCTGGGAGCAATTGGTTTATTTTTTGCCAAGGCGATCCAATGGTTGTCCTTTGATGGATCGACTGGGATTGGGATTATCCTATTTACGATAATGATTCGCTTGCTTTTACTGCCATTGTTTAACATGCAAATCAAGTCAGGGCAGAAAATGCAGGACATTCAACCAGAGCTAAAGGCCCTGCAAAAAAAATATGCTGCTAAAGACACAGCAACTCGTATGAAGCTAGCTGAAGAAAGTCAAGCTCTGTACAAAAAGTATGGTGTCAATCCTTACATGAGCCTTTTGCCCTTGCTGATTCAGATGCCGGTGATGTTTGCCTTGTTTCAGTCTCTGACTCGTGTGGCTTTCTTAAGAGAAGGCACCTTTTTATGGGTTGAGCTGGCGCGACATGATCATCTCTTTATTCTGCCTATTTTAGCGGCTGTCTTTACCTTTTTATCAACATGGCTAACCAATCTAGCGGCTAGAGAAAAGACGGCCATGATAACGATCATGACCTACGTGATGCCTGTGTTCATCTTCTTTATGGGCTTTAATCTGGCCAGTGGTGTGGTGCTTTATTGGGCAGTTTCCAATGCCTTTCAGGTTGTTCAGCTCTTGCTGTTTAATAATCCCTTTAAGGTTATTGCCGAAAGGCAACGTTTAGCAGATGAAGAAAAAGAGCGTCGAGCTAAGGAACGTCGCGCTCGTAAGAGAGCAATGAAAAGAAAATAGGAGTTTAGGATATGGTATTGTTTACAGGTAAGACTGTTGAAGAAGCAATTGAAAAAGGACTTCAAGAGTTGGGGTTGTCACGTCTAAAAGCACACATCAAGGTGATTTCAAAGGAGAAAAAGGGCTTTTTGGGCTTTGGTAAAAAGCCAGCTCAGGTTGATATTGAAGGCATTAATGAAAAAACAGTCTATAAGGCTGATAAAAAAGCCGTACGTAGTGTTCCAGAGGAGATCAACCGTCAAAATGCACCGGTTATTAACCCCGATGAGGTGGAGCTTGAGGAGATGAAGGCTGTTCGATCACAAGACAGAAGGGCTGCTGAGTCTGATGCTCATCAGCCAACAGGTCCATTAAGCACAGCTCAGTCAGCTCCTACTCAGTCAAAGGCACAGCCTGTGTCGTCAGCTGCTGGTGCGAGTCAGCTGGATCCAGCTGCAGCGGACATGAGTAAGGATATTGAGCTAGCTGCACAGGAGATTTCTGACTATGTGACCAAGATTATCTATGAGATGGATATTGAAGCCTCTATTGAGAGGACCAACAATCGTCGTCAGATCAATCTTCAGATAGAGACACCAGAGGCAGGTCGTGTTATTGGCTATCATGGTAAGGTTTTGAAATCACTGCAATTGCTGGCCCAAAATTTCTTACATGACCGCTATTCTAAGAATTTTTCTGTCTCCTTGAATGTTCATGATTATGTAGAGCATCGGACAGAAACCCTGATTGACTTTACCAAAAAGGTATCCAAGCGTGTGCTTGAGTCTGGTCAAGATTATACCATGGATCCTATGAGTAACAGCGAGCGAAAGATTGTTCATAAAACAGTTTCTGCTATTGATGGGGTTGAGAGCTATTCAGAGGGCAACGACCCTAATCGCTATGTTGTTGTCTCACTAATTCACGACTAGTGTCATCAAAGAGGCTCAATGTCAACTGTAGTGGGGTGACTAATAACTAATATCTAGAGAGGACCAGCTTGGTGCTCTCTTTTGTGATGTTAAAAGTATTGGGAATCTTAGCTTTGAAGTTCCTAAAGCCAAAGCTTGCCGCTTTATGTTTTTGCTCAGTTTATTGGTTGCTTCTAGCTTAGCGTTTGAATAAGAGAGTTCAATGAGATATTTTTGGCAACGAATAAAGGTACTAAGAGCGGTTTTGAAGCTTGATTTATATTCGTAATCGGATCGAAGAGATGTCACTGTTCTTTTCTTGCAGATAATAAAGAATGATTTGGTAAAGGTCATCATAATCATTTAGCTGAGGCACTATTTGATGTTATCAAGAATTATCATGGTTTTCTTGGTGTTAAAGGTTTTCTTGACCACGTTTGTCCCACCTATTTATATCAGCTTTTCCTCTTGGCAATACATTATTTGTAATACTCCTGCTAACAAGGTTGGATAAGCTATATGTTATTACCCATCAATGCTCTTAGCTTGGTGTGATAATCATTAAGTTTTTTTTGATATAATAAAAGAGGTATATTAAAGAAATGTATTGCTATTATTGGTGAAACATTTTGATATCGCATTGAAAACGTTAGGGGAAGAAATGAGCTATAATATCAAATATGATGAGATTACCTCCCTTCAACAAAGCACCCAAACCACGATCAGTGCTTGGGGAGATGGGATAACGAGTATCCAGACCGCCCTGTCAGCCTTGATTGGAGACAGTCGCCTTCAGGGTCAGACCGCTAGCTCAATCAAGAGCTATCTGAGTGAGGTGCATGGGACACTTTTACAAACCCTGCAAAGCCTGATGAATGATTACTCAGCTAGCCTCTTGCTGTATAAGGACGGCTATTACCAGATAGACAGTAATAGTCATGCCCAGTTACCCGGTCAGGTCTTTAAGACCCTGCAGTCAGAGCTTCGGCTCTCGCAGGCCCACCTCAAGGATCAGCTTGAGCTACTACAGAATACCAGAGCTAAGTTATCAGACCTGGTTCACTACTCTGGTGTCAGTCATGCCAAGACAGTAGTGGATTATAGTGAGCTGATCACTGATATCCATCGCTTGGACGAGGCCATCATTCAATACGAAAGCAATCATGCCAGTCAGGACTTGGCCGCCTTCAAGGAGCTTTTGGCTTCGACCAAGGCCTTGATAGCAGAGTACAGCAGTAAGCCCAAGCGGGCTGGGAGCTATCAGGTTGGGGATATAGGACAGCTCAACACCATAAAACGCTTTGCGACAGCTTATCAGGGGGTGGCTCGTCATCTTGAGACCAATGCCAAGCGTCTCCAAGCAGCGCAGGAGCGGGATCATGCCCGTTTTGAGGCAGTAGCTGCAGAGGACAGGGCCAAGCAGGGCTGGATAGATCTAGCACTCAGCCTTGTGACAATAGCGGTTGGGGTTGCGGCTATCGTCATGACAGCAGGGGCAGCGACTCCCTTGGTGGTTGGGGCCTTTGTTGTTGGCAGTGGTACAGTTGCTTATGGGGCGTCGAACCTGTATGAGGCTGGGCACAACATTTATCTAGGTAGCGTTGGCGATGGGCTTACAGTGGCTACCAATCCCCTTCGGGATACCTTGTTCATGGGGAATGACAGGCTTTATCACCAGATCGGCGGGCTGTTCACAACAGCCAGTGCAGCACTAATTCTGATTGGTCAGACCAAGAGTGTTGCCAAGGGCTTGACAGAGTTTACGATCGGTGAGGTTGGCGGCTTTATCGGTGGTCAGGCCAGCTATCATGGCACCAAGCTCTTAGGCGGCAGTGAGCAAGATGCCCAAAGAGCTACCTTGGTAGGGAATATCCTAGCAGGCTATGCCGCCTCAAGTGCCGCCAGAAGGTTCAGCTTGAATGAGCCAATAGCAGCTAGAGTGACGAAACCGACCTACAATCACCAGCAGCTTTTGAAGAACCTTGAGAACAGCAGGCTGGCGAGAGAGAGTTCTAATTTCGGAGGCTATATAAAAAAAGAAAGTGTTACAAAATATCCAACTCAAATAGATAGTAAAGTAACAGTTGGGGCTAAGGAAAATCTTCCTGGTTGGATTGCAGATTCATTTACAGATAGTCACTATAGAACAGTTATTACAGGTGAGGAAATAACACTTTATAGGACTTTTGGAGGGGCGTCAGATGCTGGAGGCGGTTTTGTCACAACGGTGCCTGCAACTAATCGTATACAAGCAAAAATAGATACAGCTTTACTTCCAGAATGGAAAAATACTAGACAATATGAGGCTGTAATTAAAATACCAAAGGGGAGTCAATTGAATATTGGCAAGGTTGCCCCACAGACGGTTAAATCTTCAGGAACAACCTTAATTGGAGGTGGAGATCAGGTCTTACTTCCCAATCGGTGGCCATTGGAGTGGATTCAAGAAATAAGGATCGTTCCTAACTAAAAAAGGAGAAATTTATGGATAATAATAACTGTTTTCAATATACACAAAGGCTTAGAGAGTTAATAGAACTTGAGTATCCCAAGCAAAAAAACTATTCAGGAATATTAAGAGATCTTTATGTTTTGACTAATGATATTGATAATAATCGGATTGTTGGGAATATTAATTTTTCAAGTTTAGCTAGACAATTTGTTGATGATACAACACAGTATGATAGTCCAATTTTAAAAACTTTGAAGGACTTAGAAGTATGCCTAAATAGGAAAAGGAGATGATGAGTGAGATTAGATTGCTCGAATTGATTAAATTTTAAGATGAAATTATGATAAAAAACTGAAGAAAGGAGGAACAAGAGTAAGCTGACTATGCATCAATCTTTTATGAAAGCTTACTCGGCTTCGACGAGGGTTATCTTGGCAATGATCCGCTCTATCGCTTAGATGTTTCACCAGAGGTTGTTTCGGAGAAAGGGATTTCTATTCCAAGTGGTAATGAAAAGGGTGCTAATAGCTGGTGGCGACCTGGAGGTCGTACTTATCCGGGTGATATGCCAGAGGGAGTTATGAAAGATATCAGTACAAGTAAAGGAGAACATACATGGAACATAGTCAATTAGAGTGGGAAGATGTTAGTCAATATGAGGAAGTCAAGGGTTATGGTCAACAGGTGTGGAAGCGTCAGGGAACTTACTATCTAGTGACTAATGAAGGTGGTATAGCTGAGCAGCGAGTAGTATATGAGCTGCCGTATGATTTATTTGAATTATTGGAGCAAGGAAAACGGAATTTAGGGGAGATTGCTTTTAAATTGCGATATGATTGTTGGCCACCAACGGAAGAAGAGAAAATAGCTAGTGATAAAGCATTTTTACAAAGATCCCCAATAGCCTTAATTGCAGATCCAACAAGTTGGGAACTTTTTACCCAAGAAGAGCTAAGAAAACTGATTCCAATCGCAGAGCAAAAATGGATAGATTGGAAGGGAAAACTGCCAGATGATTATGTCAGTCCTTTGAAATAATGTTTAAGATAGCGGAGCCGAGATTAGCTCTGCTATTTTAAAGCATGTTCTTAATAATTAGCCTGCGACAGCTTATCAGGGAGTAGCTCGTCACCTTGAAGCCAATGCCAAGCGTCTCCAAGCGCCGCCAGACGGTTTAGCTTGAATGAGCCAATAGCAGCTAGGGTGACGAAACCGACCTACAACCGCCAGCAGCTTTTGAAGAACCTTGAAAACAGCAGGCTGGCAACAGAGAGCTCAAGGTTTAAGAGCTATGTAGCAAGAGAAAAGTTAATTAATACTTTAAGAAAACAGAATGCTGATCTAAATCTTATCACATTTAGGGAGAAAGCCATAGAAATTTTTAATAGGGATCTTAAAGGAAATAGTTGGGTTTCGATAAGACAGGCTGATGAATTTGTAGAAACATTAGATGATTATGCTCAATTATCAGTAGATAACGGTGCTGTTTCTACAAAAGCAGATTTTTATAAGATGTATTCAAATAAGAACTATATATATTTAGATGGCTTTATAAAGAATATAAAACAGCTTTATATTAAGACAGGTGCATCATCAATTGTGAATGGTCAAGATTTGTATAATGCAATTGAGCAATATGGTACCATTGGAAGAGGTAAATCGGGAAATTTTGCAACAAGTATGGCTGAAGATATAGCATTACTTTATGATAGTAGTGGTAATTTAGTTTCTTCCGGTATGATAGAGGCTATCAAAGGGGTAGATGAAGGTAAGTATTTGTCTGGTGCATTTCAGTATGAATATAGTCCTCAGTTTGTTAAATCTTTTGATCAAATCGGTGAAGTGAGAACAGTTACTGGTAAAACTCCAGGTTCTTCACTTTTAAATATTCCAGGGGCTAAAACTTGGGCAGGTAAAAATATGGCTTTGTCACAGTCTGAATTAATGATGCCATCTATTGATACTAGTAACTTAAAATTGGAGGATGTATTATTAAGTATGGAATCAACAGGAATTTATACCTTGAATAATCCTACAATCGTTTTGAAAGATGGCACTAAAAAGATTGTTGAAGGACAATTTATAATTAGAAAATTAGGTAATTAATATGACACAAACATTTTTTAACAATGACGTTGATGAAAGACGTCGACAACTTTACTTAGATGCTCGTTCAAAGGGACACTTAGAGAAGTGCTTTAGAGGGGATTCTGGGTTTAAAATAAATGCTAAAGACTCATATTTTCAATCGATCACAGATATAAATGTGCTTATTGAGCGCTGCTTGTATCCCTTGTATGATTTAGGAGATAGCATTATCCCACATGAAACTGAAAGAATACTGTCTCAATTCTCAACTTCAAAAAATGTTGTAGAATTATATCAAGTTGTGTCATATATTTTCTATCAAAAGAACAACAAACTACTAAAGAAGAACTTTTCCTTTTATATTGATTTTAATCCTATGATCCCTGATTTAGTTTTTTCTGTTAAAAGGTTATCTCCTGAAAATATCGTGACTGATGATGAAAAAGCGATGGTTGGTTTTATAAAAAACATGTTTCAAAAAATTCCTCAGGTACAGTCTTATCTTGAAGCTCAAAATTGCAAATAGTTTAGATGAATACTTGAAAAATGGATTTGAAATAGCTTAAATAAAAATAGAGTATGCTTTTCAATCAGACGAGGTAAGGGTATTATTGGAAAAAGATTGAGCAGTATTTATCGATTAAGCTATAAAAACGAAAGATAACACACATGGCACGCAGTCAATTAACATGGGAAGATGTTAGTCAATATGAGGAAATCAAGGGTTATGGCCAACAGGTTTGGAAGCATCAGGGAGAATATTATCTAGTCAGAGAAGAAGGAGGAATTGCTGTACAACGAGTAGTGTATAAACTCCCTAATGAGCTTTTCCAATTACTGGAAAGTGACCGAAAATTTTTATTAGAAATAGATTTTTATGTCAAAAATAACTGCTGGCTGCCAACAGAAGAGGAGAAATAGCTAGTGATAAAGCATTTCTACAAAGATCCCCAATAGCATTAATTGCAGATCCAACCAGTTGGGAACTGTTTACCTAAGAAGAGCTAAGAAAACTAATTCCAATTGCGGAGCAAAAATGGATAGATTGGAAGGGAAAACTGCCAGATGATTATGTCAGTCCTTTGAAATAATGTTTAAGATAGCGGATCTGAGGGCAGCTATGTTAGGGGCCGTTGTTAGCTGTATTAGGTAGGTGAAAAGTGGTTATTTTTGGGTACAATCAAAAGTTCTATATATAACCCTTGCGGTGGAGTTACCCACTACGGGTATTGTAGAGCTTGAAAAGCTGGGTGCGAGAGAGGACTGGACTGGTTCTCTCTTTTTTGTCTCTTTGTCAAGCTTATCAAGCAATAATAGGACCTAAGGTAGTTCTTGTTGAGACATATTGCCGTATTTGGCCTTAGCTGGCTGGCAAAAAGGCTTTTATGGTAAGAAGGTATGTCTTGTAAGGTTTTGCTGTTGTTGTATCAATTAGTAAATAGCTCAATAGGCTAGCTCTTTGCCATACTTAAGGCTATTGAATATACTTTCAGAAAACAAGGATTTTTCTCTGAAAATGAAAGTACTTCCTAAAAGTGGGCTGTCTATTGAAAGTGTTTTAATATCTGCTACAATAAAGATGTGAACGTTCTCTAAAATTAATAAAAGGAGTAGAAAGCATGCTTGAAAAACCAAGCAAGGCAGAGCTACTGACAGCTCTGAAAGACGGGCTGATCGTTTCCTGTCAAGCTCTGCCGGGCGAGCCTCTCTATTCAGAGGCAGGAGGTATCATGCCTCTGATGGCAAAGGCAGCAGAGGAAGCAGGAGCAGTAGGGATAAGAGCTAATGGGGTTCGAGATATTAAGGAAATCCAAGCGGTGACGGATCTGCCAATCATAGGGATCATCAAAAAGGAGTATCCTCCGCAAGCGCCCTTTATCACGCCAACCATGGCAGAGGTAGACGCCTTAGCGGCCTTAGATGTAGCGGTGATAGCCTTGGATTGTACGCAAAGGGAGCGTCATGATGGCTTAGCGATAGCGGACTTTATTCGATCGATAAGGAAGAAGTACCCAGAGCAGCTGTTTATGGCAGACATCAGTACGCTTGAAGAGGGTCTAGTAGCCTATGAGGCTGGTATAGATTTTGTAGGGACGACCTTATCAGGGTATACGCCTTATAGTCGTCAGGGGACAGGTCCGGATATGGAGCTGATAAGTGCCTTGTGTGATGCAGGGGTATCAGTGATAGCTGAGGGCAAGATTCATAGTCCAGAGGAGGCCAGGGCTGTTCAGGCTTTGGGAGTAGCTGGTATTGTGGTTGGTGGTGCTATTACCAGACCAAAGGAAATTGCAGAGCGCTTTGTGGCGGCTCTCAAGAAGGAGGAGAAATCACATGGATTTTAAGAAATTTTCAAAATTGGGTCAAGCCTTTATGCTGCCGATCTCAATCTTACCAGTTGCTGGTTTGTTGTTGGGGATTGGTGGGGCCCTGTCAAATAGCAATGCCATTGCACAATTTCCGATATTAAATCAAGCATGGCTACAGGCTATTTTTACCATTATGAGCACAGCAGGTAACGCTGTTTTTGCTAATATTGCCTTGATTTTTGCGATTGGTGTTGCTGTTGGCTTAGCCAACGGAGATAAAGGAACAGCCGGTCTTTCAGGTGCTGTGGCTTATTTGGTCTTTACGGCAACCATTAGCGGCTATCTGACTCTTTTTTCAGCAAAGGACGCTCAGATTGATACGGGTGTTTTAGGGGCTTTGACGGTTGGCTTAGTTGTTGTTAGCCTTCACAATAAGTACCGAAAGATCGAACTGCCAGCCTTTTTAGGCTTCTTTGGCGGCTCTCGTTTTATTCCGATTGTTTCCTCATTGGCAGCGATTGTGATTGGTAGTGTTTTCTATGTCATTTGGCCACCTATTCAAAATCTCCTAGTAGTGTTTGGTGAAAAAATTGCGGATATGGGGAGCATCGGAACATTCTTGTACGGTTTCTTTTTACGTCTGACAGGAGCAGTAGGGCTGCACCACACCATTTACCCAATGTTTTGGTATACATCACTTGGCGGTAGTGAGGTTGTAGCAGGTGAGACTATCCAAGGAGCACAAAATATCTTCTTTGCGCAATTGGCTGATGCTAACCATACCGACTTGTTTACTTACGGGACACGCTTTTTTGCAGGACGTTTTGCAACCATGATGTTTGGACTACCTGCTGCCTGTCTTGCTATGTATCACGCTATTCCAAAGGCTAATCGTAAAAAGGTTGGTAGCTTTTATTCAAGTAGTGCCTTGACTTCCTTACTAACAGGGATCACAGAGCCTATTGAATTTGCCTTTTTATTTGTAGCCCCTTGGCTCTATGTAGTTCATGCTTTCTTAGATGGTTGTTCTTTCTTAGTTGCTGATTTATTAAAGATTCGTATCGGTAATTCCTTCTCAGGTGGTTTGATTGACTTTTTAATCTTTGGTGTGTTCCAAGGAAATGATCATACCAACTGGCTACTTGTTATCCCTGTTGGTATCGTGTGGTTTATGGTTTATTACTTTGTCTTTAAATTCTTTGTGAGCAAATTCCAGGTTGCTGTACCGGGAATGGTAGCTCAGGTAGAAGCAGAAGGACAAGCAGAGACTACTAATACTCAAAGCTCATCACTTCGTGAGGTGTCATTAGCTATTATTGAGGCTTTGGGAGGACAAGCTAACATCGAAGATGTAACCGCTTGCGCGACTCGCTTGAGAGTGTCTCTGTCAGATAGCAGCTTGGTTAACAAGAATGTTTTAACCTCACTGGGAGCAACAGCTGTATTAGATGTTAAAAATGGCATTCAGGCTATTTATGGTGGTAAGGCTATCTTGTATAGTCAAGAAATCAATCAACTATTAGGTAGAGAAGATTAACATGATAAAGAAGTGGAAGCAATTATTATCAGCAAAAAAAGCTGATGCGTTAAGCGATCGTATTTTATCAGTGGCTAAGGGACAATTAGTTCCTATTACCAGTGTCAGTGATCCTGTCTTTTCAGAAAGGCTAATGGGCGATGGCTTTGCTATTATTCCTCAGGAGGGCGCTATTTATGCACCCGTAACAGGAAGGGTCATGACGGTTTTTCCGACCAAGCATGCTTATGGCATCGTTACTCCAGCTGGTCTTGAGGTCTTGATTCATATCGGTGTTGATACTGTTGAGCTGGGAGAAGCTGCCTTTAGCTCTGATATTGTTGCTGGTCAGGAGGTAGTAGCTGGGCAGTTATTGGCTCAGGTCTCTTTGCCAGTGCTTGAAGCTGCTCAAAAAGACAGCACCGTTATGGTTGTCTTTACAAACTCACAGGACATTGCTGATATGCGTCTTGCTGATGCTGGAGCAGTTGCTGCTAGGGCAGAAGTCGGCCAAGTTAGGCTAAAGGCTACTCTCTAGCTAGAGGCTATCGATCCAGTCCTTGATGACAACTAAAAGGTCATATGAAAAAACTGCACCCCAGCACTTGGCTAAGTCGGTCAATGCCTTGGGGTGCTTTTATTATTGTCAGCAATCAGCAGGCTTTGATTGTCCTATCTTTTAACCTCTATTTAAATGTTAACAGCTGTCGTATGTGCCTTGTGGCAAATAAAAGAAAAGCTCAGCGACCTGTTTCTCATATTGCTTAGCACATTTTATTTTAGGGGGGCTATTATATCCTCCCCAGTATACAAGGGCTGAAAAAGGAAAATAGAGCTGTCAATCGAAAATGACAATGTCTTGAAAAAATCGGTTAGATAAGAGAAAAATCTGTTATAATTGTGGTTGAGAGGTATTCCTCTCACGCTTGAATTCTTCATAAGATTTTCCGATTTTATGAAGGTATTGTTTGAAAGATGCAAGTTTCCACGGATGGGATTGTGGTGGAATATACTTGCGTCTTTCTTTTTTAGTTTTAGGCACCATTTCGAATTCTTTGGAGTGCTTCTCGTGTTTTGGTAACTTTCTAGTGGCATAAATATTGTCTGCGATATTAAGGTAGATGTCTCCATCGAATGCCTCAATCACAAGTGCCTTTGTCTTACGCGTAAAATAGATTTTTTTATCCCCTTCGACGGGCAAGTAGAAGTTGTTTTGATATCGAATATGATGCCCACTATCAATTACTCTTTCAGAGATTCTCGCTAACAGTAGGTTTCGCTGGGCCGGTTTAGGTGCTTTCTCAAAAACAGACTCACTGGCCAGTCCACCAAACTGCTTGTTAAATCGTTTAATCCATCTCTTAAGATAACGATTCGCTTGAGAGATGCTGGTAATTTGATTCCTCTGTAAATCAATTGGTAGACGCGATTGAAGGGTCTGATTAAGACGTTCTACACGCCCTTTAGCTTGAGGGATAGAAGACGTTTCAATGGCAATACCAAGCTGATGGCAAGCATATCCAAACTGTGTAAAGGTATCTTCCTCGATCTTTTTAGACTGACTGGAAGCATAAGTGAATACAGTCCTTTTATCAGTAAGGAACTGGAAAGGGATACCATGTACCTCTAGAATCTGTTCTAAGACATGATAATACCCGTTTAGCGTCTCCTGAGTATCAAAGTAAGCCCCGACAATATCACCGGAGGCATCGTCAATAGCGACATGAAGATGTGTTTCCTGTTGTCCAAACCAAGGGAATTGACTGGCCTCCATTTGAATGAGTTCCCCTTTGAATTTCTTTCTTGCTCGGCTGGGATGAGCTTTGTCAGGTTCTTCAAAGAAGTTGGAAGCAGTTGGGAGTTTGGATCCTCTTTTTTCTGCCTCCCTTTTCTTTTGTTTGGCTTCTTGTTTCAATCGTCTTTTCGTTGCTCGTTGAGTCTTTGGAGATAGAAACCCTGCTTGGTAGAGTAGTTTTCTAACAGTTGTATCTGAATAGGCGATGTTTTCTTCTTCCGCTAGTAGTTCGCAGAAATGAACAACATTTGGTCTTAAATCACCGTAACTTTGATATTTCTCGATAATCCTTCTCTTTGTTTCTAAAGACATGGCATGAGTTGGTCTTTTTGATCTATTACCATGAACGAAAGCTGACTTTCCTTTCTCTCGATAGGCTAGTATCAATCGGTTCACCTGCCTCTTGCTTAACCCTAATTCTACACAAGCCCTGTTTTTCTGTTTTTTACCCTCACAAACAGCTTTGATGACTAGGTATTTCTTTGACTCTATCATAGTTAGTTCTATTTTCCTCATCTTTCTAGTTTAACAGACGGGACATTTTCACATTCGACCTAGCTAAGACATTATCACTTTCGAATGATAACAAGGGCTGAAAAAGGAAAATAGAGCTTGACAGGGGAGTTTGATTATTATAGAATAATAGGGTATGTTTAGTAACTGATATCACAAATAGCCGGCTAAACGAATACGAAAATCTATGAGGAGGTATTCACTGTGAAACGTACTTATCAACCAAGTAAGATCCGTCGTCAGCGCAAGCATGGCTTCCGTCACCGTATGTCAACTAAAAACGGCCGTCGTGTGCTTGCTAGCCGTCGTCGCAAAGGACGCAAAGTATTGTCAGCATAATTGCAGAATACATCAATTAAACAAATCAGGAGTGCTCGAGGCTCTTGGTTTTTTAATTGTTCAAAAGTGCTAAGAGCAGCTTGATGAGTGCTTATAAAGCAGGAGATAGGAGCCAAAAAGAGGCTGCTTTTTTAATTGCTCTTCCTGAATACGTTTTCAAAAATAACGGAAATAGGGCTAAAAATGAAAGTAGTTTCTAAAACCAGAGGAAGTATTGAAAACGCTTTAATATCTGCTACAATAAAGATGTGAACGTTCTCTAAAATTAATAAAAGGAGTAGAAAGCATGCTTGAAAAACCAAGCAAGGCAGAGCTACTGGCAGCTCTGAAGGACGGGCTGATCGTTTCCTGTCAAGCTCTGCCGGGCGAGCCTCTCTATTCAGAGGCAGGAGGTATCATGCCTCTGATGGTAAAGGCAGCAGAGGAAGCAGGAGCAGTAGGGATACGAGCCAATGGTGTTCGAGATATTAAGGAAATCCAAGCGGTGACGGATCTGCCAATCATAGGGATCATCAAAAAGGAGTATCCTCCGCAAGCGCCCTTTATCACGCCAACCATGGCAGAGGTAGATGCCTTAGCGGCCTTAGGTGTAGCGGTGATAGCCTTGGATTGTACGCAAAGGGAGCGTCATGATGGCTTAGCGATAGTGGATTTTATTCGAGCGATAAGGGAGAAGTACCCAGAGCAGCTGTTTATGGCAGACATCAGTACGCTTGAATAGGGTCTAGCAGCCTATGAGGCTGGTATAGATTTTGTAGGGACGACCTTATCAGGGTATACGCCCTATAGTCGTCAGGGGACAGGTCCGGATATGGAGCTGATAAGTGCCTTGTGTGATGCAGGGGTATCAGTGATAGCTGAGGGCAAGATTCATAGTCCAGAGGAGGCCAGGGCTGTTCAGGCCTTGGGAGTAGCTGGTATTGTGGTTGGTGGTGCTATTACCAGACCAAAGGAAATTGCAGAGCGCTTTGTGGCGGCTTTGACATCGTCATTGTCTATAAAAAATAATTAATATAAAGGAGAATTTACAATGAAAATGAAGAAATTAGCTTCATTTGTGATGCTTGGAGCATCTGTTTTAGGGTTAGCAGCCTGTGGCAGTAGCAGCAAGGAGGCTGACAAATCAGATTCAGCTGCTAAGACAGAGATCACCTGGTGGGCCTTTCCAACCTTCACTCAAGAAAAGGCTGATGATAGCGTAGGAACCTACGAAAAGAAAATTATTGCAGCCTTTGAAAAGGCCAATCCAGATATTAAGGTCAAGCTAGAAACCATTGATTTCACCTCTGGTCCAGAAAAAATCACTACTGCGATTGAGGCAGGTACAGCACCAGATGTGCTCTTTGATGCTCCAGGTCGTATCATTGAGTATGGTAAAAACGGTAAATTAGCTGACTTAAATGACCTGTTTACTGATGAGTTTATCAAGGACGTCAACAACGATAACATTATCCAAGCCTCTAAAGCAGGAGATACAGCTTATATGTATCCTATCAGCTCAGCGCCGTTTTATATGGCCTTAAATAAAAAATGCTCAAGGACGCTGGTGTTCTTGACCTTGTCAAAGAGGGCTGGACAACCGATGATTTTGAAAAGGTCTTAAAAGCCTTAAAGGATAAGGGCTACAATCCTGGGTCATTCTTTGCCAATGGTCAGGGTGGTGACCAAGGTCCTCGTGCCTTCTTTGCCAACCTCTATAGCAGCCGCATCACAAATGACGATGTGACTAAGTACACCACTGATGATGCTAATTCTGTCAAGAGCATGGAGAAAATCGCAAGCTGGATTAAGGATGGCCTTCTAATGAATGGCTCTCAATATGATGGCTCAGCTGATATTCAAAACTTTGCTAATGGTCAAACCTCATTTACAATCCTATGGTCACCAGCGCAAGCAGGAACACAGGCTAAGCTGTTGGAAGCAAGTAAGGTTGATTATGTTGAGGTTCCATTCCCATCAGAGGACGGCAAGCCTGAATTAGAATACCTAGTGAACGGCTTTGCAGTGTTCAACAACAAGGACGACAAAAAGATTGAAGCTTCTAAGAAATTTATCCAGTTTATCGCAGATGACAAAGAATGGGGTCCAAAAAATGTGGTTCGTACAGGTGCATTCCCTGTAAGAAGCTCTTATGGTAATCTCTATGATGATGAACGCATGGCAATGGTTTCTAAGTGGACACAATACTATTCACCATACTACAACACTATTGATGGCTTTGCTGAGATGAGAACACTATGGTTCCCAATGGTTCAGGCAGTATCAAATGGAGATGAAAAGCCTGCAGCAGCCCTCAAAGCATTCACTGAAAAAGCAAATAAAACCATCGAAAAAGCACAATAGTGTGAGATAAAAGTGGCTCCTTTTCAATGCACATGTCCAATGGTCACTGGTAAGGAGCCTTTCCTTTTAGGAAGATTAATAGAAAAAGAGGTATCTTTGAGTGAACGTCAATAAGTTAAAAATGAGAGAGACACTCGTTTCATATGCTTTTTTGGCCCCGGTCTTGGTTTTCTTTGTGGTATTTGTTTTAGTACCAATGATTATGGGCTTTGTTACTAGCTTTTTTAATTATACGATGACAGACTTTACCTTTGTCGGGCTTGATAACTATGTGAGAATGTTTCAGGATCCTGTGTTTATAAAGTCTTTGATTAATACCCTTATTATTGTAGTTGGTTCAGTACCAATTGTTGTTTTCTTTTCATTATTTGTAGCGACAAAAACCTACAATAAGCATGTGATTTCACGTTCGTTTTACCGGGCGGTTTTCTTCCTGCCAGTTGTGACAGGTAGTGTTGCGGTAACAGTTGTTTGGAAATGGATCTATGATCCTATGTCAGGTATTTTGAACTATGTGCTAAAGTATGGGCATGTTATTGAGCAAAATATTAGCTGGCTTGGGGACAAGCATTGGGCCTTGCTGGCTATTATTGTGATTTTATTAACAACCTCTGTTGGGCAGCCTATTATTCTTTATATTGCTGCGATGGGAAATATTGACAATTCCTTAGTGGAGGCAGCTCGTGTTGACGGTGCGACTGAATTGCAGGTCTTTTGGAAAATAAAATGGCCAAGTCTATTGCCAACCACTCTCTATATCACGGTCATCACAACGATCAATTCTTTCCAATGCTTTGCCTTGATTCAGCTGTTGACCTCTGGTGGTCCAAACTATTCAACCAGCACCCTGATGTACTATCTTTACGAAAAAGCCTTCAAGCTATCGGAATACGGCTATGCTAACACGATGGGGGTTTTCTTGGCTATCTTGATTTCACTGATCAGCTTTGCCCAATTCAAATTCTTGGGTAATGATGTGGAATATTAAAAGGAGCTTGACATGAGGAAAAAGAAATTAACAGCATCAGATATCCTAACAACAGCCATTCTATGTTTATTAACAATATTATTTATTTTCCCCTTTTATTGGATCATGACAGGAGCCTTTAAATCCCAGCCGGATACTATTGTTGTCCCACCACAATGGTGGCCAAAGGCACCTACTGTTGAAAATTTTAAGGCCTTGATTATTCAAAATCCGGCTCTTAAATGGCTCTGGAACAGTATCTATATTTCTGTTGCCACCATGCTTTTGGTTTGTGGCACCTCTTCCTTGGCAGGCTATGCTTTAGCAAAAAAACGGTTTTATGGGCAACGTTTGTTGTTTTCAATCTTTATTGCTGCTATGGCTCTGCCTAAGCAGGTCGTCTTGGTGCCATTGGTTCGTATTGTGAATTTTATGGGCATCCACGATACGCTAGCAGCAGTTATTTTGCCTTTGGTGGGCTGGCCTTTTGGGGTATTCCTGATGAAGCAATTTTCAGAAAACATACCAACAGAGCTGCTGGAGTCTGCCAAAATTGATGGCTGTGGTGAGATTAGAACCTTCTTTAACGTTGCTTTTCCAATCATTAAGCCAGGTTTTGCTGCCTTAGCGATCTTTACCTTTATTAATACCTGGAATGACTACTTTATGCAGCTAGTAATGCTAACATCAAGAGATCATTTGACAATATCCTTGGGGGTAGCCACTATGCAGGCTGAGATGGCAACAAACTATGGTTTGATCATGGCTGGTGCAGCTCTTGCCGCAGTTCCGATTGTTACAGTCTTTCTTGTGTTCCAAAAATCCTTTACCCAAGGTATCACCATGGGAGCTGTCAAAGGTTAGAAAGGTCAGGAGATTATGCTCTATGATGTCTTGGAAAACATTCGTCGCTACAAGGGTATCCATCGGCATTTAGATGTGGCCATTGACTTTTTATTGACAAGAGATTTAAGGTCACTCACAGATGGCAAGCATGTGATTTTAGAGGATAAGGTGGTTCTCTTTATTCAGCATAATTGTCTCAATAAAGAGGATAATGCCTTGTTTGAATACCATAAGCGCTATGCCGATTTGCATCTACTAGTCGAGGGGAATGAGCGAGTACGCTATGGCTTAGGCTACAAGCAGGAGGCTGTTAGCTTTGATGAGGCATCAGACATCGGCTTTGTGACCTGCGAGAGGACTTATGACTTGGACTTGGGAAATGATTGTTTTTGCTATTTCTTTCCCAATGAAGCTCATCAGCCTAATGGCTTTAACGACGATGGTGATGCGGTCACAAAATGCTTGATTAAGGTGTTGATGGAAGATTAACTAGAAAGGATAGGGAGTAATGATATGAGCAGCAAAAAAAGAAAGCTAATGCAGTCCATTTTTAGCTTGGATAGCAAATGGCTGAGGGCTAGTGCTACTATCTTTGACCTTATCGTGCTCAATTTGCTTTTTGTGCTGTCTTGCTTGCCTGTGGTAACGATTGGCATTGCCAAAATGGCCTTGTATGCTAGTCTGCGAGATTACCGGCAAGGGGATATCGGCTCTGTTGTAGGCGTCTACGGCTCTTATCTACGGCGGTTTGCCAAGAGAGGCCTTCAATTAGGGATCCTAGAAGTGCTCTTGACGAGCTTTATCTTGGTTGACCTTTATCTCATTCAGGCTCAGGTGTCGCTTTTCTTTCAACTATTTAAGATTAGCTGTATAGCGATATTATTTGTGGCTATTATGGTCTTTTGTATGCTTATCCTTTAGCTATGCGATATGATTTGCCTCTTATGTCATTATTTCAGCGAAGCTTTATCTTGCTTAGTCTTTTCTTCCCCTTTAGCTTTGCTTTTTTAGCTGTTATGCTGCTAGTGGTCTTTTGCTGCAGCTATCTCCGCTAAGTCTATTAGGAGGGCTGTCGCTTTTAGCCATTATTGGCATTAGCAGCCTAACCTATCCTTATGTCGTCATTATGGAAAACCTTCTTCAAAAGGTACAACTTTATTAAAAATAAGATTTAGAAAAAGAGTGTCATTATGAAAACTTTAACCAAATATCAAGGGATTATCCCTGCCTTTTATGCCTGCTACGATGCTGAGGGCAACATCAGTCCAGAGCGTGTTCGTGCTTTGACACAATATTATATTGATAAGGGTGTCCAAGGGCTTTATGTCAATGGCTCATCAGGCGAGTGCATTTACCAAAGCGTTGCAGACCGTAAGTTGGTCTTAGAGCATGTGATGGCAGTAGCCAAGGGCAAGCTAACCATTATCAATCACGTTGCCTGCAACAATACCAAGGACAGCATTGAGCTGGCTCAGCATGCTGAGGCCTTGGGGGTTGACGCTATTGCAGCGATTCCACCGATTTATTTCCGTTTGCCAGAGCATGCTGTGGCTGCTTACTGGAATGCAATTTCAGCTGCTGCTCCAAATACTGATTTTGTGATTTACAATATTCCTCAATTGGCTGGTATTGCCTTGACCCCAAGCCTCTATCAGGAAATGCTCAAAAATGAGCGTGTCATAGGTGTCAAAAACTCCTCCATGCCTGTTCAGGATATTCAAACATTTTGTGCTATCGGAGGTGATGATCACCTTGTCTTTAATGGACCGGACGAGCAATTTTTAGGGGGTCGTCTCATGGGGGCCTCCGCTGGAATTGGCGGTACCTATGGAGCGATGCCAGAGCTTTTCTTACGCTTAAATCAATTGATCAAGGACAAGGACCTAGAGACTGCTAAGGCCTTGCAGTACGCTATCAATGATATTATTGGGTTATTGGTTTCTGCCCATGGCAATATGTATGGTGTTATCAAGGAAGTGCTGCGCATTAATGAGAGGCTGGATATTGGCTCTGTTCGTTCTCCTTTGCCAGAGTTAACCGAAAATGATTTGGTGATCTGTCAGCAGGCTGCAGCCTTGATTAAGCAGACCAAGGAACAATTTTGCTCTTAAAATGAGGTGATCAAATGAAGCGTTATCTTGCTATTGATATTGGCGGTACAGCCATCAAATATGGCCTTATGACAGAGACAGCAGACATACTGGAAAAGCATGAAATCGCCACTGAGGCTCATAAGGGCGGTCCTGCTATTTTAGACAAGGTCAAGGACCTGGTTGCGACCTATCAGGAGGCTGGACTAGCTGGTGTTGCGATTTCTTCAGCTGGCATGGTGGATCCTGATAAGGGCGAAATCTTTTACGCAGGGCCACAAATTCCGAACTACGCAGGCACGCAGTTTAAAAGGGTGATTGAAGAAACCTTTGGTATTCCCTGTGATGTTGAAAATGATGTCAATTGTGCCGGTCTAGCAGAGGCTATTTCTGGCAGTGCTAAGGATTGCCCTGTAGCCCTTTGCTTAACCATCGGTACAGGAATTGGCGGCTGCCTGCTGATTGATTCGCAGGTTTTTCATGGCAGCAGCTACTCTGCCTGTGAGGTAGGCTATATCCATTTGCCGGACGGTGCGTTTCAGGATTTGGCCTCCACAACAGCTCTTGTTAGAGATGTTGCTAGACGTCATGGAGATGCTGTTAGCGATTGGAATGGTCGTCGTATTTTTGAAGAGGCTAAGGCAGGTAACCACCATTGTATAGCAGCCATTGACCAGTTAGTTGACTATCTAGCTCAAGGGCTTGCCAATATCTGCTATGTTGCTAATCCAAATGCTATTGTCTTAGGCGGTGGCATTATGGCTCAAAAGGACTATTTGCAGGATAAAATCCTAGCTGCCCTCAATAATTATCTGGTACCTAGCATCGCAGAAAAAACCCAGCTTCGATTTGCCAGCCATGAAAACAATGCTGGTATGATTGGGGCTTACTACCATTTCAAGCATAAGGAGCAAGTCTAATGATAGAAACCATGTCACTTGAAGAGATGATGTCCTACAGGGGGCGTCACGAGGTGCCCAAGGATTTTGATCATTTTTGGGAGACCTGTATCAAGGAAAATCAAGCTGCCTCTTATCAGCTTGATCAAAAGGATTTTGGCCTTGATTTTGCTGATTGCTATGAGTTGCGCTTCAAAGGGAGTAATGGCTCAACGATCTATGCCAAATGTGTCTTTCCAAAAGCCAAGCAGCTAGTCCCAGTTGTCTTTTATTTTCATGGCTACCAGGGTCAGTACACAGCTAGCTAGGGTCATTGAGGTGCTTTTTTGTGATGCTATTTATCTGAAGGATTGATAATCGTCTCTTGGAAAATTTTTGTTTTGCCTTCCTTGTTGATTTCTAAAAAATAAGCGTAGATAATATCCGTTACAAAGAGCATTGGAAATTGTGGGGAGATACGATTGCCATAGTTAAGGTGACGAGCAGTAGCGATATGCACAATTTCGTCAAGCTGGTAAGGGATTTCATCGGTCTGGGTTGTGAGCAGCACTGTCTTGGCACCGCGTGTCCCAGCGGTCTGCAAAGCCTCTAAGACGGACGCTGTTTGAGCAGAGAGCGAAAAACCAATAACCAAGCATTTGTCTGTAATGCTGCTGTTAACCCAGGTGAAGCTATCAGTGTCATCTAAGGCCTCGCAAATAACACCAAGTCGCATCAGACGGAGCTTGAATTCTTTGGCGGCAAGAGCTGAGCTGCCCTTACCGTAAAAATAAATCCGCTCAGCATTTTCAATCCATTGCGCAATGTCTTGTAGCTGCTTTTCATTGATCAGCTCGGTAGCCTTTTCGATCAATTCACGGTAGTTCATAAGGACCTTTTTAGTGTTGTAATTTTGCAGGTTGGGTGCCTTTTGATCCATTGCCTCGCGACTTTTTTGGCATTCAAAGATAAATTCGCGATAACCGGTAAAGCCACATTTTTTGGCAAAGCGTGTCAAGGCTGCCTGTGAGACATGAAGCCTTTTAATCATGTCTGAAGCTGTTAGCTCTTCGACCTTTAGGTCTGTTTCCATAAAAAATTGAGCGATGCTTTTTTCTAAGCTCGTCATGCTGTCTAGTGCAGCTTCCATTTTGCTGATTAAACGGTGATTGTGTATCATATGAACTCCCTGATGTAAGGCTGTCTATTATAATAGTATATCATAAAAAGGAAAAAGATAAAGAATACAGATAATATAATAATATAGAGCTGATATTACAGTTATGTCAAGGCTGACTGTTTGAGTAAACCAAGAGCTATGCTAAGAATGAAGTAGCTGATGAGATATGGTATAATAATCAAGCAGGTATCCCTTTTAGGGCAATACAAGAAAGAGGAATGACTAAGAATGATAGAAATTTTTGATACCCATACGCATTTGAATGTGGATCATTTTAGTGGTAAAGAGGAAGAGGAATTAGCACTTGCTAAGGAGTTTGGGGTTAGCTACCATAATGTCGTTGGCTTTGATCAGGAGACTATTGATCAAGCCCTTACCTTAGCTGATGCTTATAGGGAGGTCTATGCAACGATTGGCTGGCACCCGACTGAGGCTGGCTCTTACACACAGGCGGTTGAAGATAGTCTGATTGCTTGCTTGAAGCACCCAAAGGTTGTTGCCTTAGGAGAGATTGGCTTGGATTACTATTGGATGGAGGACCCCAAGGAGGTACAGATAGAGGTCTTTAAGCGGCAGCTACAGCTTGCTAAGGACCATGACCTCCCCTTTGTGGTGCATACGCGTGATGCCCTTGAGGATACCTATCAGGTCTTAAAGGAGGCTGGAGTGGGTCCTAGAGGTGGTATCATGCATTCTTACTCAGGATCACTTGAGATGGCTCAACGATTTGTAGATCTGGGTATGCTGATTTCCTTTTCAGGGGTTGTCACCTTTAAAAAGGCGGTTGATGTTCAGGAAGCAGCAAGACACCTGCCGCTGGATAAGCTCTTGGTGGAAACAGATGCCCCCTACCTCGCCCCAGTACCAAAGAGAGGACGTGAAAACCATACCGCCTATACGCGTTATGTTGTTGAGAAAATCGCGGAGCTACGTGGTTTATCAGTAGAAGAGATAGCTGCAGCAACGACTGCCAATGCAAAGAGGGTGTTTAGAATTGACTGAGAAGCTTAAAATTCAAGAGGTTATTGTGGTAGAGGGGAAGGACGATACCGCTAATTTACAGCGCTTCTATGATGTCGATACCTATGAAACAAAGGGCTCTGCCATCACTGATGAGGACTTAGAACGCATTGATCGGCTTAACAAGCTGCGTGGTGTGATTGTCTTTACGGATCCAGATTATCATGGCGAGAGGATTCGCAAACTGATTATGAGAGCTGTCCCAACAGCTCGTCATGCCTTTTTACGTCGACATGAGGCTAAGCCAAGGTCCAAAAGTAAGGGACGTTCCTTAGGTGTGGAGCACGCTAGCTTTGAGGACCTGCAAAAGGCTCTGTCTCAGGTTACCCAGTCTTTTGATGACGAGAGTTATTTTGATATTAGTCAGACAGATTTGATTCGTCTAGGGCTTTTATTGGCAGCTGATAGCCGCAAGCGCAGAGAGTATCTAGGAGAAGTCCTTCGTATCGGCTATTCCAACGGAAAGCAGCTCCTAAAGCGCCTAAAGCTATTTGGCATTACCCTATCAGAGGTTGAGGACGTGATGACCTCCTATCAGACTGAGCAATAGATGGCGCTAGAAAGGCTGATTGGATCAAACAAAAGAGCCCTGAGACTTCTTGTTCTGGCTCCAAAAAATTAGATAAGAAATGGTAACAAGGATTGAATTCTGTATTGGGCAGGAGTCAGTCCTTTTAACTTTCTTAGATAAGCATTCTCTGTTCTAAGACGTTCATTCTCCTTGAAGTTGCTCTAGTTCTCCAGATGTTCTTTGATTGATGTCCTCTCTTGCTTGGTTTCCCTCTTGTTTTATCAAGAATAGTATAACCATTTTCATCTCTTTTTTTGCTGTGGCTCTGATAAATAATAGAAATATGCTACAATAGATATAAAACAATGAATAGGACATCAACATGAGAATTGCAGATTACAGTGTAACCAAGTCTATCCTTGATCGCTATGGTTTTACCTTTAAAAAATCATTTGGTCAAAATTTCTTGACGGATACTAATATTTTACAGAAGATTGTTGATACGGCTGAGATTGACAAGTCAGTCAACGTCATTGAGATTGGTCCTGGTATCGGGGCTTTGACCGAATTTTTGGCAGAAAGGGCTGCAGAGGTCATGGCCTTTGAGATTGATGAGCGCTTGGTGCCAATACTGGCTGATACGCTTCGTGATTTTGACAATGTTCAGGTGGTTAATCAGGATATTTTAAAGGCAGATTTACAGACCCAGCTAAAGCAATTTAGCAATCCGGACCTTCCTATCAAGGTGGTAGCCAATTTGCCCTATTACATCACTACACCCATTTTGATGCACCTGATTGAAAGTAAGATTCCCTTCCAAGAATTTGTCGTCATGATGCAGCGCGAGGTGGCAGATCGGATTTCAGCTGAGCCCAATACCAAGGCCTATGGCTCTTTGTCTATAGCAGTCCAGTATTATATGACCGCTAAGATAGCCTTTGTTGTTCCTAGGACTGTTTTTGTGCCAGCACCAAATGTGGATTCGGCAATTCTGAAGATGACTCGTCGTGACCAGCCCTTGATTGAGGTTCAAGATGAGGATTTCTTTTTTAGGGTGTCACGAGTAGGCTTTGTGCATCGCAGAAAGACGCTTTGGAATAACTTGGTTAGCCATTTTGGCAAGGCTGAGGACACAAAGGCAAGGCTTGAGCAGGGACTAGCTCTAGCTGGAATCAAGCCTTCTATCCGAGGAGAAGCGCTGTCTATTCAAGATTTTGGACGGTTAGCTGATGCCCTAAAGCAAGTAGGCTTCTAGTGCCTTAGTTATGATTGTAGCTTGTCACAGCAATCCTGCTGTGGCTTTTTTAGATAGTGGTGGGTTCATCTTATCTTTGGTGAAACTTGGGCTAAACTGCTGAATTCGAATGATTTTTCTGATATAATGGCATTATTCTAGGATAAAAAAGGAGTTCATTTGCAAGGCAAAATCATTAAGGCTCTGGCTGGCTTTTACTATGTTGAGTCAGAGGGGCAGGTTTATCAAACGCGGGCGCGTGGCAATTTTAGAAAGCGTGGTCAAACACCCTATGTAGGAGATTTAGTAGAATTTTCTGCTGAGGACAATTCAGAGGGCTATATTTTAGCTATTGCTGAGCGGAAAAATAGTCTGGTGCGTCCTCCCATTGTCAATATTGATCAAGCAGCTGTCATTATGTCAGCCAAGGAGCCTGATTTTAATACCAACCTTTTAGATCGCTTTCTCATTTTACTTGAGCACAAGGCCATCCACCCTATTATTTACATTTCAAAAATAGACCTGCTTGAGCAGCCAGAGAGTATCGAAGCCATTGGTCAGCATTATCGTGCGATTGGCTATGATTTTGTGACGAGCTTATCACATCTGCTGCCATTATTAGCTGGTAAGACAACAGTATTTATGGGGCAGACAGGAGTTGGAAAGTCCACTTTGCTAAACCGTATCGCACCAGAGCTAGCTCTTGAAACGGGTGATATTTCAGACAGTCTGGGACGAGGACGCCACACCACTAGAGCTGTTAGCTTTTATGACGCTTATAATGGCAAAATCGCAGACACCCCCGGCTTTTCGTCCTTGGACTATGGCATTGATAATGCTGAGGATCTCAACGAAGCCTTTCCAGAGCTTAGACGCCTTAGCCATAGCTGTAAATTTCGCTCCTGTACCCATACTCATGAGCCCAAGTGTGCGGTTAAGGAAGCCTTGGGAAATGGTGAGCTCTGGTCTGTTCGCTATCAGAATTACCTTCAATTTCTGAGTGAAATCGAAAACCGTCGAGAAACATATCAAAAAGTTAGTAAAAGAAAGTAGGTTTAACTATGTCATCTCTGAAAATTGCGCCATCTATTTTAGCAGCCGATTATGCTTGCTTTGCTGCTGAGCTGGCTCGTATTGAAAAAACAGATGCTGAATACGTTCATATTGATATCATGGACGGTCAGTTTGTGCCAAATATCAGCTTTGGAGCAGATGTTGTTGCTAGCATGCGCAAGCACAGCAAGCTAGTCTTTGATTGCCACTTGATGGTTGTGAATCCTGAGAGATATGTTGAGGCCTTTGCTCAGGCAGGAGCTGATATCATGACCATTCATGTGGAGAGCACTCTTCATAGTCATGGCGCCTTGCAAAAGATCAGGGCTGCCGGCATGAAGGCTGGTGTGGTCATTAATCCTGGGACACCTGTCTCTGCGGTTGAGCCTTTATTAAGCTTGGTGGATCAGGTGCTGATCATGACTGTTAACCCAGGCTTTGGAGGACAGGCCTTTATTCCGGAATGTCTGGAAAAGGTTGCAGCTATTGCTAAAATGAGAGATGAAAGAGGCTTGAGCTTTGATATTGAGGTTGACGGTGGTGTTGATGATAAAACCATTCGTGCTTGCTATCAAGCAGGAGCTAATGTTTTTGTGGCTGGCTCCTATCTGTTTAAGGCAGCGGATTTGGCAGCTCAAGTGCAAACATTGAGGGCGGCCCTTAATGGTTAAGGTAGCCCTCTTTGCAGGTGGGGATTTGTCCTATTTTACCTGTGATTTTGATTATTTTGTTGGAATTGATAGAGGAAGTCTATTTTTGTTAGAAAATGGGCTTCCTTTGAATATGGCTGTAGGCGATTTTGATTCAATTCCCCAAGTAGCCTTTGAGGTTGTCAAGGAGCAAGCAGAGCTTCTTGTTCAGGCTAGTCCTGAAAAAAATGATACGGACACTGAATTAGCTCTCAAAGAGGTATTTACCCGTTTTCCAGAGGCAGAGGTTACGATCTTTGGTGCTTTTGGCGGTAGACTAGACCACTTGTTATCCAATGTCTTTTTACCAGCGGATCCAGAGCTTGCACCGTTTATGGCACAAATTTGCCTGCGGGATCAGCAAAATGCCATTAGCTATCGATCCTCTGGCTGGCAGACGATTAGGCAGGATAAGGACATGACTTATGTGGCCTTTATGGCTGATGGTGATGCTGACTTGACCATTACAGGTGCCAAATTTGATTTGACGACGTCCAATTTCTTTAAGAAAAAGGTATACGCTAGCAACGAGTTCATTGATCAGCCTATTAAGGTTCATGTGCCAAAGGGCTATTTAATTATTATTCAGAGCAAAGATAGGAGTTAGTATGGACCTTATTCTTTTCGTGTTAGTGCTTGTGTTGATAGGACTTGCTGCCTATTCATTTGTTAGCATAAAGCATTTGCAGAGCAGATTAGAAAAAGCCTTAGACGATAATGCTGATAATCTATCAGATCAGCTAACCTACCAGCTGGATATGGCAAATAAGAGTCAGCTGCTAGAGCTATCAACAGTGATGAATCGTCAGCAAAATGAGCTTTTTCAGCAGCTGATGGTTATTCGTGATACGCTGCATCAGGGCTTGGCTGAAAATCGCGACCGCTCAGACCAGCGTTTGGAAACGATGACTCAAAGCCTTAGCCAAGCTGTCAAGAACCTACAGGATTCTAATGAAAAGCGACTGGAGGAAATGCGCCATACAGT
The DNA here is from genome assembly GCA_900637675.1 of Streptococcus equi subsp. equi. Taxonomy (NCBI): domain Bacteria; kingdom Bacillati; phylum Bacillota; class Bacilli; order Lactobacillales; family Streptococcaceae; genus Streptococcus; species Streptococcus equi. The sequence continues at coordinate 314,070 of LR134389.1, forward strand.
CGAAGAAAAGCTAGAAAAGACATTGAAGAATCGATTGCAAACCTCCTTTGAGGCCGTTTCAAAGCAGCTAGAAAGCGTCAATCAGGGTCTAGGAGAAATGCGGACCGTAGCCAAAGATGTTGGTACCCTAAACAAGGTCCTATCCAATACCAAAACCAGAGGAATCCTAGGTGAGCTCCAGCTTGGTCAGATTGTTGAGGACATCATGACAGCTAACCAGTATGAAAGAGAGTTTGCCACAGTTTCTGGCTCAAGCGATCGTGTCGAATACGCTATCAAGCTACCTGGAAATGGGCAAGGAGACTATATTTACCTACCTATTGACTCCAAGTTTCCCTTGGAGGATTATTACAGGCTGGAGGACGCCTACGAGGCTGGTGATAGAGCTGCTATTGAGACTAGCCGAAAGGCTCTTCTTGCGGCGATTAAACGTTTTGCTAAGAGTATTCATAGTAAATACCTGAATCCACCTGAAACAACCAATTTTGGGATTATGTTTTTACCAACCGAGGGGCTCTACTCGGAGGTGGTGCGCAATCCGGCTTTCTTTGATAGCCTTCGTCGCGAGGAAAATATTGTTGTAGCAGGCCCATCAACCTTATCAGCCCTGCTTAATTCCTTATCTGTTGGCTTTAAAACCCTTAACCTGCAAAAAAACGCAGACGATATTAGCAAGATTTTAGGCAATGTCAAATTAGAATTTGAAAAATTTGGCGGCCTGCTTGCTAAGGCGCAAAAGCAGCTCAACACTGCTAACCATACCCTAGACCAGCTGATGTCAACCAGAACCAAAGCGATTGTTCGTGCTCTGGCTACTGTCGAAGGCTACCAAGACCAGTCAACCCAATCCTTATTACATATACCCTTATTAGAAGAGGCAGACGATGAAGATTAACCAAATGAAAAAAGACCAGCCTTTTGAAGGCTTTTACCTGATAAAATCAGCAGAAGTCAGAAAAACAAGGGCTGGCAAGGATTTTATTGCTTTTACCTTTCAAGATGATACTGGTGAGATTTCAGGTAATTTGTGGGACGCCCAGCCCTATAATGTTGAGGAATTTGTCGCAGGTAAGATTGTCTTTATGAAAGGCCGTCGTGAGGTCTATAATGGCACTCCTCAGGTTAACCAGATTACCTTAAGAAATATCCGGCCTGGGGAGCCTAATGACCCAAAGGAATTTAAAGAAAAGGCACCTGTCAGTGTTACTGAGGTTCGTGACTACCTAGATCAGATGCTCTTTAAGATCGAAAATGCGACCTGGCAGAGGATTGTCAGAGCGCTTTACCGCAAATATGATAAGGAGTTTTTCACTTATCCAGCAGCCAAAACCAATCACCATGCCTTTGAATCAGGCTTGGCCTATCATACAGCAACGATGGTTAGACTAGCAGATAGCATTGGAGATATTTATCCAGAGCTAAATAAAAGCCTGTTATTTGCAGGCATTATGCTGCATGACCTAGCCAAGGTACTTGAGCTGACAGGCCCAGACAATACCGAATATACTATCCGAGGCAATCTGATAGGACATATCGCCCTCATCAACGAAGAGATTACAAAGACCATCACAGAGCTGAACATTGATGACAACAAAGAAGAGGTCACCGTTTTACGCCATGTAATCTTAAGTCATCATGGCCAATTAGAATACGGCAGCCCTGTTCGTCCGCGCATTATGGAGGCAGAGATTATTCACATGATTGACAACATTGACGCCAATATGATGATGATGTCAACAGCTCTCAGTCGTATTGGCGAGGGAGAAATGACCAATCGTATTTTCGCTATGGATAACCGATCCTTTTATAAACCTAAATATTAGCAAGGATCATAATAAAAAACGAACATTTTGCAGTTGAATGTTCGTTTTTTCGTTATGTTATGATATAATAGTAGAGAATATATAAATAATGGGGAACATATGAAATTAAGACGAAGTGAACGCATGGTTGTGATATCTAATTACCTGATTAACAACCCTTATAAGCTAACAAGTTTAAATACCTTTGCCACAAAATATGAGGCAGCCAAATCATCTATTTCAGAAGATATTGCCATTATCAAAAAAGCCTTTGAAGAATCTAATATTGGAGAGATTGACACTCTAACAGGGGCAAGTGGAGGTGTCATTTTTACGCCAAGCATTTCAGAGGCAGAGGCTCGCTCAATCGTAGAAGAGCTGTGTCAGCGGCTTTCAGAAAGTAACCGCATTTTACCTGGTGGCTATATCTATCTGTCTGATTTATTAAGCACACCAAAGCTCTTGCAGAATATCGGTCGCATTATCGCTAATGCTTTTAAGGGGCAAAAAATTGACGCGGTGATGACAGTTGCAACTAAGGGGGTTCCCTTGGCTAATGCGGTTGCAAATATTCTGAATGTACCCTTTGTGATTGTCAGGCGCGACTTAAAAATCACAGAAGGTTCAACCGTCTCAGTCAACTACGCTAGTGCCTCAAGTTATCGTATTGAAAAAATGTTTTTATCAAAGCGAAGCTTAAAGCCAAACAGTCGAGTCTTGATTGTTGATGATTTTTTAAAGGGTGGTGGTACAATCACAGGCATGATGAGCCTGTTAACGGAGTTTGATAGTACATTGGTGGGTGTAGCTGTTTTTGCAGAAAATGCACAATCAGAGCGCGAACAAATGTCCTTCAAGTCACTATTAAAGGTCTCCGAAATTGATGTCAAAAATAATAGGGTCGTTGTTGAAGTAGGAAATATTTTCGATAAATAAATCGAACGTAGGTGGAAAAATAAAAGGGGATTAATCATGGAGCAAGAAAACTCAAGAACAAAGCATGTTAAAAGTACCATTGCTTTGACATCAACCATTGCCCTATTAGGGACAAGCGTTGGTGTATCACATCAGGTAAAGGCAGACGATGCTAAGTCAGGCGATGCCAATACAAGCAATACCAGCGAAGCTACGCTAGCTAAGCCAGAAACGCTTGAGGAGGCAGTCCTTGCGGTAAAGGCTACAGAAGAAACACTCAGTGAGCGTAAAAAAGAATTAGCTGAGACTAATACAAATATCGCGGAAACAGAGGGCGAAATCGCAAACCTAGAAGCAACTAAAAAAGAACAGATAGCTGAGCTTGCCAAGGCTGAGGAGCTACTTGAGACTTACTCGTCCATGAGTGAGGAAGACCTAGCCAAGTCAATTGAAAAGCATGAGACAGAGCTAGAGACAATTAACACAGAACTAGAGAAGGCGACTACTGAGAGTCAAGCTCAGGCAGAGGCAGTGGCTAAGCAGCAAGAAACGATCGCAGCAGAGGCTACAAAGGCCGACCAGCTAGCTACCCAGCTAACAGCAGCAGAGCAAAAGGTCTCAGACCTTAACACGATGATTAGCCAGCCGGAAGCTATTGTCTCAGAAGCTCAAGCTGCAAAAGAAGAGGTCAAGCGCATTTCTGATGACCTAGCAAAGGCTACAGCAAATCTAGCTACTGTTAAGGAGACAGTCCACAGCCAGCTAACCTCAGACCTAGCAGCCAACAAGGCAGCCCTGGCAGCTAAAGAGGCAGAGCTGCAAAGGCTTCAAAATGGAGTTGCCACTGCCCAATTGAACGTTGCTGGCAGCAATAAATTAATTCTTCCAAAAGACTACCCAATTGAGGAGATTAAAAAGCTAGCAGCCAGTGGTTATATCGGAACAGCAGCATATAATCAATATTATCAGGCAGTTAAGGATACAATGATTGCAAAGGCAGAGCCGGGTGCTGCCATGAATCAGTATGTTGATATTCCTGAGGACCTCAATCGTGTTGTTGACCCTGACAACCTATCACAAGAGGTTCAAAATGAGCTAGCTCAGTTTGCAGCTCAAATGATTAATGATGTCCGCAAGCAGCTAGGACTTGTCCCTGTAACAGTAACAGTCGGCTCACAGGAGTTTGCTCGCCTGCTAACCAAGAGCTACAAGGAAACACATCAAAATACTCGACCTTCCTTTGTCTATGGACAAGTAGATGCTTCAGGTCATCGCGGTGTAGGTCCGCATGATCAAACGATTATTGAAGAATCTGCTGTAAAGGTAGGACTTCGTCAAAAAGATGACAACATGTACGAAAACCTTGGTGCCTTTAACGAGGTTCACACTGTCAACGGTATCAAGCGCGGCATCTATGACAGCATTAAGTATATGCTGTTTACAGATCACCTGCATGGGAACACCTATGGTCATGCTGTTAACTTCCTGCGTGTTGATAAGACTGACCCTAATGCACCTGTTTACCTAGGATTTTCAACAAGTAATGTTGAGTCCTTAAATGAGCATTTTGTGATTTTCCCAGAGTCAGATATTGTGGACGCTACTCGTTTTAGCACGACTGAAATTCCAAAATCAGGTCAGGTGATTGATCGCTCAGCAAGCATACAGGCATTGACAAATGATATTGCTTCGATCAAGGGCAAGATTGCGTCTCTTGAAAGCAGATTAGCTGATCCTTCCTCAGAAGCTGAGGTCACAGCTGCGCAGGCAAAAATCAGTCAGCTGCAACATCAGCTAGAAGCAGCCCAAGCCAAATCTCATAAATTGGATCAACAGGTTGAGCAATTGGCCAATACAAAAGATTCTCTACGCACACAGTTGCTTGCTGCCAAAGAAGAGCAGGCACAATTGAAGGCTAATCTAGATAAGGCCTTGGCCTTGCTAGCGTCTTCAAAGGCTACGCTTCATAAGCTTGAAGCAGCTATGGAAGAGGCTAAGGCAAGAGTAGCCGGCTTAGCTAGTCAGAAGGCTCAGCTTGAGGATCTGCTAGCCTTTGAGAAAAATCCTAATCGGATCGAGCTTGCACAGGAAAAGGTAGCCGCAGCCAAAAAGGCTTTAGCTGATACAGAGGATAAGCTCTTAGCTGCTCAGGCCAGCCTGTCTGATTTGCAGGCTCAAAGAGCAAGACTCCAGCTTTCTATTGCGACAATTGAACAACAATTAGTACTATTGAAGAATTTAGTCCAAGAAAAGCAAAGGCTCAGACTTGAGGCTGAAAGGCTAAATAGCATGTCAGAAACAAGACAGCTTCTCAATCAGCTAGCGCCGCAGGCTGCAAAAGCAGGTGTCGGCTCAGAATTGGTTGCTACAGGTCTTCTTGTCTCCAAGGTTGCCTCAGCTATCGCTAAGCAATCACCGACAAGCCATTCCTATGGAGCAGGAGCAGCATCACATGCAGCTGTTGATGACAACACACAGCGTGCTGTTCAGGCTGGTATGGTCATGCTGGCAGCTGCCGGCTTAGCAACGGTTAAGCTCAAAAAAGGCAGCAAAAAACGCTAAGCCTAGCTTAAAAAGCATTTGACACAAGGTATCGTCTATGTTATTATATTAGACGGTACTTTTTACTTTTGGTCTCTCAAGAGTGTACAGAGACGTGCTGACAATTGTTGCAAAAAGTGCACCAGATATAGGCTGTCACCAAGTGCTATATCAACCAAAATTAAAAAAACAGGAGAATGTAGATGCCTACAATTAACCAGTTGGTACGTAAACCACGTAAATCTAAAATTGAGAAATCAGATTCGCCAGCTTTGAACATTGGCTACAACAGTCATAAAAAAGTTCATACGAAGCTTGCTGCTCCACAAAAGCGTGGTGTTGCGACTCGTGTTGGAACAATGACACCTAAAAAACCTAACTCAGCCCTTCGTAAATTTGCGCGTGTACGCTTAAGCAACCTTATCGAAGTAACAGCTTATATCCCAGGTATTGGCCACAACCTACAAGAGCACAGTGTTGTGCTTATCCGCGGTGGACGTGTAAAGGACCTTCCAGGGGTACGCTATCATATCGTTCGTGGAGCACTTGATACTGCAGGTGTTGCAGACCGTAAGCAAGGCCGTTCTAAGTACGGTGCTAAACGTCCAAAAGGATAATAGAGGAGGGATAAGAAACAATGAGTCGTAAAAATAGAGCGCCAAAACGCGAAGTATTACCAGATCCATTATATAACTCAAAGCTTGTGACGCGTCTTATCAATCGTATTATGCTTGATGGAAAACGCGGAACTGCATCATCAATCGTTTATGATGCTTTTAGCGAAATCAAAGAAGCAACAGGCAACGATGCTCTTGAAGTATTTGAAACAGCTATGGACAACATCATGCCTGTGCTTGAAGTGCGTGCACGTCGTGTCGGTGGTTCAAACTATCAGGTTCCAGTTGAGGTTCGTCCAGAGCGTCGTACAACACTTGGTCTTCGTTGGTTGGTAACTGCATCACGTGCTCGTGGTGAACACACTATGAAAGATCGTCTTGCTAAAGAGATTATGGATGCTGCAAACAACACCGGTGCGTCAGTCAAGAAACGTGAGGATACTCATAAGATGGCTGAGGCTAACCGCGCCTTTGCACACTTCCGTTGGTAAGAATAAGATACGAAGGTGTACAGAACGCATAGTGAAGATAGGAAGCTTGACGAAGAGATTTTTATCTCTAGGAAAGCTTATCTTTTTCACACAGCGTTTAGCCTGAGTTCAGTTTTAGGCTGTTTTAGTGTGAGACAAATGCTAGCCCAAATCGGGAAATTGACGCAGAAGCGATCATTTCCAGAAGATTTTATCTTTTTGGCAGACATTTGTCGCTAAAATTCAACTAATCTAAGATGTGAGAGTGTTAAGCAAGTTCTAGACAAACTGATCTATTATCTTTTTTGTCAGTGACTTGCAGCTCAAACTCAGTTACAATCAAGATGTATAGACAAAGAGAGCAAGATTTTAATAGAAAATTCTCACCTTCAAGATGAGTTATTGTTTTGATCGGATTGCTCTTAAGTCGGGTTTTGGTTTGCAAACATACTAAATGCTATCTATCAAACATATCTTAGGAAACGGGTAGGCCTCTGCCTATCCGTTTTTAATGAATAGTGTTATAATAAGATGTAAATAAAAAATATAGGAGAAAAAACCTAATGGCTCGCGAATTTTCACTAGCAAAAACTCGTAATATCGGTATCATGGCTCACGTTGATGCTGGTAAGACAACTACAACAGAGCGTATCCTTTACTACACCGGTAAAATCCATAAAATCGGTGAAACACACGAGGGTGCATCACAAATGGACTGGATGGAGCAAGAGCAAGAGCGTGGGATCACAATCACATCTGCTGCTACAACAGCGCAATGGGATGGACATCGTGTTAATATCATTGACACACCAGGGCACGTGGACTTCACCATTGAAGTACAACGTTCGCTCCGCGTTCTTGACGGTGCAGTAACCGTTCTTGACTCACAATCAGGTGTTGAGCCTCAAACAGAAACTGTTTGGCGTCAAGCAACTGAATACGGTGTTCCACGTATTGTTTTTGCCAACAAGATGGATAAGATCGGTGCTGACTTCCTTTACTCAGTACAAACCCTTCACGATCGTCTTCAAGCAAATGCTCACCCAATTCAATTACCAATCGGTTCAGAAGATGATTTTCGTGGTATCATTGACTTGATCAAAATGAAGGCTGAAATCTACACCAATGACCTTGGTACAGATATTCTTGAAGAAGATATTCCTGAGGAATACCTAGAGCAAGCTCAAGAATATCGTGAAAAGCTTATCGAAGCAGTTGCTGAAACTGACGAAGATTTGATGATGAAATACCTTGAAGGTGAAGAAATCACTAACGAAGAACTTGTTGCTGGTATCCGTAAAGCAACGATCAACGTTGAGTTCTTCCCAGTGCTTTGTGGCTCTGCCTTCAAAAACAAAGGAGTTCAATTGATGCTTGATGCGGTTATTGCATACCTTCCAAGCCCACTTGACATTCCAGCAATTAAAGGGGTTAATCCTGATACTGACGCTGAAGAAGAGCGTCCAGCATCTGATGAAGAGCCATTTGCAGCCCTTGCCTTCAAGATCATGACTGATCCATTTGTAGGTCGTTTGACCTTCTTCCGCGTTTACTCTGGTGTTCTTAACAGTGGTTCATACGTGATGAATACCTCAAAAGGTAAGCGTGAGCGTATCGGACGTATCCTTCAAATGCACGCTAACAGCCGTCAAGAAATTGAAACAGTTTACGCTGGTGACATTGCTGCTGCTGTTGGTTTGAAAGACACTACAACTGGTGACTCATTGACTGATGAAAAAGCAAAAATCATTCTTGAGTCTATTGAGGTTCCAGAGCCAGTTATCCAATTGATGGTAGAGCCTAAGTCTAAGGCTGACCAAGATAAGATGGGTATTGCTCTTCAAAAGCTTGCTGAAGAAGATCCAACCTTCCGCGTTGAGACAAACGTTGAGACTGGTGAAACAGTTATCGCTGGTATGGGTGAGCTTCACCTTGATGTCCTTGTAGACCGTATGCGTCGTGAATTCAAGGTTGAAGCTAATGTAGGTGCTCCTCAGGTATCTTATCGTGAAACCTTCCGCGCTTCTACACAGGCTCGTGGCTTCTTCAAGCGTCAGTCTGGTGGTAAGGGTCAATTCGGTGACGTTTGGATTGAATTTACGCCAAATGAAGAAGGTAAAGGATTTGAGTTTGAAAATGCCATTGTCGGTGGTGTGGTTCCTCGTGAATTTATCCCAGCCGTTGAAAAAGGCTTGATTGAGTCTATGGCTAATGGTGTCCTTGCAGGATACCCAATGGTTGACGTTAAAGCTAAGCTTTACGATGGTTCATACCATGATGTCGACTCATCTGAGACTGCCTTCAAGATTGCGGCTTCACTTGCCCTTAAAGAAGCAGCTAAAACAGCACAGCCAGCTATCCTTGAGCCAATGATGCTTGTTACAATCACAGCTCCAGAGGATAATCTTGGAGATGTTATGGGACATGTGACAGCTCGTCGTGGACGTGTTGATGGTATGGAAGCACATGGTACTAGCCAAATTGTTCGTGCTTATGTGCCACTTGCAGAAATGTTTGGTTATGCGACTGTTCTTCGTTCTGCAACGCAAGGACGTGGTACATTCATGATGGTATTTGACCACTATGAGGATGTTCCTAAGTCGGTTCAAGAAGAAATTATCAAGAAAAATAAAGGTGAATAATCACCCCTAAGAGGCTGTGGATAGTATCCCAGCCTTTTTGATGTGTTACAACAGATGGGCGGTGCAGCAATTGATCAAAGCAATGACAGAAAAATCAAGCCCTATCAGGCATAAACGTTTAGGAAAAGGCCTTAAGAAAGCGCTTTTAACAACATTAAGCGACACTTTTGGCTGCCCTAAAAAGCTCTTTGCTGTCTCAATATTGATGGAGAAGCAGTCTTTTGAAAATGGGTAATATGTTTGCATTTTTTCTGAAATAGTTATATAATAGTTACGTTGAAGGGTTGTTGCAGGAATCTGCAAGTTAATCTTTTCACAATAGGTAGGGATTAGTCCCTTTAATAATAATTCTTTTGATTTTCATAAGGAGGAAATCACTAATGGTAGTTAAAGTTGGTATTAACGGTTTCGGTCGTATCGGTCGTCTTGCGTTCCGTCTTATCCAAAATGTAGAAGGTGTTGAAGTAACTCGCATCAACGACTTGACAGATCCAGCCATGTTAGCACATCTTTTAAAATATGATTCAACTCAAGGACGCTTTGATGGCGACGTTGAAGTAGTAGAAGGTGGATTTAACGTTAACGGTAAATTTGTTAAGGTTTCTGCTGAAGCTAACCCTGAAAACATTGACTGGGCTTCACAAGAAGTAGATATCGTTTTGGAAGCAACTGGTTTCTTCGCTTCAAAAGCTGGTGCTGAAAAGCACTTACACGCTAATGGTGCTAAGAAGGTTGTTATCACTGCTCCTGGTGGAAACGATGTTAAAACTGTTGTTTTCAACACTAACCACGAAATTCTTGATGGTACTGAAACAGTTATCTCAGGTGCTTCATGTACAACTAACTGTCTTGCCCCAATGGCTAAAGTTCTTCAAGACAAATTTGGTGTTGTTGAAGGCTTGATGACAACTATCCATGGTTACACTGGTGACCAAATGACTCTTGATGCACCACACCGTAAGGGTGATTTCCGTCGTGCACGTGCTGCAGCTGTGAACATTGTTCCTAACTCAACTGGTGCTGCAAAAGCTATCGGTCTTGTTATTCCAGAGCTTAACGGTAAGCTTGACGGTGCTGCACAACGTGTTCCAGTTCCAACAGGATCTGTTACTGAGTTAGTATCTGTACTTGAAAAAGACGTTACAGCTGACGAAGTGAATGCTGCAATGAAGGCTGCTGCAAACGACAGTTTTGGTTACACTGAAGATCAAATCGTATCAAGCGACGTTGTAGGTATCCACTATGGTTCATTGTTTGATGCAACTCAAACTAAGGTATTGACAGTTGATGGTAAACAATTGGTTAAAACTGTTTCATGGTATGACAACGAAATGTCATACACTGCTCAGCTTGTTCGTACACTTGAGTACTTTGCAAAAATTGCTAAATAATGACTAGAGGGCCTAGTTTACCTAGGCTCTTTTTTGTGTCATGATAAAGGTTGCTTATCCCTCATTGGCTAGCTTATTGCTGAACTTGCACTTAGGCTTAAGCTGCACATAGGATAAGTTTTTTTGCTAACGCTTTAGTGATTAGCTGTTCTCAGAGAGGGTCATTTTAGAAACCTTCTTAAGGTGATATGGCTATCAAGCTGCCTTCTTTGAACTGCTATGCTTAGGCTTTGAGTTTAGGTCTTAAAAGCTTTAGGTGAGTTTTTCGTTATAATTAACTGCATAAAGCATGGCTTTAAGCTCATTTCCAGCGCAAATACCTTTTTTCTTTGCAAGATGTCAAAGAGAAGTACTGTAATGGCTCGGGCTTATCTACATTTTTTGCTCAGCTATTTTTAGCTGTTTTTTAGCTATGGCTCCATGAAATTGTGAAGCGTTTTCATTTTTATTGGTTATAGTCTTGACAATCTGAAATGATGGTAATAAAATGAGAGGTGGATAAATAACCGTACTTAATAATGTATGGAATATTAGGAGGATTTTATGACATCTAAAAAAATTCTTAACCTTGTGTCTTTAGGGTTATCGTTGGTTTTAATCTCTGGCTGTACGACAAATGGAGAGAAAAAAGCAGCTCCTAGTCAAGACAAGGATAAGCAAGAAAAGGTTGTCCGTCTAACCAATGATCAGCTAAGGGCTAGGGAAAATACCATGGCCACACTCTGGTATCAGCAGTCTGAAGAGGCTAAGGCTCTCTACTTACAGGGGTACCAAGTGGCTAAGCAGCGCTTAGATACATTATTGAGTCAAGCAACTGATAAACCATACTCTATTGTTTTGGACATTGATGAGACAGTGCTCGATAATAGTCCTTACCAGGCTAAAAATATTAAAGAGGGCACAGGCTTTACGCCGGATTCTTGGGATAAATGGGTCCAAAAGAAATCAGCCAAGGCAGTAGCAGGTGCTAAGGACTTCTTGCAGTATGCAAATGACAAGGGCGTTCAGATTTACTATGTTTCTGACAGAACGACTAAGCAAGTAGAGCCGACTATGGAAAATCTTGAAAAAGAAGGTATTCCAGTGCAAGGCAAGGATCATTTCTTGTTCTTAGAGGAGGGTGTAAAATCAAAAGAGGGCCGTCGTCAAAAGGTGCAAGAAACAACAAATCTAGTGTTGTTATTTGGTGACAATTTGCTTGATTTTGCAGAGTTTTCTAAGACCTCTCATGAAGATAGAAGAAAGCTTTTGGATCAGCTGCATGCAGAGTTTGGCAGCAAGTTTATCATCTTCCCTAATCCAATGTATGGATCATGGGAAAGCAGTGTCTATAATGGTCAAAAATTAGACAGTGAAGGCCAAATCAAAGCACGTGACAAGGCTTTAGAGGCTTATTAAAAGCCCTGATTTGCGTGATTGCTATGACTATGTTGTGGCTTCCTGCCTGCTTAGGTGATTGTGATCTGCTAAAAAGAGGTTTACCCAAGGGATTTTTCAAGCGCTTTGAAAAATTGTGAAATAGTTAATTTATTGTTTTCAGATTTTATCCTTATCAAAAGAATTGTGTTATAATAGAGTGTACTAAAAAATATTAAGGAGTCTATGAAATGGCTAAATTGACTGTTAAAGACCTTGACCTAAAGGGTAAAAAAGTGCTCGTTCGCGTTGACTTTAATGTCCCTTTGAAAAATGGTGTTATTACAAACGATAACCGTATTTCTGCAGCACTTCCAACAATCAAATACATTATTGAGCATGGTGGTCGCGCTATCCTTTTCTCACACCTAGGACGTGTGAAGGAAGAGGCAGACAAGGAAGGCAAATCATTGGCGCCAGTAGCGAAAAACTTGGCTGAAAAGCTTGGTCAAGAGGTTATTTTCCCTGGTAGCACTCGTGGGGCAGAGCTTGAAGCTGCTATTGATGCTCTTGAGGATGGACAGGTTCTTTTGGTTGAAAACACTCGCTTTGAGGATATTGACGGTAAAAAGGAATCTAAAAACGATCCAGAGCTTGGTAAATACTGGGCATCACTAGGAGAAGGAATCTTTGTTAATGATGCCTTTGGTACAGCTCACCGCGCTCATGCGTCAAACGTTGGTATCTCTGCAAATGTTGAAAAAGCAGTGGCTGGTTTCCTTCTTGAAAATGAAATTGCCTATATCAAGGAAGCTGTTGAGACTCCAGAGCGTCCATTTGTCGCTATTCTTGGTGGTTCAAAGGTTTCTGATAAGATCGGTGTGATTGAAAACCTTCTTGAAAAAGCTGATAAGGTGCTTATCGGTGGTGGTATGACCTATACCTTCTACAAAGCTCAAGGTATTGAAATTGGAAACTCACTTTGTGAAGAGGACAAGCTTGATGTGGCAAAATCACTTCTTGAAAAATCAAATGGCAAGCTTGTTTTACCAGTTGATTCCAAAGAAGCAAACGCTTTTGCAGATTACACTGAAGTGAAGGTAACTGAGGGTGAAGCAGTTGATACAGGCTTCCTTGGTCTTGACATCGGTCCAAAATCTATCGCTAAATTTGATGAAGCCCTGACAGGTGCTAAAACAGTTGTTTGGAATGGTCCTATGGGTGTCTTTGAAAACCCTGATTTCCAAGAAGGTACAATTGGTGTGATGGACGCTATTGTGAAGCAGCCAGGTGTTAAGTCAATCATCGGTGGAGGTGATTCAGCAGCGGCAGCCATCAACCTTGGACGTGCAGATAAATTCTCATGGATTAGTACAGGTGGAGGTGCTTCAATGGAGCTTCTTGAAGGTAAGGAGCTTCCAGGCTTAGCAGCTCTTACAGAAAAATAAGCTGATACCATTTCGGTGCTGTCAGTCGCAGGCTGCTATATGGTCTGTTAAGGGCTAAGACAGCTGAAGGCTCACAAAGGTGGCTTATGTTGCTGGCGGTGCTTATGCTAATTGTTATGATTAACAAGCTGTCAAAGGATAGGCTAGAGCCTGCTGTACCAGTCTATCAGGCCTTGCTGTCAGCTACTAAATGAATGAGTCAGAAAAAGGTGCTATGTAGGTGCCTTTTTCTGCGTTTTGCTTTAGGCTGATAGTGAGTTTGCTTGAAGTCAAGACTGGCTTCATGCAGGCTTCAGAGTCTTTGCTAGGAATGCTATAAGGTGGGTTCTGAGCTTATCTATTTAGGATATGTGACAAATGCTGTTAAAATATGTTACACTAGCATTAGCTTTAATTTCAATAGAAAGTATCTGATATAGGTTATGAATTATCATTTTGATGCCTCTAAGTTAAAGTTGGGCATGCGTACGTTTAAAACTGGCTTAGCTGTGTTTTTTGTTTTGCTTTTGTTTCATTTTTTTGATTTTCAGGGCCTGCAGATAGGGGCCTTGACAGCTGTTTTTAGCTTGAGAGAGAGCTTTGATAAGACGATCTCCTTTGGCACCTCTCGTATTTTAGGAAATTCGATTGGTGGTTTTTTTGCGATTATATTTTACCTGCTTGATACTCTTTTTCAGGGCGCATTTTGGGTTACCTTGGTTTTTGTTCCGATATTGACGATGCTAACCATTATGTTTAATGTGGCTTTTAATAATCAATCTGGCATCATCGGTGCAGTTGCTGCTCTTTTAATTATCACCTTGTCTATTCCTACTGGCGAAGCTTTTATGTATGTTATTGCTCGGGTTTTTGAAACCTTTTGTGGGGTTTTTATTGCCATTCTTGTCAATACAGACGTGGAGCTGATTAGAAATAAGTGGTTGAGCAGGAAGCTCAAAAAATGATGTCAGAAAACATAACATGTGACCTTGACAGTTTATTAAAATCAACCTATAATAGGGGTGTGAAAGGAAGTTTTCATGAAAGAAAAAGAACTCAGACGCTCAATGGCAGTCTTTCCGATCGGTGCAGTTATGACCTTGACAGATCTATCTGCTCGGCAAATTCGCTATTATGAGGACCAGGAGCTGATAAAGCCTGAGAGAACAGAGGGCAACCGTCGCTTGTTTTCCTTAAACGATATGGATAGACTTCTTGAAATCAAGGACTTTTTGGACGAAGGATTAAATATTGCGGCAATTAAGCGAGAATATGCTGAACGCCAGGATAAATTAATGCAAAAGCAAAAGGTATTGACTGATGCAGATGTGAGACGGATCTTACATGATGAGCTTCTTAATCAAGGTGGCTTTTCCACCCCTTCACAGCATATTGGGAATTTTCGTATCTAGCATACGACTGGCATGAAAGAAAAAGGAGATTGATTAATGGCAATCACAGCAGCTGATGTTCGTCGCGAGGTCAAAGAAAAGCATGTGACCTTTCTTCGGTTGATGTTTACGGACATTATGGGTGTTATGAAAAACGTTGAGATACCTGCAACTGAGGAGCAATTAGATAAAGTCCTATCTAATAAGGTCATGTTTGATGGCTCCTCGATTGAAGGCTTTGTGCGTATCAATGAATCAGATATGTATCTCTATCCTGATTTAGACACTTGGATCGTCTTTCCTTGGGGAGATGAAAATGGAACTGTTGGTGGCTTGATTTGTGATATTTACACTGCTGAAGGCAAGCCCTTTGCTGGTGACCCACGTGGCAACCTAAAAAGAGCCTTGAAGCATATGGATGAGGTTGGCTATCAGTCCTTTAACCTTGGTCCAGAGCCAGAATTTTTCTTGTTTAAGATAGATGAAGCTGGAGAACCAACGCTTGAGGTCAATGACAAGGGAGGCTATTTTGACCTCGCTCCGATTGATCTGGCAGACAATACCCGTCGTGAAATTGTTAATGTCTTGACCAAAATGGGCTTTGAGGTCGAAGCCAGCCACCATGAGGTAGCTGTCGGTCAGCATGAAATTGACTTTAAATATGCAGATGCCTTGAAGGCCTGTGATAATATTCAGATCTTTAAGCTTGTGGTCAAAACCATTGCGCGTGAGCACGGGCTCTACGCTACCTTTATGGCAAAGCCGAAATTTGGTATTGCCGGCTCAGGTATGCATTGTAACATGTCCTTATTTGATAAAGGGGGCAACAATGCCTTTTATGATGAAAATGATAAGCGTGGCATGAAGCTATCAGATGATGCCTATTATTTCTTAGGTGGGTTGATGAAGCATGCTTACAATTACACCGCTATCACAAATCCAACGGTTAATTCCTACAAGCGCTTGGTTCCTGGTTATGAGGCTCCTGTTTATGTTGCTTGGGCAGGAAGCAATCGTTCACCTCTTATTCGTGTTCCTGCTTCTCGTGGTATGGGGACTCGTTTAGAATTGCGTTCGGTTGATCCAACAGCCAATCCTTATTTAGCACTTGCCGTTTTACTAGAGGCAGGCTTAGATGGTATCATTAATAAAATTGAAGCGCCGGCACCGATTGAGGCTAATATTTACATGATGACAGCAGAGGAGCGCAATGCTGCTGGCATTGTTGATTTACCGTCAACACTCCATAATGCTCTAAAGGCGCTTCAAAAGGATGAGGTCATTCAAAAGGCTTTAGGTGATCATATTTACACCAACTTTTTAGAGGCAAAACGGATTGAATGGTCTTCCTATGCGACCTTTGTTTCGCAATGGGAGATTGATAATTACTTACACAACTATTAGAAAATCAAAACTCACTCAGCTTTTTGAGTGAGTTTTTTATGCTTTTATTCAGCAGATATGGTTATTTATACTTATCGTTCCTTTTATACGCTATGAGGACAGAAGTGTCTGGTTTATCTATTTATAAAAATAAAATCAAAAATTTTCAGATAAATCTATTTCCTTTTTTCAGAATTATGGTATAATCTAATTTAATTATTTTAAATAACTATTTTGTTAGGAGGAAGGTTATATGACAGTACTAGGAACAAAAGCATGTAAGCGTCTGGGCTTAGCGGCAGTTACGCTAGCCTCTGTTGCTGCCTTGATGGCTTGTGGAAATAAGCAATCAGCGTCAACAGACAAAAAGAGTGAGATTAATTGGTATACGCCAACTGAGATCATCACACTTGATATCTCAAAAAATACAGATACCTATTCTGCTTTGGCTATTGGTAATTCTGGCAGTAACCTTTTGCGTGCTGATGCTAAGGGGAAATTACAGCCTGATTTGGCTGAAAAGGTTGATGTGTCAGAGGACGGCTTGACCTATACAGCAACCCTGCGAGATGGCTTGAAATGGTCTGATGGTAGTGATCTAACAGCAGAGGACTTTGTGTACAGCTGGCAGCGAATGGTCGATCCTAAGACAGCCTCAGAGTACGCTTACTTGGCAACTGAGTCACATCTGAAAAACGCAGAGGACATTAATAGCGGGAAAAATCCTGATCTAGACTCTCTAGGGGTAAAGGCTGATGGGAATAAGGTTATTTTTACCTTAACGGAGCCAGCACCACAATTTAAGAGCTTGCTGTCCTTCTCTAACTTTGTTCCTCAAAAAGAATCCTTTGTCAAGGACGCTGGCAAGGACTATGGGACAACATCAGAAAAACAAATTTATTCTGGTCCTTATATTGTCAAGGACTGGAATGGCACTAGCGGAACCTTTAAGCTAGTAAAGAATAAAAACTATTGGGACGCCAAAAACGTCAAAACTGAGACAGTTAATGTTCAAACGGTTAAAAAGCCAGATACAGCTGTTCAAATGTACAAGCAAGGTAAGCTAGACTTTGCAAATATTTCTGGTACCTCAGCTATTTACAATGCTAATAAAAAGCATAAGGACGTTGTTCCGGTTCTTGAGGCAACAACAGCCTATATCGTATATAACCAGACAGGAGCTATTGAAGGCTTGAACAGTCTTAAAATTCGTCAAGCCTTGAATTTGGCAACAGACCGTAAGGGAATTGTATCTGCGGCTGTTGATACAGGCTCAAAGCCGGCTACAGCGCTGGTTCCTACAGGTCTTGCTAAATTATCTGACGGAACAGATCTAACAGAGCATGTGGCACCTGGCTATAAATACGATGACAAGGAAGCTGCAAAGCTCTTCAAGGAAGGCTTGGCAGAGCTGGGCAAGGATGCCTTGACAATCACCATCACAGCTGATGCTGATGCGCCGGCTGCCAAGTCTGCAGTGGATTACATCAAGGAAACCTGGGAAACAGCTCTTCCTGGCTTGACCGTTGAAGAGAAATTTGTTCCTTTCAAGCAACGTCTTGAGGATACTAAAAACCAAAACTTTGAGGTTGCAGTTGTTCTTTGGGGTGGTGATTATCCAAAAGGGTCTACCTTCTATGGCTTGTTTAAATCAGGGTCTGCTTATAACTATGGTAAATTTACGAATGCAGACTATGATGCGGCCTACAACAAGGCTCTAACAACAGATGCCTTGAATACAGATGCGGCTGCTGATGATTATAAGGCGGCAGAAAAAGCCCTTTATGACAATGCCCTTTACAATCCCCTTTACTTCCGTAGCGGTGAAGGCCTGCAAAATCCAAGCATCAAAGGTCTTATCCGTAATTCAACTGGTCTAAATGTTGACTTTACTTACGCTTATAAGGACTAGCAATAATATTATTGTAAGCCTATACTGACCTAGCAAGGCCACAGCTCCTTGATGGGAAGTGTTTAAGAGAAGCTTAGGGCTAGCTAGGAGTGTCTATCCTGTAGGCCTTGGCAAGCATATTGCAAGAATTGGTCTTAACCAGTTCTTGCTTTTGGTTAGAGGAAAAATATGATTAAATATCTTTTGAAGCGAGTGGCTATTTTAGTAGTGACACTCTGGGTGGTGATTACCCTGTCCTTCTTTTTGATGCAGGTGATGCCTGGAACACCCTATAACAGTCCTAAATTAACTGATGACATGATTGCTATGCTGAATCAGCAGTACGGCTTAGATAAGCCTCTTTGGCAGCAATATTTGAAGTATTTGTTTGATATTCTTCATGGTGACTTTGGCACCAGCTATCAGTCGATTAATCAATCAGTGACAACCCTGATCTCGCAGCGTCTGGGGGTATCTGTGCACTTAGGAGTACAGGCGCTTATTGTTGGTATTAGCTCTGGCTTAGCTGTTGGTGCTGTCTCAGCGCGGAATAAAAATAATAGCATTGATGCCATTTTAAGTGTTATCTCAACGCTTGGTATTTCCATGCCGTCCTTTATCATTGGCTTGCTGCTGCTGGATTATTTGGGCTTTAAATGGAATTTACTTCCCTTGTCTGGCTGGGGAAGCTTTGGGCAAACGATTTTGCCGACGCTTGCTTTAGCTATTCCGGTCTTTGCTCAGGTGACCCGTTTTTTCCGCAGCGAGATGATCGAGACCTTATCGACAGATTATATTCAGCTAGCTAGGGCGAAGGGCTTGACTAAGCGTCAGGTGACTCGTCGGCATGCTTACCGCAATTCGATGATTCCTGTGTTAACCTTGGTTGGTCCGATGGCTGCTGGTATTTTGACGGGATCAGCCCTGATTGAGCAGATTTTTTCCATTCCGGGGATTGGGCAGCAGTTTGTGACCTCTATTCCCACCAAGGATTACCCAGTGATTATGGGAACAACGATTGTCTATGCGCTAATGCTGATGGTTGCTATTTTGGCAACTGATATGATCATTAGTATCGCAGATCCACGTGTTCGTTTGGGATAGGAGAGTGCTATGCTAGAAGAAACAAAATCATTTAAGCTTGTTGGAGCAGGTAGCTTAGCGACACAAGAAAAAATTGAAAAGCCGGCGCTTTCCTTTCTTCAGGACGCTTGGCGTAGGCTAAAGCACAATAAACTAGCTGTTATTGCGATGGGGTTTTTAGCTGTGCTGCTTTTGTTTTCTATTGGTTCTTTATTTGTTGTATCTACAGATGATGCCAATAGCTTTAACAGTAAGGAGGTAAGCATATACCGTAACCTGCCGCCAAAGCTAAGCAGCAGCTTGCCATTTTGGAATGGGACCATTACCTACGCTGGTAATACAGAGCCCAATGACGCTTATGCGGATCAAGGGGTCCCAGAGGACAAGGCCTTCTTACTCGGGACGGATAATCTGGGGCGCAGTATTGGAAAACGTATTACGGTAGGGATTCGTATTTCTCTTTTGATTGCTATTGTCGCAACCCTGATCGATCTAGTGATTGGGGTAACCTATGGCTTGGTCTCAGGCTTTGTTGGTGGCAAGACTGACATGGTGATGCAGCGGATCATTGAGATTATCTCCTCTATTCCAAACCTTGTTATTGTGACCATGCTTGGTCTTTTGCTTGGCAATGGTGTGACTTCAATTATTATTTCAATTGCGATTGTAGGCTGGACCTCAATGGCTAGGCAGGTCCGCAACCTAACCCTGTCTTATCGAGAGCGTGATTTCGTCCTTGCTTCTCGTGCCTTGGGAGAAAGTAATATCAGGATTGCCTTTAAGCATGTATTGCCAAATATTTCAGGGATTATTATTGTTCAAATCATGATGACTGTTCCGAGTGCTATCATGTATGAGTCAGTTTTATCTGCGATTAATTTAGGCGTTAAGCCACCGACAGCTTCGATTGGTTCATTGATTACTGATGCACAAGAAAGCCTGCAATATTATCCTTATCAGGTGCTGCTGCCGGCTTTTGCCTTGGTGTTAATTTCGCTAGCCTTTATTTTGTTGGGTGATGGCTTGCGTGACGCTTTTGATCCAAAATCAAGTGATGAATAGGGGGAAATAAAATGACGAATGAAACCATTTTAAGTGTCAAAAACCTCCATGTTGATTTTAAAACCTACGCTGGAGATGTTAAGGCGATTCGTGATATCAGCTTTGAGCTAAAAAAGGGAGAGACTCTTGCGATTGTGGGAGAATCAGGCTCAGGGAAATCTGTAACCACTCGCACGCTGATGGGGTTAAATGCTAAGAATGCAAGTATTTCAGGGAATATTTGCTTTAAGGGCAAGCAGCTCAATGAGCTGAAGGAGGAGGAATGGGTCAAGGTGCGTGGCAATGAAATTGCAATGATCTTCCAGGATCCGATGACCAGCCTTGATCCTACCATGACAATTGGCATGCAGATTGCAGAGGCAATAATGATTCATCAAAGCATTCATAAGACAGAAGCCTTGAAGCGTGCTTTAGACCTGATGCGTCAGGTTGGTATCCCAAATGCTGAGGAGCACCTTAAGGATTACCCACATCAGTGGTCTGGGGGCATGCGGCAACGGGCTGTTATTGCCATTGCTCTAGCTGCCAATCCTGATATTTTGATTGCAGATGAGCCGACAACAGCTCTTGATGTTACCATTCAGGCCCAGATTTTGAAGCTGATGAAGGATATTCAGTCTCAGACCGCATCATCGATTATCTTTATTACGCATGACCTTGGTGTTGTTGCTGGAATGGTAGATCGCGTTGCTGTCATGTATGCTGGAAAGATTGTCGAATATGGAACGGTTGACGAGGTATTTTATCATCCGCAGCACCCTTATACCTGGGGCTTGCTCAATTCGATGCCAACAACAGCTACTGCAGCAGGTAGCTTGAGGTCTATTCCCGGAACGCCGCCAGATTTATTAAACCCTCCAAAGGGAGATGCTTTTGCTGCCCGTAATGAGTTTGCCCTAGACATTGACCATATCAAAGAGCCTCCAATGTTCAAGGTAAGTGACAGCCACTACGCAGCAACCTGGTTGCTAGATGAGCGTGCTCCTAAAATAACCCCTCCATTCCCAATCCGCAAGCGTTGGGCAAAATGGCAGGAAATGGAAGAGAGGAAGGCTTAATGACAGAAGCTCGTAAAAAATTAATCGAAGTAAAGAATGTTTCCTTAACCTTTAACAAGGGGAAGAAAAACGAGGTTAAGGCTATTGATCGCCTTAGCTTTGACATTTATGAGGGGGAAGTATTTGGCCTTGTTGGGGAATCAGGCTCAGGCAAGACGACAGTTGGTCGAGCTATTTTGAAACTGTATGACATTAGTGATGGTGAGATTATCTTTAACGGAGAAAATGTCTCCCAATTAAAAGGGAAAAAGCTGCATAGCTTTCGTAAGCATGCACAAATGATCTTCCAAGATCCTCAGGCTAGTTTGAACGGCCGTATGAAAATTAGAGACATTGTTGCAGAGGGCTTAGACATTCATGGCTTGACAGCCTCAAAGGCAGAGCGTGAAGCAAGAGTCCAGGAGCTGTTAAAGCTTGTTGGGCTCAATCAGAACCATTTGACGCGCTACCCACATGAATTTTCCGGTGGTCAACGCCAGCGAATTGGCATTGCGCGTGCCTTGGCTGTGAAGCCGACCTTTATTATCGCAGATGAGCCGATTTCAGCGCTTGATGTGTCGATTCAAGCACAGGTAGTGAGTCTCATGCAGCAATTGCAAAAAAAGCGTGGCTTGACCTATCTCTTTATCGCTCACGATTTGTCTATGGTCAAATACATTTCAGACCGTATTGGTGTGATGCATTGGGGCAAAATGCTTGAGATTGGGACATCTGATGAGGTTTACAATCACCCGATTCACCCTTATACGAAAAGCTTGATCTCGGCCATTCCTGAGCCGGATCCTGAAAAGGAGCGTAAGCGTATTGCAGAGGTTTATGATCCTAGCCAGGAGCTAGATGGCCAAGAGCGACAAATGCATGAAATCACTCCTGGGCATTTTGTCTTAGCGACTCAGGCCGAAGCCGAGCAGTACCGAGCAGAGTGTGGCCTTTAAGAGACTAGCATAACAGCAATTTCCTAAAAAGGCTGATGTGATAGTTTTTTAGGTATGACAGACCAAAAGTCGTATGACCTTTGCCGATCAAAAGCAGGTGCCATGCGATTTTGGTGGTATGGTGGAGCTTTGTCAGCCAACCTAGACTGCACAAAAAGCTCCTTATGATAGAATTTGTAGCATGAGGTTGCGACACAAGTCTACCCTAAAATAAAACAAAATAAAACAACCGAACAGGTCTAGCTTTCTGAGATTTCAAAAGCCAGACCTGTTCGGTTTTTAATGAATGAGACTAGGTCATAAAGTATCTTAGTTAAGATTGTCTAAAGTGCAGCTCTTTTTGCTGTGCTTGCTGCTGTTTTTATAAAATGACTCGTGGGAATCAATCAGCCTGTAGTCAAATGTTATCGCTCTCTTTTGAGATGTGGCTTGACAGGTTTGCTAAGCTCAGCAGGCTATTTTTAGTAGTATAGCTAGACAAAGGCCCTTAAGCTAGCTCAGCACGTCACTCTGTTAAGCTTAGCTAACAGCACGTGTTGGGCAAGTAGTATGCCTCATAGCCTTGTACGTCAGTCATTGACGTTGACGCAACAAAAAAACACGAGTCTCTAAGCTCGTGTCAAAGATCTATTGGCTATCAGGCGTTAGAACCATCGGAATGATAATAGGCTCGCGCTCTGTCTTTTCGTAAAGGAAGGGACGAAGCGCATTAACGATAGCACCATTGACAGACTGGATACTAGCGTCCTTATTTTTCAGAGCGATACGAATCGCATTGAAAAGCACGCGCTGACTCTCTCTGATGAGCTCGCCTGACTCGCGCATGTAGATAAAGCCGCGGCTGAGAATATCTGGTCCGGCTAAGATCATCTGTGTCTCAAAATCAACAGTCGCCACTGCAAGGACAACCCCGTCCTCTGAAAGATCACGACGATCGCGAAGGACTGCTGTCCCAATATCTCCAATGCCATTGCCATCTACATAAATGTCCTGAGCATTGAAATGACCGGCTATACGAGCGCTATCACTGGTCAAGGCCAATACGTCACCATTTTCCATGATAAAGATATTTTCCTCTGGAATCCCAATATCAACAGCAAGCCCAGCATGAACCTTCTGCATACGGTATTCACCATGGACAGGCATAAAGTATTTTGGCTTAATAAGGCTAAGCATTAGCTTTTGCTCCTGCTGGCCACCATGACCGGAGGTGTGGATATTGTTGACCTTTCCATGAATAACGTCAACTCCAGCCTCCTGAATCGTATTGATTAGCTTATTGACGCTGACGGTATTACCAGGAATTGGACTTGATGAAAAGATGACAGTGTCTCCAGGCTGTAAGCTGACCTGTCTGTGGGTACCATTGGCAATCCTAGCAAGGGCGGCCATAGACTCCCCTTGACTGCCGGTACACATGATCAAAATCTCACTAGCGTGGTAATGTTTAATCTCATTAGGCTCAATAAAGGTTCCCTTTGGGACCTTGATGTAGCCAAGCTCAATACCGTTAACAATAGCCTTTTCCATTGAACGACCAAATACAGCAATCTTACGCCCTGTCTTAACAGCGGCTTCTGCAGCCTGCTGCAAGCGGTAGATATTTGAAGCAAAGGAAGCAAAAATGATACGTCCATGAATGCCTTCAATAATGTTCATGATTGACTGGCCAACGACCTTTTCAGAATTCGTAAAGGTTGGTATCTCGGCATTTGTCGAATCGGACAATAGACAAAGAACCCCGTCCTTACCAAGAGCAGCCATGCGATGTAGATCAGCCGGATCACCAACAGGTGTAAAGTCAAACTTGAAGTCGCCAGTACAGATGACTTTCCCTTGTGGGGTGTGGATAACAATCCCAAGTGGCTCTGGAATAGAGTGAGTTGTTTTAAAGAAGGTAACGCTCATATGCTTAAAGGTGAGCTCGGTATTGTGATTAATCTCATAGAGCACAGCATCGCGTAAGAGACCGTGCTCCTCCAGCTTTCCTCGGATAAGAGCTAGAGCTAAGGGGCCTGCATATATAGGCACATTAGCTTGCTTTAGTAAAAAAGGAATACCGCCAATATGATCCTCATGACCATGAGTAATCACAAGAGCCTTGACGCGCTCCAAATTGTCAACAATATAAGAGTAATCGGGGATAACATAGTCAATCCCTAGCAGATCGTCCTCTGGGAATTTGATACCGGCATCGACAATGATGATTTCATCTTGATACTCAATACCGTAGGTGTTTTTGCCGATCTCTCCCAGACCACCAATCGCATAAACCCCAACCTCATTAGGCCTTAAACTGATATTTGTCATGTTAAAACTCCGTTAATGTGAAAACACCAGTTTCTTTTTCGTAGTCTAGGTGCTTGTCTGAGAGCAGCTCGATGAATTCGACATTGTAATCGGTGTGCTCTTCAACCATCTTGCGGGCTTTGATACGCCCCTCAAGCTCACTTGCAGCGTCTATATCTAGGTATAGGGCCTGTGTGTTTTCACGACGCGGACTGCGTTCCTTTGTTTCTTGGTAGAAAACTTTATAAATCATTGATGATATCTTCCTTTCATGATGAATCGATTATCCAAACAATAACAAATAGGTCAAAACGAGAAGGCCTCTGTTTTGACGATTACCTATCATGTGATTATTGTGTAATAGATTTAAACCTGATTCTGTGCAATTACTAAGATTATACCATACTATCGGCTTTTAGTAAAAAGTTTCGATAAAATTATTCTCTTGACCGGTGATGAGGCTGTGGCTGTCTCCTTTTCCATGACCTTTATTTTATGTTATAATTGTGGAATAGAAATGACTTGAGAAGGGCTTAGTATGAAGACACTTGCATTTGACACATCAAATAAGGCATTATCTGTTGCTCTATTAGACGATGGCACATTATTGGCTGATCTTACGATTAATGTTAAGAAGAATCACAGTATTAGTCTGATGCCGGCTATTGATTTTTTAATGTCCTCAGCTGACCTGAAGCCAAAGGATCTTGATCGGATCGTAGTAGCAGAAGGGCCGGGCTCCTATACTGGCTTGCGTGTTGCTACTGCTACAGCAAAAATGCTTGCTTATAGCCTAAGTATTGACCTCGTTGGCGTATCAAGCCTATATGCCCTAGCGGCTTCTACTTGCCGAGAAAACCCTGATAGCTTGGTTGTCCCTTTGATTGATGCTAGACGACGCCATGTTTATGTGGGCTATTATCACCATCAAAAAGCTGTGAAACAGGATAAGTACGCGTCCTTTGATGCTGTTTTAGCAGAACTGGTCTCTTGTGACCATGTGATTTTTGTTGGAGAAGTGGAGGGCTTTGCAGAGGACATTCGATCAGCCTTGCCAGAGGCCAAGATAAAGCCAAGTCTGCCATCGGCTTTTGAGGTTGGTTTGCTAGGCAGCAGCCTTTCAGCTGACAATGTAGCAGCCTTTGTCCCACAATA
The DNA here is from genome assembly GCA_900637675.1 of Streptococcus equi subsp. equi. NCBI lineage: Bacteria > Bacillati > Bacillota > Bacilli > Lactobacillales > Streptococcaceae > Streptococcus > Streptococcus equi. Next base: position 339,478 of record LR134389.1, read on the forward strand.
TTTGAAGCGGGTCGAGGCAGAGGAAAACTGGCTCAAAACTCATGCTGCCGGTGATGACAGCCAGTATGTCAAGCGAGTTTAGCGATGATGTCTATCCAAGAAAAAGCAGCAGCTGTCTATCAGGTGCTAAAAGAGGTCTATGGTCAATCCCCTTGGACCTTAAAGCAGATAGTGTCTGATATGCAGCAGGAGCATGTTGATTATTTTACCTTTTATCATCAGGAGACCCTGCTAGGTTTTTTAGCGATTCAACAGCTGCCAGGAGAAATGGAAATCACTAATCTAGCTGTTTTGCCAAGCTATCAGGGGCAAGGGATTGCCTCTTGGCTCATGGGACAGCTAGATGGCTTTGAGGGAGTGATATTTCTTGAGGTTAGAGCGTCAAACCATAGGGCGCAGCAGCTTTACCTTAAGCATGGCTTTGAGGTGGTAGGCCAGCGTAGCAATTATTATCATGATCCAATAGAAGCAGCCTTGATCATGAGGCGGGAAGGAAAGAATGACAGATAGATATATTTTAGCAGTGGAGAGCTCTTGTGATGAGACAAGTGTTGCTATCTTAAAAAACGACAACGTCTTATTGACCAATATTATTGCTAGTCAGGTTGAAAGTCACAAGCGTTTTGGTGGAGTGGTTCCTGAAGTGGCTAGTCGTCATCATGTGGAGGTGATTACGACTTGCTTTGATGACGCACTCAAGGAGGCCCAGCTTGAGGCTTCTGACTTGACTGCGGTTGCGGTTACCTATGGACCAGGTCTGGTGGGGGCCTTGCTAGTTGGCCTAGCAGCAGCCAAGGCCTTTGCTTGGGCTAATGATTTGCCCTTGATTCCAGTCAATCATATGGCAGGGCACCTGATGGCGGCACGCGAGCAAGGAGAGCTGGAATACCCTCTTATGGCTCTCTTGGTTTCTGGTGGGCATACAGAGCTTGTCTATGTGACCGAGCCAGGAGAATATCATATTGTTGGAGAAACACGTGATGACGCAGTTGGTGAGGCCTATGATAAGGTAGGACGTGTGATGGGCTTGCCCTATCCTGCTGGTCGTGAGATTGATCAGCTAGCTCACCAAGGGACAGATACCTATCATTTTCCTCGTGCCATGATGAAAGAGGATCATTTAGAATTTTCTTTTTCAGGCCTAAAATCAGCCTTTATCAACCTGCACCATAATGCGCAGCAAAAGGGTGAGGAGCTTGTGCTTGAGGATCTCTGTGCTTCCTTTCAGGCTGCGGTGTTAGATATATTGTTAGCAAAAACGAAGAAGGCACTCAAGCAGTATCCATCAAAAATGCTAGTCGTTGCAGGTGGAGTGGCAGCTAATCAGGGACTTCGTGAGCGTTTAGCTGAGGAAATAACTGATATAGCTGTTGTGATACCACCTCTAAGATTGTGTGGAGATAATGCTGGTATGATTGCGTTGGCGGCGGTGGTTGAGTACGAGAAAGGGCATGTGGCAGGCTTGGATCTAAATGCTAAGCCGAGTCTAGCCTTTGATAGCTTTCATCAGCAGTAGTATTAGTATGAGGAGATTGTCATGTTTTATTTATTGCTTCCCCCATTGATTTGCAGTGTGGTATTTTTGGCTGTCTATATTAAGGAGCCAAGAACGCTGTGGCTAGGAGCTAGCTTTGTGACGACCCTAGGTGTTAGTCTCTTGTGTGCTATGATTTACATTTTTTCAATCGAAGAAAAGCTTCAGGGAGTTGGTATCCTAGTGCTAGGTGTTATTGGGTTTCTTGCGATTGTATGGTTGATGTCTAGTCCCTTTATCCTCTTGCTCTTTCTAAGCTTTAATGGCATTAGGCTCATCAAAAGAGAGGGGCTTTCCTTTCGGAATTTATTGCTGATTGGCTCAGCGGTGCTATTGTTTGTACATCCTTTTATCAGCAGACTATTGTTAGAGAGTATCGGTGATTCAAAGCTTTTAAGGATCATGTATGAAACGAGTGACCTCTTAATCCTTTACCTCTTGTTAATCGTATCAGTCTACACCATCTCAAGCATGCTGAATACCTTTTACTTCAGAAAAACCAAGGAGGATTATATTATTGTGCTGGGCAGCGGCTTAAATGGAGACCAGGTCACCCCCTTGCTAGCTAGCCGCATTAATAAGGGCATTCAGATTTACCAGAAAAATCCTGGCAGCAAGCTGATCATGTCTGGTGGCAAAGGGGCTGATGAGCTAATAGCTGAGGGTGAGGCGATGTGTCGCTATGCAATCCAGCAAGGAATCAAAAGTGAAGATATATTAGTTGAAAACCAATCCAGAAACACCAGAGAAAATATTCTGTTGTCTAAGCAATTAATACCATCTGGAGCTTCCTTTTGCTTGGTGACCAATCGTTACCACCTGTTTAGAGCCTTATTACTGGCTAAGGAGCTAGCCTTGCCTTGCAGGTGCTATGGGGCAAAAACAAAGCTCTACTTTAGTATGAATGCCTTTATCAGAGAGATTGTTGGCTATCTCCAATTAAAGAAAAAGCAGCACCTGCTGGCAATGCTCATCTTAACAGTAGGCTATATAGCCATAAGAGTGGTGATGATCTATATGCTGCACATTTGATGTCATTGGCAAAAAAGCTAAGGCTAGTCACCTCGTCTTGGGCTGAAAAAGTCTCTCTTAGGTCCTTTTCTCAGATGATATGAGCAAGCAGCCTTTTTAAAAAGGCTACATCTAGGATTTTATGGAGCCTTAGAGCTTGTTGTGTGGTGATGTTCAATGGAACCAATCACAATTGTTACAGCAAAAAGCAGGCCTTTAGGAACGTTTGCTTTGCTGGTAAGTCCTTTTACTTGCAGAGGCTGGCTACACCAGCCAAAGGCTAAGGCAAGTGATTTAGCTTGTGATGATCAAGGAGTTTTAAGACGTAAAAAAATAGCTCGGTATCTTGGCATACCGAGCTATCATGATAAATTGGCTTCTATGATTACTAAATCTTAAACAAGGTGAGTCAAGCTTACCAGCTAGCCTTAGTGATTCCTGGTAGTTGGCCTTTGTGAGCTAGCTCACGAAAATTGATACGGCTGACACCAAACTTACGCATGTAAGCATGGGGACGGCCATCAATTCTATCACGATTTTTCAAGCGATTTGGATTTGAATCACGTGGCAATTTGCGCAGTGCTTCATAATCACCCTTTGCTTTAAGCTCGCGACGAAGGTCAGCATACTGTTCAATCAGTTGGAGCTGCTTATGGTATTTAGCAATTTTTGACTTCTTTGCCATTGCTTTCTCCTTCTTAATATTTAATAATCTCAGAGCGTTATCAGCACCCTGAATTTCCTCAACCAGTCATTAATCAGTTAAGAAAACATAGCTCTATTATACACTAATTTCAATCAAATGCAAGAAAAATAGATAACTGATTAACCAGTTGAGGCAAAAACAGCCTGCCAGTGAGTCTACTGACAAGCCTAGCTTAGCTTTGCGAGCTTCCTGCCACCCAGCCAGAGCAGAGGGCAGCTGTAATGTTAAAGCCACCTGTATGAGCATTAACATCTAAGACCTCACCAGCAAAGTAAAGTCCCGCGACCTTTTTGCTTTCTAGGGTCTTAGGGTTGATTTCTTTTAAGTCAATGCCACCCTTGGTTACAAAGGATTTGGCCAGAGATATTTTTCCTGTGATTGGAATCGGTAATTGCTTAATCCTGTTGACGAGCTCCTGAGTCTGTGTGGGAGTTAACTGCTTTCCTTTTTCTGGATAGCCCTTTGCTAAAAAATCAGCGACTCGCTCAGGCATCAAAGTCTTGAGCGCATTTTTAAGGGCCTTTTCCCGGTGCTGCGCTAGATAGCTGAGCAGCTCAGCTGCGGAGGTTTGTGGCAGCAGGTCAAGCTCTGCGATGTCACCTCCCTTAACAAAGGAGGAAAGCCTGAGAGCAGCGGGGCCTGACAACCCAAAATGGGTAAAAAGCAAATCGTGAGTGATCTGATGTTTCCCACAGCTAAGGGTCACATCAGCAAGTGAAATCCCCTGCAGAGCCTTATGTGGAAAGTCTGTTAATAAGGGGCTTTCCGCAGCCTCTAGCTCGGTGACAGCTATGTTAAAGTGGCGAGCAATATCATAGCCAAAGCCTGTCGATCCAGTAGATGGGTAGGACTTGCCTCCTGTTGCCACGATAAGCCTCTCGCAGCTGAAGGTTTGATCAACTGATTTGAGGTAAAAAAGGTTATTCCGCTTTTTGACCGAGACAATCTCGGTACTGATCAGCACCTGAGCTCCTAGTGACTTGATTTTTTGCTCCAGCGCATTGATAATCGTCTTTGATTGATCGGTCGTAGGAAACATGCGTCCATGATCCTCTTCCTTGAGGGTCACCCCATTTTCCTTGAAAAAGGCAATGATGTCATGATTATCAAATTGGGAAAAGACGCTATAGAGAAAGCGCCCGTTACCGGGAATGCCCGCGATTAGCTCATCATGGCTTCCGCTATTGGTGACATTGCAGCGTCCTCCTCCAGTCCCTGCTAGCTTTTTGCCTAGGCGCTTGTTTTTGTCAAGTAGGAGTGTCTTGTAGCCATAGTAGCTACTAGAGATGGCTGCCATCATACCAGCAGGACCACCTCCAATAATAATCGTGTCGTATAGTATCATGTGCTTATTTTAGCATAACATCAAGCGATTTAACAGTAATGTAAACTAGGCTAAATTGACAGAATTCTGGTATTGTGTTACTATTTTTAATAAGAATATTCAGTTACAGTAATAAAGAGGAAATTATGGCAATAGAAAAGACAGTTAGTGAACTAGCTGACATTTTGGGAGTGAGCCGCCAGGCTGTCAATAATCGTGTCAAGTCCTTACCAGAGGAGGACCTTGATAAAAATGATAAAGGGGTCACTGTCGTTAAGCGTAGTGGCTTGGTTAAGCTGGAGGAAATCTACAAGAAAACCATTTTTGATGATGAGCCAATTAGTGAAGAGACCAAGCAGCGTGAGCTCTTAGAGATTCTGGTTGACGAAAAAAACACTGAAATCACTCGCTTATATGAGCAGCTAAAGGCAAAGGATAGCCAGCTGGCTGCTAAGGACGAGCAGATGCGTATTAAGGACGTTCAGATTGCCGAGAAGGACAAGCAGCTGGATCAGCAGCAGCAGCTGACAGCTAAGGCTATGGCAGACAAAGAGACCTTGAAGCTGGAGCTTGAGGAAGCAAAGGCTGAGGCTGATCAGGTACGACTGCAAGCAGAGGAGATACAGTCTGAAATGGGACCTAAAAAAGGTTTTTTAAATCGTTTATTTGGTAAATAACAGTATACCAAGACCCTCTAAGGGTCTTTTTTGAGGAGAGAAGAATGAAACAATTAGAAGCATATATTGCCTTTGATATGGAATTTAATACTGTCAATGAGGTTAGTCATATCATTCAGCTTTCAGCGGTCAAATGGCACAAGCATCAGGAGGTTGACAGCTTTGACAGCTATGTTTACACTGCTGTTCCCCTGCAAAGCTTTATCAATGGCCTGACAGGCATTACCTCAGATAAGATCGTATCAGCACCCAAGGTTGATGAGGTGCTTGATGCCTTTAAGCAATTTGTCGGTGACACGCCTTTGATAGGCTATAATGCACAAAAGTCTGATTTGCCTATTTTAGCAGCAAATGGCTTGGATCTGTCAGCGCAATATGCAGTCGATGTCTTTGATGAAGCCTATGAGAGACGAAGCAGCGACCTAAACGGGATTGCTAATCTTCGCCTGCAAACAGTTGCTGATTTTTTAGGGATAAAAGGAAGAGGACATAATAGCTTAGAGGACGCTCGTATGACAGCGCGTGTCTATGAAGCGTTTGTGGAATTTGACGACAATAAGTCTTACCTAAACAAACAAAAAGAAGCGATTGCAGATAACCCCTTTGCAGCTCTGGGAGGGCTTTTTGACTAGCAGCGCTAGTCATTTCTCTGAAAAAGAAAAATGACCTAAGGTCAGGGCTTGCTTGTGACCTTGGGTCATATTCTATAATGAGGACAGAAAGGAGGTGAAGGACATGTCTGATATTTACTCAACTGGTGAGCTAGCAAAAGCAGCAGGTGTCACTGTCAGGACAGTGCAATATTACGATAAGCGTGGGATTTTGTTGCCTTCCCAGCTTACTGAAGGTGGACGGCGGATTTACACCGAGTCAGATTTGGAGCGATTGAAAATCATTTGCTTCTTACGGGACCTAGATTTTTCCATTGAGCAGATTAAGCGCGTGCTAGCAGAAGACAATGTTATGGCGGTGCTTGACCTCTTGCTGGTGGATCATATCCAACAGCTGGAACAAGACTTAAGGACGAAAAAGCATCAGCTTGACACAGCTGTCAAGCTTTTGTCAGGTATTCGCTGCTCATCTAGTCACTCTATCAAAAACCTATCAGACATGTCACTTACCATGAACAATCAAAAAGCTTGGCGTCGTTTGCAGTTGAAAATGTTTAGTAATATTGCCCTAGCAATATTGGTTCATGTGATGTTAGTGTTACTAACTAGCTATTTTCATCTATCTTGGTTGGTATGGATAGAGGCTCCACTATGGATAATCTTTTTACTTTATTGATCGTTTATTTTCGTAAACAATTTGAGTACCTATGTCCAAATTGTCATACTATTTTTGAACCAGACTTTAAAGAGTTTGCCTTGGCAGGTCACACACCAAGGACCCGCAGGCTGACCTGTCCTCATTGCCATCAAAAATCTTACTGCCTTGAATTGGCCAAGGAAAAATAATGGAAAATCTCCGCTGGATACCCAGTGGAGATTTCTTGCTATTAGAATGGTAGCTTGCCAGCAAAGGCTCCTAGAGTTTTCTTAGTCGCCTCATCAATTTGAGCGAGGGCTGCATTGATGGCCTGAGCAGTCATATCCTGAAGTGTCTCTATATCCTCTGGGTCAACGACTGCTTCCTTGAAATCAATGCTAACCAATTGCTTATCACCTGTAAAGGTTGCAGTGACCAGCTCCTGAGCTGACTTTCCTGTAAATTGCATAGCTGCTAGGTCAGCCTGCTTTTGTTCCATTTGCTTTTGAAGCTTTTGCGCTTGCTTCATCATGTTTTGCATGTTCATCATAAGTTCCAATTCTCCTAAGTTTTGATACTTAACTATTATAACATATCAGACAAGACTTCAAACATGTGATCTTTTAAAGTTAATGAAAAGGCCCTGCTAGCCTGCAATGCTTTGATGTGCTAGCGACTAACGAACAGGTCGTTTCCTTTAAATAGAGTTTTCTTGTTGAGCTTTATAGCTGGTGCTTGTTTTTGTGATGAGCTTGTGTGAGGCTGTCGTTAGTGTTGTTTTAGGTGGTTTGACATCAGGAGCGATTAAAAAAGTTATCAGTTTACATTTTTATAATAATAACTTAAGAATTAATTTAACTTTAGATTAATCTTACTTTATATTTGATTGCTATACTTAGTCCATAACATAAATAACCAAAAAGAAAGAGGTAATCGTTATGACAACAATGACTACAACAAAACAATCAAAGACAACTCTAGCAGCTCGTTATTTGAAGCTTGGTCTTACTTCAGCAATGTTTGCTGGAGGAGCCTTTCTAGCTCTAGGCTCAGCACCGGCTGTCTCTGCTTCTACCCATGCTGGTAATGATCAGCCAGCGACTCAACGCTTAACTGATCAGGAGATCTACGAACGTGCTCAAAAGCTAGACTTGCCAGACTATGTGAGAGGCTCAATCTACGGTATTCTCAACCAAAACTCAAGTGTTACTTATCCAAAGGATATAGCAGGTCTAGAGCAGTCAGAAGCTCCACAACCCCCTGCAGCTCCACAGCTCACTGACCAAGATGCTCAAAAGCTGGACTTGCCAGACTATGTGAGAGGCTCAATCTACGGTATTCTCAACCAAAATTCAAGTGTTACTTATCCAAAGGATATAGCCGGTTTAGAGCAGTCAGAGGCTCCACAACCCCCTGCAGCTCCACAGCTCACTGACCAAGATGCTCAACAGCTAGACTTGCCAGACTATGTGAGAGGCTCAATCTACGGTATTCTCAATCAAAACTCAAGCATTACTTATCCGCGCGATTATTAAGCATCTAAGATGATTAAGGTGCACAATCGACGATTAAAATGATTGATGAGTTAATGAGATTAGAATTATTTGGCTAAGTTAAGAATTAGTGTTATACTTGAGAGAGTGTAGCACTAATTTTTTAATCAAGGAGGAAGCATGACCTACAAGATATTATTGGTGGATGATGAATTGGAAATTATTGATATTAACGAACGTTATTTGCAACAGGCAGGGTATCGTGTTACCACTGCAAGCGATGGTAGTCAAGCCTTGGAGCTTTTTCATAAGGATCAGTACGATTTGATTATCAGTGATGTTATGATGCCCAATATGGATGGCTATGATTTTATTGGGGAGGTTTTACTGGAAAAGCCAGATCAGCCCTTTCTCTTTATCACTGCAAAAACATCTGAGCCTGACAAGATTTATTCCTTGAGCTTGGGAGCAGATGATTTTATTTCCAAGCCCTTTAGTCCACGTGAATTAGTCTTACGGGTCAAAAATATTTTGAATCGGATTTATGGTAAGGCTAACCAAGCTGACTCCTTAGTTATTGGGGATTTGGTCATGGATCACAGCACTCGAAGGGTTACAGTGGCAAATCAAGATCTGAATCTGACCAACAAGGCTTTTGATTTGTTGTGGATTTTGGCCAATCATTTGAATCATGTCTTTTCAAAAACAGAGCTTTATGAGCGTGTATGAACTGCCCCCCAAAAGTTAGACATAAAATCTAACAATTGGGGGGCTATTTTTATGACATTGAGTTATGAAGACAAGGTTCAAATCTATGAGCTACGGCACATTGGAAAGTCCATTAAATGCTTATCAGAAAAGTTTAGTATTGCAGAATCTGACCTCAAATACATGATTCGCCTGATTGACAGGTATGGGTTAGCCATTGTCCAAAAAGGTAAGAATAGTTATTATTCTCCAGAACTGAAGCAAGAGATAATAGATAAAGTTCTGATTGATGGTCAATCTCAAAAACAGACGTCCTTAGACTATGCTTTACCAAATTCTAGTATGCTTTCAAGGTGGATAGCGCAATACAAGAAAAACGGCTATACTATTCTTGAGAAAAGAAGAGGGAGGCCACCAAAGATGGGACGTCAACCAAAGAAGACTTTAGAACAAATGACAGAGTTGGAGCGACTCCAAAAAGAATTAGACTACCTTAGAGCGGAGAATGCTGTGCTAAAAAAGCTGAGAGAATACCGGTTGAGGGACGAAGCAAAGCTCAAAGAGCAACAGAAATCATCCAAGAATTAATCGGTCAATTTTCTCTAGCAACTTTGCTTGAAATCCTTGATTTATCGCGGTCAACCTATTATTATCAAGTCAAGCAACTAGCTCAAGAAGATAAGGACATGGACTTAAAGGAGCTCATTCAAGGCATCTATGATGAACATCATGGCAATTATGGCTATCGTCGCATTCATCTGGAACTAAGAAATCGTGGTTTTATCGTCAATCACAAAAAAGTACAACGTTTGATGACTGTCATGGGCTTAAAAGCTCGTATCCGTCGTAAGCGCAAGTATTCTTCTTACAAAGGTGAGGTTGGCAAAAAGGCTGATAATCTGATTAAACGTCAGTTTGAAGGTTCTAAGCCCTACGAGAAGTGCTATACCGATGTGACGGAATTTACCTTACCTGAGGGGAAACTCTATCTATCGCCTGTTCTTGACGGCTATAACAGTGAGATTATTGATTTCACCCTGTCTCGATCGCCTGACTTGAAGCAAGTACAAACCATGCTTGAGAAGGCTTTTCCAGCGGATTCGTACAATGGAACGATTCTCCACAGCGATCAAGGCTGGCAATATCAACATCAGTCTTATCATCACTTTTTGGAGACTAAAGGCATTCGTCCATCCATGTCTCGCAAGGGAAATAGTCCAGATAATGGGATGATGGAGTCCTTCTTTGGTATTCTCAAATCTGAGATGTTTTACGGCCTTGAGACAACTTATCAATCCCTTAATGAGCTCGAACAAGCAATCACTGAATACATCTTTTACTACAACAACAAACGCATTAAAGCAAAGCTAAAAGGACTTAGCCCTGTGCAATACAGAACTAAATCCTTTCACTAATATGTCGTGTCCAACTTTTGGGGGTCAGTACAGTATGGGAGGAGGAGTATTTAGATGATACCAATACCTTAAATGTTCACATTCATTCCCTACGCAATGACTTGGCAAAATACAGTACCGAGCAAACACCAACCATTAAAACGGTTTGGGGACTAGGTTATAAATTAGAGGGGTAGCATGCGATTAAGAACGTACATTGTCATTGGCTATTTAATGTCTATGCTGATTACTATTGCAGGCCTGATTGTTGGGTTAAACCAAATGCTCATTACCATTGAGGATATTTCATATATTTTAGTAATAGCTCTAATTGCTTCAGTAGCCGGAGGAATTGTGAATATGATCCTTTTGAGTAATGTTTTTTCATCGCTTAAAAGGCTAAAGAAAAAGATACAGGCTATTTCTGAAAGAAACTTTGATAGTGGTCAGCTCATCAAGTGTCCTTTGGAGTTTAAAGATCTAGAGGAAGCCTTTAATCAGATGTCCTCAGAGCTAAAGGTCAGCTTTGAGTCATTGAGTGAGAGTGAGCATGAGAAATCCATGATGATTGCTCAGCTGTCGCACGATATTAAGACACCCTTGACCTCTATTCAAGCAACTGTAGAGGGGATTTTAGATGGCGTTATTCCAAGGGAAGAGGAAAGGCACTATCTAAACACCATCTCACGACAGACCAACCGTTTGAATCAATTAGTTGAAGAATTGCATATGGTCAGCTTAAATGATCAAAAGCAAGACGACAAGCAGCAGCTTCAAATCATCTATCTTGAAAAGCTATTGATTGACATGCTATCCGAATTTCAATTGACCTTAGAGCAGGAAAAACGCTCCGTTCATATTGAGGTGGCAAAAGAGGTGGTTAAGATCAGCAGCCGATATGATGCTTTGTCTCGGATTATGCTGAATTTAGTCAGCAATGCGCTTAAATATTCAAAGGCTAATACGGCTTTGACGATTCATGCTTATCAACAGGAGCAGTCCATTCGCATTGATGTTATTGATCAGGGGCAAGGGATCAAAAAAGAGGACCTGCCTTTGATTTTCAAGCGCCTGTATCGTGTTGAGGCCTCTCGCAATATGAAGACTGGTGGTCATGGGCTGGGGCTCTCTATTGCTAGGCAGTTAGCTCGCCAACTAGGTGGGGATATTGCTGTTGAGAGCCAGCTTGGAAAGGGGAGCTGTTTCTCCTTGCTTTTACCAGCCAGCCCACCATTAGGAGACTAGACCTTTAGGTAATAGGCATATGGTTATAAAGCTAGGACATCACAAAGGCTTATCAGTAAGTCCGGAGCAAGCATCAGCAGCAAGGCTGGTGCTTGTTTTTTGTATCAGCTTTTCTCTAGAGTTGCACGACGAGTTGATAGCCTATGGTAACTGCACATACCGCTAGTGTTAGCAGATATAGGGCAAAAAGAAAGTGTCACTGCTTGCTCTCTTCTATTATAAGTATCAAAAAAAGCCCCAAGGGCTAGAGCGATTGTCTAACCCTTGAGGGATATTTCTATTTAGACCGTTTTGTTGTTGTACGGTGTTTTAAGAGGGCAGAAAGCCCGCCTGTAAACGTCCGTACAATAATGATCACTTGTCAGTGTTGCTTAGTCTTTTTTAGATGGTCGCTTGAATAGAGACAGACATAGGACAAGCAGCATTGACATTGCACCGATGATGCTTAGGGTGAGTTGCTTCATATCATTTGTCTGTGGGAGCTGAGTGCCTTTGTTAGGTTTTTCGTCATTAACAATTGGCGCAGGTGCAGGTTTAGGCTTAGGTGTCGGCTTCTTGGTGTCTTCGACAATTGTGGTGCCTCCAGATTGCCCAGACATACCCGGCTGAGTATCCTCAGAGAAGTCGATGATTTGTCCTTGCCCACCAATGATTATCTCAGACTTCTTGGTATCCTCAATGACCGTAGTGTCTCCAGACTGTCCAGACATACCTGATTGCGTGTTTTCAGAGAAGTCGATGATTTGTCCCTGACCGCCAATCATGACCTCAGGTTTTTTAGTGTCTTCTGACTCGATAGTACCGCCAGATTGCCCAGACATGCCTTTTTGTGTGTCCTCTGTTGTTTCGATGGTTTGTCCCTGCCCACCAATCATGACCTCAGGTTTTTTAGTGTCTTCTGACTCGATAGTACCGCCAGATTGCCCAGACATGCCTTTTTGTGTGTCCTCTGTTGTTTCGATGGTTTGTCCCTGCCCACCAATCATGACCTCAGGCTTTTTGGTGTTTTCTGACTCGATAGTGCCGCCAGATTGCCCAGACATGCCTTTTTGTGTGTCCTCTGTTGTCTCGATGATTGGTCCATGACCACCAGTCTGTCCTGGTTTAGGTGTCGTTTCTCCTGATTCGCCAGCTAGACCACCGCCAAGCCCCATCAGATGAGGATCTCGTTTCGACATTTCCTGAGCCACCTAAAATGATACCAGGTGGGTTAGTGTCTTCGGTTTCCTCAAGAATGCCAGATTGACCATGATATCCCTCAGTACTACCATAGTTTTGTTCTACGATAGGAGAGTTACCACCTTCAAGACTTTGCAATGGGTCATTAGGCTTTTGAGGTGTATCAGGTGCACCAGCCTCACCCTTCAATCCTGGAAAGGATCTCGTTTGCCCTCGCTTCCTGAGAGTCCTCCATGGAAACCTATAAGTCCTTTCTTACCATCTTCATTAGTTTCTTGTGAACCTGATGATCCTCCTTCAAGGCCGCTTAATCCATTTCCATTATGTCCACTAAAACCACCTAGCTGAGGCTTTAGCGGTTCTTTAGGAATTAAGGTAGAGCCGAGAAGATTTTGGTAATCTTTCATATGGTCATGCCCGCCACTTTGATAAACATAAATATCCAATGAGTAATTACTCTGCTCTGATTTAAGCTTAGAATCCTCTCCTTTACTGATTAAAAAATCTAAAGCTTTTTTTTCCATATCGTTTAAGTTATAACCACCCGTATCTTTAAGGTATTCTTTTGTTAAACTATCACTAAAATACCAAATGGCTAATTGAGTAACTTTTCTAGAAGAATCATTATTTAAATGGTAGCTAGTTGATAGTTGTGACTTGTTAGTGGGGTATCCATTACTTAAAACTGCCACCAAAGCACTTGCGATATCACTAATATCTTTTTTGTAATCTGGAGCATATTGTTTAAATATACCATCATATCCTAGTTTTTTCTCATATACAGGTAAATCGTTATATGGAGATCTGATGTCATTAAAATTGCTGTATATAGATTCCCATTGATCTGGCCAATACAATTTTTTGTTAAAGCAATAAACAACATACTCGTCTTTTAATTCACGCTTTGGAGCATTTTTAGGCGATACGTACAAAAAATATGGCGAACTTTGTCTCGTTCCATCATTCCACCCATAATAAAGCTGCTCTGCCCAGACTCTTAGGGTTCCTCCGGCAAAGCTTGTTGCCAGCACAATACAGGTAGCTGACGTTGTCAGTACCTTTCTAAATGATTTTGTTTTCAACTTTCTTCTCTCCATTATTAAGTTGTTAATATGTTTTCCATTAGGAAACCTGAATAACTATATCATATGAGATGAGACTGTGTCATAGTTTTAAGTTGATTTCTTTATCGTTTTACCTGCCTTGAGCTTTTGTGTTATAATAAAGGCTATCAGAAAAATCGTCCTGATATTAAATATTTTTCATCACTTTTTTGGTAAAAATTGTTATGATAATGACGCTAACGAAATGGTTTAAGGAGGAGAAAGTGTTTTGCTTGAAGAGTATTTGGAACCAGTGATTAATCATCAGGCTTTGCTGCTGACCATACTACTTGGTAAAAAAAGGATCAGTTTCCACGCCATTCAGCAAAAGACGGGCTTTAGCCTAGCTAACATAAAGCGCTATATCCACCAATTAGAGGAGCTTTTCCAAGGAGATATCGCCTTTGAGTGGGATAGCACCATTGTCCGCTGCACCGTTTTGAAAAGGGGCAAACCGTTTTTGAAGACGATTTACCGCCAATCGGTACGGCTGCACATTCTTAAATTTCTCTTGATCAAGGCACCTTGCTATAAGGTCAAATCTGTCTCAGGCTTTGCTAGGGAGCATTTTATTTCCACACCGTCAGCTTATCGGCTGATTCAGCACATGAAGCCCTTTGTTGAGGAGTGCGGCTTGGCCTTAGAGGATAATAGTGTTGTTGGTGAGGAGTGGCGTATCCGCTATTTGATTGCTTTATTGCATGATAAGTACGGGATTGTCATCTATGAGCTGACTGACCATGATCTGGATATTGTGCATGACTTTATCTTTTCGATCAAAAAGCAACAAACGCCTCACCCGTTACTGGATAAGAAGTTTCGCTTTTTTGATGTGCTCTTGTCGCTATCTTGGAAGCGTGGAGAGTTTGACGTTGCGATTCCTCAGGAGGGGATTTTTAAACGCTTAAAGTCTTTGGCGCTTTATGGGTATTTGGAGGACTTTTTCAAGCGTGAGGGGAAATTGTTGCTTGATATGGACTTTCCCAGTAGCGAGATTGATTATATTTTTCTCGTTTATTTGACGGTTAACAACTCTTTTTCGATCACACAATGGTCTGAGGAGGATTCTTCGGCCTTATTGACGATCATTCAGGAGGATCCTGCTTACCAAGAGCTGCTGGGTGAGCTGCGTCAATTGTTTGGCCACTATATCGCCTTTGACAAGGCTTGTATTCAGACCTTGATTCCTTATTTTCGTAAGACCTTGTTTGATTTGTCGCTCTTTATCCCGCAAAAATATTATTATGCGGAGGAATATCAAGGCAGTAAGCTCTTGGCCAATCGTATCGAGCTGATGATTAATAGCTGGGCAGAGCGGGTTTCTGGTGTTGGTCGGCTGACAGGCTCTAATTTGCATTTGCTTTGCACGCGACTGGAACAGCTTGTTAGAGAAGGTCTGCCACCTTTAGCCATAGCAGTGATCGAAATCAACAAGAAAAACATTGATATTTTATATAGCTTGGTCATGCAACAGGTGAGTCCTTGTGTTGCAAAGGTCTATCGTTTTAATATTTTGTCAGAGGCTGAATTGCCTTGGAGAACTGATTTTGACTTGATTGTGACAACAGCTGAGATGACTGCTTTTATCGAGGAGAGGCTGTCATTGAATGAGAACACCAAAATTCTGGATTTCAATTTTGACTTTGTGATGTATCAGGCAGAGTATTTATCACAGGTGATCAGAGAATTGCGAGACAAGCAATATCAAGAAGCCTTGGATACGATTTTGAATGGATAAGGGCTACCAGAAAGCATAGTAGGATTTGGTGAGCAGTGCTTTGTTTGGGCTAGCTGCTTGACTTGTGGCTGTGTGGTGTGAATCCTTTATCAGTCTGTTGCTTTTTGCTGGGTAAGCCTTGCAAGCGTCTCTGCCTGTAATCTGCTAGCTTGAGGTCTTGACTTAGCTCTTGTTGTTTGTCTATTCTGTGAAGGGTTGGCTCAGCTTGCTGAGGTGCTTTTAAGAGGCTTGTCTGTCATTTTTCAGGTGTCTGTGCGAGCTGCGCTGATCAAGAGTCCTTGGTGGCGTCTGATTGGTGTTTTTAAGCTGCTTTTTTGCTGTTAGTAGTCAAATAGGTCAGGTTAGGGGCTTTTATAGTTGGCAGGGATATGGTAAGATGGTCTTGTTCTGTGTGATGTTGACTGGATAAGTCTGTTGACTCAGCTGGGTCAGGCCTTTGACAGTTCTGATGAGCGCAAGGACTATTGGAAGATAGCTTTATTGAAGCTAGGGTAGGGCTGTCTGTCAGCTTTACCGATTCAAAAGTTGAGTGCTTGTAAATTAGTCACATTTAAGATCAAGATTAGCTGATGGCAATATAGCCTAGCTAATCTGACAATTATTAGAATTGAGGAAGAGTAATTGGATACCATCAAACGTCATCGTGCAGCTGTACTGGTCATGCTATATATCATTGCTGTGTATCTTTATAGACAAGTTAGCAATGTGATTGAGCTTCCGCCTTTATTGAATACCTTTTTATTTTACGGGAGACATCTGCTGATTTTTGCACTTGGGATCTGTTGGCTTTATCGAGCAGATTATCAGAGGGACTGGCGGCAGTTTTCAACAAAATGGGTCAAAAATACCTTGTGGGTCTTGGTCATTTTTGCAGTGCTTTATGTTGCAAATATTTTGCTCAGTAGCCTTCCTTTAGAAGAGAGCAGCAATGCAGCTGTTTTAGCTAATCGCTATAATGCTAGTGAGGGCTTCGAGACAGTGATCTTTATTCTGGTGGTGAGTATTATTGGTCCCTTCAATGAGGAGCTTATTTTCCGCAAGATTTTAATCGGTGAGGGCCAATCAGGCACAGGTATGCTGCTGGCTCGATTGTTGGGATCATCATTGCTATTTGGCTTGGTTCATATCTATTCCTTCAGCGAGCTATCTTCCATCGTTGTGTATGGTGGACTGGGACTTTTGCTCGGCTTAGTTTATGTTTGGAAGAAGAATATCTATTTTTCAACAGTAGCCCATATCTTAAATAATGGTATTGGTTATGTCTTTATTTTGTTGGAGCTGTTGGGAGTGCTTAGATAATCCGCTGAGGCTTATAGAGGGCCTGCCAGTCTAGCTAGCTGTTGGTTGTGGTAGCTAATACAGAGGTAGGTCATCTGCAAGCTTTATGTGGCTACCTTGTCTAAAAGTGAGATACAAAAAGCTGTATCATATCATGGTCCCTGAGGTATTGATATGATACAGCTTTCTTATGCTTAGAAGCCCTGCCAAGGCTTTTTGTGTGCTTGAGTGGTAGGTGATTTTTCGAAACTTGATGAGAATAAGACGTGTGAGGCTCTTTATTTGCTTGGCTTGTGATTTTCTTCTTTATCCTGATGAGATAAGAGATCCTGACCAAAATCCAGCCATTTGTTATAATTGTTTTCAGATAGCTGCTCTGAAATCATTACTAAATCTCTTTGGGGAAGCTGATAAGTCACTCCCTTATTTTCCAGTGTTAAATCCTTTTCCATGAGGTCTGTCAGGCTGACATCAAAGATGGCAGCAATGTCACTCAGGAGACCAGATTTTGGAGTGTACTTTCCTCTTTCTCATTCGCTGATTGAGGAAGAGCTTTTTCGTCCTAAAAGGTTAGCAAGTTCTAATTGTTCCATATTCTTTTTTAGCCGAAGATATTTTAAATTAGTTGCAAAAAATGTTTTCTTTTCGGACATTTCCATTCTCCTTTATTTCTATATAGGATATGATACCACAAATCAAGCTAAATCAAAAGATTTAGAAAAAGAAGTGGGGAAAGTGCGATAAAAGACTTGACTTCATAAAAACCGAAGTCTATAATAAACTTGTCATCTGTCATTAATATTACCTGAGATGAGAGGCGGAGGGAAAATATTGTCAAAAGCAACGTTAAAGGAATTGAGGATTGCTCAAAAAAAGACCCAAAAGGAACTGTCAGCGTTAACTGGGATTTCTGTTAGGACACTAGCCAGATATGAAAAGGATGTGCAAAAGCTTAGGCGAGCTAAGTATGAAAAATTAAGAGGTATTGCAGAGGCATTGACCATATCAGTTGATGATATTTTTTTTGGGCGACGATTCGGATTTTATGAAATAAAGAGTGCTTGCTTGCTAATCGCCTTTTTACTGTGATCAAGGGTGATGGCTAGATAGCGAGAATCATTCTAATCTTAAGTAAACTGTAAAACTTTTTTAAGCTAACCTATTTTTGTCGGCTTTTCTGCTTAACTGTGCTATAATCAAAGCGTAGTCAGCTGACTATAGAAACGATTAAGAGGAGATTATATGTTAACAGAAGAAATGAAAGAAATGATTGCTGAGCAATTAGCAATGGTAGTAACTGTAGATAATGAGGGTAATCCTAATATTGGCCCTAAGCGTTCGATGAGACTGTTAGACGATGAAACCTTGGTTTATAATGAAAATACTGGCGGCCAAACCTGCTCTAATATTCAGGCTAATGGTAAAATTGAGGTCGCTTATGTCAATCGCGAGCAATTGCGTGGTTATCGCTTTGTAGGGCGTGCGGAAATCATTACAGAGGGTCCTGTCTTTGAGGCTGCCAAGGAATGGGCAGAAGGCAAGATGGGCGCACCAAAGGCAGCAGGCTTGATTCATATCGAGTCCGTCTACAGCCTGCATTCTGGTGCTGAGGCTGGTAAAAAGGTTTCAAAATAGTTAAAAAAGCCTAGAGCTTTGAGCTGTACTCCAACAGTTAGACAAAGGATCTAACGATTGGGGTGCAGCTCATTGTGATCTCAGGCTTTTTTGATGCGCTTTGATTTATTCCTCCTCATCAGTAGGGATTAGGAGATAGGATTGCTCCAAATCTAGGGTTAGGGCATAGTTGCTATTGTCGCGGATTGTATGCTCAAAATCAGTCGTGTAAAGAACGACTCTTAGGGTGTCTCCCTTGGCCATATGATAGATGGTTGGCTGCAAGTGGAAGGTGATGGTCATCCATTGGTCATTTGGAATATCCTCAATGGTCAATAGGTCGCTGCGGTGCTGTAGGTTTAGGACACCCTTGGTGACAACGCGGTATGGGCTGTCCTTGAAGGGAAGCTCCTTGAGCGCTTCACGTGCAAACTGCTGCCCGTTGTCAATGCTGTCTAGCTCAAGAATAGCAGGTATATCAGCAAAGCGTTTTTTCTTGCCATAATCTAGGAGCTGTGCAGCCAAAATCCCCTTGTTTTCACTTGATTTTAGCTTAAGCTTAAGGCAGGCTTGCCCGTTGATTGGTAGATCCTCTTCTAACAGAATATCAATGACTGCTTGATTTGCCTTGCCTTCAAAAAGCTCAGCTTTAAAGGCACGAAAATCCTTGCTATAGCGCTTAAAGTCCTCTTCGCCATAGTGATTGTCAATTAAGACATGATCATCGCCTAGGGCAATCTGACGCTTGCTGTGACCGCCAAAGGCTGTTAGCTCTTTCCAGGTTTGTTCTTTTTGGTTATCCTGCCAGATGATTGTTGGTAGGGTAAAGCCATTATTTTGTCCTAGCATTTTTTGACAGAGCAGGGCATTCATGGCCTCACGAAAATCAATTGACTGCCAGTTGTGCATGTAGACATGCTCACCATGATGTAGGAAAAGGTGCTTTCCAAGGCTATCAGGCAGGGCATTGAAGATATTGTAGACCTGTCTAGGCTTCACATTCCAGTCCTGTAGGCCATGCGTGTAGACGACCTCACACTTGATGCGATCAGCCTGTGGCAGGTAGTTGCGGTCATGCCAAAATTGATTGTAGTTGCCTGATTGGCGCTCGAGAGCTTGAGATTGTTGGCTCAGCAGCTGTTGATAATGGTCGTTGTGACGTAAGTAATCACCTGGCAGCAGGTTACGCGAGTAGGTGAGCTCTGTCAGCACATCGAGATCCTCTCCTGGGTAGCCACCAGGACTGCATACCAGCCCATTTTCACGATAATAATCGTACCAAGAAGAAATGGCAGCTTCAGCAATGATGACTGCTAAGCCATCAACACCTGTTGTAGCCAGTCCTGTTGACATGGTACCAAGATAGGATTTTCCAGTTGTTGCGACTAAGCCATTTGACCAATCAGCCTTGATTTGATAGTCACGCTTGTGGCTCGTGTAAGCAGTAGCTCTGCCATTTAGCCAATCGATAACAGCCTTAAAGCTTTCGATCTGGGCGTAGTCACCACTTGTCATAAAGCCAGTTGAGCCTGCTGTTCCCACTCCTGAGACATAGAGATTGGCAAAGCCACGCGCTAGAAAATAATCATTTAGTGTGTAGGAGCTGATATGGCTGAAGGTCTCTTGGCACTCATTGACAGGAAGCCTTGAGGGCTTGGTGGCAAGCGGCTGAAAATCAGTTGGCTCAACGGTAATCCTACGAGGAGCCTTAGGGCTAAGCTCACCTTCCATGCGATGGAGCTTTTTATCGTTGGCGGTCTCGTTAATCCCTTGGTGATAAGGGCTGGCTGTCATCATGCTTGGGATAGCAGTGCTGGCCTTGGGGCGGATAATGTTGACCTTGATGAGGTCAAGCTGTCCGTCTTGATCGGTATCAAGTGGCGCTTCGACATAGACCACCTCGCGAATGAGGCTGGTGGTATCAAAGGTTGCTAGGGCTTTTCCGTTGAAGTAGTGGTAGCAATTATCCATAGGAAGCAAGCCCTGACTAACAAGGCTATCAATCAAGGTCACACCGGACTTCTGCCGGGTTGCAAGCAGCTGATGTAAATTGAGTAGTAATTGCTGGCTGTCAAAAACAATCGGAAAGCCAATCTTTTGTATAAAGTCCTGTGCATCGGTAAAGTCAACAGCAGGAATAAAGCCAAGGACCTGTAAGGCCACTAAATCAAAAACCTCTTTTGTCAGTGTTGCATCAGATGTTAAAAAGGTCAATAGGTCGAGATCCTTGCTTGCAATCATATGGCTCAAGGGATAATCGGTATCCTGAAAATGAAAAAATAGCTTTCTAAGGAAAATAGCGAAGTTCTCCTTGGGTGCTTGCTCTTGCTGGACAGCAAAGCCCAGGGCCTGAAGCTCAGCTACAGCTGTTTCTAGACTGGTGGGAATGTAAGACAATTGATTATAGCGCATGGGACGTCCTTTCTAAATCGTTAAAAAACAATATTATCCTTTAGCTTCTCTAAATTGGTAATGATGATATGCTGGTCATTGATTTGAATAATGCCCTCTTTTTTGAGCTGCTTTAGGAGACGACTGACACTGCTGGCAGTCGAAATGCCACAGAATTTGCCCAGCTCCTCATTTGTGATGATAAAATCAATAAGGATATGGCCATTAGCCAAGGGGCGTCCAAAAAGGGTCATTAAATCGTAAATCTGAGTAGAGATAGCGCCGATACGGCCATTTGTCAGCATACACTGCATTTTTTTCATTGATTTTTGGAGGCGGTAGTGATAAAAGTCCTTGACATAGCCCTGCAGCTCGATATCCTCGCTAATATCCCTTAAAAAGGTGGAATGACGAACCTTATAAAAGCTGGCAGTCTCAGATTCGATGCGAACATTGTAGGGCTCTCTCATGTCCTTGGAATAGCCAGTATTAAGCACAGAGGTGATCTCAAGGCCTGTGACGTACCTGAGGTTAAATTCCATGCCATATTTTGACAGAACGCTTTGCTTGACAATGCCCTCCTTTAGGATATACGTAAAATCCTCCTCTAAGCTTTCAAAGGTCAGGTATTTGTGGTAGCCCTTTTCGATAATAGGAAAGTTATGACTGTCAATATAACGCTGTAAGATTTGATGGTTCACGCTTTTCTCCTAGAGGTGTTTCTGGTATCATTATATAATTTGTTGCTGCAGCAATGCTTAGCATTTGCTAATGTCGTTTAATAGTATCACCTATATTATACCATTGAAATGGGGCATTATCTGATTTTTTTGTAAAATGTTAATGAAATAGGGAGGAGCTCATTTTCAGTGGAAGACAAATTATTTAACAAGCATTTTATAGGGATCACAGTATTAAATTTTATTGTGTATATGGTCTATTACTTGTTTACGGTGATCATTGCCTTTGTTGCGACTAAGGAATTAGGAGCTAAGACCAGTGAGGCAGGTCTGGCGACGGGGATTTATATCCTAGGAACCCTGCTGGCTCGACTGATTTTTGGCAAGCAATTGGAGGTTTTTGGCCGACGCTTAGTGCTAAGAGGAGGCGCCATTTTTTATCTCCTAACAACGCTAGCCTACTTTTTCATGCCAACGATTGGCATGATGTATTTTGTGCGCTTGTTTAATGGCTTTGGCTATGGTGTTGTCTCAACAGCAACCAATACCATTGTGACTGCCTATATTCCAGCTAGCAAGCGCGGAGAGGGGATTAATTTTTATGGTCTATCAACAAGCCTAGCGGCGGCGATTGGTCCTTTTGTTGGGACCTTTATGCTGGATAATTTGCACATTGATTTTCGGATGATTATTATTTTGTGCAGTGTGTTGATCGCAGTAGTTGTGCTAGGGGCCTTTGCCTTTCCTGTGACAGATATTGCCCTCAACTCAGAGCAGCTGGCAAAAACAAAATCCTGGACAGTTGATAGCTTTATTGAGCGAAAGGCCTTATTTATCACCTTGATTGCCTTTTTGATGGGGATTGCCTATGCTTCTGTGCTAGGCTTTCAAAAATTATACACAACAGACATTCATTTGACGACGGTGGGAGCCTATTTCTTTGTGGTATATGCCTTGATCATTACGATCACACGACCTGCTATGGGACGCTTGATGGACGTTAAGGGGGAGCAGTGGGTTCTTTATCCCAGCTATCTCTTTTTGGCGCTAGGGCTTTTCCTGCTTGGTAGTGTGACAAGCAGCCTTCCCTATCTGCTTTCGGGTGCTTTGATAGGCTTTGGCTATGGAACCTTTATGTCCTGCGGACAGGCAGCCTCCATCAAGGGGGTTGAGGAGCATCGCTTTAATACCGCTATGTCTACTTATATGATTGGGCTAGATTTGGGCTTGGGTGCGGGACCTTATCTGTTGGGACTCATCAAGGATATGCTTCTTGGGTCTGGTGTGCAGTCCTTTCATCAATTGTTCTGGCTGGCAGGGCTCATTCCAGCTGCCTGCGCAGTCATGTATTTCCTAAAGACACAAGCAAAGGCTATTGATAAAGGCTAATCAACGAAAGGAGACAAAGATGATAAGCAAATATAAACGGATTCTGGCTGCGGTGGACGGCTCTTACGAATCAGAATTAGCTGTTGAGAAGGCCATTAATGTTGCCCTTCGCAATGATGCGGTCTTACTGCTGGCTCATGTTATTGATGTTAAGGCCTATCAGGGTGATGCAATGGTTAGTGATTATGTCTTTGACACACAAGAGGAGCATGCCAAGGAGGTGTTGCGCTATTACGAGAAAATGGCTAGAGGCAGAGGCGTTAGCAGCATTAAAAAAATCATCGAAAGAGGCAACCCTAAAAAGCTCTTAGCTAGTGACATACCTGAAAAGGAGCAGGCTGATTTGATCATGGTAGGAGCAACTGGCTTAAATACCTTTGAGCGTCTGCTGATTGGATCGACCTCAGAGTATATCCTGCGACATGCTAAAAAAGACTTATTAGTTGTCCGTAATTGTGAAAAAACACTGTAAACATATTAAGCAGGCAATATCTTACAATAGGCTTTACAAGAACTAGTATCCCTGATAAAATGGTATCTGTTATACTTATCATTTGGAGGAAACTAGAGAATATGGAAATAACATGGACTGTGAAATACATCACAGAGTTTATTGCCACTGCATTTTTGATTATTTTGGGAAATGGAGCAGTTGCCAATGTTGACTTAAAGGGAACAAAGGGTAACCGCTCAGGCTGGCTTGTGATTGCCTTTGGCTATGGCCTCGGTGTGATGATGCCGGCACTTATGTTTGGTAACGTTTCTGGAAATCACATTAACCCAGCTTTTACCTTTGGCTTGGCAGTTTCAGGCTTGTTCCCTTGGGCACACGTTTTACAATATGTTCTTGCTCAATTGCTAGGGGCTATGTTTGGCCAATTAGTGGTTGTTGCGGTGTACAAGCCTTATTTTGTGCAGACAGACAACCCTAACAATATTTTGGGATCCTTCTCAACGATTTCAGCAGTTGATGATGGTGACAAGAGCAGCCGTAAGGCAGCCTACATTAATGGCTTTTTGAACGAGTTTGTTGGTTCCTTTGTCCTCTTTTTTGGCGCAATGGCCTTAACCAAGAATTACTTTGGTGTGGAGCTTGTTGGTAAGCTGGTAGAGGCTGGCTATGACCAAACAACAGCTGCAACGCAAATCTCTCCTTACGTGACAGGCTCACTTGCAGTAGCTCACTTGGGGATTGGTTTCTTGGTGATGACTCTTGTGACCTCTCTTGGTGGTCCTACTGGTCCAGCGCTCAACCCAGCGCGTGACTTAGGCCCTCGTTTGGTTCACCATTTCTTACCAAAATCAGTCCTTGGACAAGCCAAGGGGGATTCAAAATGGTGGTACTCATGGGTACCGGTTGCTGCCCCAGTGCTAGCAGCAGTAGCAGCAGTAGCAGCATTCAAATTCCTTTATATCAAGTAAAAAAGAAGGCTTAGGCCTTCTTTTTTGTGATAAAAGCTTGCCAGCAAGAGCCAGCTGAATCTGGTCTGAGCTAAGCTGGTAGTATCCTTACTAATGCTGAAGATAAGGTGCTTTTGAAGTTGCGCGTGGATAAGAAAATCCGGGCAATTTCAGTTATCATCTGTTATTGAGGAGAGCGAAATCACATTTCAAGAGTGTGATTGCTACTGTGAGAACTAAAAAAGGTTCTCGCTTTTGGTTAAGGAAAAGTCAAATTAAAGGGGTACTTCATGTGCTATTTTGAAAAAGTCGCATTTACCAATATGTGCATGAGTTACGCTAAGGAAAGCTGCTTGTGATAGAGCGCACGAAGGAAGATTGGACCTAGTAAGTCTGGTGATGGCTGTGAGTGCTATATTGCCTTGGTAGCGCGTGACAGGCGGTTAAAAAGCATATAATTTCTTGTCAAAAATTGGAATTTTGTCTATAATAGCAGAGGATTAGGAGGAATATATGACTTTATTTGACAATATTGTCTTTAAAACCCCAGTATTACGTGTTAACAATCGCGACCTTAATATTGCCTTTTACCAAAAAAATCTAGGCTTAAGGCTAGTGTCAGAGGAAAACGCGATATCAATTTTTTCATCTTGGGGCCAAGGACAAGAACGCTTTGTAATTGAAGAATCTCCAGCAGCAAGAACACGCGTTGTAGATGGCCCTAAGAAAGTAAATACAATTGTTATCAAAACAACTGCTCCTAAGGACATTGAGCAGCTCCTAGCTCATGGCGTTGACTATGATTTGATTTTCAAGGGAAAAAAAGGCTATGCCTTTGAAGTCACCTCACCAGAGGGAGATCGCTTCTTACTCCATGCAGAGGACGATATCAAGGAGCTTGACATTGTCGATGATGTTCCTGCAATTGACAAGGAAGCTGACTTTAGGGGGCTGAGTCAGTTTAGCTTTGATCTGATTGTCTTAAATGTTTTAGATGACGAGCAATCCAGAGCTTTTTATCAGTCTATTTTTGGTGATTGCCTGCCGGTCACGCTTGAGTTTAATAGGGAGGCTGGTCAAGATTTGACGATTGTCCCGCATGTCACATGGGATTTGGAGATTTTAGAATTTCAGGTGTCAGATAGCTATGACTTGCTTGCTCTAAAGACCTACCTTGAGGACAAAGGGTGTCAGGTTTATTTAGATAAAAAGGCAAGGGTGCTTGTTCTTTCAGACCCAAGTCAGATCGAAATTTGGTTTGTCAAATGACATTAGAAGTCATAGAAAAGGTAAGCCAGCAGATTCAGGAAGGCTTATATCATGGGGCTAGCTTAGCCCTTTTTCGCTGTGGCGGTTGGCAGGAGCATTATATCGGTACCCTTGATGGTCAAAGACCTGTTACCAAAGGCTTGGTTTATGATTTAGCCAGTGTCTCTAAGGTTGTCGGAGTAGCGACTGTCTGTATAGCCATGATCAATAGTGGTGCCTTGGCTCTTGATACTCCTTTAAGGCATTATTATCCTGACGCTCAAAAGCTGGAGGTTACACTGCGACAGCTACTCACCCATACTAGTGGACTTGACCCTTATATTCCCAATCGAGATCAGCTCAATGCCCAGCAATTAAGAGCAGCGATGCACCAGCTTCAGGTCAAGGACGATAAGACCTTTCATTACACAGATGTGAATTTTTTATTGCTTGGCTTCATGCTAGAGCACCTTCATGGAAAGTCTCTTGATGAGCTTTTTCAGGAGATGGTTTTTACTCCCTTTGGAATGACTGAGACCTCCTTTGGCCCAAGGCCAGAAGCAGTTCCAACGGTCAAAGGGGTGCTTGATGGAGAGGTACATGATCCCAAGGCTAAGGTCTTGGGAAACCATGCAGGCTCAGCAGGGCTTTTTTCAACCATCAGGGATTTAGAGCGGTTTATTGAGCATTACCTGAAGGAAAGCTTTTCGGATAGACTTTTTCAAAGCTATAGCAGACAGGAAAAGCCCAGGTCTTTGGGTTGGAGCCTAGAGGGTGATTGGATTAGTCATACAGGCTATACAGGGCCTTTTATCATGCTCAATAAAAAGGAGCAGCAGGCAGCGATTTTTCTCACCAATAGAACCTATGACAAGGATGATAGGGCCTTGTGGATCAAAGAGAGACGACAGCTTCGGGATGCTATTCATAGGACCTTTGACAGAAATAGTCCTAGATAAGAATGAGAGCACAAGTGGGCCTATCAGGTGGTATATCTGATAGGCCTGCTTGTTTTTGATGTCCTTGTCTCTTGGTTTTTACTTATCAGAACAGCAAAAAGCCCTTAGAGCTTAGTTCTCTAAGAGCTTATTTTTGTTGTTTGAGGATTAGTTAAGCTAGAGCTTAAAAGAGTCTAATAATAGCTCCCCATAGAGACAAAGCAAAGCCCAACAATCCTCCCAAAAAGGACTGCTGATTTGACTTATGATTTTCGTCAAAATGCCAAGTCCACCCTCCATGTCCATCGGGACATTTAAACCATCCGTTACCAGTGTTCGTACAAAGATTTTGATGAGTTTCACTAGCATATACGGTCTGTGTTGTTGTCTGGCTTGTGCTGATAGGAGCTAGGGTTAGGGTTATAGCAGTAGCTAACAAGCATAGTGTTTTTAGTCGTTTCATTGTTATTCTCCTTAATAGATAATTGCTTAGCTTAGCAGTTAGTTATTGTTAACGCTTCCTAAGAAGAGTTTAACATGTTGACTGATAGCCTTAAAGAGCTCCTCATCAGCTTTTCTCCGTAGTTTCGTTTTTTTTTTTTTAATGAAAAGGTTAATCGTCTGATTTTCACAATGATAATGATAGGCTTGCTAGTAGTTTCAACCAGCTCTGCTGGTTATTCAGCTGCTGAGGACAGCTGTACCTATTGCATGTGTGATAAAAAAAGAACCTGTCAACAGACAGGCTCTTAGCTAGCTAAGATTAGCTTATTTTCCTGAAATAGCTTCAGCGGCATCGTCCATTGAAAGCACTTCGTGGAAGACACGTTGAGTTAATTCAGTTTTTTGTTCTGGTGTAAGGTATTTGGTATTGACACAGTATCCAGAGATACGGACGATAACGTCTTCACCAGCCATAATTTTATCGTAAACGTCATTTAAGTCCATAACGTTTAGGTTAACGTGTTGACCACCATTTTCAAAGTAACCATCAAGGATAGTAACAAGGTTTTCAACCTGTTCGTCATGTGTCTTACCAAGCGCGCGAGGTGATACTTGAGTTGTTAGTGAGATACCATCTGCGGCATATGAGAAGTCAAGGCTTGCAAGTGAGTTCAAGTTTTGCAGCCAGCCACCCTTAGCCTTGTTAGATGGGTTAGCACCTGGTGAGAAGAATTCAAGTTGTGATAGGTTAGTTGTACCATCTTCGTTGAGGTAAACACCGCGGTGAACCGGAGAGTTACCAGTTTGCTTAGAGTAAGCAACGTTTGAAGTGATGGTAAGCAGTGACACAGTTGCTTCAGCGTTCTTATAAAGCTTGTGGCTGCGTAGACGTGTAGTGTAAGCCTCAATCAACCACTCAGCTAATTCGTTTGAGCGAGGATCGTCCTCACCCCAGCGTGGGTAGTCGCCGATTGTTTCGTAGTCATAGATGTAACCATCTTCGTCACGAATTGGCTTAACAGTCGCATATTTAATAGCTGATAGGGTGTCAACAGTATTTGCGAAGCCACAGATACCAAATCCCATGTTAGCACGTTGATGTGATGGTAAGAATGCCATTTGAACAGCTTCGTAGTTGTACTTGTCAGTCATGTAGTGAATGATATTAAGCGCATCTACGTAAGTATCAGTCAACCAATCAAGTGATTTTTCAAAGTTAGCCTTAACAGTATCAAAGTCAAGGACATCATCAGTAACAGGGTCGATGTCAAATACCTTGTAGTCCTTGTGCACATCATCGTAACCACCGTTAAGTCCAGTAAGAAGGGCTTTAAGCACGTTCACACGAGCACCGAAGTACTGAATGTTATGACGTTGCTCTTCATTTTCTGGGTCAAGTGGTGACACACAGCATGAGATACATGACATTTCACCGTAGCCGTCCTTAGCCATTGTTGTCACACCCTCATATTGGATTGAAGAGTGCTTGTGACTCATGTGCATACAGTAGCGACGGAAAGCATATGGTAACTTATCAGTCCAAAGAACGGTTAGGTTTGGCTCTGGAGAGTTACCAATATTGTCAAGTGTGTTTAAGAAGCGGTAGTCCATCTTTGTAACGCGGTGACGACCGTCATTACCCATACCAGCCATAGAGGTTGTGATGAAGGTTGGGTCACCTGAATAAAGAGCGTCATAAGCCTTTGTACGAGCAAACTTAACGGTACGAAGCTTGAGGACAAAATCATCAACGAATTCTTGAATTTCTGATTCGGTGAAGGTTCCACGTGCAAGGTCACGCTCAGCAAAGATGTCAAGAACGATTGGGACACGTCCAAGAGAAGTAGCAGCACCATTGATCACGCGGCAAACAGCCATAAAGGCAATGTTAACCCATTGGATAGCTTCTTTGACGTTTTCAGCAGGACGACGAACGTCAACACCGTAAAGATCACCTAACTTAACCACTTCGCCAAGTGCTTGGTATTGCAGGTTGATTTCTTCGCGAAGACGGATTGATTCTTCGTCGATCTCAGTGATGGCATTCCAGTCGTTGACCTTTTCTTGCATCAAGTAATCTGCTCCGTAGAGGGCAAGACGTGCGTAAACACCGATGATACGACCACGTGAGTAAGCATCTGGCAGACCAGTTACAGTGTGGGCATGGCGCGCACGACGAATGTTTGACGTGTAAGCGCGGAAAATACCGTCATTAACCGTTGTCACATGCTTAGTGAAAATCTCATGTACAGCAGGATCTGGCTCATAGCCGTTTTCCTTCAGAGTTGTTTCCGCCATACGGATACCACCCTTTGGCATGAAGTTCAATTTGAATAGCTCATCGTTTTGGATACCAAAGATTAATTCCTTATCCTTGTCAATAAATCCGGCAGGAATGTCAGCAATTGAGGTTGGACGAGTATCGTATGGGAAGCGTGTTGCTTCGTAGTGAGCTTTAGTCTCCTCAATGACCTTTTTGATGTGCAATGAACGCTCAGTAACACCTGCTAGGAATGATTCATCACCGTCATAAGGTGTATAGTTAGCCTGTACAAAACGAGATATACTCGCTTTTTCCTTCCAGTCAGTTCCCTTAAAGCCTTCCCAAGCTTTTTCAAAAACATCTGCGTTAGTTTTAACAGTTGCCATAAGTTTCTCCTTAAAATCTAGTAACAAGTCCAATCTGTTACATTTACAATCTAAGTTTACCATAGGGGAAACGATTTCCCAAGCAAAAATCTTGACAAATACAAGATTCTTTTATATTACAGTTTGCTGAAACAGTTGAAAACTGTCATACAATCCTCTGCCTTGGCTTTAAAAGCCTAAAGGAGTATAATGTAGGAGGGAGGGACCTATGCTTATTTTTCCGCTGATTAATGACACCTCACGCAAGATTATACACATTGTACTGACCCCCAAAAGTTGGACACGACATATTAGTGAAAGGATTTAGTTCTGTATTGCACAGGGCTAAGTCCTTTTAGCTTTGCTTTAATGCGTTTGTTGTTGTAGTAAAAAATGTAATCTGTAATAGCTTGTTCAAGCTCATTAAGGGATTGATAAGTTGTCTCAAGGCCGTAAAACATCTCAGATTTGAGAATACCAAAGAAGGACTCCATCATCCCATTATCTGGACTATTTCCCTTGCGAGACATGGATGGACGAATGCCTTTAGTCTCCAAAAAGTGATGATAAGACTGATGTTGATATTGCCAGCCTTGATCGCTGTGGAGAATCGTTCCATTGTACGAATCCGCTGGAAAAGCCTTCTCAAGCATGGTTTGTACTTGCTTCAAGTCAGGCGATCGAGACAGGGTGAAATCAATAATCTCACTGTTATAGCCGTCAAGAACAGGCGATAGATAGAGTTTCCCCTCAGGTAAGGTAAATTCCGTCACATCGGTATAGCACTTCTCGTAGGGCTTAGAACCTTCAAACTGACGTTTAATCAGATTATCAGCCTTTTTGCCAACCTCACCTTTGTAAGAAGAATACTTGCGCTTACGACGGATACGAGCTTTTAAGCCCATGACAGTCATCAAACGTTGTACTTTTTTGTGATTGACGATAAAACCACGATTTCTTAGTTCCAGATGAATGCGACGATAGCCATAATTGCCATGATGTTCATCATAGATGCCTTGAATGAGCTCCTTTAAGTCCATGTCCTTATCTTCTTGAGCTAGTTGCTTGACTTGATAATAATAGGTTGACCGCGATAAATCAAGGATTTCAAGCAAAGTTGCTAGAGAAAATTGACCGATTAATTCTTGGATGATTTCTGTTGCTCTTTGAGCTTTGCTTCGTCCCTCAACCGGTATTCTCTCAGCTTTTTTAGCACAGCATTCTCCGCTCTAAGGTAGTCTAATTCTTTTTGGAGTCGCTCCAACTCTGTCATTTGTTCTAAAGTCTTCTTTGGTTGACGTCCCATCTTTGGTGGCCTCCCTCTTCTTTTCTCAAGAATAGTATAGCCGTTTTTCTTGTATTGCGCTATCCACCTTGAAAGCATACTAGAATTTGGTAAAGCATAGTCTAAGGACGTCTGTTTTTGAGATTGACCATCAATCAGAACTTTATCTATTATCTCTTGCTTCAGTTCTGGAGAATAATAACTATTCTTACCTTTTTGGACAATGGCTAACCCATACCTGTCAATCAGGCGAATCATGTATTTGAGGTCAGATTCTGCAATACTAAACTTTTCTGATAAGCATTTAATGGACTTTCCAATGTGCCGTAGCTCATAGATTTGAACCTTGTCTTCATAACTCAATGTCATAAAAATAGCCCCCCAATTGTTAGATTTTATGTCTAACTTTTGGGGGGCAGTTCACATTGACATGGATGCTTTTTTTGCTGCGGTGGAAGAAAGAGATAATCCCGAATTAAAGGGCAAGCCGGTGGTGATCGGCAAGAACCCTAGAGAAAGTGGTGGACGGGGCGTTGTATCAACCTGTAACTACGAGGCAAGAAGGCTTGGCATTCACTCTGCAATGAGCTCAAAGGAGGCCTACGAGCGTTGTCCTCAGGCTATTTTTATCTCTGGAGATCATGCTAAGTACCGTAGGATTGGCTATGATATCAGAGAGATTTTCAAGCGTTATACGGATCAGGTGGAGCCTGTGTCTATTGATGAGGCTTATTTAGATGTGACAACCAATAAGCTGGGCATCAAGTCTGCCTTAAAGATTGCAAGACTGATTCAGCATGATATTTGGAATAGCCTGCAGTTGACCTGCTCTGCTGGTGTTTCTTATAACAAATTTTTAGCCAAGCTAGCTAGTGATTTTGAAAAGCCACATGGTCTGACCCTAGTACTTCCTGATGATGCTCTGCCATTCTTAGAAAAGCTTCCGATTGAAAAGTTTCATGGCGTTGGTAAGCGAACAGTTGAAAGGCTGCATGAGATGGGGATTTACACTGGGCAGGATCTTTTGCGTGTTCCTGAGATGACCCTGATTGATCAGTTTGGACGCTTTGGCTATGAGCTTTATCGAAAGGCCAGAGGCATTAGTCATTCTCCAGTCAAGCCTAATCGTATGCGCAAATCCATCAGCAGTGAGCGTACCTATGCTAAGCTCCTCTACCAGGAGGCTGATATTAAGGCAGAGCTTTCTAAACATGCAAGACGGGTCGCTGATTTGCTTGAGGCGAATAAAAAACTAGGAAGGATCATTGTTTTGAAGGTTCGGTATGCTGACTTTACGACCTTGACCAAGCGGGTTAGCCTACCTGAGTTAACAAGAGATGCTAGGATCATTGATCAGGTGGCTAGAGAGCTTTTTGATAGCCTGGAGGAGCATCAGGCAGGAATCCGCTTATTGGGAGTCACAATGACCGGACTAAAGGATAAAGTGACAGATATTTTGTTGGACCTGTCATTCAACTAACAAAAAAAGCAAGAGGACATTATCAATTTTCCTCTTGCTTTTTTAGTGGTTAAAAAAGGCTCTTTGTCAACCGTAGTGGGCTGACAAAGAGCCATATTTGAAGGCAGACAGGAAGTCTTGTTATCATACCTTTATGGCCTGCTTATTCTTCAATGCTTTGGGGATTGTCCTTGTCTTTTTCATTAAGGGTTTTAGCCTTGTAAAAGGCAAAGCCGTAAAGCGCAAGCTCAGCTAGGACAATGATCATTGAGACAGGCTCAATTTGGCTAAATAGTTGGCTTACGATACTAATAAGATAGAGCACAATCCCTATAATGTAAGGAACATAGCTGACAGTGGAACCTTGTTTGATTTTTGAGAGGTTAAAGCCACAAAGCACAGTGGTCAAAACAACCAATCCAAGGCTAATCACTGACATAAAAATAGTAAAGGGTGATATGCCAACCTCAAATAGCCTTAGCTGCTCAGCTGAAAATTGTGCACGAAATTCAGGTTTATCCAATTGAGACTTCAAAAAGAAAATGCCAGCAAGTCCAAACAAGGTGATAACCATGCTGATAGCATTGATGATAATGATCGTAATAGTTGATGTTCTGAGTGCTTGTCGTACTTGTTCGTATGAAATCATATAAGTCTCCTTGAATGTTATGTTATTGTACTTTTAAGATGATACATGGATATTATAGCATAGGAATAAGGATTGTGCCTTACTTTTTTAATATATTATGATTTTTTCTTAAAAAAGGTTAACATATCATCTTCGGTTAGACCAATCATGGGGTCTATAGCTAGGAAATTATGAGGGGTGAGCAGATAAGGAGGCTGCTCTTGTTCCTTTTGTGGGCTGGTAGCTGGCATTACAGATAGGCTAGACTGATTTGATTCCTTTACTGAAGCAGCTGCTGTATGGTCATCAGCTTCAGCCACTTGAAGCCTTTGTACGAGATAGGTGTGTCGCTTGTCACCTTCTTTTTTGATTGCCTCTTCAAAGGCGGCTATTTCTCCGAGCATGATGAGCTTGCTTTTTGATCTGGTGATGGCAGTGTAGATGAGGTTTCTTTGCAGAAGTCGACCACTCTGACGGGTGACAGGCAGGATTACCACCTGAAATTCACTGCCTTGAGATTTGTGAATGCTCATGGCATAGGCAAGGGTGATTTTTAACCATTCATTTCTTGGGTAGACGATCTCGGTGCCATCAAAGTCCATGATGATTTCGTCCTGCTTGGATTCGGTATATTTGGCTGGAATGAGGTCTGTGATATAGCCAATATCACCATTGAAGACATTAAGCTGAGCGTCATTGACAAGGTGAAGTACCTTGTCTCCCTTACGAAAGGCCGTCTCGTTAAAGAGAAATTCTGTCTGATTAGCTAGAGGATTCAGGAGGTTTTGCATGAGCTGGTTGAGGCTGTTGATGCCTGCTAGTCCTTTGTACATAGGGGCTAGGATTTGAATTTCCTCAGCTGGGATGCCACTTTTTAGGGCAGCCTGTACGATCTTTGTCATCATGCCGGGAATGAATGGCGCTTGCGCTTCAAAGTAGGAGCGATCAGCCTTTTTCTGACAAAAATCAGGAGCAAGAATGCCTTGGCGTATGTGGTTGGCTAAATCAACAATGGTTGACTCCTCTGATTGGCGAAAAATCTTGTCAAGGGTAATGTGAGGGATCCGATCAACCTTTAGCAAGTCAGCTAGTACCTGTCCAGGACCGACAGAAGGCAGCTGGTCGCTATCTCCTACGATGATCAGCTGGGTATTAGAATTGATGGCTGTTAATAGCTGATTGGCCAGCCAGGTATCAACCATGGAAAATTCATCAACAATCAGCAAATCACAGTCTAAATAATCCTCCATTGCTTGGTAATCATTGTCTCCGTTTAACCCAAGATGGCGGTGAATAGTTGCGCTTGCTAGACCGGTTAATTCGTTCATACGACGAGCGGCTCGACCAGTTGGAGCTGCTAGGATAATGGGAATATCCTTTTGTTTCAGGTCAATCTGGTACAGGCTGGCATAGGCCTGTAAAATGCCCCTGATAACGGTTGTCTTTCCTGTGCCTGGGCCTCCTGTTAGAATGAAAACCTTGCTGGTCAGTGCCTGGCTGATGGCCTGCTTTTGGATCTTGTCATAGGTTATAGCAAGCTCCTCTTGTATGGCTTGGATTTCTTGGTCAATGGTATCTTGACTAGGCTCCTTAGTCAGAGGCTGCTGTAGTAAGCGTGTCAGATGCTTTTGAATGCCGTCTTCGGCATAATAAAGGCTGCTGTCAAAAACACGCGTGCCAATAGTCATAACCTTGCCCTCGTCGATGAGCTGGGTTAGCTGATTAGCGACAATAGCTGGGTCGCATTCGACTGGCCTTGTGTCCTCTAATAGGCTAATGGTCAGCGCCAAAAGCTCACGTGCCTGGATATAGGTGTCGCCTCGCTTGATGGATTGCTCCAACAGGCAATGCAGCAGAGCCGCACGAAAGCGCTTGGGAGAGGCACTCTCAATTCCTAGCTGTTCAGCTAAGCTATCAGCCAGCTTAAAGCCAAAGCCTTGAATGTCCTCAATGAGTTGATAAGGATTGTCCTTGACGATATGAACAGCCTCTTCCTTGTATTTGTCAAATAGCTGAAAGGCAAAGCGATTGGCCAGTCCTAGATCAGCCAAGGCAGCAATCACCTGCTCAGTGCCATAATTGGCTTTAAGCTTTGCCACAAAGGCTTCACGATTAGCCTTAGAAAGGCTAGAGATCTCATTAAGCCGACTGGGATTTTTTAAAATCTCATCAATAGGATTATTACCGTAAAGGGCAATGATTTTCTCAGCTGTTTTTTGCCCAATGCCCTTGAAATGCTCACTGGAAAAATAGCTAACGAGACCTGCTGAGGTGGGCTTAGCCTTTTGATAGCGGCTCAGGCGCAGCTGCTGACCATACCTTGGGTGCTGGGTCAGCTCACCCCAAAAGGTATAGGCTTCGCCCTCTATGATCTCAGCCATAGTGCCTGTAATGACAATGTCAGCTTCATCAAAATCACTATCAGTATCCTCTATAGCCAGTAATAGAATTTTGAAAAAATTTGACGCATTGTCAAAGATAATTCGGTCAACAGTGCCTGTAAAAAAGTGTTCCATGACGGTACCTTTCTGTGCAAGATAGTCGAAAACCTGCACAACGGCAGGTTTTAGAACGTCAACAATAGCTGCTTCTCTAAAGCTAGCTGAGTGCTTGGATAGCACATCAAGCCTCTTGGTATGGATAGATAAGCAGATATAGATAGAGGCTATTGCTGCCCTGAGTCTTTACTGCTGTGGGCATAGAGCCTATATCAGCCCTGCTAGAAAATAGCTTTAGCTTGCCTGCTATCTAGGGAAGAGATTGATTTTATTGAGTGGCCAAAAGCGGAACTTAACCTCACCAACGATGTCCTGCTTTTTAAAGGAGCCGACCTCGCGGCTGTCACGAGATACAATGCGGTCATCACCCAGTAGGAAATATTCGCCCTTTGGAACAGTGATGTCAAATTCTGTTTTTCCTTCGGAGTTGACGGTAAAGGCAGCAGCATTTTCAGCCAGCTCTTGGAAGAGATCACTGTAAGCATAGGTTGATTGTAATTTGTCCTTTTTAAAACTCGTCAGGTAGGTATCAAGATAAGGCTCTTTTGTTTTCTTGTTGTTGATATAAAGAGTGTCATTTCTATAAGACAGCTTATCACCTGGCATGCCAACAACACGCTTAACAATCTCTTTTCTCTGTCCGTTCTCGTCCTCCTCACTGGCAACAACAATATCAAAGCGATCAATCTTAGCCTTGTTGAAGATAATGAGCCTCTCGCCATGTGCTAGGGTTGGGTCCATTGAGTGGCCATCAACCTTGACAGGCTGCCATAGGAACAAACGTGAGAGTCCAAAAAGTAGGATAAAAAGGGTAAAAGCTCCCCATTCTTTAATAAATTGTTTCATGACTTTTCCTTTATTTTTCTAAGATTATTGTTTTTTAGTAGCGCTTGGGCTTTTTTGGTGTTTGCAAAGTGCAGCTTAGCGCAATGCTCTAAGCCTGCCATACCATAGGCGGCTAAGATTTGACTGGCAATCTGATCAGATGGACGCCCAGCACCACTAGGCAACCGGTAGCCCAGATCTTGACTGAGCTTGTCAAGATTGTCTAAAAATAGCTGTCTAGCAATGATAGAGCTGACAGCAACTGCCAGATATTTGCCTTCGGCCTTCTCCTCAAAGGTCAAGGGATTACGAAAGTGATTTTTTCTTGCTGTAGGTATTTGTCATAATTGGCCTGACTTGTGAAGGCATCAATGACAATTTTTTCTGGTCTTGCTCCGTCGTTTAAGAGCAGAAAAATCGCTTGATTATGAAGAGCAACCTTGACAGAAACAGCGTTGTAGGGCTTCCCCTTACCTACCATTTCATTGTATTTTTAGGCGATAGCAAAAGCGCCCTGTGTTGAATATGCTTTTTTAGGACAGGAGCGATCTGGGCGATACTCTTATCATTGAGGTTTTTAGAATCATCGACACCGAGCTGTCTGAGCAAGGCGTGCTCCTCTGGCTGCACAAAGCTAGCAACAACAGCAATGCCTCCAAAGTAAGAGCCATTTCCCACCTCATCACTACCAATTAAGGGGATATCCTGTGCGCTGGAGGGTGCGGGTCTCTGATCAGCAGGCGTTTCTTGCAGATCAAGCTCTTGAGCCAGCTTTGCAGCCTGTCTGCCTTGCAGCACCAGCTTGCCTGAGGTATACAGCATCAGTGTGACACCATCTTTTTTGGCAGCCAGTCTAACGTAAGGATTGGCATTGCTTATGCGGTATGGTGCTAGCTGCTTGATCAGGCTGCTGCTGACTTGGGAATTGATTTTGAAAACTAAGGTGTCCATGAACATTATTTTAACATAAAATGTCCTGTTATGGGAAATCATTCCATGCAATCTCAGATTAATTTCACAATTTTACGAAAAGTCATTTTTAGGGTATAATGCTAAAGGGGTGAGCCTATGAAGAATATTAATCGTTACAAATTAACATTTGGTGAGAAGACATTAACATTGACAACGGACAAAGACAACCTCTTTATGGAAGAGGTTGATCGTGTGGCAAAGGAAAAATATCAGGCCATCAAGGAGCGTCTGCCAGAAGCAGACGACGAAACCGTTGCTATTTTGATGACCATCAATACCCTGTCAGCCCAACTGAGTAGAGAGATTGAGATTGAAAAAATCGAAGCTGAGATTGTCGAGCTGCGTGAGAAGGCACTGGCAGGTATTCAGGAAAAGGCTAGTCAAGCAGATACAGATGAGGTGTCATGATGCTCTCAGTGCTTATATTGTTACTGCTTTCTTGGAGCTTTTACATTG
Source organism: Streptococcus equi subsp. equi (assembly GCA_900637675.1). NCBI lineage: Bacteria > Bacillati > Bacillota > Bacilli > Lactobacillales > Streptococcaceae > Streptococcus > Streptococcus equi. The sequence goes on from LR134389.1 coordinate 376,972, forward strand.
GCTACAATAGAGGGCTTATCCTTCAGACCTTTTATTGTTTTGGGGCCTTGGTGTCGCTCTTGTTTGCCCATCATGGCTATAAGGCTCTGGCAGGCAAGCTGGCTCTATGGGTGCCTTATTCTAATCCTGCTGAGGGAGCAGCTACCTTATTTTTTAAGGATATTAATATTTTTGAATTGGATAAGGTTTATTATGCAGGGATAGCATTTTTTATACTGTCTACAGTAGGCTATGCTGTGGTTCGATTGGCGGGTGTCTTGGTGCACCTTGCGCCGGTGGATTATTTTGATGGCTTTGAGGCTAAGCTAGCCAGTGGCTTGCTGGCGGTGATGGTTTCGGTTTTGTTTTTAAGCATGGCATTGACCGTTCTTGCTACCATTCCCATGCCCTTTATTCAAGGGCGCCTACATGGCAGTCTTTTGTCTCGCCTCTTGGTTGAGCATTGTCCCTTTATCTCAAGCATTCTCAGGCAATTATGGGTAACAGCTATTCTTTGAGGTCAGAGTCTCTCTGGTCTCTTTTTGTTTAGTGTCCCACATTTTAAGTGATTTTTAGGTATAATAAGAACTATGGAAAAAAAGATTTTAGAACAGTTAGAATTTGAAAAGGTTAAAGAGCAATTTTGGCCTTATTTACAGACAGAGCAGGGGCAGCTAGAGCTTGACTTGTTGGAGCCTATTGCGAATAAAGACAAAATACAGGCTTACTTTACAGAGCTTGAGGAAATGGCGGCTATTTTTGTAGAGCACCACCATTTTGCCTTGGGAGGGCTATCAGATGTCTCAGAAAGCATGCAGCGTTTGGATTTAGAGGCAGATCTGAGCATTCAAGAGCTTTTAGCAGTTAAAAAGCTCCTGCAGGTGTCGGCAGAGGTCTGTCGTTTTTACGCTGATTTGGAAAATGTTGATTTAGTCGCTCTAAAAGCACTCTTTGAAAAAATAGAGAGCTTTCCTAGCTTACAGGGGAGTCTCCAAGCCATTAATGACGCAGGCTTTGTTGAAGGCTTTGCTAGTCCTGAATTGGAGAGCATTCGTCGTCAGATATCAAACAAGGAGCATGCCAGTCGTCAGCTCCTGCAGGATATCCTAAAAAAACAGGCAGCTTATTTGTCAGAGAGCCTGATTGCTAGTCGTAATGGCCGAAGTGTCCTGCCTGTCAAAAACACCTATCGTCATAAGGTGGCAGGCGTTGTGCATGACATGTCAGCTTCTGGCAGTACGGTCTACATTGAGCCTAGAGCGCTTGTAAGTCTCAATGAGGAGCTGACTCAGCTACAGACAGATGAACGCCATGAGATTGGACGAATCTTGCATGAGCTGTCAGAGCAGCTGCGTCCGCATAGTCGATCTCTTAGGAATAACGCTTGGCTACTAGGACATTTAGATCTTGTGAGAGCAAAATACCTTTATATGCAAGCCAAACAGGCAACTGTGCCAGTGATTTCTGACGATAAAAGCTTACAGCTGCTCAATGCGCGCCACCCCTTGATTCAAAACCCTGTGGCAAATGATCTGCATTTTGCAAATGACTTAGCAGTAATTGTGATCACCGGTCCTAATACAGGTGGTAAGACCATCATGCTCAAAACCTTGGGGCTTGCTCAGGTGATGGCCCAGTCAGGGCTGCCTATTTTGGCTGACAAGGGCTCCAGGGTGGCAGTTTTTAATGGTATTTATGCTGATATTGGAGATGAGCAATCCATTGAGCAAAGCCTGTCTACCTTTTCCAGTCATATGACTCACATTGTTGAGATTCTCAATCAGGCAGACAGTGACAGCTTGATCCTCTTTGACGAGCTAGGAGCAGGGACTGATCCACAGGAAGGAGCCAGCCTTGCTATGGCTATTTTGGAGCAGCTGCGTCTGACCAATATTAAGACGATGGCCACTACCCATTACCCAGAGCTAAAGGCCTATGGGATTGAGACAGCCTATGTTGAAAATGCCAGCATGGCCTTTGACAATGTCAGCCTAAAGCCTACTTACCGCTTCATGCAAGGAGTGCCTGGTCGCTCAAATGCTTTTGACATTGCGAGACGATTGGGCTTAGCAGAGCACATCGTCAAGGAAGCTCAGGCGATGACCGCAACTGATCATGATGTCAATCGTATCATTGAGCAACTAGAGCAGCAAACGTTAGAAAGCCGCAAGCGCCTTGAGCATATCAAGGAGGTCGAGCAGGATAACCTCAAATTCAATCGTGCTGTTAAAAAGCTCTATAACGAGTTCTCCCACGCTAAGGACAAGGAATTGGAAAAGGCAGCCCTTGAAGCGCGTGAGATTGTGGATATAGCCTTGGCAGAAAGTGATAGCATTTTAAGTCAGCTGCATGAAAAGGCAGAGCTAAAGCCGCACGAAATTATCGAAGCCAAGCATCGCCTAAAGCAGCTTGCGCCAGAGCAAAGCCTGTCGCAAAATAAGGTGCTGAAAAAAGCGAAAAAATGGCGGGCTCCTCGTGTGGGTGATGACATCATTGTTACCGCCTATGGGCAAAGAGGAACCTTGCTTGCCCAGCTTAAGGACAAGAGGTGGGAGGCTCAGGTTGGCCTGATCAAGTTGACCCTCAAGGAAGACGAATTCAGCTTGGTTAAGCTAAAAGAAGAAGCGCAGCAGCCTAAGAAGAGAGCTGTCAAGGTCGTCAAAAAAGCAGCTACAGGAAAAGGGCCGCGCGCTCGCTTAGACCTTCGAGGCAAGCGCTATGAGGAGGCCATGCAGGAGCTAGATGCCTTTATCGACCAAGCCTTGCTTAACAACATGAGTCAGGTTGACATCATACATGGTATTGGTACAGGTGTTATACGTGAAGCGGTCGGCAAGTACTTGCGACGCAACAAGCATGTCAAAAGCTTTGGCTATGCCCCGCAAAATGCTGGCGGCTCAGGCTGTACCATAGCTAATCTAGGCTAATTGATCCTCTTGATTCAAATAAAGCCCCTTTTTACTCAAGCTGATTGAGCCCTAGGTGAGCCAAGCGTCCCAAAGAAAGCTACTGGGCGTGTTCCCTAAGTGCTGCTCTTCAAAGCTCATGACAGCAGCTAGTGAGTCTTGCTGGACTTTTGCTACCAACGTGTCCCAGCCTAGCTAGTTCCTTTAGACCATGAGCAGCTGCTAGCCTGCTGATTGGATACAAGAAAAAACAAGCTCCTTTTGCTAGCCGCCTATCCATGTGATAAGCAGCCAAAAAGGAGTTTGTTTTTTTAATAGTTTGGCTGTTGTACCTGCTATGCAGGTGAGGTTGAGGTTCTTTTAAAGGTTAAAGACATCATTAAGATTTTCAGCCATTGACGGGTGGGTAAAGAGCTGGTTTTTGAGATAGGTATATGGAATCTGGTTATCCATAGCCATCTTAATCAGGTTAATGTATTCGTGAGAATTGTTAGCAAATAAGGTTGCCCCTAGAATTTCATTAGTCTCTGTATTGACAATGACCTTAAAAATCCCCCTGAGGTCGTTATTGACATGGGCGCGTGGCATATTGGCAACCAAGAGCTCATTAGCCTTGTAGGGCAGTCCCTGCTCTTTTGCTTCTTTTTCTGTTAGACCAATTTGTGAAAGTGGCGGCTCGATAAAGACTGTTGTTGGCAGATAGCCCCGATCTTTGTGGTTGTACTGGCTTGTGCCTGTTAGCTGCCCAAACACAATCCTGAAATCATCTAAGGACGTATAGGTAAATTGAGGCCCGCCATTAACATCACCAACCGCATATAGCCCCTCGACAGTGGTTTGACAATAATCATCTACCACGACAGCATAGCGATCATCAAGCTTAATGTCAGTGTTTTCCAAGCCAAGGCCTTGAGTGGCAGGCTTACGTCCCATAGCATAGAGGAGACAATCAAAGGCTTCTGTCTTGCCATTAGCAGTCACTAGAACTCTACCTGCTTCATCATTAGCAATCAGCTCAACAGTCGCAGAGAGCTTAAAGGTAACCCCAGCTTTTTCCAGGTAATCCTGTGCCAGCTCAGCGACAACCGGCTCATAGCGCCCTAAAATAGCAGGTGCAGCCTCATACATAGTAACCTCGCTGCCTAAGCTGGCATAAAGGCTGGCAACCTCTAGCCCGATATTCCCCGCACCGATAATAGCCAAGCGCTGAGGCTGCTCAGTGAGAGCTAGAATCCCTGTACTATCAACCACATGCTGACTATCTGCTAGACCAGGTATCGGAAAGCGATTTGAAACAGCTCCGGTATTGATCACGATATGCTTGCCCTCTAAGAGGATCCGCTCCTGCCCTGCTTCTACTTGAATCGTCTTATTAGAGACAAAGCTTGCCTTACCGTTGTAAAGTGTCACACCAGACTGAGCTAGCAGCTGCTCATTTTTTTGGCGAAGACGATGAACAACAGTATCTTTGTGCGCCATAGCGTCTGCAAAGCTAGCATTATGCTCAGCAGCAGTGATTAAGGCCTTTGTTGGAATACAGCCGATATTGATACAAGTCCCGCCATACATAGTGGGGCTCTGCTCAATAAGGGCAACTCTTTTTCCTAGCTGCGCCATTTTGGCAGCCAAAGTTTTTCCGGCCTTACCAAATCCAATCACAATAAGCTCGTATGCTTCCATAGTAGCCTCCTTTTAGTTGTTAAGATAAGGTCATTGTAGCAAAGGCCAGCGTATTTGTCTTAAAATGGCTACGCCAGATTTTTCTTAAATCATAAGACCGAGGTCTTCGTATCAGATTCTTGCATTATCAGTCGTTTTCCCCTAAAATAGGCTTATAAACTATAAGAACGGAGATTACAATGGCACATATCGTAACAGATGCAACATTTGAAGCAGAAACTAATGAAGGCCTAGTCCTTGTGGACTTTTGGGCAACCTGGTGCGGCCCTTGCTTAATGCAAGCGCCAATCCTTGATCAATTAGCAGCAGAAATTGACGAAGCTGAGCTTAAGATTGTCAAGCTAGATGTTGATGACAATCCCAATACTGCTCAACAATTTGGCATTATGTCTATCCCAACCCTGCTGTTCAAAAAGGACGGTAAGGTTGTCAAGCAAGTAGCAGGCGTCCATACCAAGGATCAAATCAAGGCTATCGTAGCAGAATTAAGCTAAAGCAACAAGCCAACAGCCTCTTAGAAGGACAGCAAGCCTCAAGAGCTGCTGTTGGTTGTATGACCAAAAAAAGATCGGGGACCCAATAAGCTGTGTCTTCAATCTTTTTTGTTATTAGCTGCTATCAGAGCTGGTGTAAAAAAAGCATAGTAAAAGCAGTAGCCGCGCGACTGGCTACTGCTTTTGAGGTGGACACAAGTAGGGGCTTGTGTATCATTGTTGAAATATGGGGATTGTTAATTTGTTTAATCTTCTTCCTTGCGTTTTGGAATGGCAATGGTACCTGCTGCGATCATAATAGCAATAGCTGCAGGCGTGAAGAATGGATTTCTGATGTCACCAGTTGATGGAAGTGATTGCTCAGGCTTCTTAGCTCCTGGTTTAGTCATTGGTTTAGGTTGTTCAGGCTTCTTAGCTTCAGGCTTAGGCTCTGGCTTAGGCTCTGGCTTAGGCTCTGGCTTAGGCTCTGGCTTAGGCTCTGGCTTAGGCTCTGGCTTAGGCCTGGCTTAGGCTCTGGCTTAGGCTCTGGCTTAGGCTCTGGCTTAGGCTCTGGCTTAGGCTCTGGCTTAGGCTCTGGCTTAGGCTCTGGCTTAGGCCCTGGCTTAGGCTCTGGCTTAGGCCCTGGCTTAGGCTCTGGCTTAGGCTCTGGCTTAGGCCCTGGCTTAGGCTCTGGCTTAGGCTCTGGCTTAGGCTCTGGCTTAGGCTCTGGCTTAGGCTCTGGCTTAGGCTCTGGCTTAGGCTCTGGCTTAGGCTCTGGCTTAGGCTCTGGCTTAGGCTCTGGCTTAGGCTCTGGCTTAGGCTCTGGCTTAGGCTCTGGCTTAGGCTCTGGCTTAGGCTCTGGCTTAGGCTCTGGCTTAGGTGTATCTTGACAGTACTTAAGCTTTTCAATCTGAGCCTTTAAGTCTTCAATTTCTTTTTGAAGCTTAGCGTTAAGCTGCTCTTGTTCATTTAATTTTGTTTGTAGGTCTGCCTTTTCGGCCATTAATTTACCTACTTCAGCTTCAAACTCTTGAACCCTTTGCTTAGTTTCCTCAAGCTGTTTTTGTAGGTCAGAAATCATTGCATTTTTTGCTTCAATTTCCTTTTGAAGCTTCTCTGTTTCTCCAGTTCCTTTAGCCTTCTCAGCTTCAAGCTCTTTTTTTAGTGTTTCTAACTCTTCTTTTTCTTTCTCAAGCTGATTCTGTAACTCTTGTTTTCCTTGAGTTTCACTATTAACCTTATCATTAAGCTCTTTTACTTTTTGTTCACTATTTTTTAGCTCGGTCTCTATTTGTTCTCTAAGGTTTTGATAACCATTAAGTATAAGGGTAAGCTTTTGCCAAGTATTACTACCACGATAGTTTTTATGGACTTCATTTTTAAGCTCGTTAGCGAATTTTTCAACTGCTTCTTTATCTGTCATATCTAAGCGTAAGATATTATCAGCCCGTACTTCTGTTTGTCCTGCTAGGGTAGTCGCTGCGCCTACACCCAGGGTTAAGGCACTTGTCATCGCAAGCTTCGTAATAAGATTCTTACGCCTGCGTCTTGCTGATTTTTTGTTCATTTCTCTCTCCTTTAATGATAGACATATTAATTTTGACTGAAGATATTTTAACACAGTCATCAAGATAGAGAAATAGTTGTCCGCTACTTTCTCTCCTAGATTCGTTCGGTTTTTGGTTTTAATGAAAAGGCTAATTGTCTGATTTCTGGCAATTCAGCAGGCATTAGCAAGGCTGATTAAGAAAAGCAGGCCGATAATAACCTGACCTGCTTTACTAATTTATTTGAACCAACTAGTTATAATTTCCCATGCAGAGTAAAAAGCACCATAAAGCCAAATTAACCATGATGAATGTGTATCGTAACTTTCGTCGTAATATGATCCTCCATCAGGGCATTTAAACCATCCACTTCTAGTATGAGTACAATGTCCTGTACTTTTTTGACTTGCCAAAACGGTATTAGTTTGTCCAGTGCTTGTGTTGATTGGTGCTAGGGCTAGGGCTGCAGTAGCGGCTACTAGGCATAGGGCATTTGTCAGCTTCATTGTGTTTTCTCCTCCATAATATAGTTATAGTTTTCACAGCTTTTGGCTGTGCTTAGTTTCTAAGGCCAGTGTAGCACGACAGCTGACGACAAGACATAGCAGTGTCCCAATTTGTCTCCGTAGTTTCGTTTTTTTAATGAAAAGGGTAATCGTCTGACTTTGTTACAAGAAATCGAGTTTTTCTTGTCTGATCAGACCAAGTAGGCTACAAGTAAGCTCCTTGGGCAAGCAAAAAAGTCCCTAAAGCTCTGCCTTAAGGACCTTATCTGACAGCTATGAGCCGCTTAGCTTTGTTTTTTTAGGTAGGCTTCTAGCATTTTCTTTTGTGGGGTTGCCATTGGGTAAGCAGCCATATCCTCTATTGCGACCCAGACAAGTTCTCTGTCAGGGGCTAGGGGCATGCTGTCTGTGAAGCCCTCGCAAAGCTCAATGGTCCATTTTTGGTGGCTAAAGGTATGCTTGACCTGAGGAAAGGTAGCTTGAGACCAGATAGGCATAAGCCCGTAACGCTCCTCAAAAAGGGTTGTCTGAGACATGGTCTCAAGCACGATAGGACTGTCCTCAAAGAGGGTCAGTTGTTGACTGACAAGCTTGGTCTCTATCAGAGGAAAGGCCCAAAAGCCACCTAGCAAGCGCCCTTGGGTATTTTTTTCGAGCAAAAGCCGCCCCTTGCTGTCACGAATCACAAAGGCCTGCACCTGAATAGGCCGGGGCTTTTTCTTTGGCTCCTTGATGGGGTATTTGTCATAGGTACCATGTCGGTAGGCTGCACAGAAAAAGCGCACAGGAGACTCGTCAGGTCTGGGATTTTTAGCCGCTTCAATATCAGTCCCCAGATCCATCAAGGCTTGATTGAAATCTCCGGGTCGCTCCGGATCGATAAGCACCTCCATAACAGCCTGAAAAATCTTGCGGTTCTTAGGGTCTCCAATATCGTAATTAATCTCAAACAGTCTGGCCATGACTCGCATGACATTGCCATCAACCGCAGGCTCAGGCAGATCAAAGGCAATGCTTGAGATAGCGCCAGCTGTATAAGGGCCAATGCCCTTTAACTTAGTAATATCAGCGTGTGAGCTTGGGAAAATCCCGCCAAAGTCAGTCATGATTTGCTGCGCAGCCTTTTGCATATTGCGTACACGAGAGTAGTAGCCCAGTCCCTCCCAAGCCTTGAGTAAGCGCTCTTCGTCAGCGCAGGCGAGGGCCTCTACCGTTGGAAACCAATCCAAAAATCGCTCGTAATAAGGAATAACGGTAACGACCTGCGTTTGCTGGAGCATGATCTCTGAGACCCAGATATGATAAGGGTCCTTTGTGCGACGCCAAGGCAGGTCTCGCTTTTCCTGATCGTACCAAGCTAGCAGCGTACGACGAAAGGAGGCAATGGTATCTTGATCCCACATGGTAATGCCATAATCATTTAAATCTATCATAATCCTATTGTAACACAGATTGTCTGAATTGGTTGAACCCTGCGTCCGATAGGATTTGTTAAAGCATGCTTTGTGATTTATACCTTATAAAGAGGCTGTGACAACTGCTCATGACATGTTAGAAAATGTTCTTGCTGCTTATATTGATTGTGGTCTGAATTTACCAGTTCCTACAAGCTGATTCAACACCATTTATCAAAAATAATAAAGCTGTTCGTAAAACTGTTACCGTTTCAGAGTGGTTGGTTAGATTAGCTGACCGCGAAAAGGTTAATGACTCTGAGGTATTGACAAAGGCACTTGAACGTAAATGACAAGTATAAAAAGGTTCTCAGTCTTTGCTGAAGGCTTGTGTCCTATCGTGGGGTTTTAGTTGCTGATATGTTATCAAAAAAGGAGCAAAAAGCTTGACTTTAGTAACCGCTTACATTATAATAAAGATGTAGATAAGGACGACCGATGACACTGGAGTTATAGGAGGATATCTGATGATAACAAGACATGTCGCGCGGTACAAAAATGGAGATTAAGAGCTCCAACAAACGGTAGGCAAAACCAATTTTACAATTTAATATGTGATCACATGTGAAGGCTTATCGAGATTACCAGCTTTGGCCAAAGGAGCGCTCTAAACAGTATAAGCTTGAAATTCCCGTTATTGAAAGGACGTATGCTATGCTAAGATTCAATAAAGGACGCTATAAAAATGGAGACTAGTTGCTGTGTCACTAGTCGTCCTTGATATTGTTATTGGCACTCAGGGTAAAGGATTGAGCTTATTTGAAAGGTAGCTATCATCAGATAGCTAGTGAGCTTTTCTAATAGGAGGGTCTTATGTACATCGCAAGATATAAAAACGGAGACATTGAGCACGACAGCAAAAAATAGCTGAAGGAGTGAGTCCAATGTAAGCCAAAATAGCACAGTGCTAACAAACGAAACTCAAGAACAGTCATATTCTTTTAATAACCGTTCATTTTGTTAAACAGAAAGGAGACGACTGATTAGACAGATAAGTATGTGTTCCTCTTTAGAGGAACAATTGACAGGTGACTCCTTATTAAATGGCAGATAGAAGGGAGAATAGCACTCAAGACATGATAAGGACACCCGGTTGGGTGTCCTTTTTGCTGGTGTCTGGATTTGACCTTGCCACTAAGACCTGCAAGTCAGGTGACTAAAGGTCATTTCTATAGAAGTGGCTTTGCTTTTTATGGAGCTACGAAGGGATCTAAGAAGGTCTTTTATTCAACAGAAAGGTCAACATTTTGCTTGCTTTTTACCTTTGTTTATTGTATACTGTTAATCTGTGAGCATACCTCACTTACTCGTTACAAGGGTAGCGAGTCATTAGACCAAAAGGAGGAAACTATCAATGGCTAAATACGAAATTCTTTATATCATTCGTCCAAACATTGAAGAAGAAGCTAAAAACGCTTTGGTAGCACGTTTTGACTCTATCTTGACTGACAATGGTGCAACTATTGTTGAATCAAAAGATTGGGAAAAGCGTCGTCTTGCATACGAAATCAATGATTTCCGCGAAGGCCTTTACCATATCGTAAACCTTGAAGCGACTGACGCTGTAGCTCTTAATGAGTTTGACCGTCTGTCAAAATCAACGGTGACATTCTTCGTCACATGATCGTTAAGCTTGACGCTTAATTGCAAAGTAGGTAGTTTATGATTAATAATGTAGTACTAGTTGGTCGTATGACCAAGGACGCAGAGCTTCGATACACTCCAAGTCAGGTGGCAGTTGCTACGTTTACACTTGCTGTTAATCGCGCCTTTAAGAGCCAAAATGGTGAGCGCGAAGCGGATTTCATTAACTGTGTGATCTGGCGTCAGCAAGCTGAAAATTTAGCTAACTGGGCTAAAAAGGGTGCCTTGATTGGGATTACGGGACGTATTCAGACTCGTAACTACGAAAACCAACAGGGGCAGCGTGTGTATGTAACCGAGGTTGTTGCAGATAATTTCCAAATGCTGGAAAGTCGTGCTACACGTGAGGCGAACTCGTCTGGCTCATATGGTGGTGGTTTTAATAGCTCACCGGCAACCAATAGCTATTCAGCGCCTGCTCAGCAAACACCTAACTTTGGCAGAGATGGAAGTCCATTTGGCGGCTCAAATCCAATGGATATTTCAGATGACGATCTTCCATTCTAAGCAATGGAAAGTGGACTGACATGAATTGCATAGATTTGCTGGTAGCTTGGGAGACAGAGGAGTTGCTTTCAAGCACAAAAGATTGAGGCCTCTTTCTGGCGTCGGTTTGCTTATTAGGCAGCAAATTTATCATGTGAATAATATAAAGGAGATAACACATGGCTCAACAACGTCGTGGCGGATTCAAGCGCCGTAAAAAAGTTGACTTTATCGCAGCTAACAAAATTGAATATGTTGATTACAAAGATACTGAGCTTCTTAGCCGTTTCGTTTCAGAACGTGGGAAAATCCTTCCTCGTCGTGTAACAGGAACATCAGCTAAAAACCAACGTAAAGTAACAACAGCTATCAAACGTGCTCGTGTTATGGCACTTATGCCTTACGTAAACGAAGACTAATATCTGAAACAGTCCTTAAGGGCTGTTTTTTATGTGGTCTGAAGTCAGCTGAGCAGCGTCGTCAAGCCTTAGCCTGTGATCTGATTGAGAGTGTGGTATCTGGTGGTGTTTGATGAAGCATAGGGCTAAAGAAAAACTCCTCATCTAAGGGTGAACTGCCCCCCAAAAGTTAGACATAAAATCTAACAATTGGGGGGCTATTTTTATGACATTGAGTTATGAAGACAAGGTTCAAATCTATGAGCTACGGCACATTGGAAAGTCCATTAAATGCTTATCAGAAAAGTTTAGTATTGCAGAATCTGACCTCAAATACATGATTCGCCTGATTGACAGGTATGGGTTAGCCATTGTCCAAAAAGGTAAGAATAGTTATTATTCTCCAGAACTGAAGCAAGAGATAATAGATAAAGTTCTGATTGATGGTCAATCTCAAAAACAGACGTCCTTAGACTATGCTTTACCAAATTCTAGTATGCTTTCAAGGTGGATAGCGCAATACAAGAAAAACGGCTATACTATTCTTGAGAAAAGAAGAGGGAGGCCACCAAAGATGGGACGTCAACCAAAGAAGACTTTAGAACAAATGACAGAGTTGGAGCGACTCCAAAAAGAATTAGACTACCTTAGAGCGGAGAATGCTGTGCTAAAAAAGCTGAGAGAATACCGGTTGAGGGACGAAGCAAAGCTCAAAGAGCAACAGAAATCATCCAAGAATTAATCGGTCAATTTTCTCTAGCAACTTTGCTTGAAATCCTTGATTTATCGCGGTCAACCTATTATTATCAAGTCAAGCAACTAGCTCAAGAAGATAAGGACATGGACTTAAAGGAGCTCATTCAAGGCATCTATGATGAACATCATGGCAATTATGGCTATCGTCGCATTCATCTGGAACTAAGAAATCGTGGTTTTATCGTCAATCACAAAAAAGTACAACGTTTGATGACTGTCATGGGCTTAAAAGCTCGTATCCGTCGTAAGCGCAAGTATTCTTCTTACAAAGGTGAGGTTGGCAAAAAGGCTGATAATCTGATTAAACGTCAGTTTGAAGGTTCTAAGCCCTACGAGAAGTGCTATACCGATGTGACGGAATTTACCTTACCTGAGGGGAAACTCTATCTATCGCCTGTTCTTGACGGCTATAACAGTGAGATTATTGATTTCACCCTGTCTCGATCGCCTGACTTGAAGCAAGTACAAACCATGCTTGAGAAGGCTTTTCCAGCGGATTCGTACAATGGAACGATTCTCCACAGCGATCAAGGCTGGCAATATCAACATCAGTCTTATCATCACTTTTTGGAGACTAAAGGCATTCGTCCATCCATGTCTCGCAAGGGAAATAGTCCAGATAATGGGATGATGGAGTCCTTCTTTGGTATTCTCAAATCTGAGATGTTTTACGGCCTTGAGACAACTTATCAATCCCTTAATGAGCTCGAACAAGCAATCACTGAATACATCTTTTACTACAACAACAAACGCATTAAAGCAAAGCTAAAAGGACTTAGCCCTGTGCAATACAGAACTAAATCCTTTCACTAATATGTCGTGTCCAACTTTTGGGGGTCAGTACAAGGGATTGAGGAGTGTCGATTGTAGATCAGTGTCTGGTGTTGCCAGCAATATGGTATGAAAAGGCTAACTGCCCTCAAGAGAGAATAGGGAAGTGCTTCCTCAGGCAGTGGAGCTGCTGCTAGCGCTGCGGTGCCATAGTGTTTTGGATATTGTATTTGCGCTGCAAGAGGTAACGCAGTCCGATAGCTAAGGCACCGGTAATGAGAAGTGCTACAGGAGGTAATTGTGGGTTGAGCGCCTTTGGTAAAAAGGCTGTAGCAGAATAGAGGGTTATCCAGGCCAGCATTGCAAGTGTCAGAGCACCAATAACCTTAAACCAGCTTGGACGAAGGCTCTTGTCCTTGCCCATATGGCGATAAACAAAATAGTAGGTGGCGTACATGGAAGCACCCCCTCCAAAGCCAAGAGCAAGCAAGGACACAAGCCCGGTAACGGTAGTGTTGGTATTAAAGAAGGTCATGATACTGTTTAAAAGGCCAACAATACCGATAAATAGAAGCGAGGTATCAAGCCACATCAGCCATGGATTGGTGTTTTTGGGTGTGGCTTCTTTTTGATTTGCTTCTTTACTAAAGGAAGCTGCCCAGGCAGTTGGAGCCCCGTATAGGCTTCTTGCAGTGATGCCTTTTTTCTGGTTCTCTAAGATGGTCGGAATGACCTCCTCAAGAAGTGCCTTGATGTCGTCATCAGTTTTGCCATCTTTGATGAGCTGATTGGTGGCGATATGAATAAATTCTTGATTTTTTTGGTAAGCTGTTGTAAGTCCATGACAGGGGATTCTCCTATATGATGTGATGATTGTAAGCAGGGCTAGCCTGGGATAATGCCTCAAGGGCGCCTTGCTGGCTTGCTTTGCCAGCTAGTATGGCAGCTGATATGTTGCGCTTGATCATACGATCAAGCAGTAGTAGCTACCGTTACTTGCTGGGACGATTGTTTGCTTTAGCAGTAGTAGTGCCTGCTTTAGCTGATGAGCTGTCTACAGGTAGAGCTCAGGAGTAGCTTTTTCAGTTGGAAATGGGGTTATTAAAACCATTTTTTTCTAATAAAATAAATAACAACAAAGCTGCTGAGCAGGGTTGCCAGCAGGACAATATACCAGAAGGCATGGCTAAGGCCATTGAGCGGCAGCCAATTATCCTGAAAGTTCATGCCGTAGGCTGAGAAGATCACTGTCGGAATATCTAGAGCCATCGTCATCAGAGCCAATGTTTTCATGATGGTGTTCTGATTGTTGTTAATGATTGAGGCGGTTGTTTCGGTCATGGCATTTAAGACATTTTCATAAATGCCAGCCATCTCAATAGCCTGTTGGGTCTCAATCAGTGTATCCTCAAGCAGGTCCTCGTCCTCAATATATTTTTTGAGTGAGCTGGTTGAGCTGGATAATTTTTTGACAATGCGCTCGTTGAACTTTAGGGAGGCCTTTAGGTAGACGATGGATTTTTCAAGCTCCATCATGTCGATTAATTCTTCGTTTCGGGTTGCTGCCTCAAGCTGAGCCTCCAAGCGTTCGCTTTGTCGGTCAATTGTTCTTAGTGCGGTTAGGAAAAGCTCGGCATTGCGGTAGAGAATTTGAAAGACAAAACGTGTCTTCATAAAGGTGTAAAAGTTTTTAACCTTACGCTTATGAAACTGATCAAAAAGTGTCATGTCATGCAGGCAGGTGGTGATTACCGCGCTTTCAGTGACGATAATTCCCAAAGGCATGGTCACATAGTAGCTTTTGTTGTTGCGCTCCTCATAGACCGGAACGTCGACGATAATCAAGGTGTAGTCGTCCTCAACAGCAATACGTGAGGTTTCTTCAACGTCCAAAGGGGCACGCAGGTCAGAAATATCAATGTTAAATTGATCGGCAATGGCGATAGACTCTTCCTGGGAGGGGTTGACCAATTTGATCCAAGCACCTGGCTCGAATGTTTCGATTTCTTTGAATTCAATTGCCGATGAAAGAAACATTTGTTTCATGACAAGCCCTCCTTTTTGTGATTAGTCAGTATTGAAGTGAGCTTCTTGTCATCAGGTAGACGAAGCCTTTTTGAAAAACACTCAATACCTGTCTATTATACTACAAATTCATGGTGTTTGGGGCAACTGATTATTAGAAATTTTTGTTATAATGGAATAAATCTCGATGAGGAGGGTGCCTGGGGGCACAAGAGCATGCAAGATAAATTGATTATTCGTGGGGCGCGTGCCCACAATTTAAAAAATATTGATGTGGAGATTCCACGTGATAAGCTCGTTGTGGTGACCGGCTTATCAGGATCTGGAAAATCTAGCCTTGCCTTTGATACCATCTATGCTGAGGGACAACGTCGCTATGTGGAGAGCCTGTCAGCCTATGCTAGGCAATTTTTAGGCAACATGGAAAAGCCTGATGTGGATTCTATAGACGGGCTTAGTCCTGCTATTTCTATTGACCAAAAAACAACCAGCAAGAATCCTAGATCAACCGTTGGTACGGTGACAGAAATCAATGATTACCTCAGGCTTCTTTATGCGCGTGTGGGGACTCCCTATTGTATCAATGGGCATGGGGCTATTACGGCTTCCTCGGTGGAGCAGATTGTTGAGCAGGTGCTAGAGTTGCCTGAGCGGACGCGTATGCAGATTTTGGCGCCTCTTGTCCGTCGTAAAAAGGGTCAGCACAAGACAGTGTTTGAGAAAATTCAAAAGGACGGTTATGTGCGCGTGCGTGTTGATGGAGAGATTTTTGATGTGTCAGAGGTACCAGCATTATCCAAAAGCAAAATGCACAATATAGAGGTCGTCATTGATCGCTTGGTCAATAAGGACGGGATCCGCAGTCGTCTTTTTGATTCGATAGAGGCTGCGCTTCGCTTGGGAGATGGCTATCTGATGATTGATACGATGGACGGCAATGAGTTGCTGTTTTCAGAGTATTATTCCTGTCCGGTATGTGGTTTTACAGTGCCAGAGCTAGAGCCTCGTCTTTTTTCATTTAACGCGCCCTTTGGCTCTTGCCCTACCTGTGATGGCTTAGGGATCAAGCTGGAGGTGGATTTGGATCTAGTTGTTCCTGATCCCAGCAAGACCTTGAGAGAGGGGGCTCTTGCTCCTTGGAATCCTATCTCGTCAAATTATTACCCAACCATGCTTGAGCAGGCAATGCAGAGCTTTGGTGTTGATATGGACAAGCCTTTTGAGCAATTGAGCGAGCAGGAAAAGGAGCTGATCCTGTATGGCTCAGGTGATCAGGAGTTCCATTTTCACTATGTCAATGATTTTGGTGGCGAGCGCAGCATTGATATTCCCTTTGAAGGGGTTGTGACAAATATTAACCGTCGCTACCATGAGACTAACAGTGACTATACCCGCAATGTCATGCGAGGCTATATGAACGAATTGACCTGTGCGAGCTGTCATGGCTATCGCCTCAATGATCAAGCCCTGTGTGTGCGTGTTGGTGGTGAGTATGGCTTGACGATCGGTCAGGTGTCAGAGCTATCTATTGCAGACCATCTGCAGCTGCTAGATCGGCTTGAGCTGTCAGACAATGAAAGCACCATTGCAAAGCCAATTATCAAGGAAATTCATGATCGGCTGACCTTTTTGAATAATGTCGGTCTGAATTATCTGACCTTGTCTCGCTCGGCAGGCACCTTGTCTGGTGGAGAGAGTCAGCGTATCCGTTTGGCAACGCAAATTGGCTCTAATCTGTCAGGTGTCCTTTACGTTTTGGACGAGCCTTCTATTGGTCTGCACCAGCGAGATAACGATCGCTTGATTGATAGCTTGAAAAAAATGCGTGACTTGGGAAATACCTTGATTGTGGTTGAGCACGATGAGGATACCATGATGCAGGCAGATTGGCTGATTGATGTGGGACCTGGTGCTGGGGACTTTGGCGGGCAGATTGTTGCCTCTGGAACGCCTCAGCAGGTTGCTCGGCATAAAAGGTCTATCACTGGTCAATACCTGTCTGGACGCAAATCAATACCCGTTCCTTTGGAGCGACGTGCTGGCAATGGTCGCTATATTGATATCAAGGGAGCAGCCCAAAACAATCTGCAGAATCTTGATGTGAGGTTTCCTCTGGAGAAATTTATTGCAGTGACTGGGGTCTCTGGCTCAGGAAAATCAACGCTGGTTAATAGCATTCTCAAAAAGCAGTGGCTCAAAGGCTAAACCGTAACTCTGAAAAGCCAGGCAAGCATAGGTCTATCACTGGCATTGACCATTTGGAACGGTTGATTGATATTGATCAAAGCCCAATTGGGCGGACACCGCGCTCTAATCCTGCCACCTATACCGGTGTTTTTGATGATATTCGAGAGCTCTTTGCCCAGACTAATGAAGCCAAGATTCGTGGCTACAAAAAAGGGCGCTTCTCCTTTAATGTGAAGGGAGGCCGCTGTGAAGCCTGCTCTGGAGATGGGATTATCAAGATTGAGATGCATTTTTTACCAGATGTTTACGTTCCATGTGATGTTTGTCATGGCAGACGCTATAATTCAGAGACGTTGGAGGTCCATTATAAGGGCAAAAACATTGCTGAAATCTTGGATATGACGGTAGATGATGCTCTGGTATTTTTCTCAGCTATTCCAAAGATTGCTCGTAAAATTCAGACCATTAAGGACGTTGGGCTTGGCTATGTTACTCTAGGGCAGCCAGCGACAACCCTATCAGGTGGCGAGGCCCAGCGCATGAAGCTGGCTAGTGAATTGCACAAGCGTTCAACTGGTAAAAGCTTGTATATTTTAGATGAGCCAACGACGGGGCTGCATACAGATGACATTGCGCGATTACTGAAGGTTTTAGAGCGCTTTGTTGATGATGGCAATACTGTTTTAGTGATTGAGCACAATTTAGATGTCATCAAGTCGGCAGACCATATTATTGACCTTGGTCCAGAAGGCGGTGTTGGTGGAGGTCAACTGGTTGCAACTGGGACTCCTGAAGAGGTTGCCGCTGTTGAGGAAAGCTACACAGGGCAGTACCTGAAGCTGAAATTGTAAAGTTGCAGGCCTGACATCAATTGACAGAGTGATCTTCGTATGAACGATGATAGGGCATGGATTGAAATGAGGGGTGATTTTAATTTAAATAATAGATAGCCAGTAGCTCTCTTCGCGGGGGGCGTGGGTGATATTTAAAGGGTATTTTTGGTAGTGGCGGCTAAGCTGATTAGCCTTTTGGTCCACTGTCAGAAATGCTTTTTTGTTGGCTGTCTTTAATGGGTCTTGCTTTTAAAAGCGTTGAAATCATGGTAAACTTAAGGTAGTTTTGTCGATAAAGGAGATTACCATGTCATCATTTTTAGCACAGCGCTTAAGCAATTGCCAAGCATTACTGGAAAAAAAAGGCTTGGAGGCTATTTTAATTACTAATCTGACTAATATTTATTACCTGACAGGCTTTTCAGGGACCTCAGCTACGGTCTTTATCAGTCCAAAGCGGCGTGTTTTTATTACAGATTCGCGTTATACCTTAATTGCTAAGGCTAGTATTGAGGGCTTTGATATCATTGAGAGCCGCACACCGCTGGCTGAAATTGCTGCAATCCTACAGGCGGACAAGCTTAGCAGTCTAGCCTTTGAGGATCAGGTGTCCTTTTCCTTTTCTCAAAGCCTTCAGGCAGCCTTTTCAGAGGTGACTTTGCTGCCGCAATCAGGCTTTATTGAAGCGCTTCGTCTGATTAAGGACGCTTCTGAGATTGACATTATTGCTAAAGCCTGCTCGATTTCAGACAAGGCCTTCTGTGATGTCTTGGACTTTATTAAGCCGGGGCAGACAAGTGAGCTTGAAGTGGCTAATTTCTTGGATTTTCGCATGCGTCAATACGGTGCCTCAGGCATTTCCTTTGACACCATTGCAGCCTCAGGCTATCGTTCTGCCATGCCTCATGGTCGTGCTACAGATAAAATCATTCAGCAGGGAGAGACTTTGACGCTTGACTTTGGCTGTTATTATCAGCATTATGTGAGTGATATGACAAGGACTATTCATATCGGACAGGTGACAGACCAGGAGCGTGAGATTTATGAGCTGGTTCTTGCAGCTAATCAGGCTTTGATTGCAAAGGCTGGTGCAGGCATGACCTATCGTGAGTTTGATGCTATTCCTCGTCAGCTCATTACTGAGGCAGGATATGGCAGTCACTTTACACATGGCATTGGTCATGGGATCGGACTTGATATTCATGAGGATCCATTTTTTGCTAAGACAGATCAAAGGCTTCTAGCTGGTATGGTGGTGACAGATGAACCGGGTATCTATTTAGACGGCAAATACGGTGTGCGTATTGAGGACGATCTTGTCATCACAGAAACAGGCTGTCAGGTCTTAACCAAGGCACCAAAGGAATTGATTGTTTTAACGTAGGCTTGTTAGCTGCTGTGAGTTAGAAGGGATTAGGAGACAAAGCATGACAGATAGGCTATCATGGCAAGATTATTTTATGGCAAATGCAGAGCTGATATCTAAGCGATCAACCTGCGATCGAGCATTTGTCGGTGCAGTCTTGGTCAAGGACAATCGCATTATTGCGACAGGCTATAACGGTGGCGTGTCGGCGACTGATAACTGTAATGAAGCCGGTCATTATATGGAAGAAGGGCATTGTATCAGAACTGTTCATGCAGAGATGAATGCTTTGATTCAATGTGCTAAGGAGGGCATTTCAACTGCTGGAACAGAGATTTATGTCACGCACTTTCCTTGTATCAATTGCACTAAGGCCCTCCTTCAGGCCGGTATTTGCAAGATCACCTATAAATCCCATTATCGTCCCCACCCTTTTGCCATTGAGCTAATGGATAAAAAAGGGGTTGCTTATGTTCAGCATGATGTGCCTCAGATTATCTTGGGTGGCGCTGTTGAGCCTTAGGCCGAAGGCTGATAATGGTCATAAATGTCAATCGAAAATGACAATGTCTTGAAAAAATCGGTTAGATAAGAGAAAAATCTGTTATAATTGTGGTTGAGAGGTATTCCTCTCACGCTTGAATTCTTCATAAGATTTTCCGATTTTATGAAGGTATTGTTTGAAAGATGCAAGTTTCCACGGATGGGATTGTGGTGGAATATACTTGCGTCTTTCTTTTTTAGTTTTAGGCACCATTTCGAATTCTTTGGAGTGCTTCTCGTGTTTTGGTAACTTTCTAGTGGCATAAATATTGTCTGCGATATTAAGGTAGATGTCTCCATCGAATGCCTCAATCACAAGTGCCTTTGTCTTACGCGTAAAATAGATTTTTTTATCCCCTTCGACGGGCAAGTAGAAGTTGTTTTGATATCGAATATGATGCCCACTATCAATTACTCTTTCAGAGATTCTCGCTAACAGTAGGTTTCGCTGGGCCGGTTTAGGTGCTTTCTCAAAAACAGACTCACTGGCCAGTCCACCAAACTGCTTGTTAAATCGTTTAATCCATCTCTTAAGATAACGATTCGCTTGAGAGATGCTGGTAATTTGATTCCTCTGTAAATCAATTGGTAGACGCGATTGAAGGGTCTGATTAAGACGTTCTACACGCCCTTTAGCTTGAGGGATAGAAGACGTTTCAATGGCAATACCAAGCTGATGGCAAGCATATCCAAACTGTGTAAAGGTATCTTCCTCGATCTTTTTAGACTGACTGGAAGCATAAGTGAATACAGTCCTTTTATCAGTAAGGAACTGGAAAGGGATACCATGTACCTCTAGAATCTGTTCTAAGACATGATAATACCCGTTTAGCGTCTCCTGAGTATCAAAGTAAGCCCCGACAATATCACCGGAGGCATCGTCAATAGCGACATGAAGATGTGTTTCCTGTTGTCCAAACCAAGGGAATTGACTGGCCTCCATTTGAATGAGTTCCCCTTTGAATTTCTTTCTTGCTCGGCTGGGATGAGCTTTGTCAGGTTCTTCAAAGAAGTTGGAAGCAGTTGGGAGTTTGGATCCTCTTTTTTCTGCCTCCCTTTTCTTTTGTTTGGCTTCTTGTTTCAATCGTCTTTTCGTTGCTCGTTGAGTCTTTGGAGATAGAAACCCTGCTTGGTAGAGTAGTTTTCTAACAGTTGTATCTGAATAGGCGATGTTTTCTTCTTCCGCTAGTAGTTCGCAGAAATGAACAACATTTGGTCTTAAATCACCGTAACTTTGATATTTCTCGATAATCCTTCTCTTTGTTTCTAAAGACATGGCATGAGTTGGTCTTTTTGATCTATTACCATGAACGAAAGCTGACTTTCCTTTCTCTCGATAGGCTAGTATCAATCGGTTCACCTGCCTCTTGCTTAACCCTAATTCTACACAAGCCCTGTTTTTCTGTTTTTTACCCTCACAAACAGCTTTGATGACTAGGTATTTCTTTGACTCTATCATAGTTAGTTCTATTTTCCTCATCTTTCTAGTTTAACAGACGGGACATTTTCACATTCGACCTAGCTAAGACATTATCACTTTCGAATGATAACAAGGGCTGATAATGGTCATAAAACATTTGAGCCTACAGCTCTTTTGTGGTAAAATAAGACGATAACTATTTTAGTAAGAGGTAATAACAAATGATTGAAGCAAGCAAGCTTAGAGCAGGTATGACGTTTGAAGCAGAAGGAAAGCTAATTCGCGTACTTGAAGCAAGCCATCATAAGCCAGGTAAGGGAAACACTATCATGCGTATGAAATTGCGTGATGTTCGTACTGGCTCTACATTCGACACAACCTATCGTCCAGACGAAAAGTTTGAACAGGCTATTATCGAAACAGTGCCGGCTCAATACCTTTACAAGATGGACGAGACTGCTTACTTTATGAATACTGAAACCTATGACCAGTATGAGATTCCAGTAGCCAATGTTGAGCAAGAGCTATTATATATCCTTGAAAACTCTGATGTGAAAATCCAGTTTTATGGAACAGAGGTGATCGGAGTTCAGGTACCGACTACTGTTGAGTTGACTGTTACAGAGACCCAGCCATCAATCAAGGGAGCAACTGTTACAGGCTCTGGTAAGCCTGCAACCCTTGAAACAGGACTCGTGGTAAACGTTCCAGACTTTATTGAGGTAGGACAAAAGCTAATCATCAATACTGCTGAGGGGACTTACGTTTCTCGCGCTTAATTCGCTTTCCGGAATTAGTCTAAGAGAAAGAAAGGAAATGCTATGACAACTGAAAATATCGGTGAAATTGTTATTTCGCCACGAGTTCTTGAGGTTATTACGGGAATTGCTACGATGCAGGTCGAGGGTGTTCACTCGCTTCACAATAAAAACATGGCAGATACCTTTAATAAAGCTAGTCTTGGTAAGGGCGTCTATCTTCAGACGGAAGAAAATGGAACAGTCAATGCAGACATCTATGTTTACCTGCAATATGGTGTAAAGGTTCCTGCGGTGTCAATGGCTATTCAAAGGGCTGTTAAGTCAGCTGTTTATGACATGGCTGAGGTTACCATTTCTTATGTTAATATCCATGTTGAGGGGATTGTTCCTGAAAAGACACCAAAGCCAGAAATGAAATCATTGTTTGATGAGGATTTTTTGGATGACTAAGCATTTTCAACATTCGAGAAGAGATTTGCGTGAGCGTGCTTTTCAAGCTTTATTTGCTATGGAGATGGGCGGAGATTTTCTGCCTGCCTCACAGTTTGCCTATGACTATGACAAGGAAGCAGCTGATGACAAGCAGCCTTCTGAGCTTCCTGTTTTTCTGTTAAATCTTGTCAATGGCGTTATGGATCATAAGGCTGAGCTTGATGAGGTTATCAAGAAAAACCTTAAAACGAGCTGGTCCATTGAGCGCTTGACAGTGGTAGACAAGACGATGTTGCGTCTTGGGCTCTTTGAGATGACCCTGTTTGAGGAGACACCTGATCGTGTAGCCTTAAATGAAATCATTGAAATTGCTAAAAAATATTCTGATGATACCTCAGCTAAGTTTATTAATGGCTTACTCAGTCAGTTTGTTTCTGATGAGTCAGCTGCAGTGACAGAATAACAAGCTGGTGAAAGCTTCTTAAGTTACTAAAGCCCTATAGGGCTTTTTGAATGCTCAAAAACGTCTCATCTGGTTGGCTATGTCAATGAATTCCCAAAAAGATTCATCAGTTGCTATTATTTAGGTAAGAGCTATAAGCACAATGGCTATTATCCTGTGATATAATAAAAGACATAAGGGTTATAAAGGAGAAATTGTATGAGTGATACCATTACATCAAGCCCTGTGGCTGCTTCTGCTGCTATTAGTGAATTGGTAGGTGTAGACACCAGTAGGGTTCACCAACAGTCCGTTGCATTTAGTGTGACCAAGGGTATTGCAGGTATGGAAAAGGGACGTCAGGTCTCTAATCAACTGCTGCAGGCTGTCAGCGACTTTAGTCAGGCAGTCCTTATTCAGGCTAATAAATTTCCTCAGCTTGCGGCCAAATTAGAGAAAAGAGACCTAGAGGAAGCAACAAGATAGGGGAATAAGTCATGATCAAAGAAGAATCTGAAGAAAAATTTCTTGCCCTAACCCGACAGATCAATGAGCTGGAGTGGCTAGAGGAGGATCTTTTGTCGATGAAACGACGGCATGAACAAGCAGTCTCGGAGATTCAAGCAGACTGTCAGCACCTCTCTTTTGCCCTTGAGTCCCTATTGAACCATATGCCTGAGGACTAAGCTGGAAAGTACGCAGAGCAAGAGGCCAATGACCACTTGATCAGACAAATGGATCGCTATGTTGATGAGCATCTGGATCACGTGTCAATCTATACGATGGGGGTTCGTCGTAGACTAGAGAGGGACAAAGAAGAGCTTATCGGTGAAAGGAGCCGTTTACGATGGGAGTGACCTACAGTGCAGCAGAGTCAAAGGCCTTGATTCAAGCCATGACAAACAATATCCAAATAGCCAATGAAATAACGGACAGGTTATCAAGTGGTTGCGACCATCTCATTGCTAGTCTGGATTCGGGAGAGCTACAGGGAGCAGCCTATACAGCAGGTAGGGGACTTTTTACAGCGATCATCATTCCCTCTATCAAAAAGCTACAAGCAGCGATTGATGCTATCCAAGTGGAGTTGACCACCTATCAAAGGGCAGATGCTCAGATTGCCAGATACGGAACCCTGGATCGTGATCACTTAACCGAGCTGAAGAGGCTAAGAGAACGGCAAGTGCAAGTGATCCAAGCACAGATTGATGAAAACGAATCGTTTATGAAGCAGGTCAGTAGTCTTTTAACCGGAGACTATGGCACCCTTTGGTCTGATACCTCTACACTATACCATGCCAAAAACCAGCTGGAAATAGGGATTCGAGATGTTACGACCAAATTGGAAAGCCTTGAATGGTTTCTAACTCAAACCTCAGACTGCTTTAGGGACAGCTTAGTTATTTTGCGGTTAGCCATTCAGGGCGCAACACAGCTCAGTCAGGTCTTCATGAGCAGCGACGGCAGCTACTCGACTGCTGGCCTAGATATGAGCTGGGTGACTAGCCTGAAGAATCAAAAGATTAGCCCTGTCAATGCCTCAAAGTACACTCAAAACCATTATCACAACATACTGACTCAGACCATTAAAACCATCAAAAGCAGCTCTGAAAGGCCACTACAAAAATCAGAGCGACTTGTAGCTGCCTATGAGGATTACCTCTATTTTCTCAATAAAACAGCCTTTGATGACTATTGGAAGGCGAGAAGCAATTATGATGGAGAGTGAGACCTTAAAAATAATAAATATGCAAAGGAAATTGAGGAAGACCTAGGGAAAAAATTACAATCGTCGGGTATTAATTTTCGTTTGATTGTCAACAAGATGGGAGATGATATCCTATCAGTGAATGTCAATGCTCCCTACCTTTCACAGGTAGCTGGAAGTCAATTAAGTGCTGCAATACTTGACAACAAACAATTTTATGACCTTGTCAATACGGGTCAGCCCTTGGATTTGAAGTCAAGGACCTATCATGGCCATAACTATTCTGTCTGGTCAAGACAGTGGGAATCAGAATTGCCAGGCGACTATGCTGGCAACTACCTCTATGGTTATGTTGGTACAGGCTTTTTAGATGCTTCAGGGACTTATTTAAAAACGGCGGCTGAGATTGCCCAGGTCTTTTCTGATAAGGATATACCAAAGTGGTTAAAGAACTTATCATCAGGTCACTATGGAGACAATGAGGGTGATACTCAAATGATCCAAGCAGGTATAGATGGTTATATGAAAAGGAAGAAGTCAAAATGAAGCGAAAAATCCTGTTATTAATGATGTTGCTGGTAGGTGTTTTCATCTTCTCCAAACGCTATGAGCTTTACTATTTTTTCAAGGAAAAGAATATCTAAGGCCAAATGAGAGTATAGAGCTTGCGGTGAGACCAAAGTATGAACAAATAGAATATTCCTCTGACCTATACCTAGAAAGCGACGAAAAAGTGCTACTGAAGCTAGAAGGTCGTGATATATGGTCTGAATATATTTATAGACGGACAGACAGCTATCTTAGTAAGATAGGATATCGGTATTCTATAACAGAACAGGTTATTGAAAAATACGATTCCACTAAGGATAATGGTGTAGTTATTGTAGAAGCTGGACACAAGGGAGCTACTATTGATGGAGATGGCCTCATCGTTCCCTTGAAGGGGAAGAGAAAATATAGTGTGACAGAAGATCATGACTATAGTATCACCATTACCAACCTGTCCGATCAGCCGGTTGCTTTTAGAGCAATAGTAGCAGATAGGTAGTATGTGCGCATGAACTGCTTTAGGTTTTTCTGTTATTGATTTTAGATTTTTGTTAGGCATAGAAAAGCTCCCCTTATAGCTTCTAGTGATGGTTTGTTGGGTCACTGTTTGCTATAGGGGGAGTCTGTCACTTGCTGTTACATGTGTTTTTGGTGGCATTGTTAGGAAAAGGGTACAAAGGACAGCTTGAGGAAGCTTTCCTTGTGTGCAGGTTTTGTTAGGTGGTCAGGCTTATCAAGCTTTCTTTTGGGGACCTATCTGGGTGTATCCTGGTGGTCTAGGGTTTCCCACCTCGTGCTTTGGTTTTTACTTTAGTGCCCCAAGTAAGGGAGAAGCTAGGGGAAAGCCGCTAATCACAGAAGAAGAGCTATTGCTCTTAGAGACTGCCTCCGGGAAGCAGGGTGATCGGTAAGACATAGTCCTTGCTGGTTTTTTCGTTACCTATTTTTTTCAGTAATACTTCTACGGTTAAGCTGGCAATCTCCTTGATCGGCTGCTTGATGGTGGTGAGCTGTGGGAAATAATGCTCAATAAAAGCCGTACCGTCATAGCCGATAAGCTTCAGGTTATCTGGAATTGCTATGCCAAGCTGGCCAGCAACCTTCATGATGAGGATAGCTGTCAAATCATCAGAAGCAAAAATGCCGTCAGGCCTTCTTGTCGCCAAAATAGACTTGATTTCCATTTCGCGGCGAATACTGGAAAGATCATTTGGCAGTTTTATAATATCAGCGCCTTTTTTGAGCTGGTAATTAAAGCCTAGCTGTCTAAGACCTGTTGGGGAGTCAGAATGATCATTTCCTGTAATCATGATCATTTTTTGGCAGCCATGCTTTTGCAGGGTTTTTGCGGCCAATTTCCCTCCTTCAAAATTATCAGAGGATATGATGGGGATATGAGGAGCGAGGTTTCTATCAAAGGCGACGATGGGTGCCTCGACACGCTCATAATCATCAATACCTAGGTTATGGCTTGATGAGATAATGCCGTCAACCTGATTGGCAGCTAGCATTTCTAAATAATCTCGTTCTTTGATCGGGTTGTTTTCACTGTTGCAAATGATGGCTTTATAACCTTGCTTAAAGAGCTCGATTTCTAAATGCTCAATCAATTCCGCGTAAAAAATATTACTAATGTTAGGAAAGATCAGCCCAATGAGCTGAGGGGATTTGCCCTGCAGGCTTCGTGCGAGGTTATTTGGCTTGTAGCCAAGCTCTCGCATGGCTTTGTTCACCTTATCAATGGTTTTCTGGGACAGATAGCCTTTTTTGTTAATCACACGTGAGACTGTTGTTGGGCTAACACCAGCTAATGCTGCAACATCTGTTAATTTTGCGACCACTTGTCTAGTACCTCATTTCATAATAGTAGCCACTCACCTGGCCCTTTAGCAGCTCAATGCCAGACTGCCCCTCATTTGGAAAGACACGACTCGTGAGGACTGCTTCGCCTTGGTTGACAAAAATCTCTAGAATAGACTTGTCTACGTAGATATTAAGTGTAGCACGATTGACAGGAATTTGGCAAGACCGCTTTGCTCCAAATTCCTGGGCATACTGGGCGCCTGCCTTGCTGCGATCAATTGTTAGCTGTCCTTTGCAGGTGTCAACGGTCAGTTTCAGCCCCTTGTGCTGTGTATCGGCAAAGAGCAAAAGCTCTGTTGCTTGCTGTGCTTCAATGGTCAAAGCCAGCTCATAGCAGTTTGAGCTGTTTTTTTTGTTCTGAAAGGGCTGGGCTTTGTCTCGTAGCTTACTGAGAGCAGGGACTGGTGCTTGGTGTAGCCTTCCATTTTTGAGTCGTAATTCCTTGACTAGACTAAGCGCTCCCTGGTAGGCATATTTATCGGTTGGGTAGTCGATGTCCGGCAGGCCAATCCAAGAAACTGCCAGTACCCTACCATCAGGGCTATTAAAGGCCTGTGTCGCATAAGCTTCAAATCCAAAATCAAGGTTTTGGATTGGACCTCCCCCAAGGAGCTTGCGTCTTTTAGGATCAAAGGTCTGAAATACCTTATAGGTATTGGGATAAATGTTTTGGTAATCAAGCTCTGATTTGGCAAGCCCCTGAGGGCAGAAGATAAGCACAGGCTTATCTTCAATGAAAACCAAATTAGGGCATTCAATCATGTATGCGGTGCCTGAGTCATCAAAATCCAAGTCAGCAACAAATTGCCAGCTGGTGACATCATTGTTGTTAGCCTTGTAGAGCTTAATGATACCTTGTTGTTGCAAATTCTGTGCACCAATGATGGCATAAAGCTGATCTTGGTAGGTAAAGAGCTGGGGGTCACGAAAATGCTCTGTGACATCATCTGGCTTGTCAATGAGCACCTGCTCACATTTTGTGATGTGGCCTGATTGGTCCATCCAGGCACCTATTTGTAGTGGGTGGCGTACCCAATCCTTGCTGCGGACATTTCCTGTATAGCATAAAAAGAGTTTGTCACCAATAGGATAAGCAGAGCCGGAATAAGCGCCATGACTATCGTTTTGATGATCCGGCAGCAACCGAGTTTTGGTTTCTGTAAAATGCACCAAGTCAGTTGATGTGGTGTGTACCCATTGCTTTAGACCATGAGCTGCTCCAAAGGGCCAATTTTGATAGAAAAGCTGAAAGCTGCCAGCAAAATAAGAAAAGCCATTTGGGTCATTGAGGAGACCTGTACGAGCTTCTATATGGAAATGGCTGCGCCATAAAGACTGGGCCACCTTTTGTTGGATTGCTTGATAGGCTTCCTTGCTCCATTCTTGATATGGTCGGTAGCGAATAGATCTTGGTAAATCCATGTCAGGTCTCCTTAGGTATTGGTCATTTTTATTCATATGATAAACGTTTTCTCTCTAAAAATCAACTTTTTTAATTATTTTAAACAAAATATATGTCAAACGCTTGACATAAAAAATATTCGTGTTAAAATGATAGCAAGAAGTGAAGCGGATTCACAATAGTAAATTGAAAGACCATCTTGAGTCGGACAGTAGGGTAGGTCCGCCAATATTGGATAGGCTCAAGAAAAGCTATTTCGATAGACTATAACAGACAAAAAAGGAGATGCTATCGGTATGGATAATCATCAGATTGCAAAAGAGGTTATCGAGGCCTTAGGCGGTCGTGAAAATGTCAGAAGTGTGGCTCATTGTGCGACGCGGCTGCGGGTTATGGTTCATGACGAGGGTAAGATCAATAAGGAAAAAGCAGAGGCTATTGATAAGGTTAAGGGTGCTTTTTTCAACTCAGGCCAATATCAGCTGATTTTTGGGACAGGTACGGTTAATAGCATTTATGATGAGGTTGTAGCTCTAGGGCTTCCAGCTGCTTTGGCAGGTGAGCAAAAGGAGCAAGTGGTCAAGTCTGGAAATGCCTTTCAGCGGGCTATTCGTACCTTTGGTGATGTCTTTGTTCCGATCATTCCTGCTATTGTGGCGATAGGGCTGTTTATGGGTGTACGGGGTCTCTTGACGCAGCCGGCTGTTATGGAGTTCTTTGGTATTCATGACTATGGCGACAATTTCCTCATGTACACTCGGATTTTAACAGATACGGCCTTTGTCTACCTGCCGGCCTTGGTTGCTTGGTCAGCCTTTAGGGTATTTGGTGGCAACCCTATCATTGGGATTGTCCTTGGCTTGATGCTCGTCTCTAATGAGTTGCCAAATGCTTGGGTGGTAGCCTCAGGAGGTGATGTTAAGCCCTTAACTTTCTTTGGTTTTGTTCCAGTTGTTGGTTATCAAGGTACGGTATTGCCAGCCTTCTTTGTTGGTCTGGTTGGTGCCAAGCTGGAAAAGTGGCTGCATAAGCGGGTGCCTGATGCGCTTGATTTGTTGGCAACGCCGTTTTTGACCTTTGCTATTATGAGTGCCTTGGGGCTCTTTGTGATTGGGCCTATCTTTCACTCCTTGGAAAACCTTGTTCTTGCAGGGACACAAGCAGTTTTAGGTCTGCCTTTTGGGATTGCCGGCCTTGTTATTGGGGGTGTTCAGCAGCTGATTGTTGTGACAGGTATCCATCATATTTTCAATTTCTTGGAGGCGCAGCTAGTTGCCAATACAGGAAAGGATCCCTTTAACGCTTATTTGACAGCTGCTACGGCCGCCCAAGCAGGAGCAACTCTAGCGGTTGCTGTTAAAACCAAGTCTGCAAAATTAAAGGGTTTAGCCTTTCCATCAGCTCTGTCAGCTCTTTTAGGGATTACTGAGCCGGCTATCTTTGGGGTTAATCTCCGCTACCCAAAGGTATTTGTCTCAGGACTTATCGGGGGCGCAGCTGGTGGCTGGGTTGCAGGGATTCTTGGCATTGCTGGTACCGGCTTTGGGATTACGGTTTTGCCTGGTGCACTGCTGTATCTTAATGGTCAGCTACTACAGTACCTTGTGACACTGTTGGTTGGGCTTGGTCTAGCTTTTGTGATTGCCTATATTTGGGGATTCAAGGACAAGAGTGACCAAGAAGCACCGGCTACCCAAGTAAAATCAGAGCCTGCGCAAAAAGCCTCTGCTGCTGAGGAGCTGCTTAGTCCAGTTGCAGGGGAGTTGATTGATTTGTCATCGGTTGCTGATCCTGTCTTTTCGTCAGGAAGCATGGGCCAAGGCGTTGCCATCAAGCCTGAAGGGCGCATTCTCTGCTCACCGGTAGATGGCAGGGTAGAGGCTGCCCTTGAGACAGGTCATGCTTACGTCATCAAATCAGATAAGGGAGCAGAAATCCTACTGCATATTGGTATTGATACCGTTTCAATGGCAGGTGAGGGCTTTGAAACCTTTGTTAAGGTTGGTCAGATGGTCAAGGCTGGTGATGCTCTTGGAAGCTTTGATATTGCAAGGATTCAGCAGGCGGGCCTTGATACTACAACCATGCTGCTTGTCACCAATAGCGCAGATGTTCATGCTGTTCAGATTTTGGCACAAGGTAAGGTGACTGTTGGCAGTCCAGTGATCCTTGTAAAATAATTTGAAAAGAGTTGATGATTTCATCTCTTTTTACATGTAAGATTAAAATATTCACCATAAAATTACAGAAATTAAAAGACCTTAAGTTTCTTTTATTTTACCTATACTTTGTGCATTGCTTTTGATCATGAGGTCTACTATACTTTAGACGAACGCAGAGAATGCGCTTACATTTTTGGTTCAGCAAAGATTTGCCATTCTTTGGTATCAAAATAAAGGAGTGTCCCAATGGAAAAACAGGTGTTAGTCAAGAAAACACTGAAATGTGTTTGTGCTGCAGCGTTAATGGTGGCTATATTAGCTGCCCAACATGATTCACTCATAAGGGTCAAGGCAGAGGATAAGGTTGTGCAAACTAGTCCATCAGTCTCTGCTATTGATGACCTACATTACCTGTCGGAAAACAGTAAAAAAGAATTTAAGGAGGGGTTATCAAAGGCAGGAGAAGTACCTGAAAAGCTAAAGGATATTTTATCCAAGGCACAGCAGGCAGATAAGCAGGCAAAGGTTCTTGCAGAAATGAAGGTTCCTGAAAAAATAGCCATGAAGCCTTTAAAGGGGCCTCTTTATGGTGGCTATTTTAGGACTTGGCATGATAAAACATCAGATCCGGCTGAAAAGGATAAGGTTAATTCTATGGGAGAATTGCCTAAGGAGGTTGACTTAGCCTTTGTTTTCCATGATTGGACCAAGGATTATAGCTTTTTCTGGCAAGAATTGGCGACCAAGCATGTGCCAACGCTGAACAAGCAGGGAACACGTGTGATTCGTACCATTCCATGGCGGTTCCTTGCAGGCGGTGATCATAGTGGTATTGCTGAAGATACGCAAAAATACCCAAATACTCCAGAGGGAAATAAGGCCTTGGCAAAGGCTATTGTAGATGAATACGTTTATAAATATAATCTTGATGGTTTAGATGTTGATATTGAGCGGGATAGCATTCCAAAAGTAAATGGAAAAGAGAGTAACGAAAATATTCAGCGCTCTATTGCTGTTTTTGAAGAAATTGGCAAGCTTATTGGGCCAAAGGGCGCTGACAAGTCACGTTTGTTCATTATGGATAGCACCTACATGGCTGACAAGAACCCATTGATTGAGCGCGGTGCCCAATATATTGATTTGCTGCTTGTGCAGGTTTATGGCACTCAAGGTGAGAAGGGAGATTGGGATCCAGTCGCTAGAAAACCTGAAAAGACAATGGAGGAACGTTGGGAATCGTATAGCAAATACATTCGTCCTGAGCAGTACATGGTTGGTTTTTCTTTCTATGAGGAAAATGCGGGCAGTGGTAACCTCTGGTATGATATTAATGAGAGGAAAGATGATCATAATCCGTTAAATTCAGAGATAGCTGGTACTCGTGCTGAGCGTTATGCAAAATGGCAGCCTAAGACAGGTGGTGTCAAGGGAGGGATTTTCTCTTATGCGATTGATCGCGATGGTGTAGCGCATCAACCTAAAAAAGTCTCAGATGATGAGAAAAGAACTAACAAGGCTATAAAGGATATAACAGATGGTATTGTCAAATCAGATTATAAGGTTTCTAAGGCCTTGAAGAAGGTTATGGAAAATGACAAATCCTATGAGCTGATTGATCAGAAAGATTTTCCAGACAAGGCTTTGCGAGAAGCAGTTATTGCACAGGTTGGAAGCAGAAGAGGGGATTTAGAGCGGTTCAATGGAACCCTGCGCTTAGACAATCCGGATATCAAGAGTTTAGAAGGCCTGAATAAGCTTAAAAAACTAGCTAAGCTAGAGCTAATCGGTCTATCACAAATCACAAAGCTGGATAGCTTAGTCCTACCTGCAAATGCTAAGCCGACCAAGGATACGCTGGCCAATGTTCTTGAAGCCTACGACAGCGCTAAGAAGGAAGAGACTAAGGCGATTCCACAGGTGGCTCTGACCATTTCTGGTCTAACTGGCTTGAAGGAATTAAATCTTGCTGGCTTTGATCGTGATAGCTTGGCTGGAATTGACGCAGCTAGCCTAACCTCTCTTGAAAAGGTGGATCTCTCTAGTAATAAGCTGGACTTAGCAGCTGGTACGGAAAATCGTCAGATTCTTGATACCATGCTGGCAACAGTGACTAAGCATGGCGGTGTTAGCGAAAAGACGTTTGTATTTGATCATCAAAAGCCTACTGGTCTTTATCCTGATACTTATGGCACTAAGAGCCTTCAGTTACCAGTAGCAAATGATACAATTGATTTGCAGGCTAAGCTTTTATTTGGAACAGTTACCAATCAGGGCACGCTAATCAATAGCGAAGCTGACTATAAGGCTTATCAGGAGCAGGAAATAGCAGGTCACCGTTTTGTTGATTCAAGCTATGATTACAAAGCCTTTGCAGTGACCTACAAGGACTATAAGATCAAGGTGACTGACTCAACCTTAGGTGTCACTGATCACAAGGACTTATCCACTAGCAAGGAGGAGACCTACAAGGTTGAATTCTTTAGCCCTACTAATAGCACTAAGCCTGTGCATGAGGCTAAGGTTGTCGTTGGTGCGGAAAAAACCATGATGGTTAACCTAGCAGAGGGAGCAACTGTGATTGGTGGTGATGCAGATCCAACAAATGCAAAAAAAGTGTTTGATGGTTTGCTCAATAATGATACAACAATTCTGTCAACTAGCAATAAAGCTTCTATCATTTTTGAACTTAAAGAGCCTGGCTTAGTCAAGTATTGGCGTTTCTTTAATGACAGCAAAATTAGTAAAGCTGACTGTATTAAGGAGGCCAAGCTTGAAGCCTTTGTTGGCCATCTTGAAGCTGGCTCAAAGGTAAAGGATAGCTTGGAAAAATCATCAAAATGGGTAACAGTTTCAGATTATTCAGGAGAGGACCAAGAGTTTAGCCAGCCGTTAAACAACATTGGTGCCAAATATTGGAGAATAACAGTTGATACTAAGGGAGGACGTTACAATTGGCCATCACTTCCTGAGCTTCAAATCATTGGTTATCAATTACCGGCTGCGGATCTTGTGATGGCAATGCTAGCTACTGCAGAGGAGCTATCTCAGCAAAAAGACAAGTTCTCTCAAGAGCAGCTTAAGGAGCTCGAAGTCAAAATAGCTGCCTTAAAGGCTGCTTTAGATAGTAAGATGTTTAATGCCGATGCTATTAACGCTAGTACTGCTGATCTGAAGGCTTATGTTGATAAGCTTTTAGCTGATAGAACTGATCAGGAAAAAGTAGCTAAAGCAGCTAAAGTTGAGCAGCCTGTGGCTACTGACATAAAAGAAAATACTGAGCCAGAAAATCCAAAGACAGACTAGCTTATCCTTGAGCAGGCTGTCGTTCTTGGCCGTTAGCTTGAGGTTACTGATCATTACGCTAACACATTAAGCTTTAGAGATAAGGCGATGAACACACCATTAAAAGCAATTGTTTGTGCTGCTTCTTGGTGGCAGCTCCTGCTGCCAAGGTTTCCCTCCTAAAATCAATTGCCTTATCTCTTAAAGGCATATCAAAAATCTGAGATAGTCCTATCCCAGATTTTTGGTCTTTTCTAGGAGGCAAGGAAGCAAGCGATGATGTTTAGCTACTAAGGTAGCTG
This sequence comes from Streptococcus equi subsp. equi, assembly GCA_900637675.1. NCBI lineage: Bacteria > Bacillati > Bacillota > Bacilli > Lactobacillales > Streptococcaceae > Streptococcus > Streptococcus equi. The sequence goes on from LR134389.1 coordinate 410,849, forward strand.
CTGATTAGCTGGTGGGATTTTGAGCCTTGTGAGAATAACCAGCACAGGGCTTATCACTATTATTAAGGAGAAAAGATGAAAACATTACTTGGAAGTATTGAAGCAGGCGGGACAAAGTTTGTCTGTGCTGTTGGTGATAGGGATTTTGCTGTTGTGGATAAGGTGCAATTTCCAACGACAAGTCCAAAAGAGACTATTGAGCGTACGATTGCTTATTTTAAGCAATTTGAGGCCGACTTGGCTAGTATTGCTATTGGCTCCTTTGGACCGATTGATATTGATCCTAAGTCAGCTACCTATGGCTACATTACCACAACACCCAAGCCAGGTTGGGCAAATGTAGATCTATTAGGGCAGCTGACAGCAGCCTTTGCGATTCCTTTTTATGTGACGACTGATGTTAATAGTTCTGCCTATGGGGAGGCTATCTCTCGACCTGATGTTGACAGTCTTGTTTATTATACGATTGGAACAGGTATTGGTGCTGGAGCTATTCAAAAAGGTGAGTTTATCGGTGGGTTAGGTCATACAGAGGCGGGACATACCTATGTTATGCAGCACCTTGACGATGTGGCGAATGCATTTTTGGGTGTTTGTCCATTTCATCGGGGGTGCTTAGAGGGCATGGCAGCAGGGCCAAGCCTTGAAGCAAGGGCAGGGATTAAGGGGGAGCTTCTTGATCAGAAGGCCGCTGTTTGGGATATTCAAGCCTTCTATATAGCTCAGGCTGCTGTACAGGCAACGCTGCTTTATCGTCCTCAGGTTATTGTGTTTGGTGGAGGTGTGATGGCACAGGAGCACATGCTGGTGCGTGTTCAGGAGGCCTTTACCAGACTGATTAATGGTTATTTACCAGTAGCTGATGTTAGAGAATATTTGGTCACACCAGCAGTTGCAGGTAATGGCTCGGCCACTCTTGGGAATTTTGCTTTAGCAAAGCTGATTGCTGAAAAGAGCTAGATACTTGAGCCTATTTGATAAAAGTCCTAGAGTCATTTGCAAAATGTGCCTGAAATTGGTAGAATTGGGGCAAAGAATGTCACCATAGGTTAGTGAAAAGAGAATGAGGATTACTATGTCAGAACCATTATTTTTAACATCATGCATGCATGATAAGATCTGGGGCGGAACAAAGCTAAGAGAGGTGTTTGGGTATGAGCTTCCAACCGAAACCACTGGGGAGTATTGGGCAATCTCAGCTCACCCTAATGGTGTTTCCACAGTTAGCAGTGGTAGCTACCAAGGCCAAAGGCTAGATCAGCTTTATGCAGAAAGACCAGAGCTATTTGGAAATCCAAAGGAAAAGGTCTTTCCGCTGTTGACGAAGATTTTAGATGCTAATGACTGGCTAAGCGTTCAGGTACACCCAGATGATGCTTATGGGCTGGCCCATGAGGGAGAGCTAGGAAAGACGGAATGCTGGTATATTATTTCAGCTGAAGAAGGCGCTGAGATTGTTTATGGTCATCATGCAAGCTCTAAACAAGAGCTTCGTGCGATGATTGAGGCGGGGAACTGGGAAGAGTTGTTGACGCGAGTTCCGGTTAAGGCTGGTGATTTCTTCTATGTTCCAAGCGGCACGATGCATGCCATTGGTAAGGGAATTTTGATCTTAGAGACGCAGCAATCCTCAGACACGACCTATCGCGTTTATGATTTTGATCGTCGAGACGCTGAAGGTCAGCTTCGTGAGCTCCATATTGAGAAATCTATCGATGTCCTAACTATTGGCAAGCCTGAGAACAGCACGCCAGCCACACTAGAACTTGAGCACTTGGTCTCTACCTGCTTAGTATCTAATCCCTTCTTTACAGTTTACAAATGGGAGATTGATCAAGCAGTCAGCATGAAGCAATCAGCCCCTTACCTGCTTGTCAGTGTGCTAGCTGGTCAGGGAAGCCTTACGATTGATCAAGCTGTTTACGAGCTTCAAAAGGGTATGCATTTTATCCTGCCAAATGATGTGACGTCATGGAGCTTTGATGGTCAGCTGGAAATGATTGTCAGTCATCCTAATTAAGTACAGAATACACGAAAACACCAAGAAAGACTGTTTGGACAAGCGGCCTTTCTTTTTCTGATATCTTATCACGACAGACGCATGAAGAAAAAATTTCCAAGATATTTCTGAATGCGAAAACTTATTCTGAAAAATAGGAAAGCCATAGCGATAGTTGCAGAAAAGAAATTTTTCAAGAAAAGTTTATAGAGGGAGAATATAACAATTCAGGAAACACTCTGTCAAATACCCTAAAATGGCTATTTTGCTATTTTCACAACTTTTTCAATAAATGATTTTCTTCATGCGTCTGTCATGGATATCTTATGATCATTTCTTGAACTGCCTGCCTATTTATGTTAGAATAAAATGATTAGTCGATCGAAAGGAAAGAGAATGAGCAATATTCTACGCAAAGTCATTGAAAATGATAAAGGCGAATTACGAAAATTAGAAAAAATTGCGAAAAAAGTAGAGTCCTATGCTGACTATATGGAGTCCTTGTCAGATAAAGACCTACAAGCAAAAACGCCCGAATTTAAACAACGTTATCAAAATGGGGAAACCCTTGAGCAGTTATTACCAGAAGCATTTGCGGTTGTCCGCGAGGCGGCTAGACGTGTGCTGGGACTTTACCCTTATCGTGTTCAGATCATGGGGGGGGTTGTCTTGCACAATGGAGATGTCCCTGAGATGCGTACCGGTGAAGGTAAGACCCTTACAGCGACCATGCCTGTTTACCTTAATGCCCTTGCTGGCGAAGGGGTACACGTTATCACTGTTAATGAATACTTGTCAACTCGTGACGCGACAGAGATGGGAGAGGTGTATAGCTGGCTAGGGCTTTCAGTCGGTATCAACCTAGCAGCCAAATCACCAGCTGAAAAGCGTGAGGCTTATCTATGTGATATTACCTACTCAACCAACTCTGAGGTAGGCTTTGACTACCTGCGTGATAATATGGTGGTTCGTCAAGAGGACATGGTTCAGCGACCACTGAACTTTGCCTTGGTCGATGAGGTTGACTCTGTTTTGATTGACGAGGCAAGAACACCTCTGATTGTATCTGGTGCTGTGAGCTCAGAAACGAATCAGCTCTATATTCGTGCAGACATGTTTGTCAAGACCTTGGATTCAGTGGATTACATCATTGATGTTCCGACCAAGACGATTGGCCTAAGCGACTCAGGTATTGATAAGGCAGAAAGCTATTTCAACCTCAGCAACCTATACGATATTGAAAATGTTGCCTTGACCCACTTCGTGGATAATGCCCTTCGTGCTAATTATATCATGCTTTTGGATATTGATTATGTGGTTAGCGAGGAAGGCGAGATTTTGATTGTAGACCAGTTTACAGGTCGTACAATGGAGGGACGACGCTTTTCGGATGGCTTACACCAAGCTATTGAGGCAAAAGAGGGCGTTCGTATTCAAGAGGAATCAAAAACAAGTGCCTCTATTACCTACCAAAACATGTTCCGTATGTATAAGAAATTGGCGGGTATGACTGGTACAGCAAAAACGGAGGAAGAGGAATTCCGCGAAGTTTACAACATGCGTATTATTCCGATTCCAACCAACCGTCCTATTGCTCGTATTGATCACACAGACCTTCTTTATGCAACGTTGAATTCAAAATTCAAGGCAGTGGTTGCAGATGTTAAGGCTCGCTATGAAAAGGGGCAGCCCGTTCTAGTTGGTACAGTTGCTGTTGAGACCAGTGACCTGATTTCTAAAAAGCTAGTAGAAGCAGGCATTCCGCATGAGGTCTTAAATGCTAAGAACCACTTTAAAGAAGCACAGATTATTATGAATGCTGGTCAGCGTGGTGCGGTAACGATTGCGACCAATATGGCTGGTCGTGGGACAGACATTAAGCTCGGTGAGGGTGTCCGAGAGCTCGGTGGGCTTTGTGTTATCGGGACAGAGCGTCATGAGAGCCGCCGTATTGATAATCAGCTTCGTGGGCGTTCAGGTCGTCAGGGAGATCCAGGGGAGTCACAATTCTACCTCTCCTTAGAGGACGAGCTGATGAGGCGCTTTGGTACAGACCGTATTAAGGCTTTCTTGGATCGTATGAACAATGATGACGAGGATATTGTTATCAAGTCCAGAATGCTGTCACGCCAGGTGGAGTCAGCTCAAAAACGTGTTGAGGGTAATAACTATGACACACGTAAGCAGGTCTTGCAGTATGATGATGTGATGCGTGAGCAGCGTGAGATTATTTACGCTAACCGTCGTGATGTTATCACAGCAAATCGTGACCTAGGTCCTGAAATTAAGGCAATGATCAAGCGTACGATTGATCGAGCAGTTGATGCCCACTCACGTACCAATCGTAAGGACGCTATTGACGCCATCGTGACTTTTGCGAGAACATCAATTGTCCCAGAGGAAACCATCGGTGCTAAGGAATTGCGTGGCCTCAAGGACGATCAGATCAAAGACAAGCTCTATCAGCGTGCCCTTGAGATTTACGATAAGCAGTTATCAAAATTGCGCGATCAGGACGCTATCTTAGAATTCCAGAAGGTGCTGATTTTGATGATTGTTGACAACAAATGGACAGAGCATATTGATGCCTTAGACCAGCTTCGTAATGCGGTTGGTTTGCGTGGTTATGCGCAAAATAATCCAGTTGTTGAATATCAAAGTGAAGGCTTCAAGATGTTTCAGGATATGATTGGTGCTATCGAATTTGATGTTACACGTACCATGATGAAGGCACAGATTCATGAGCAGGAGCGCGAGCGTGCAATTCAGTATGCAACAACAACTGCAGCACAAAACATTCAGTCGCAGGCTATCGGTGCTGATTTTGATTCATCAGCTGATTTTTCAAGAGTCGAGCGCAATGATGCTTGTCCTTGTCACTCTGGTAAGAAGTTTAAAAACTGTCATGGTCGTAAGGCTTTTTAAGGATAGCGTGATGGCCATGTTGAAAACCTGTGAGGAGCTGAGATTTGTTCTCGGCTTCTCCTTGTTTAGGATTTGTTTCCCTAAATTAAAGTGAAGGCTGGTAAAATAAAGGCAAATGATTGTTGGACATGGGATAGATTTACAGGATATTTCAGCTATTGAAAAGGTTTATTTGAGAAATGCTAGATTTGCTAGAAAGGTTTTGACGGACAAGGAGCTAGCGCTGTTTGAGCAATTTTCCCATCACCGAAAAATGACCTATCTGGCCGGCCGCTGGGCTGGTAAGGAGGCCTTTTCAAAGGCAATGGGGACAGGGATTGGCCAGCTAACCTTTCAGGATATTGAAATTATCAATGACAGCAAAGGGCGTCCCGTCATTACAAAATCTCCCTTTCAGGGTAAGGCCTTTATCAGTATTTCACATAGTGGGGGCTATGTTCAAGCAAGTGTTATTTTGGAGGATTTAGCATGATTTCAAGCTTACATCGACCAACAGTAGCTAGAGTTGACTTAGAAGCTATTCGAGCAAATATTGACCATATTCATCAGCATATTCCTAAAAAGGTAAGGACATATGCTGTTGTCAAGGCCAATGCTTATGGTCATGGGGCAGTTGCAGTGTCCAAGGCAGTTGAGGATCAGGTTGATGGCTATTGCGTATCAAACCTTGATGAAGCCTTGGAATTACGTCAGGCAGGCATTGATAAGGAAATCCTTATTTTAGGGGTGATTTTAGCAAGTGAATTGCAGCTAGCCATTAAGCATCAGCTGACGATAACAGTGGCCAGCTTAGAGTGGCTAGAGCTTGCCAAAAAGGAATCGGTTGATTTCAGTCAGCTTCATGTGCATGTCAAGGTTGACTCGGGAATGGGGCGCATTGGTGTCAGGTCGCTTGCTGAGGCCAATCAGCTCATCTCAATCTTATCCGATATGGGAGTGCAGCTTGACGGGATTTTCACGCATTTTGCAACCGCAGATGACTCTGACCATGCCATGTTCGATAAGCAGCTGACCTTTTTCAAGCAGTTGGTGGAGCAGCTAGATAAGAGGCCTGCATTAGTGCATGCAAGCAACTCTGCAACAAGCCTTTGGCATAGTGAAACAATTTTTAATGCCATTCGCCTTGGTATTGTTATCTATGGACTCAATCCAAGCGGCAATAGCTTGAGTCTACCTTGTCCCTTAAAGGAAGCCTTGTCCTTAGAATCACGTTTGGTTCATGTGAAGCAAATTCAGGCAGGGGATAGCGTTGGCTATGGAGCTAGCTATGTAGCAGCAGAACCAGAGTATGTCGGGACCTTACCTATCGGCTATGCTGACGGTTGGACTCGAAATATGCAGGGCTTTAAGGTATTGGTAGAAGGGGAATTTTGTGACATTATTGGTCGTGTGTCGATGGACCAATTGACCATTCGTTTGCCTAAAGCCTATCCTATCGGCACTAAGGTGACCTTGATTGGACAGCAGGGTAAACAAGTAATCACAGCAACCGATGTTGCCGATTATAGAGGTACGATTAATTATGAGGTGCTTTGCTTGCTGAGTGATCGTATTCCTAGAGAATATTAGGAAATTGAGCCTAGGCTCAACTATTGACTGGCCTCAAGGCTGTCTTTCAAATGATTAGTCCTGTAAAGGTCTTGAGACCTCAGGCTAACAGCATAGATAGAGCAGATCAAGACAGGTCTTGTTTTTCTGCGGGTTAAGAAAAAGAATAAGAAAAGGCCCTTACCTTTATCCGAGTATTAAGGCATTAATACAAAAAATCTTGCATTTTATTTTGCTTCAATGTTATAATCCCGACTTTATCACTTAAAAACAAGTAAAGACCAGCTAACCCCTTGTGTCCCAAGGGATTTTGCTGGTCTTTAAATTTATTTTAGTGTTGTATATGGATTTTTAGCGTAATGTTTGAGCTCTTCAAACTTAACGATTCCCTTCGCCCATTCAATTCCTAGCAGTCTGTTTAACTCCTGCATATCAAGGCTTTCTTGAAGTCTGTAGTAGTTATCTTGTAACGGTGTTACCTTGGCACTGTTTAAGGCAGTAATGATACGTTCAGGACTCATCTGCCAATCTATCTGATGTTGAAGGAGGCGTAGATGAACTAAAGCAATGAAACAGGTTAGAAAGTGAGCTTGAATGTGTTTTTCCGTCCAAACGTAAACAGGACGACTTTCCAGTTCTGTTTTCGTCACACGGAAACAATCTTCAATCTTGGCTAGCTCTTTATAGGCATTTAACATCTCCTCATCAGTCATTTCTATTTCACTCGTGACAAGCACATTAATCCCATCAAACTGAGCATCAAAATCAGCCTGTTCTTGATCAATCGTAATCAAAGGAGAGTAGGGTTTAACCTCGCCAGTTTCTTTATCCAAATATTGGAGCTCTAGGTATTTCTTGCCTCCCTTTTTACTGGTTCTACGAAAAAGCTCCGCATTGGTTAACTGACTGGCATAGTCTAAAGCACCTTCACGACGAATGCGCTCCCGGTCGGCATATTTTTTAGACCAAGTGATGAGAACCTTCTCTTGAACCACTGAACTGCCCCCCAAAAGTTGGACACGACATATTAGTGAAAGGATTTAGTTCTGTATTGCACAGGGCTAAGTCCTTTTAGCTTTGCTTTAATGCGTTTGTTGTTGTAGTAAAAGATGTATTCAGTGATTGCTTGTTCGAGCTCATTAAGGGATTGATAAGTTGTCTCAAGGCCGTAAAACATCTCAGATTTGAGAATACCAAAGAAGGACTCCATCATCCCATTATCTGGACTATTTCCCTTGCGAGACATGGATGGACGAATGCCTTTAGTCTCCAAAAAGTGATGATAAGACTGATGTTGATATTGCCAGCCTTGATCGCTGTGGAGAATCGTTCCATTGTACGAATCCGCTGGAAAAGCCTTCTCAAGCATGGTTTGTACTTGCTTCAAGTCAGGCGATCGAGACAGGGTGAAATCAATAATCTCACTGTTATAGCCGTCAAGAACAGGCGATAGATAGAGTTTCCCCTCAGGTAAGGTAAATTCCGTCACATCGGTATAGCACTTCTCGTAGGGCTTAGAACCTTCAAACTGACGTTTAATCAGATTATCAGCCTTTTTGCCAACCTCACCTTTGTAAGAAGAATACTTGCGCTTACGACGGATACGAGCTTTTAAGCCCATGACAGTCATCAAACGTTGTACTTTTTTGTGATTGACGATAAAACCACGATTTCTTAGTTCCAGATGAATGCGACGATAGCCATAATTGCCATGATGTTCATCATAGATGCCTTGAATGAGCTCCTTTAAGTCCATGTCCTTATCTTCTTGAGCTAGTTGCTTGACTTGATAATAATAGGTTGACCGCGATAAATCAAGGATTTCAAGCAAAGTTGCTAGAGAAAATTGACCGATTAATTCTTGGATGATTTCTGTTGCTCTTTGAGCTTTGCTTCGTCCCTCAACCGGTATTCTCTCAGCTTTTTTAGCACAGCATTCTCCGCTCTAAGGTAGTCTAATTCTTTTTGGAGTCGCTCCAACTCTGTCATTTGTTCTAAAGTCTTCTTTGGTTGACGTCCCATCTTTGGTGGCCTCCCTCTTCTTTTCTCAAGAATAGTATAGCCGTTTTTCTTGTATTGCGCTATCCACCTTGAAAGCATACTAGAATTTGGTAAAGCATAGTCTAAGGACGTCTGTTTTTGAGATTGACCATCAATCAGAACTTTATCTATTATCTCTTGCTTCAGTTCTGGAGAATAATAACTATTCTTACCTTTTTGGACAATGGCTAACCCATACCTGTCAATCAGGCGAATCATGTATTTGAGGTCAGATTCTGCAATACTAAACTTTTCTGATAAGCATTTAATGGACTTTCCAATGTGCCGTAGCTCATAGATTTGAACCTTGTCTTCATAACTCAATGTCATAAAAATAGCCCCCCAATTGTTAGATTTTATGTCTAACTTTTGGGGGGCAGTTCACACTGGGGAAGATTTTTTATTCCCTAACTTCCGTTCACGGATATAAGATTTCTTAGCGAAGGTAAGTTCTGGGTTAAATTGCCAATCCGATGAATCAAGGATGTGTTCTTGAATATCTTTTGGAGCTCCTCGGCGTCCGCGATGTTTCTGTGAGAAGAGCCAGCCATCTTCTTGCTTGAGCATTTCTGAAACATTAGCCATACTATTCATCGCCTTATCGGCGACTACAATTAACCGCTCAATTCCAAATTGTTTTTTGACTTCCTCAACCGCTGGAAGATAGGTAACAGGATCGGTTTGATTACCTCGAAACAGTTTATAGCTAATCGGAATACCGTTGGTATCCCTAAAGAGTCCTAATTGCACAATGGGTTTTGGACGGTGTTCCTTACTCGGACCACGTCTTCGAAGCCCTTCTTGTAGTATCTCTCCATTTTCTGAAACCAACTCGTTATCTGGAATATCTGTCTCAAAATAATAATTGGTGACATCGTAGAAAACGAGACTGGCTTCACGTTTGATCATCTGACTCACTACCTTGTGAAGATGATGTTGAAGATCATCTTTCAAGGTGTTCAATTTGTTCAAGGAGCGATAAATGGCATTTAAGCTGATGTCCCAATGGCCAAATAAGTCTGCTTGAGAGGCATAGGTGGCAAGTTTACTATCTGGTCGGAGAATTCTCTGAAAAACTAATAGCTTTAGCACTTGCACTAAGTCATACTCAGACTTCGTTTTGATACCCTTTAAAAAGGCTGTGAGCCCCAGAGATTCGAAGAGATTATCCAAAACCATCCAACCATAAGATTGATCCGGTTGGTTCATGGGGGCAAGGAGGTCATAGGAAACCTGGAGTACCTTAGGGTTATTTAAAGTATCTTCTTTAGCTTCGCGCTTAAGACGCTCAAGAATCCCTGGTTCTTCCAATTCAAGCTCATCTAAGAGACCAAATTTTTTAAGGATACGCTGTTTGACCTTACCATCTTTACGATACCCTTCTACAAGGTAGACATGCGTCCTACCTTCTTTATTCGTTGTTGTTTTAATAAAAGCCATAGTTTATTATAACATATATAACCATACACAACAAGAAAAAGCGTTAAAATTTATTAAAAAACCTTACTCTACCAAGGGGTTGAGTAAGGTGTGGACTAAAACAAGTGATAAAGTCGGGAGAATAAGAAAAGGCCCTTACCTTTATCCGAGTATTAAGGCATTAATACAAAAAATCTTGCATTTTATTTTGCTTCAATGTTATAATGTAGGTTAGAATAGAGCAGAAAGAAGTGATTGAATACTAAATGAGAAAAAATAAATTATTAAGAATGATAATGCTGATGACTCTTCTGGTACCTCATTTAGAGACCGCAAGAGTATTGGCAGAGGATACAGGAGCTGAAGCCAGCCAGGTTCCAGCTACTGCTAATGAGGCTGCAATCGCCCAGACTGGTGAGTCCACTTCGACAGCAGCTGCTACCTCAGCTACTGACAACTCCTCATCAACCACTGAGACTACTCCCAACAGTGGAGAACCTGGAGCAACGGGGTCATCAAGCAATACAGCTAGCTCTGGATCAGCTTCTGGTTCTACTGGACAGTCGACACCTACTAGTCCAGCAGCTAGCCCTCAGCCAGCCCCTGAAGTTGCTACACAGGCATCTCAGCCGGCACTGAATATTGTTCCTGCTGCTCCTACAGTTGATTTGTCCTTGACTCTGGCCCTGCCTTCTGTAAATACCTATGCTGCTTATGTGACGCATTGGAGTGGTCAGAGTGCTTATACCCATAACCTCTTGTCTAGGCGCTATGGGATCAAGGCAGAGCAGCTTGATAGCTTTTTAAAGTCTACCAAGATCAAGTATGATGAGAAGCGAATTAACGGTGCTGCCTTGCTGCAATGGGAAAAAAAGAGTGGGCTAGATGTGCGGGCGATTGTAGCCATTGCAATGACAGAAAGTGAGCTAGGAACCAAGGGAAATGCAACCTTACTAGGCTCTAACATGTTTGGCTATGCGCTTTTTGACCTTGATTCGAAAAAGCCAAATCAGTTTAATGATGAGCTTGCTATTGTTAAGCTGACACAGGAGACGATTATCAAAAATAGCAACCTTAATTTTGAGCAGCAGGATCAAAAGGCTGATAAATTTGCCAAAAAGCAGTTGAACTTTGCTAGTGATGGTGGTCTTTACTTCACAGATACCAATGGCATTGGCAAGCGTCGCGCTGAGATCATGGAAAAATTAGATGCTTGGATTGATCAGCATGGAGGCACGCCAGAGATTCCGGCTGAGCTGAAAATTCAATCCTCTTCAAGCTTTGCTGTTGTTCCTACAGGCTACAAGCTGTCTAAGAGCTATGATATTTTAAGCTATCAGGCGTCAAGCTATGCTTGGGGACAATGTACCTGGTATGTTTATAATCGCGCTAAGGAGCTAGGCTATCAGTTTGATTCCTTTATGGGAAATGGTGGTGACTGGAGATTTAAGTCTGGCTACAGTATTTCTAAGGAGCCAAAGGTAGGCTATGCGGTTTCCTTTGCTCCAGGTCAAGCGGGTGCTGACGGTCTTTATGGGCACGTCTCTATTGTTGAGGATGTCAGAAAGGACGGCTCCATCCTGATTTCAGAGTCAAATTGTCTTGGCTTAGGTCAGATTTCATACCGCACCTTTACTGCTGAGCAGGCCAACCAATTGACTTATGTTGTTGGAAAATCATAAGTAATCTTCTTGCTTTAAAGGCGAGAAGTACAGAATTTTTGTAAGAAAAAATCCAGCTCTGTTGCAGGGCTGTTTTTTTCTTTGCTTTATTGTGAAAAAAATCTCAAATTCAATCTTGACAAAGGCTTGACAACATAATAAATTAAGTGAGATTAATAAAATAATTAAATGGCTAATAACATTTTTAGAAGGTTCGAAATAATGAAAAGTATCAATAAGTGCGCCATTCTTGCTTTATCAACGCTGGCTCTTGCCCAGTCTGCCCAGACGGTTCGCTCAGAGGCTACTCAAGTCTCTTCAAGTCTTGTGACGACTGTCAAGCTTAAGGATAATATTTTATTGTTCGAGGAGATCGGTCCCTATGCGGACAAGTCAGAGGGGAAGCTCTATTATAAAAATATCGAGAAAATTCTCATTGATGGTAAAGAGTATGACAAAAAGCTGGAGGGTGACTATAGCTATGACATCAATTACCAAGGAATCAAGGTAAACGCTAAGAACATCACAGAAGGACAGCATCAGCTGCGCATCGTCAATAAGACTAACGGAGGCATTCTTGTGGTCTTTGACAAGAAAGGAAATGATGTTACCTTTGTTTCTGCCAAGCCTTCAGATGATACTACTGCTTCACCGCAGCAAGCTGCTGCTAAGACAGAAAAGCCTGCTAAGGTAACTAGCCATGATGGCTTAGCGACCCTATCATTTATCACCAAACTAGAGACAACAGAAGGAGAGCTTCTTTTTCCGGAAATTGATCGCTATTCCAGCACCAAGCAAATTAAGGAATTAGCTCATCAAATCACAAAGATCAAGGTCAATGACCAGGACTATAAGGATTTGGTCTATGATTCAGTAAAGGACAAGCCTGGCTATGTGTCTGACCTGAAGGGGCTTCATCTTGGGACGACAGCTTTCAAGGAGGGAGAAAACAAGGTTGTCATTTCCTCACAAAGCTTTGAAGATGTCATCATTACAGTGAAAAAGTCAGGGGAGCAATACACCTTTGTTTCTGCTAAGCAAAAGCAGAGACAAGGATCCCAGCAGGAAGCACCGCAGGGACTTGATTTTACTAAGCTGGAAAGCGCGATCAAGGAAGCTGAGCGTATCATTGCTAGCGAGGCCAATAAAGAACAGGTCAAGGACTTGTCTAGCAAGCTTCAGGTGATCAAGGAGTCCTATCGTCAGATTGACAATGAAAAATTGCTCAAGGAGACCTATGAGCTTTTGATGGATAGTATCAAGTCCTATCAGGGAACTGATCTGGCTGTTACGGATCTAAAGGCAGGAACCTATACCTTAACCTTTAAGGCCAATAAGGAAAATACAGAGGAAGCCTCAATGCTGCAGGGAGCATTTGATAAGAAGGCCAAGCTGGTCGTCAAAGAAGATGGCAAGATGGAGATTTCATTGCTCAATACAGCTCTAGGGCAATTTTTGATTGACTTTTCCATTGAGAGTAAAGGGCAGTATCCAACCTCTGTCCGCACTCAGGTTGGTGAACGCGATATTAACAATAACTACATTAGAGTGAATTTACCCTACCGATTGAGGAGCTGGACAAGCTTCACAAGGGTGCTGTGCTAGTATCAGCTATGGGTGGTCAGGAAAGCGACCTACATCACTATGACAAATACACCAAGTTGGACATGACCTTTAGCGCTACAGCAAGTAAGGGCTGGACAGGCTATCAGGCTGAGATTGACGACAAGGAAAAAGGGGTCGGCTCTGAGCGTCTTGAAAAGGTTTTGGTTAAGCTTGGTAAGGACCTTAACGGTGATGGCAAAATGTCACCTGAGGAAATTGCGAAGATTGAAGGTGAGCTGCGCCTAGACCACTATGATTTGACAGATATTTCACTCTTAAAGCATGCTAAGCATATTACTGAGCTGCACTTAGAGGGCAATCAGATTGCAAGCATTCCAAAGGAAACCTTCAGTCAAATGACCAATCTAAGGTTCTTAAATCTTCGCAGCAATGTGATTACAACCCTAGATAAGGATACCTTTGCTCATAACAGCCAGCTAAAAGAGCTCTATCTCTCAAGCAACTATATGCCAAATCTGGAGGAAGGACTATTTAGAAATCTTGGTCAGCTGGATCAGCTAGATCTGTCAAAAAATAGAATCAGCGTGATTCGAGATGGTGTCTTTAATGGTCTATCTCGCTTGACCTCCTTGGCCTTGGCTGAAAATATCATTACTGAATTTTCAGAAAATGCTCTAGCTTCACTTGATAATCTAAACTTCTTTGATGTTTCTGAAAACCAGTTGGGCAGCCTGCCAAGCTCCTTGAGTAAGCTAACTAAGCTTTCTTATATCGTTGCCAATCGAAACCAGGTTTTAGATATTGCTAATATTGACTTTAGTCATATGCCAAACTTATTAACCGTTGACTTGGCATCAAATGAGCTAACTAAAATCCCACAGGGAGCCTTCAAGGCTAATAAGCAGCTATCAAAGCTTAATGTCTATAATAACCTTTTAACGAATATTAGCGAAGCTGATTTTGCAGATCTAAAGGCATTGGATCTTGATCTTAAGTTTAACTGCCTAAGTGGCGTTAGTGATAAGCTTAGACAGATCATGGGAACAAATAAGCTAAACCCACAAAAGCAATTTGCTAATCTATCTGCGACTTTAAATCATCAAGCGATGACCTATCACCAAGGGTTTAGCCTGCTTGATTTGTATTATTGGGAGCAGCAGACACTCTCAAGCACCGAAGCAGAAATTAGCTCTGTTGAGGATTACAATAAACGCCTTAAGGCAAGCTCGTCAGACATCATTGCCTTATTAAATGAGCGTTATGCTGACTGGGATATTGTGGTGCAATTGCAGAAAAAAACATCAACCGGTCAATATGTCACCGTTGATGAGAGACGCTTGAATAACGATCCACAAGATGAGCTTCAAGGCTCCTTTGACCTAAAGGGAGCAGGTGTTTATCGTGTTCGTAAGGCTCTTATCACCAAGGAATTTGCTAAGAAGCGTGAGCATATTTATCTGACCTCTAATGATGTTGAGGTCAAGGAGGATCAGCTTGCAGGTAGTGACCAGTCTAAGGGCTTGGATATTAATAAGCTTGAAGATGGTGTCTACTACATCAAGGCAAGCATGCTTAAAAATGATTTGCAGTCAGAATCAATGTCTCATCAGGCTATTGACCACCGCGTCAAATTGATTGTGAATAAGGGTGTCTATAGCCTAGAGGTGACCTTTAAGGGCATGAAGATCGGTAACCTGACAGGGTATCTCGGAGAGTTGAGCTACTTTGTTGATGGCTACCAAAGGGATTTGACTGGCAGACCGGTTGGTAAGACAGAAAAAGCAGAGGTTGTGTCCTACTTTACAGATGTCACAGGCAAGCCCCTGTCAGACGCTTATGGCAGCAATTACCCACAGGTGTTGAGATTTAGGCTGATTGATCAGGCTAAAAAGGATGGCTTGGTACCTCTTCGCGTCTTTGTGCCAATTATGGACGCTATCTCTAAGGGAACAGGCTTCCAGACAGTCTTTATGAAGTTGGATCTTCAAAGCCTGACAAAGGATAAGGCACAATTGCCACACTCAGAGGACAATCAGGGACATGGTACCATAGGTGAGCTCTTGCAGCCTCACACAGGTATCATTGGTGGTCATACAAGTCCTGCTATTCCTAATTTGACCAATCTTTTGACTAAGAAGTCAGCTGCTCCAAGCAGTAATGCCAAGGAGGACGCTAAGACCGGTACAGATAAGCTTAAGAGCCTGATTTCTTCACATAAGGCGTCTAAGGCTGGTACAGGCAAGGCCTCTAAGCAGGCTGCTAAGACTAGAGCCAAAGCTAAATCTAAGGCTGCTAAACATAGTCAGGAGCAGATGAAAGCTGATCATCGCGGCCATATCATTATCGGTCTAGCAAGCTTTATTGTCATAGCAGTTGGTCTCATTCTTGGTAGGAAAAAATTATTTTAAGTCAGTAGAGAGTCTGTTTGATGCACTAAGAGCTTGGTTTAATCGCTTGTAGTCATCAAGGCTTATCAACGATACGTAAAGGCATGCCTGTTTCTAATGATTTCTTAAGCTTACCCTTGGTAAGTGAGGAATGGGTATGCTTTTCGTATTTGAGGTGTTATAATAGTCAAATAAGAGTAGGTCTTGGCCTGCGTCTAAATCTATGCCTTATTTGATTGTCGTAAGGAAATGAAGATCATTAATGAGGAACATATGATAAAGAGATTATTCAAAAAATTAATGGGTGGCTTGGTGGTATTGCTGGTTTGCCTAGCAGCTATAGGAGGTAAGGCCTATGCTGATAAGGGTGAGCTTTATTCCTGTGTGATTAGGCGAGATTATCGTCACCCGGTTTCAGGGCAAATTGAAGATAGCGGTGGTGAGCACGCTTTTGAGATTGGCCAAGGTATGGTGGAAGGAACAGTTTATAGCAATGGTATGCTAGAGGTAACCTCGGCTGGGGATTTGTATCTGACCTTTCGCATGAGTCTAGCTGATTTTTCAGGTAACTACCAATTTTGGGTTCAGCCGGGTGGTACAGGGGCTTTTCAGGCGGCAGCCTACAGTGTCACCAAGGTTGGCACTGATACCAATGGCACAACAAAGGATATTGCGATTGCTTTGCCTGATGTCAATACGGTTGTTAGAGGCAGCATGTACGTAGAGCCTATGGGCAGAGAGGTTGTCTTTTACCTGTCACCATCTGAGCTACAAGAAGGCTACAGTGGAGATATGGTAGCTAGCTTTGCAGCAGGAGAAGCCAAGACGGATCATGCGGTGACAGCTCCTGCAAAGGCAGATGAGAAGAAAGCTCCTAGTAAACCGGACTCAAAAGACGCCAAGTCAGCTCCTAATCCCTCAGCAAGGCCAGTTGGTCAATCAAGCAGTCCCAAAAAACAGTCAAATCCCTCTAAGAAGGGTCAGGCAGTTGGTTTGAGCACTTCGCTAGATAAAAGTAAGCAAGAGTCGTCCCAAAAGCCAGTAAATAATCCATTGCCAGTTCTGGTTTACTATGTACCAACAGCTCTTTTGTTGTCAGGAGCCTTGGTCTTGTTTATAAAGAAAAAGAGAAAAAACAATGAAGAAAGTCATTAAGCTTATTGGATTAGCTGTTTTGTCCTTGGTGCTATCTGCTTGTGTGGATCAGCACCCTAGGGCAGAGAAAAAGGCTGATAAGGAGAGAATTGTTGCCACCTCTGTGGCTGTTGTTGATATTTGTGATCGGCTAAGCCTAGATTTGGTTGGGGTCTGTGACAGTAAGCTATACCAATTGCCAAAGCGTTACGATGCTGTCAAAAGGATCGGTCTGCCGATGAATCCTGATATGGAGGTTATTGCTTCTCTAAAGCCAACGTGGATACTCAGTCCCAATTCTCTGCAAAATGATTTAGAGCCTAAATACCAGCAATTGGATACGGAATATGGCTTTTTGAATTTAACTAGCCTTGAAGGCATGTACCAGTCGATTGATGATTTGGGGGACTTGTTTGATCGCAAAAAGGAAGCTAAGCGCTTGCGGGCTGATTATGAGGAGTTTTACCGGGCCTTTAAGAAAAAGCATAAAGGGCAAAAAAAGCCTAGGGTTCTTATTTTGATGGGGCTTCCTGGCAGCTATCTGATTGCTACAAATAAATCCTATGTTGGTAATCTGCTTGAGCTGGCTGGTGGTGAGAATGTTTATCACTCTGAGGACAAGGAATTTTTGTCTGCCAATCCAGAAGACATGCTTCAGCAGCAGCCTGAGCTGATTTTGCGTACTGCCCACGCCATTCCAGACAAGGTTAAGGACATGTTTGATAAGGAATTTGCTGAAAATGATATTTGGAAGCATTTTGAAGCTGTCAAGTCTCAGCAGGTTTATGATTTAGACAATACCCTTTTTGGCATGAGTGCTAAGTTTAACTACAAAGAGGCTTTGAACCATCTGTCACAAATCTTTTATGGAGCAAAGGAAGTCAAGTAAGATGCAGCAAGGTAGTCAATATTCTGATCAAGTCACAGCAGCAAGAAAAAGGACCACTAGACTGGTCTATATGGTTCTATTGCTCATGCTGCTGTTTGGTTTAATGCTATATGCGGTCTCTGTTGGGGGCTTATCTGTTTCTTATCAGAGGATCTTTAATGGCTTATTTGTAGCATATGATTCAGAGGTAGCCCTTATTTACGATTTACGCTTTCCAAGGATTGTGATTGCTTTATTGGCTGGGGCGGGGATAGCAACATCTGGGGTCTTGTTTCAGGCGATTTTAAAAAATCCTATTTCAGATCCGGCGATTATTGGGGTTTGCAGTGGGGCTAGCTTTATGGTCTTGTTATCTAGCCTGCTTTTGCCGCAGCTCTTGTTTTATGGTCCTTTGTTATCATTTGTGGGAGGCTGTGTTTCTTTTTTGATGATTTATACCTTGTCCTGGAAGAAGGGCTTGCAGCCGATACGCATCATTTTGACAGGAATAGCTATCAACGCCTTGTTTTTAGGCTTGTCTCGTGCGATTACTGATTTTTCAAAAACCAGCAATCCCTTTGTCAATGCGCTGTTGTCAGGAAATATTAGTCAAAAAACCTGGGCAGATGTTGGTGTGCTGTGGCCTTATACAGTGCTTGGCCTGCTGCTTGCGATAGGCCTAGCAAGGCAGTGTGATCTACTGCTGCTAAACGATGGCTTGATTCGTAATTTAGGCATTGATAGTAATTACCTGCGCTTAGGAATCTCGTTGGTTGCGGTCTTACTAGCTGCTGTTTCCACCTCGATTGTGGGTGTGGTGTCATTTTTAGGCCTGATTGTGCCGCATATTGGCCGCCTTTTAGTTGGCAGTAAGCATAGCTATCTCATTCCTTTTTCTGCCCTGCTTGGCGCCTTTGTCTTTTTGCTGGCAGATACCTTAGGAAGGCAGTTGTGTTATCCCTTGGAGATTAGCCCAGCTGTTATCATGAGCATTGTCGGGGGACCTTATTTTATTTATCTGTTAAGGAGGTCTGACGTGATATGAGTCATGAGCAAGGCTTGATTCGTGTAGAGGATTTGTCCTTTACTTATCGTGATAGGCCTATTTTAGATAGGCTGAGCTTTACCATTCCAAAAGGCAAGATAACGACAATCATGGGGGCAAACGGCTGTGGCAAATCAACCCTACTAGGTCTGCTGACTAAAAATATCCCCGTTAAGTCTGGGCAAATTTTCTTAGAGGGACAAGCTATTAGCTCTATTAGTCTTAAGCAGTTTGCCCAAAAAGTAGCCGTTGTGCATCAGGATAATCAGGCGGTAGCAGATCTTCTGGTGGGTGATTTGGTGGCTGTGGCAAGCCAAGCCCATCGGCGTTTTTTTAAGGGATCAAGTCAAGAGGACGATGACATTGTTGCTTGGGCCTTAGAGGTGACTAATCTAAGGGAATTGGCCTTTAGGGAAATGCAGGAGCTATCTGGTGGTGAAAAGCAAAGGGTCTGGATTGCTATGGCGCTTGCCCAAAAAACAGGTGTCTTAGTGCTTGATGAGCCAACCACTTATCTTGATATTAAGTACCAGCTGGACATTTTAGCCCTCATCAAAAAAATCAATCAGGAGCTAGGAATGACCATTATCATGGTGTTACATGATATTAATCAGGCCTTGGCTGTTTCGGATTGTGTGCTTGGGCTGCAAAAAGGTGCCATCTATGCCCAAGGCAGTCCACAGGAGGTTCTTGATCAGGCTTTTGTGGAGGCGGTTTTTGGGGTGAGCTTGCCCTTTATTGAAAAGCAGGATAGGCGATTTGTTCTTACCACTTTATGAGACAAATAAAAAATGAATGATAGATAGGAATAAGGCGACGATTATATGAACGATACAACTGAAAAAATATCACGCGCAAAGAAAAAAATGCTTTTAAGGCGTTTAAAGGAGCGTATTGCTCCTAAGCGTTTTTTGCTTTATGTGTCGGCCTTTTTATCTTGGCTGCAATTTTTGATGCGTTTAATGAGCTTTTACTTAATTGCTAAGCAATTCACAGCCTTTTTAGCAGGTCAAGCCCTGCAATTGACAAGGCTGCTTGTTATCCTTTTGATTTTAAATGCTGTTGGCTTTGGCTTGGCGATGATTGCAAAGCAGCTGCAGGGCCTAGCTTCGCAATTTGCGCGTGACTCGCTCAAGCAATCCTTTTTTGATGCCTTTATTGCTATGGACGGGCAATTTGATCAGCAGTCAACAGAGGCTGATGTGTTAACGGTTGCCTCACAAGGGATTGATAGCTTGGATACCTATTATTCCTATTACCTATCGCTTGCAATGCTAACAGCTTTTAATTGCACAACGGTCTTACTGCTTGTTTTTTTGATCTATCCTATAGGGGGCTTGGTCTTTATCTTGTCTTTGCCCTTGATTCCCATATCCATTGTTGCTATGCAAAAACGCTCTAAAAGGATCATGAACCATTACTGGTCAACCTATATGGACGTTGGCAATCTATTTATGGACGATCTCAAGGGGCTAAATACCCTTTATTCCTATCAGGCAGATGAAAGGTATGAGGAAAGCTTTGTCAATAAGGCAGAGGCCTTTCGTAAGGCTACCATGCAGCTCTTGGGCTTTCAGCTGCAAGCGGTTGGCTATATGGACGCTGTCATGTATCTTGGCATTGGCTTATCTGGCTTTTTAGCGGTTCAGGCTCTGTCAGCTGGTGGTATATCCTTTTTTGACTTTCTCTTTTTTATCCTGATTGCAACGGAATTTTTTGCCCCTATTAGGGAGCAGGGCTATGGCATGCACCTAGTCATGATGAATACTAAAATGGCAGATCAAATCTTTGGCTTTTTAGATAGTGTTGAGGCTGTTGACCAAGACAAGGGAGTTGCCTTACCGGCCTTTGATCGTATTGATATTCAAGATTTGTCCTTTTCACATGGGGAAAAGGCTTTGCTAAGAGACATCACGATGACTATCAAAAAGGGTGAGCTAACAGCTGTTGCAGGTGTTTCAGGACAGGGTAAGACTAGTCTTGCACAGCTCCTGTTGAAGCGCTATCAGGCAGATAGCGGTCAGATATTCCTTGGTGATGTGACGATTGATCTGGCTTCTAAACAGGCCATCAATCAGGAAATACTCTACGTTTCTGACCAGTCAACGCTGCTTAATATGAGTATTTATGAGAACCTTGCTATGGCAGCTCAGCTGACTAGAAAGGAGCTGCTTAGCTGGATTGATGAGCATGGCATTTTGAGCTTTATTTACTGGCTACCTGATGGGATTGATACCATTGTAGGTGAGAATGGCTGTCACTTATCTGCAGGGCAAAGACAGCAGGTGATTTGTGCTAGGGCCTTATTGAGCCAGCGTTCCTGTTATATTTTTGATGAGGCTACCTCAAGTCTTGATGCTGAGAATGAAGCTGCTATTCACAGACTGCTTCAGCAATTGGCTAAACAGGCCATTGTAATTGTCATCACTCATAAGATGAAATATTTGAAGCAGGCTGATCAGGTGCTCTTTTTAAGCCCTGAGCAGTCTGCTAGCTTGGCTAGCCCAAGAGAGCTTTACCGCCATCATTTGGCCTATCGTCAATTAGTTGATACACAAGTAGAATTGGAGGCAAATCTTTATGGTTAAGAGTGATTACAGCACCTACCGGCTAGTTTTACGATTGCTTGCTATGATGAAGCATTTGCTGGCTTGGATAGCTCTGGCGGTGATGTTTGCAGTGCTGGGCTTTGTGCTTACCGTTGGCATTCCTACCAGCTTAGCCTATCTGGGCTTAGAGGTGATGGCTGGTCATGCTATTACCTTTAAATGGCTTTATCTATTTGTTGCTATGGCACTGCTAAGGGGGCTTGTTCGTTATGGAGAGCATTATTTTGGGCATTTTGTTGCCTTTCATAGCCTGGCAGCCTTTCGCAGGATTGTCTTTAAAAAGCTAAGAGCACTCTCGCCGGCACGCTTAGACAGTCAGGACAGCGGGCACCTGTTAAAGATGATTGGCGAGGATATTGAGGCCTTGGAGGTCTTTTTTGCCCACACGCTTGCCCCTATTTGTACGGCGTTTATTTCAGCTAGCTTGATGGCCTATTACCTTTGGCAGGTTAGCTGGAAGTTAGCCTTGGGGGCTATTGTGACCTATGTGCTTTTGGCTGTTATTATTCCAGTGTATTTTTCAAACGTCCTTCAATCACTGCTCAAAAAGCAAAATGAAGGGCGCAGGGCTTATGTGTCAAGCTTTTTAGAGAGTCTCAGATCTGTTAAGGATTTGCTGCAATTTCAAAGCATTGAGAAGCGCTTTAAGCTCTTATCCAATCAGAGCAAGCATGTTAATGCGCTTGATCGTCAGGTGGCACAGGCTCAATTTTTACAAATGGCGATAACCTTTTTGGCTCTTGGCTTGTCTATTTTGACCTTTGCTTATGTTACTCTTTTTGAGCTGAGTCAGCAGACGGTGACGTTTGCTGGTGGGTTGCTGGCTTTTGTTGCCTTTACAGCCTCCTTTGCACCCTTTTTAGAATTGGGGCGTTTGCCGCTTGGCTTCAAGCGTGCCATGAATGCTGCTAGGAATGTCTTTCAGCTTTTAGATGAAGAAGCGTTAGTAGATAAGGGAGATCAGCGTATTTCCTCGGTAACAAGGATTGCTGTTGAGGATCTGACCTTTGCTTATCCCAAGCATCAGGAGACTATTTACCACCACTTATCCGTCGCTTTTGAAAAGAAAGGCATTATCGGTATTCAGGGAGAGTCAGGCTCTGGGAAGTCAACTCTGATGAAGATCATTATGAAATGGTACAATTGGCAAGCTGGTCATATTTTCCTGAGTGAGGTTGACAGTCAAACGCTAAATGCTGCTTCCCTACAGGCTAACTTTGCCTATGTCCCACAGAATGCGCAGCTATTTCAGCAAACACTTCGTGACAATATCACACTTGGTCGTAAGGACATTTCAGATGATGATATCATGGAACTTGCTGAGGCCTGTGGCATGAAGGAGCGTATCCTAGCCTGTGATGAGGGGCTAGATACCCTAGTGAGAGGATCAGCAGACTTTTCAGCTGGTGAAGCCCAGCGCTTGGAATTGATGCGGGCTCTATTGAAGCGGGCGGATTGCTATATTTTTGATGAGCCAACATCAAACTTAGATTCGCTGAATGAAGCCATCTTTATTGATTTGATTAAAAAGCATTGCCGGGGAATGGTCTTTTTGATTTCACATCGGCCATCCACCTTGGCCTGTGCAGACCAGCTATTTTGTGTGAGAAATGGTTTTTTGAAGGAGGTAAACAATGAAAGGGTTAACCATTAAAGATATCATGACAACAGGCGCCTTTGCCGCCCTCTATTTCGTTTGTGTGGGGCTAGGAGCCATGCTGAGCATTCTGTTTGATCGCTCAGGCAATATGCTCTATGCGCCAGCCTTTGCGGCCTTGCTTGGCGGGCCAGTTTATATGCTATTAATCGCTAAGCTGCAGACCTTTGGACCGATAAGCCTAGTAGGAATTATTATGGGAAGCTTTTTCTTTTTGACAGGTCATTTTTTTGCTTCAATGCTACCAGCTATTCTTTTTGGCTGTTTGGCAGATGGCATAGCCCTTTTAGGAAAATATCAATCTAGACTAGTGAATCTCTTGTCTTATCTTGTTTTTGCCTTTGTTAACAGTGGTCCTATTATTTTAATGTGGCTGTTGAAGGACGCCTATATCCAGAGTCTTTTAGCGCGTGGTAAGGACATGGCATATGTTAACCGTATCATGTATGACTTTACCGTTGCAAATGTTAGCTGGTTTGTTGGTGTTGTCCTTCTTTGTGCCTTAGTAGGTGGCCTTTTTGGTCAATACCTGCTGAAAAAGCATTTTGCTAAGTCAGGAATGCTTTTATGAGGCTTGATGTTCGCACAAAATTGCTCCTGTTAATTCTAGCCAATGCCTGCTTCTTTTTTCGGATTGATGGCTGGCTGGGGACGATGATTATAGGTGTTTTGCTTGGCATTTTGTTTTGGCTTGGTCAAGGGCGTCTGGCAATCGGTATGACACTGCTCTATGCCTTACTGCTTGCTTTGTCTGTATTGCCGCTTCATGTGCTGCCAGCCTATCTGTTTAGGCTGCTGAGCTTTGCAGCTGTTGCTGGTCAATTGCTTTACCCATCTGTGCTTGCTGCTTTGATTTTTGTCAAGACAACGACTGCCTACGAGCTTGTGCATGGGCTGCGAAAATGGCATGTGCCAGAGGTTTGTCTGTTGACTCTTGCTGTCATGCTGCGTTTTTTACCTAAGATCAGGCAAGAAGGAAAGATTATTCGGCAATCTCTGAAAATCAGGGGCATTTTCTTGGACAGCTGGGCTATTGTCAGACAGCCAAGGCGGTATATGGAGTATCTCTTGGTACCGCTGTTGATGTCATTGCTGAGAAGTAGTCAGGACTTAACCATTGCTAGCCTAACAAAAGGGCTAGCAATCAAAAAGGGAGCAAGTGAGTGCTTCGTATCACATCTATCATGGAAGGATTGGGGGGTACAGATTTGGATATTTGTGACGATAGCCTACATGGTTCTCCAGTGATCAAGGCAAAGCAGCTGCAGTTTTCCTATACCAATCGTAGGCAGACTGCCTGTGAGCTCAGGGATTGTCAGATAGAGGCAGGTCAATTTATCGTGCTTTGTGGTCAGTCAGGCTCAGGCAAGTCAACCTTTCTTAAGCTGCTCAATGGCTTGATTCCAGACTATTTTTCAGGACAATTACAAGGAAGTCTGAAAGTACTGTCTCATCAGGCTGGTCAGGCTAGTGTTGAAGTGCTGTCAAGGCAGGTTTCCTCTGTCTTTCAAAACCCAGCCAGCCAATTTTTCTATCGTGAGGTCAAGCATGAGCTTGTTTTTCCTTGTGAAAATCAAGGCTTAGAGCCAGCTCTTATCCTTGAGAGGCTGGATACCTTGGCAGCTGATTTTGACATCAAGGACTTACTAGAAGCAGATATGCTTAAGCTATCTGGTGGTCAAAAGCAGCGGGTGGCTATTGCAGCAGCTATCATGCAAGGGACAGCTATCATGGTTTTTGATGAGCCAACAGCCAATTTGGACCATGCTAGTGTAGCAGCGGTCAAGGCTTATTTAAAGCAGCTTAAGGCTGCTGGCAAAACCATTATTGTCGCTGAGCACCGCTTGCATTATTTGCTGGATTTGGCAGACCATTTTTACTATTTTTCAGCTGGTAGGCTAGAGCGCGTATTAAGCCCCAAGGATCTGCTAGCTTTGCCAGATCAGGAACGTGAGGAGCTAGGACTAAGACGATGTGAGTTGACTGCTGTGACTAAGGCTTTGCGGGCAAAAACTGTTTTTGAGCATTATGATCCAGAGCATGCCTTGCAAATCAAGCAGCTAGAGGTCAAGGCAGGCAGCAGGGTTTTGTATCACCTCAATCAGCTCAGCTTTGGTGCAGGGCAAATCACTGGCATTACCGGAGCTAACGGTTTGGGAAAATCGCAGTTGGCTTTATATCTGGCAGGTATTTTTGAAGCAAAAGAGGCCAAGATCAGCTATCTGGGTGTCACCCTGCCTGCTAAGGACAGGCTTTCAATCACAAGCCTAGTGTTGCAGGACGTTGGGCTACAGCTATTTTCGGAGACGGTAGAAAAGGAGCTTAATCTAGGTCATCATAGACATCAGGCTACTGATGATTTGGTGAATAGGCTTGGGCTTTCTCAGCTTCTAGACAAGCACCCTGCCAGCCTATCAGGTGGTGAGCAGCAAAGGGTGATGATTGCTGCCAGCCTCTTGTCTGACAAGGAGATTGTCATTCTTGATGAGCCAAGCAGTGGCTTAGATCTGCTGCAAATGCAGGCTCTGGTTAGTCTTTTAAAGGAGCTAAAGCAGCAAAAAAAGGTAGTGATTGTCATCTCTCATGACGAGGAATTACTGGATCAAGCCTGTGATAGTATCTATCAGTTGAGCAGGTAAAGGCCTAGCCTTGCTCAAGCGGTCTGGTGCTGTATTGGTGATGGCTTTATCGCTCCTTGGAGCAGCAGGTGTTCCTGCTTGATCTGATAACCACTAGCTGCGATTGACCAATCACAAGCCGCCAACTCTTGACAAGCTAGCAGTAGCTATCACAATTCTAGGGCATATCTTGGCCTAGCAAGCAGTGCTGTATTGTTTATATGCCACTCTTCATCTTTTAGTTAGGCCGTCCTAGCGGCCGCACTAAGGGTGTGTTAGGATCGGCTAATACCTCAAGGCATCTACAGTAAGAAAACGAGCCTCTTCCTTTTTGGAGAGGCTCTTGATTTTTGATATAATAATGAAAAAGAAAGCGAGGTTGAGATGCTGTTAAAGAGTTCGATTGCTAATTTGAAGGGTCTTGGTCCAAAGTCAGCTGAGAAATTTCAAAAATTAGGCATTTATCAGATCAAGGACTTGCTACTCTATTATCCTTTTCGCTATGAGGATTTTAAAAGCAAGTCAGCCTTAGAGCTTTTAGATGGTGAAAAGGCTGTCCTTACAGGTAGAGTTGTGACTCCACCAAGCGTTCAATACTATGGGTTCAAGCGTAATCGCCTGAGCTTTAAATTGAAGCAGGGGGAGCTTGTGATTAGTGTCAGCTTTTTCAATCAGCCTTATCTGCTTGAGAAAATCGTCTTGGATCAGGAAGTGGCTATCTTTGGTAGGTGGGATCAAAAAAAAGCAGCCTTGACAGGTATGAAATTGCTCATGACCTTAGAAGATGATTTGCAGCCAGTTTATCATGTGGCGCAGGGGATCAGTCAACCCACCCTGATTAAGGCGATCAGATCAGCCTTTGATAGCGGTGCCTTAGCTCAGCTGGAAGAAAATTTACCAGAGCCCTTGATTCAGAAATACCGCCTGCTGCCGAGACAAGCTGCTGTTTATGCCATGCATTTTCCTAAACATATGGAGGATTATAAGCAGGCCCTGCGCCGTATAAAATTTGAAGAATTTTTCTATTTTCAGATGAATCTGCAGGTTTTAAAGCTTGCTAACAAGGCAGAGGGCAATGGGTTAGCGATTCCTTTTCATCAGCAGGCAGTGGCAAAAAAGATTGCTGCTTTGCCCTTTTCACTGACCAGAGCTCAACAAAGAAGCCTGGAGGAAATCTTAGCAGATATGACCTCAGGGGCTCATATGAACCGTCTGTTGCAGGGGGATGTCGGCTCTGGCAAGACAGTGATCGCAAGCCTTGCCATGTATGCTGCCCAAACAGCGGGATTTCAATCGGCACTCATGGTGCCAACTGAGATTTTAGCTGAGCAGCATTACGATAGTCTTTGTCAGCTCTTTCCAGATTTGTCTATTGCCCTGTTGACATCGGGTATGAAAGCAGCTGAAAAAAGAGCAGCTTTATCGGCTATTGCTGATGGGTCTGTGGATATGATTGTTGGGACGCATGCCTTGATCCAAGACGCAGTGACCTATCATAAGCTAGGGCTGGTGATTACTGATGAACAGCACCGTTTTGGGGTCAATCAGCGTCGCTTGTTTCGCGAAAAAGGCAACAATCCAGATGTTTTGATGATGACAGCTACTCCCATACCTAGAACCCTAGCCATAACTGCCTATGGTGAGATGGACGTTTCCATTATTGATGAATTACCGGCAGGGCGAAAGCCAATCATCACTCGCTGGGTCAAGCATCGGCAATTAGATAGTGTGCTGGCCTGGGTAAAGACCGAGCTTGCTAAGGGGACACAGGCCTATGTTATCTCTCCTTTGATCGAAGAATCTGAAACTCTAGATTTGAAAAATGCGGTAGCTTTAGAGGCTGAGCTGAAGGATTATTTTAAAGCTTCAGCTAGTGTTGCCTTGATGCATGGCAAAATGAAGGCAGACGACAAGGAGATGATCATGCAGCGCTTTAAGGCTAAGGAGATTGATGTCTTGGTGTCAACAACCGTTATTGAGGTTGGTGTCAATGTGCCAAATGCCACCATCATGCTGATCATGAATGCTGACCGCTTTGGCCTTAGCCAATTGCATCAGTTGCGTGGTCGTGTTGGGCGAGGCAGCAAGCAATCCTATGCTATTTTGGTGGCAGATCCTAAGACAGACTCAGGCAAGGAGCGTATGACCATCATGACAACGACTAATGATGGCTTTGTGCTGGCAGAGGCTGACCTCAAGCTGCGTGGCTCAGGAGAGATTTTTGGGACCCGTCAATCAGGTTTGCCAGAGTTCAAAACAGCTGATATTGTAGAGGATTATCATATCCTAGAGGAGGCAAGACGAGTCGCTGCTGAGATTGTTGCAGCTAAGGATTGGCAGCTGGACCCTAGATGGGCTCCGATTTTGGCTAATCTTCGTGTCGCTGATCAGTTTGATTAGATGTGAGGCTGACTTGCTGGACAGAGCTAATATAAAAACACGACAAGAGGTTCTTAGCTGACCGAGTCGTGCTTTTTGTGCTATAGATGAGGAGTAGTAGCCTGTGATTATAGGAGAGCTTAGCCTTCGATATAATCCTTCAGCTCTTGACCTGTAAGCCCAGCGTTGAGGGCGATGAGCAATTTTAACCTGGCCTTAGGGGCATTTAGCTCCTTGACAAACATAACACCAGCCCTTTTTAAGCTGGCACCACCTCCGCGATAAGCATAAACTGGCTCTGCTATGCCATTGAAGCAGCGCGAGACCAAGACAACAGGAATCCCAGAGGCGATTAATTTTTCGAGCTCAGATACTGCTAGGGGAGGAACATTTCCAGCGCCGAGGGCCTCAATCACTAGTCCCTGAATCCTATCAGGTGTCAAAAGGCTTAAAATACTTCCATCTCCCATACCAGCATAGGCCTTGATAATCGGAACTGTGCCAGAAATATGACGAAGCTCAAAGCGAACCCTTGGCTCAGCAGTCTTAAAGAACAGTAAATCGTCCTTCATGACGACTCCCAAAGGGCCATGAGTCGGTGTTTGAAAGGTCGAAACATTGGTGGTATGCGTTTTGGTGACATACTTAGCGGCATGAATTTCATCATTCATCACAACCAGCACCCCCTTGCCCTTGGCTTTCTCATGGCTGGCTACCCTAAGCGCTGTTAGGTAGTTATAGATACCATCGCTTCCAATCTCGTTGGCCGAGCGCATAGCACCTGTGATAACAATAGGCAACTCTACAGGCAGCACCATTGTGTCTAGAAAATAAGCAGTCTCTTCTAAGGTATCTGTACCATGTGTGATGACCACTGCATCAAACTGACTAGCCCTTTGTTGAATGTAATGATACATCTTGAGCATGTGGTGAGGGGTGATGTGCGGGCTTGGCAGATTTAAAAAATCCACAACAGTTAGGTGGATATGCTCCAGGCTAAGGCCAACCTGATTCATTGGATTGTTTTGATTTGGGCTCACCTTGCCTGCTTCATCAGCCTGCATTGAAATGGTGCCGCCGGTATGTAAGACGAGGATTTCCTTCATTTGATACTCATACTTCTTTCAATTTATGATATAATTTATTTTATCACAAATAGAAGAGAGAACAGAAGGATTTGACAATAAAAGCAGTCTTTTTCGACATTGATGGAACCCTGCTTAATGATCGAAAAAATGTTCAAAAAACGACGCAAAGGGCTATTCAGCAATTAAAAAAACAAGGTATTATGGTTGGGCTGGCAACTGGTCGTGGACCTGCTTTTGTGCAGCCCTTTTTAGAAAATTTTGGCTTGGATTTTGCAGTGACCTACAATGGTCAATACATTTTGACACGAGACAAGGTCTTGTATCAGAACCAGCTGCCAAAGTCAACCATTTATAAAATCATTCGCTATGCTAGCGATAAAAAGCGCGAGATCTCCTTAGGAACAGCTTCAGGTCTTGCTGGGTCTCGGATCATTGATATGGGAACCAGTCCATTTGGTCAGATGGTTAGCAGTATTGTGCCAAGGAGTCTGGTCAAGACGGTTGAGGGCAGCTTTAAAAACCTCATCAGACGCTTTAAGCCGCAAAGCTTCAGCAATCTTGTTACCATTATGAGAGAGCCGATTTATCAGATTGTCTTGGTTGCTTCTGTTGATGACACCCAAAAAATCAAGGAAAGATTCCCGCATATCAAGGTAACCAGAAGCAGCCCTTATTCCTTAGATTTGATTTCTAGCGGGCAGTCTAAAATCAAGGGCATTGAACGCTTGGGCGAGATGTTTGGCTTTGAGCTCTCAGAGGTCATGGCCTTTGGCGACTCTGATAATGACTTAGAAATGCTCTCAGGCGTTGGTGTTGGTGTTGCGATGGGAAATGCTGAGGCAGTGGTTAAAAGCGGTGCTCACTTTACAACAGCTTCAAATAACAATGATGGTATCTCTAAGGCGCTGGCGCATTATGGCTTGATTCATTTTGATGTGGAAAAAAGCTTTAAAAGTCGCGATGATAATTTCAACAAGGTCAAGGATTTCCACCGCCTGATGGACGGAGACACGATTGAAACACCAAGAGGCTATTCCTTAAAGGAGGCTGGCTATCGAGCAGATTTTAAGGTAGAGGAACTTGTGGAATTTCTTTATGCAGCCAGTCAAGGGGATAAGCATCGCTTTTCTCAGGCTTTGATAGACCTCCATGCTGCCCTTGATAAGGCAGCTAAGAAGGTGCAGGCCAAGGAGCACCCAGAGTCACCCCTGGTTGGGCAGGTTGATGCTTTGACAGATCTGCTTTATTTTACCTATGGCTCATTTGTATTGATGGGAGTGGACCCTCAGCCCATTTTTGAGACCGTCCATGAAGCCAATATGGGGGAAATTTTCCCTGATGGGAAAGCGCATTTTGATCCCATAACGCATAAAATTCAAAAGCCAGATGACTGGCAGGAGCGCTATGCACCAGAGTCAGCCATCAAAAAAGAGTTGGACAAGCAGCTTCAAAAATCATTGCAGCGCTTGGAAAAATAAGGCTGTCTTTATTTTAGAGGCATTAAAAAGCACCTTGAGCTGTGAGTTGATCTCCTAGCTGTTAAGCATTTGGCCTAACACTTGGGGTCACTTCACTTATTAGCTCAGGGTGCTTTTTGATGTAGACTAGACACCCTCAATAAAAGGGCCCTTAAGTCTAGCTAGTGGTAATTAGTATATGAGAGCAGTAGTCCTTTAGTAGCCTTGTGAGCTGAGGCTAAGGGCTAGGTATGGTTACTTCACTTAGGCTGCAAATGCTTCTGACAGCTGAGAGAATTCGTCTTGCTACAGGGTTTTGTCATGCTCTCGAACCACTAATAGGTCAACCTTGGCATGACGAAGGATATATTCAGATGATGATCCAATCAGCAACCGCTCAAAGGTGTTAAGCCCAGTTGCCCCAACCATAATCAAATCAACCTCTTCTTTGTCAGGGATATCGTGCGCTAATAGCGTTTTGGGATTGCCAAATTCAATCACCTGCTTGACCTCAGTCAGCCCTGCCTCGCGTGCTTGTTTTTCAAAATCCCCCAAGACCTCTTTAGCTTCCTGCTCCAACTTGTCATAAATGTAGCTATCAAAGGTTGCAACGCTTTGCAGCGCACGTGTATCAACAACATGGGTCAAAATCAAGGCAGCACCATTACGCAAAGCGACATTAACCCCCTTGTGAAAGGCTAATTCGGAGCCATGAGAGCCATCAATAGCGACCATGATACGTTCATATGTTTGTGACATCGGTTTATCCTCCTTTGAACTTTATCTCTATAGCTATTATACCTTTTTTGAGGAGAAATTGAAAACGTTTTAATGATTTTCTGAGCTATTGTTCACCAAATAGCCCAGCTATTCCCTGAGGTGAGGATACCTTGAGCTAGAAGCTAGCTTAGATAGCCTTATTAATAGCTGCTGCTTAGCTTGCTTAGAGCTTTGGTTGAGCTTTTGGCATTCTTTAAGCTCATAGAAAAGTGCTTTCTATTTTAATTGTTTTGGTTTATAATATGGGTTACGAGGTAATGAGACTATGAAAATAATTGAAAAATCATCAAAATTAGAACACGTAGCCTACGATATTCGAGGTCCAGTCCTGGACGAGGCTAATCGTATGATAGCTAATGGTGAAAAGATCCTTCGATTAAATACAGGTAACCCAGCAGCCTTTGGCTTTGAGGCTCCAGATGAGGTTATTCGTGATTTGATTCTCAATGCTCGCTCCAGCGAGGGCTATTCTGATAGCAAGGGGATTTTTTCAGCTCGTAAGGCCATCATGCAATATTGTCAGCTAAAGGGCTTTCCTGATGTTGACATTGATGATATTTATTTGGGAAATGGTGTCTCAGAGCTGATTTCGATGTCTCTTCAAGCCTTGCTCGATAATGGTGATGAGGTGCTGGTGCCAATGCCTGACTATCCCCTTTGGACAGCCTGTGTCAGCCTAGGTGGTGGGCATGCGGTGCATTACCTGTGTGATGAAGAGGCTGAATGGTATCCTGATATTGCTGACATAAAAGCCAAGATCACTGAGCGCACAAAAGCTATCGTCATTATCAATCCCAATAACCCAACAGGTGCTCTCTACCCTCGAGAGGTCTTAGAGGAGATTGTTGCAATTGCCAGAGAGCATCAGCTTATCATTTTTGCAGATGAGATTTATGATCGTTTGGTCATGGACGGTGGGGAGCATATCGCAATTGCCAGCCTTGCACCTGATGTTTTTTGCGTGTCAATGAATGGGCTGTCAAAATCACACCGTATTGCCGGCTTTCGAGTGGGCTGGATGGTCTTGTCAGGCCCTAAAAGACATGTCAGAGGTTACATTGAAGGCTTGAACATGCTGGCAAACATGCGCTTGTGCTCCAATGTCTTAGCGCAGCAGGTGGTGCAGACCTCCTTAGGAGGACGTCAGTCTGTTGATGAGCTCTTGCTTCCGGGTGGTCGCATCTTTGAGCAACGTAACTTCATTTACCAGGCCATTAATGCCATTCCAGGCCTATCAGCTGTAAAGCCTAAGGCAGGCCTCTATTTGTTTCCGAAAATTGATCGAAATATGTACCGCATTGATGACGACGAGGAATTTGTCCTACAGCTTTTGAAGCAAGAAAAGGTCATGCTGGTACATGGGCGTGGCTTCAACTGGAAGGAGCCTGATCATTTTCGCGTGGTCTATCTGCCAACAGTAGAAGAGCTAGCTGACGTGCAAGAAAAGATCACGCATGTTCTCAAGCAATACAAGCGCTAATATGATTCTCATACAAAAATTGGATCGCGAGATCCTTTTTGTTTTTCAGCAAAATAAGGCTCTGGCCTCATCCGAATTGTAGGTATAATAGCCAATTTTCTGATAATTCCTTGCAAAAGCTAGGGTCCTTTGATATAATTGTAACGCAAATAATTAAAAGGAAAAGAAAAAATGCCAAATTTATTAGAAAAAACCCGTAAGATTACTTCTATTTTGCAACGTTCTGTAGACAGCTTGGAAACAGAACTCCCCTATAACACTATGGCTTCACGCTTAGCAGATATTATTGATTGTAATGCTTGTATCATCAATGGTGGCGGCAGCTTACTTGGCTATGCGATGAAGTACAAGACCAACACAGACCGCGTCGAGGAATTTTTTGAAACAAGACAGTTCCCAGATGCTTATGTCAAGGCAGCTAGTCGTGTTTATGACACTGAAGCAAACCTTTCTGTGGAAAATGAACTAACGATTTTTCCTATTGAGTCAAAGGATATCTATCCTGATGGTTTAACCACGATTGCCCCTATCTATGGTGGCGGCATGCGCTTAGGTACCTTGATCATCTGGCGTAACGACAATGAATTCAGTGATGATGACCTTGTTTTAGTTGAAATCTCAAGCACTGTGGTCGGTATTCAGCTGTTAAATCTTCAAACAGAAAACCTAGAAGAAACCATTCGTAAGCAGACAGTTGTTAATATGGCAATCAACACTCTATCTTACTCTGAAATGAAGGCTGTTGCAGCTATCCTTAGTGAGCTAGATGGCAATGAAGGACGCCTGACCGCTTCAGTGATTGCAGATCGTATTGGAATCACACGATCTGTCATCGTGAATGCCCTTAGAAAGCTAGAGAGTGCAGGTATCATTGAGAGTCGCTCTCTAGGAATGAAAGGCACTTATCTCAAGGTGATTAACGAAGGCATCTTTGACAAGCTAAAGGAATTTTAATAGCTCAGATGCGATCGTCTGCTAAGCCCAAGGCTTGCCTTTAGCTTTGCTAGCTGTGATTAGTCAGAGCAGGTAGTGAAAGTGTTAGCTATGATCAAAGTCTTGCTGCTTATAGAGCAGCCATTCATTAGCCAGAGCCCTGCTTGGTAAGGGCTAGACTTGGTCTTTATGACGGCTTATCGGAGTTTCTTAGCAGCTGTGGAGGACTTCACACATTATTATAGCGTCCCCTCAAAGGTTCTAGCATTGGCTGGCTTTTGAGGGGTATTTTTTGTATTTTCGCTGTGATTCAGCATGAGATGAACATGACAGATGCATGAAAGATTTTTAGCAAGAAAATAAGGCTTTCTGTATTTCAATGTTCAGCTATTTCAGGAATATATCTTATTTTCATATAGAAAAACGTTGAAAGTGTCTACTTAAATCTATACTATAGTTCAGAAATAACTGTTTTTCGCCTTTATCGTGTATAAATCAATCCGCTGTCTTGACAGCTGTCGTGTTTAGTGGTAAACTATAAGTGTCTAATCATACTGAATATTAAAAGCAGGCTTAGTTCTTATGGCTTGCTGTCATGCAGCTAAGAGAGCATAAGCTTTTTGGGGAGGGATAAGCTGTGAAGGCCTTGATTTCTATTGATTACACGAATGACTTTGTAGCTGATGATGGTAGCCTGACGGCAGGAGCACCTGCTCAGGTGATTTCAGAGGCGATGGCTAGCGTTGTTGAGGCTGCCTTTGAGGCCGGCTACTATATCTTTTTTGCGATTGATGCCCACGAGGAGGGAGATAGCTTTCATCCGGAGGCAGCCTTGTTTCCGCCGCATAATATTATCGGGACAAGGGGTCGGGACCTGTATGGTCCTTTGATGACCGTATATACCAGATACCAGCAAGATCAGCGGGTCTTTTGGCTGGATAAGCGGCATTATTCTGCCTTTTCGGGGACTGATTTGGATATTCGTCTTCGTGAGCGTGGCGTCACGACGCTGGTCTTGACAGGTGTGCTGACGGATATTTGTGTCCTTCATACAGCGATTGATGCCTATAAATTGGGCTACAAGCTTGAGATTATCACATCAGCAGTGGCGAGCAATTCAACAGAAAATCACCAGTGGGCGCTGAACCACTGTAGGACTGTCCTAGGAGCAAAGCTTCTTGATCGGCTTTCTTAGGCGATCGTTCGATCAGCTGGGATAGGCTAATCAAGTAAGGCAGTATTAGCTGCTGCTTGGCTCAGCGCTGATCTTAAGGGCTTCTTAGTGAGATCTTTTGGTCTTGGCTAGGAGGCTTTTTGTTATTAAGTTTTTCGCTAATCCCAGCTACGCATACACGTGAATAAAATGCAGGTAGCTATGCTCTAGCCACATTGCCCTTTTAACCTCATCAATTGCTCAAATGCAGTTTAGTTATAGCCTGGCTGTTCTTGAAAAAAGCAGGTTGAGCTTATGAAAAACGTTATCAGAAAACGTCAGTTGCCACATGCATTTGACGTGAAATCCCAGCAGTCCGCTATGGTAAATAAAGCTAATTATGATATAATGGTTAAGACTATGTAAAATTGGGTTATTCAGGCTATTATCAA
This sequence comes from Streptococcus equi subsp. equi, assembly GCA_900637675.1. Lineage (NCBI taxonomy): Bacteria > Bacillati > Bacillota > Bacilli > Lactobacillales > Streptococcaceae > Streptococcus > Streptococcus equi. The sequence goes on from LR134389.1 coordinate 446,047, forward strand.
GCGTTTGAAACAGCAAGGCCTTGTGGCTGATGATGGTCTGCTTTACCTTGGATAGGAGAATTCATGAAAATTTCTGAAGAAGAGGTTCGCCACGTTGCGGCCCTATCAAAGCTATCCTTTTCAGAAAGTGAAACAACTGAGTTTGCGACAACATTATCAAAAATCGTTGACATGGTTGAATTGCTAAATGAAGTGGATACGACAGGTGTTGCCATTACCACCACAATGGCAGACAAGAAAAATATCATGCGAGCTGATATCGCTGAGGCTGGAGTGGATCGCAAGCTCCTGTTTCAAAATGTTCCTGAAAAAGAAAATCATTTCATCAAGGTACCAGCTATTCTTGATGACGGAGGAGATGCCTAATGTCTTTTAATCATCATACTATAGAAGAATTACATGAGCTTCTTGTTGCAAAGGACATTTCTGCAGTTGAGCTAACAAAGGCAACCCTTGAGGATATCAAGGCGCGTGAGGAGGCTGTGGGTTCTTTCATTACCATTGCTTGCGAGGCTGCTTTAAAGCAGGCTGCTGCACTTGATGCTAAGGGGATTGATCCTGACAATGTGATGTCAGGAATACCACTAGCTGTCAAGGACAATATCTCAACCAAGGGGATTCTGACAACTGCTGCTTCTAAGATGCTTTATAATTATGAGCCGATTTTTGATGCGACAGCGGTAGCTAATGCCTACGACAAGGATATGATTGTTATTGGTAAGACCAATATGGACGAGTTTGCTATGGGTGGCTCAACAGAAACGTCTTATTTCAAGAAAACCAAAAACGCTTGGGATCATAGCAGGGTTCCTGGTGGTTCATCAGGTGGCTCTGCAACAGCAGTAGCTTCAGGTCAGGTTCGCTTATCTCTTGGCTCAGACACTGGCGGCTCTATTCGTCAGCCAGCAGCCTTTAATGGTGTTGTTGGGCTTAAGCCGACCTATGGGGCTGTTTCTCGCTATGGCTTGATTGCCTTTGGCAGCTCGCTAGATCAGATAGGGCCTTTTGCGCCAACGGTAAGAGAAAATGCCCAGCTGCTATCGGTCATTGCAGGGAGTGACCGCAAGGACTCAACCTCAGCACCTGTACAGATCGCTGACTACACAATTAAGATCGGTCAAGACATCAAGGGCATGAAGATTGCACTACCTAAGGAATACCTTGGCGAAGGCATTGATCCTAAGATTAAGGAGACGGTTTTGGCTGCTGCTAAGCATTTTGAGAAGCTAGGAGCTATCATTGAGGAGGTCAGTCTGCCACATAGCAAGTATGGGGTGGCTGTCTATTATATCATCGCTTCATCTGAGGCCTCATCAAACCTACAGCGCTTTGATGGTATTCGCTATGGCTTTCGTGCTGCTGATGCCAAGAGCCTTGAGGACATCTATGTCAAGACGCGTAGTCAGGGCTTTGGTGATGAGGTTAAGCGTCGTATCATGCTTGGTACCTTTAGCTTATCATCAGGCTATTACGATGCTTATTTCAAAAAGGCAGGTCAGGTTCGGACGCTGATCATTCAAGACTTTGAGAAGGTTTTTGCTGATTATGACTTGATTTTAGGACCAACAGCACCAACAGCAGCCTTTGAGCTTGATACGTTGAATCATGATCCTGTTGCCATGTATTTGGCTGATCTTTTGACCATTCCGGTGAATCTAGCGGGCTTGCCTGCAATCTCTATTCCAGCAGGCTTTGCAGATGGCTTGCCTGTTGGGCTTCAATTGATCGGTCCAAAATATAGCGAAGAGGTCATCTATCAGGTAGCGGTAGCCTTTGAAGCGACTACTGACTACCACAAGCAGCAGCCTATGATTTTTGGAGGTGACAGGTAATGAATTTTGAAACCATTATTGGACTTGAGGTCCATGTGGAGTTGAATACCAATTCTAAGATTTTCTCACCTTCATCAGCTCATTTTGGAGAGGATCCAAATGCCAGCACTAATGTGATTGACTGGTCTTTCCCAGGTGTCCTTCCAGTGATGAACAAGGGAGTCATTGATGCGGGAATCAAAGCAGCACTTGCTCTTAACATGTCTATTCATCAGCACATGCACTTTGACCGTAAGAATTATTTCTACCCAGACAATCCCAAGGCCTATCAGATTTCACAGTTTGATGAGCCGATTGGCTACAATGGCTGGATTGATATTACTCTTGAGGACGGCTCAACCAAGAAAATCCGTATTGAGCGTGCTCACCTAGAAGAGGATGCCGGCAAAAATACGCATGGTACAGATGGTTATTCCTATGTTGACCTCAATCGTCAGGGAGTGCCCTTGATTGAGATCGTCTCAGAGGCTGACATGCGCTCTCCAGAGGAGGCCTATGCTTACCTGACTGCCCTAAAGGAAATCATTCAGTATACTGGTATTTCTGATGTCAAGATGGAAGAGGGGTCCATGCGTGTGGACGCCAATATCTCCTTGCGACCATACGGACAAGAGGCCTTTGGTACAAAAACAGAATTGAAAAACCTGAACTCATTTAGCAATGTGCGTAAGGGGCTTGAGTTTGAGGTGGAGCGTCAAGCCAAAATCCTACGCTCTGGCGGTGTTATTCGTCAGGAGACACGTCGTTATGACGAGGCAAGTAAGGGAACGATTCTCATGCGTGTCAAGGAGGGAGCAGCAGACTACCGCTATTTCCCAGAGCCAGATTTGCCATTGTTTGAGATTGATGACGCATGGATTGAGGATATGCGTGCAGAGCTTCCAAGATTTCCGGCAGACAGGCGAGCTAGCTACATTAATGCTCTTGGCTTGTCAGCCTATGATGCAGGTCAGCTGACAGCAACAAAGGCTTTGTCTGATTTCTTTGAGCAGGCTGTGGCACTTGGTGGTGATCCTAAGCAGGTGTCTAATTGGCTTCAGGGTGAGATGGCTCAATTCTTAAATGCTGAGGGCAAGACGATTGATCAGATTGCCTTGACCCCAGAAAATCTCGTGGAAATGATTGCGATCATCACTGATGGCACGATTTCATCAAAAATCGCCAAGAAGGTTTTTGTTCATTTGGCAAAGCATGGCGGCTCAGCGCGTGCTTATGTGGAAAAGGCCGGCTTGGTTCAAATTTCAGACCCAGCTGTCTTGATTCCAATCATTCATCAGGTGTTTGCTGACAATGAGGCTGCTGTGGCAGATTTCAAATCAGGCAAGCGCAATGCTGACAAGGCCTTTACTGGTTTTCTGATGAAGGCCACAAAGGGGCAAGCCAACCCACAGATAGCTCAGCAATTGTTAGCCCAAGAATTGCAAAAATTGCTGGATTAAGGAGTCGTTATGACTGGCATTGAGTCTGAAACAGAGTTTTCAGGCTCTTTATGATGGTAGGCTCTTTAGGACAATTCTGTGATAATACCTCGCTATCCGAAGCTGTAAGAGGTAGCTTATCGGTCTGTTGTTAATGACTGTTAAGCAGGCTTGGTGAAGTCTAGGCTAGAGCTATCAAGGTATTATGAGTGGCCTTATCATGGCATGGATTAAAAAGAGGAAGATAATATGTCAAGAAATGGAAAAGGCAGTACCATGATTTTACTAGCCGGAATCGCCTGGGGTCTCTCAGGGGTGTCAGGGCAATATTTAATTGCTCATGGGGTCGGCATCAATGCCTTGACCTCACTAAGGCTCATTATTTCAGGGCTTGTGCTGTCAGCTATGGCTTATGTGCGGCAAAGAGAGGCTGTCATCAGCTTACTCAAGGACAAAAGGCTTTTAAGAGAGCTGTTGATTTACAGTCTATTTGGTCTCACACTTAATCAATATGCCTATCTGCTTGCTATTCGTTACTCTAATGCTGGTACAGCCACAGTCCTGCAATACCTTTCCCCCATTTTGGTGCTGGTCTACCTATCGTTCAAATCAAGACGCCTGCCGGCTGTGGGAGAGAGCTGTGCTATTTGCCTAGCGATCCTAGGAACGGTTATCATGGCCTGTCATGGTGATCTTTCCCATCTGGCAATCAATCCTATTGGACTTTTCTGGGGGCTTTTTGCAGCGGTGACCTATGCTTACTGTGTCATCAAGCCTGCTAAGCTGATTGCCGACTGGGGGAGCTTGCTGATTGTTGGTCTTGCCATGCTGATGGGAGGAGTGATTTTTCCGATCCTGACAAGAGCATGGCAGTACCCATTGGCAATGACTTATGGGAATCTACGGGCCCTGTTTGGCATTATCGGTATTGGGACAATTTTTGCCTACACCTTTTTTCTAAAGGGGGCTTCAATCATTGGACCGATCAAGGCTACCTTGCTGGCTTCAATTGAGCCGGTTGCCTCTGTCTGCTTTGCGATTATCCTGATGAAAGAGATTTTTCACCCTATTGATCTGTTAGGAATGGCCTTGATTTTAATAGCAGTGCTTGTGATATCGCTGAGAGACTTATTGCTTACTAAGAGAAAAAAGCAGCTTGCTCTTAATATCAAGCGACCACCATCATCTGACTGATATAAGGCAAGGGTATGGTATAATAAGACAAAACATAAAGGAGATTTGCGATGGTTTGGTCATTAATTGTTGGAGCTATTATCGGCATGGTTGCAGGTAGGATAACAGAAAAAAGCCATTCGATGGGCTGTTTCACAATGACTGCTGCTGGTTTGATAGGCTCTGCAGTTGGTCAAAAGCTGTTTGGCGACTGGGGTATTCAGCTGGCAGGCATGGCTGTTTTCCCTTCAATTCTAGGAGCAGCTATTGTGATAATTGTTGCTTCAGCGCTCTTTGGCAAAAAACAATAAGCCAGGAGTACTTGTGACGTTCAAATATATAAAAATCCTTGTATCAGTATGATACGAGGATTTTTTGGTTATCAGATTTGTAAAAACAATCGAATATATCAGATGATAAAAATTTAAAAGAAATATGATAAAGTCTTGACTATATATACTATTTCTTGGTATTTTTACCAAAAAATATGGAGAGAGTTAAAAAAGTATGAGAAAAACAGAAGGACGTTTTCGCACATGGAAGTCCAAAAAACAATGGCTATTTGCCGGTGCAGTGGTGACCAGCTTGCTGCTGGGAGCTGCACTTGTCTTTGGAGGTTTATTAGGAAGTCTTGGTGGCTCATCCCATCAAGCGAGGCCAAAGGAGCAGCCAGTCAGCTCGATTGGAGATGACGATAAGTCGCACAAGAGCTCATCAGATTCAATGGTCAGTCGGCCACCGAAAAAGGATAACTTGCAGCCTAAGCCTTCAGATCAGCCTACTAATCATCAGCATCAGGCTACTAGCCCGTCCCAGCCGACAGCAAAGAGCTCAGGTCATCATGGGAATCAACCTCAGTCTCTCAGTGTGAACAGCCAAGGAAATAGTAGTGGACAGGCCTCAGAGCCTCAGGCTATTCCTAATCAAGGGCCTTCCCAGCCACTGGGGCTGAGAGGAGGTAACAGCTCTGGTTCAGGTCATCACCATCAGCCACAAGGAAAGCCACAGCACTTAGATCTAGGTAAGGATAATTCTAGCCCGCAGCCTCAACCAAAGCCTCAGGGCAATAGTCCCAAGCTGCCAGAAAAAGGCTTGAATGGTGAAAATCAGAAGGAACCGGAGCAAGGTGAACGAGGTGAGGCTGGTCCCCCACTTTCAGGGTTGAGTGGTAATAATCAAGGCCGTCCTTCGCTTCCAGGCTTGAATGGTGAGAATCAGAAGGAACCAGAGCAAGGTGAACGAGGTGAAGCCGGTCCCCCATCAACTCCGAATTTAGAAGGAAATAATCGTAAAAATCCTTTAAAAGGATTAGATGGAGAGAATAAGCCAAAGGAAGATTTAGACGGTAAAGGCTTAAGCGGAGAAAATGATGAATCACCAAAACTTAAAGACGAACACCCCTACAATCATGGTCGTCGTGATGGTTACCGAGTTGGCTATGAGGATGGATATGGTGGCAAAAAGCACAAAGGAGATTATCCTAAGCGGTTTGATGAGTCTAGTCCAAAGGAATATAATGACTATAGTCAAGGGTATAATGATAATTATGGAAATGGCTATTTAGATGGTCTAGCTGATAGAGGTGGTAAGAGAGGATACGGCTATTCTTACAATCCCGACTAATCTTCTGCTATCCCTTAATTAACCTACAAAAAAGCTGGGCTTCCTTAGACCCAGCTTTTTTGGCAGCTTCAAACGTCTTATCTTTTATTAGCTGCTATTATATTATAAAGTCTAAATATTAATAAACGGTATCAATTGGATAACAAACTCTTTTTTCTGGTACCCATTGTTCTATTTTTGCAAGGGGCTACCAGACCTCTTGTCTCTGATAGCTTTCTCTTTTTGTTTGTGATAAAATATAACACATATTGAGGAGGTGTGCCATGAAAGCTATCATTACAGTTGTTGGTAAGGACAATCAAGGGATTGTCGCAGGTGTTTCAGGACAAATTGCTGCATTAGGGTTAAATATTGATGACATTTCACAGACCGTTTTAGATGATTATTTTACCATGATGGCCATTGTCTCAAGCAGTGAAAAGCAGGATTTTGCTCATCTGCGTGAGGTGCTTCAGGCTTATGGAAAGCAATTGCAGGTGACGATTAATATTCAAAGCGCAGCGATTTTTGATGCTATGCATAACATATAAGGAGCTTGATGACTATGGATATTAGACAGGTTCGTGAAACAGTTGAGATGATTGAGGAGCAGCATTTTGATATTCGTACCATTACGATGGGAATTTCCTTGCTGGATTGTATTGATTCGGATATTGATAGAGCTGCCGCTAAGATTTACCAAAAGATTACGACAAAGGCAGCTAATCTTGTGGCGGTTGGTGATGACATTGCAGCAGAACTAGGTATTCCCATTGTTAATAAGCGCGTCTCTGTAACTCCGATAGCCCTTATTGGGGCGGCAACAGACGCAGAAGACTACCTGTCGCTTGCAAAAGCTCTGGATCAGGCTGCCTGTGATATCGGAGTTGACTTTATCGGTGGCTTTTCAGCTCTTGTGCAAAAAGGCTATCAAAAGGGTGATAAGATTTTGATTGAGTCTATTCCTCAGGCTTTGGCTCAAACACAGAAGGTCTGCGCTTCGGTCAATGTTGGATCAACAAGGTCTGGTATTAATATGACAGCAGTTGCAGACATGGGGCGTATCATCAAGGAAACCGCCAAAGCCTCTGAGATAGGGGCAGCAAAGCTAGTAGTCTTTGCTAATGCTGTTGAGGACAATCCTTTTATGGCAGGAGCCTTTCATGGTGTCGGTGAGGCGGATACGGTGATTAACGTTGGTGTTTCAGGACCTGGTGTGGTCAAAAGAGCCTTGGAAAAGGTTCGTGGTGAAAGCTTTGACGTTCTAGCCGAGACCGTCAAAAAAACGGCCTTTAAAATCACGCGTATCGGTCAGCTAGTGGGACAGATGGCAAGTGAGCGGCTAGGTGTGGGCTTTGGTGTTGTGGATCTGTCGCTAGCTCCCACTCCAGCAGTTGGTGACTCTGTGGCACGTGTCTTAGAGGAGATGGGACTTGAAATAGTTGGCACACATGGCACGACAGCTGCCCTAGCTTTACTTAATGACGCAGTCAAAAAGGGTGGTGTCATGGCTTGCAACCGAGTGGGTGGGTTGTCAGGTGCCTTTATCCCTGTATCAGAGGACGAGGGCATGATTGCAGCAGTGCAGGGAGGCTCGCTTAATCTTGAAAAGCTAGAAGCCATGACTGCCATTTGCTCGGTTGGTTTGGATATGATTGCGATCCCAGAGGAGACACCGTCTGAAACCATTGCAGCCATGATTGCTGATGAGGCAGCTATCGGGGTGATTAATCAAAAGACAACAGCTGTTCGTATTATTCCAAAGGGTAAGGAGGGTGATATGATTGCTTTTGGTGGTCTTTTAGGGACAGCTCCGGTTATGGCTGTTAATCCGCATTCATCGGCTGACTTTATTGCTCGTGGTGGGCAGATACCAGCTCCTATCCATAGCTTTAAGAATTAACGGCTAGCACTTGCATGGTTTTGCAAGTGTTTTCTTTTAATGCTATAATAGCAGAGAGACTTTGGAGGTTCATTATGACAAAAACAAGATTATACATTGTCAGACATGGCAAGACGATGTTCAACACCATTGGTCGTGCACAGGGTTGGAGTGATACCCCCTTGACAAAGGCAGGAGAAGAAGGGATTCGTGAATTGGGACTTGGTTTGAAGGCTGCTGGTATTCCATTCAAGGCTGCTTTTTCGAGTGATTCAGGTCGTACCATGCAGACAATGGAGATTATTCTACGAAAGTCTGAAAATGAGTTTTTACCCTACACTAGAGATAAGCGGATTCGTGAGTGGTGCTTTGGTAGTCTAGATGGGGCTTATGATTCCGAGCTGTTTTTAGGTGTTTTACCTAGAACAAAGGCCTTTGAAAATCGTGACAATCTGCGTGATGTGCCTTATTCAGAATTAGCAGAGAGTATTGTCGAGGTTGATACTGCTAACTGGGCAGAGCCCTGGGAGGTATTGAGCAAGCGTATCTATGAGGGCTTTGAGGCTATCGCGCTTGCTGTTGAAAATGCAGGAGGTGGCAATGCTATCGTGGTTAGTCATGGCATGACCATTGGAACCTTTATGTGGCTAATTGACCCAGATAGGGAAAAGCAATACATTGACAATGGAAGCGTCACTGTTGTGGAATATGAGAATGGGCAGTTTACCATCAAAACGATTGGAGATATGAGCTACCGCTATCGTGGTCGTGAGATAATTGAGTCAATAAGAGATGAAGAATAACACTATAAGAGTCCTTTTACAGGCCTTGGTCGTCCTGTTGTTTTTATCAGGGGTTTACCTCTTTATCAAGCCTGAAAAACAGGCTGTAGGCCCCAAGGCTAATCAAACAGTACCTGCCCCAAAGGCAGCTAAGCAGGCTAAAAAGACTACTGATCTGCCAAAGGTATCAACTACGGACTGGCAGCTGGTCCTTGTCAATCGCGATCACCCTCAAGAGGAAATGAGTCCTGAGTTGGTTGAGATTAATGGGATTCCTATTGATAAGCGCATTGAGCAGGAGACGGCTGATTTTCTAGCAGCGGCGCAGACGATTGAACCTCAGGAGCACTTGATTGCTGGTTATCGTTCGGTTGTCCAGCAAGAAGAGCTTTATCAGTCTTATATTGCCCAAGAGCTGGCAAATGATCCTAGCCTGACCCAAGAGGCAGCTGAAGCCTTGGTTCGGAAATATGCCCAGCCAGCAGGCACTAGTGAACATCAGACTGGTCTAGCCATTGATATGAGCACAGTAGATAACTTAAACGCTAGTGATCCTAAGGTGGCACAGGAGATTCAAAAAATAGCTCCACAATTTGGTTTTATTTTGCGCTATCCAAAAGGGAAGCAGACTAGCACAGGGATTGAGTATGAGGACTGGCATTATCGCTATGTTGGTAAAGCCTCTGCCCTATACATTACCGCTCATAGCCTCAGCCTAGAAGAATACCTAACACGATTGAAGGAGAAAAAATGAGAAAACGACTTAAATTTTCCTATTTTCTAGTGTTTTTAGTGTTCATTATGGTGGCTTTGATTGGTCCCTTGCTGTTCAATGCCAAAGGCACATCGGCCAGTCAGGAGATGTCTGTTCCCTATACAGAGAGGCAATTTATCCAGTTGGTTGCTAAGGAGGTCAAGCCATTGGCCAAAAACTATGGCATTCGTCCTTCTATTTTGATTGGTCAGATTATTTTAGAAACCAATTATGGCAGAACCCTGTTGGCGGCCAAATACCACAACCTTTTTTCACTGCAGCCAGCTCCAGGGCAGGCTTCCATTAGCCTCAAGAAGCAAGCAGCCTCAAAGCACAAGACAGCCTATGCTATCTATCGGGACAGAGAGGACTCTATCAGAGCTTACTTATCATGGCTTAGTCAAGGCACAGGCGAGGAGAAAAAGCTTTACCAAAGCCTAGCAACCGAAAAAGGGTATAAAAAACCTGCTAAAAGTCTGCAGACCTATCGCTATTCTGATGATAAGGGCTATGCCCAAAGGCTTGTGCAGCTGATTGAAGCAAGAGGTTTGACAAGCTATGATGATTGAGGAGATGAAAAAGACACCGAAACAACCGGTAAGCTCAGGTATTTGCTTTAGTAGGTATTGCAACTTTCTATCAGCTTGAAGGTGTAAGCCTTAAGAGTAGGAGCTGTGAGCACGCAGCCTGATTTATCCTGCTCTACTAAAGGCTTGATTGTTAGGCCTTAAGGCTTCAGGCAGTTAAGCTAATCCCCCTTACAGCTTAGCGCTCCTTTTAGCTAGCGAGTCGGGAGAAGCCAATACCAGTCTGAGAGGTAGTAAGTGGCTCTCTATTACTTCTTTCAAGCATAATGTCAAAGGCAACACTGTCAATGTTTTATAAAAATTAGCACTCTAAAAAAAGAGTGCTAATTTTTTGAGTTTTTTTCTTGACATGCTAGTTTAAAAGGATATAATAGAATTATAAATTAGCAGTCCGATGTATAGAGTGCTAACAGAAAGGGAGTGATTGGTTTGTGATCACAGAGAGACAATCTAATATTTTGAATCTTATTGTAGATTTATTTACACAGACCCATGAACCAGTTGGCTCTAAGGCTTTGCAGTCACTTATTGCTTCTAGTAGTGCCACTATTAGAAATGACATGGCAAAGCTTGAAAAACTAGGATTGCTGGAGAAGGCTCACACATCAAGTGGGCGCATGCCAAGTGCGGCAGGCTTTAAATATTTTGTAGAGCATTCTCTTAATCTTGGCAGCATTGATGAGCAGGACCTTTATCAGCTGGTCAAGGCCTTTGATTTTGAGGCCTTTAAGCTGGAGGACGTTTTGCTAAGAGCCAGCCAGATGCTATCGGATACGACCGGCTATACGGCGGCGATTTTAGATGTTGAGCCTGCAAGGCAAAGGCTGACAGGCTTTGATATTGTTCAGCTATCTAGTCATGATGCCTTGGCAGTTTTGAGCTTAGATGAGTCCAAGCCGTTGACCGTACAGTTTGCCATTCCTAAGAATTTTATGAATCGTGATTTGCTGGTGCTTAAGGGCATTGTTGCTGATCGCTTACTTGGCAAAGATGTTATGACTGTTCATTACAAGCTGCGAACCGAAATCCCTCAGATTGTTCAGAAGTATTTTACGGTGACAGACAATGTTTTGGATTTGTTTGATTATATCTTTGTCGGGCTTTTTCGAGAAACGATTTTTGTCTCTGGCAAGGTTGCTGCCCTTGACTATGCTGGTCTTGCGACCTATCAGTTTCTTGATGAGGAGCAGCGCTTAGCCCTATCTATCAGACAGAGTCTATCAGAGGAAGAGATGGCAACGGTTCAGGTTGCTGACAGCAGTGAGCCAGCCCTAGCAAACGTGACCTTGCTGACCTACAAGTTTTTAATTCCATACAGAGGATTTGGCCTCTTAAGCTTAATTGGGCCAGTTGATATGGATTATCGTCGTAGTGTTAGCTTGATTAATGTGATTGGTCAGCTACTGGCTGTGAAGCTAAGAGATTATTACCGTTACTTAAACAGCAACCATTATGAGGTTCACTAAGGCCTTAATATGATTTAAGAAAATGTAAGAAAGGGGTAGACACCTTGTCTAAAAAACCAAAAGAAGAGCTCAAGGATCAAGAGGACATTCTTGATGAGGCTGCTGAGGAAGCAGTAGAGCCAGTTGAAGAAGCTGATCAATCAGCTGAGCTTATTGCTGATGAAGCAGCCGAGGAACCATCTGAGCTAGAGTTGGCTCTCCAGCGAGCAGAAGATTTTGAAAATAAATACCTCAGAGCTCACGCAGAAATGCAAAATATTCAGCGTCGTGCGAATGAAGAACGCCAAAGCTTGCAGCGCTATCGTTCACAGGATTTAGCTAAAAAAATCCTTCCAAGCTTAGATAACTTGGAGCGTGCTTTGGCTGTTGAGGGTCTGACAGATGATGTCAAAAAAGGCCTAGAAATGGTGCAAGAAAGCCTTGTTCAAGCCCTTAAAGAAGAAGGTATTGAAGAGGTTCCTGTGGAAGCCTTTGACCACAATCTGCACATGGCAGTCCAAACCCTACCAGCAGATGATGACCACCCAGCAGATAGTATCGCTCAGGTTTTCCAAAAAGGCTATAAGCTTCATGAGCGCTTACTAAGACCAGCGATGGTGGTTGTGTACAACTAGTCACTAATGATGGCCATTGAAATGGCTCGTCATTAGACGGCAACCGCTGTGGCGGCTTGCCTAGACTCCTTACTAGCTCGATAGCAAAATGGTATCGATTTTGCTATCTCACGTCGCAATTATCCCGTGATGATAGCTAATCAATAAAATGAATCATGTCCGAAATGACGGTAAACTATGAAAATAAGAAATAAGATTGCTGCTTTTTGCGCTAGCAAAAGCGAACGAAGTGAGCATTACCGATACTCTTCGCCGTGGCAAAAGTCATAAAACACTAGTGTTTTATGACTCGGAAAATTTGAGACTTTAGGCTCAAATTTCAGCTATGAGATTCCATAGGAAGCTGCTAGCGTCCGTGCCACATAAGAGGAGTATCATAAATATATAAAAGAGGAAAAAATATTATGTCTAAAATTATCGGTATTGACTTAGGAACAACAAACTCAGCAGTAGCAGTTCTTGAAGGAACAGAAAGCAAAATCATTGCCAACCCAGAAGGCAACCGCACAACCCCTTCAGTAGTGTCATTTAAAAACGGTGAAATCATTGTCGGTGACGCTGCCAAGCGTCAAGCAGTGACAAACCCTGACACTGTTATCTCAATCAAATCAAAGATGGGAACCTCTGAAAAGGTTGCTGCTAATGGTAAAGAATACACACCACAAGAAATCTCAGCAATGATTCTTCAATACCTTAAAGGCTATGCAGAGGACTACCTTGGTGAAAAGGTAACAAAGGCTGTTATCACAGTTCCTGCCTACTTCAACGATGCACAACGTCAAGCTACTAAGGACGCAGGTAAGATTGCTGGGCTTGAGGTAGAACGTATCGTCAACGAACCAACTGCAGCAGCTCTTGCTTACGGTCTTGACAAGACAGATAAAGAAGAAAAGATCTTAGTCTTTGACCTTGGTGGTGGTACCTTTGACGTGTCTATCCTTGAATTGGGTGATGGTGTCTTTGATGTGCTTGCAACTGCTGGTGACAACAAGCTCGGTGGTGACGACTTTGACCAAAAATCATTGATTTCTTAGTAGCAGAATTCAAGAAAGAAAACGGTATTGACCTATCACAAGATAAAATGGCTCTTCAACGCTTGAAGGACGCTGCTGAAAAAGCTAAAAAAGACCTTTCAGGTGTCACTCAAACTCAAATTTCATTGCCATTCATCACTGCTGGCGCTGCTGGTCCGCTTCACTTAGAGATGAGCCTGTCTCGTGCAAAATTTGATGACCTGACTCGTGATTTAGTAGAGCGTACGAAGGTTCCTGTTCGCCAAGCGCTGTCTGATGCAGGCTTGAGCTTGTCAGAAATCGATGAGGTTATCCTTGTTGGTGGTTCAACTCGTATCCCAGCTGTGGTTGAAGCTGTTAAGGCTGAAACTGGCAAAGAGCCAAACAAATCAGTGAACCCTGATGAAGTTGTAGCGATGGGTGCTGCTATCCAAGGTGGTGTGATCACTGGTGATGTTAAAGACGTTGTTCTTCTTGACGTGACACCATTGTCACTTGGTATCGAAACAATGGGTGGCGTCTTTACAAAGCTTATTGACCGCAACACAACAATTCCAACCTCTAAATCACAGGTCTTCTCAACTGCAGCAGACAACCAGCCAGCTGTTGATATCCACGTGCTTCAGGGTGAACGCCCAATGGCAGCAGATAACAAAACACTTGGACGCTTCCAATTGACAGACATTCCTGCAGCCCCTCGTGGTATCCCACAAATCGAAGTAACCTTTGACATCGACAAAAACGGTATTGTTTCTGTTAAGGCAAAAGACCTAGGTACTCAAAAAGAACAACATATTGTCATCAAATCTAACGATGGTCTTTCTGAAGAAGAAATTGAACGCATGATGAAAGACGCTGAAGCCAATGCTGAAGCCGATGCAAAACGTAAGGAAGAGGTTGACCTTAAAAATGAAGTTGACCAGGCTATCTTTGCAACTGAAAAGACTATTAAAGAAACTGAAGGCAAAGGCTTTGACACAGAGCGTGATGCTGCTCAAACAGCTCTTGATGAGCTTAAGAAGGCTCAAGAGTCAGGCGACCTTGATGATATGAAAGCTAAGCTTGAAGCGCTTAATGAAAAAGCACAAGCCCTTGCTGTTAAAATGTACGAGCAAGCAGCCGCAGCACAACAAGCCCAGGCTGGTGCAGAAGGTGCAGCAGATACAGGCTCAACAAACAGTGGCGATGATGTTGTAGATGGTGAGTTCACTGAAAAATAAGCTGTGAGGAGCTAAGGTCGCTCAGTAAAGCTAGAAACTGAGGCGATAGTCCCCTCCCCTAATTGCTAGAAAATAGCATAGCAAGGCTAAATAAATAAAAATCAAATAGGCGGGGCGCCTCGCTCCGTCTGTTTTTGTCAATGAAGGAAAGAATAAATGAATAATACGGAATACTATGATCGTCTTGGGGTCTCAAAGGACGCTTCGGCCGATGATATTAAACGAGCTTACCGTAAGATGTCTAAGAAATACCACCCAGACATCAATAAAGAGCCGGGAGCTGAGCAAAAATATAAGGACGTACAGGAAGCCTATGAAACCCTAAGCGATTCACAAAAGCGTGCAGCCTATGATCAATACGGGGCAGCCGGAGCAAACGGTGGCTTTGGTGGTGGCGCAGGCGGTTTTGGCGGCTTCGATGGTGGTGGCTTTGGCGGCTTTGAGGATATTTTCTCAAGCTTTTTGGCGGTGGTGGTATGCGTAATCCCAATGCTCCACGTCAGGGCGATGACCTTCAATATAGGGTAAACCTTTCTTTTGAGGAAGCTGTTTTTGGTACCGAAAAAGAGGTCAGCTATCATCGTGAATCAACCTGTAGCACCTGTGCAGGCTCAGGAGCTAAGCCTGGAACAAGTCCTACAACCTGCCGTAAATGTCATGGCTCAGGGGTTATCAATGTTGATACGCAGACCCCACTTGGCATGATGCGTCGTCAGGTGACCTGTGATGTCTGTCATGGCAGCGGTCAAGAAATCAAAGAGCCTTGCCATACCTGTCATGGAACTGGTCATGAAAAGAAGGTTCATAAGGTTTCAGTAAAAATCCCAGCAGGTGTTGAAACCGGCCAACAAATCCGCCTACAGGGTCAGGGGGAAGCAGGCTTTAATGGTGGACCTTATGGTGATTTGTTCGTTATTTTAAACGTGCTTCCAAGTAAACAGTTTGAGCGCAATGGCTCTACTATTTACTACAGCTTGAATATTTCATTTGTTCAGGCTGCTTTGGGAGATACAGTAGATATCCCAACGGTCCATGGTGATGTTGCCATGTCTATTCCCGCTGGAACACAAACTGGTAAGGTATTTCGCTTGAAGGGCAAGGGGGCTCCTAAGCTTCGAGGCGGAGGCCAAGGAGACCAGCATGTAACTGTAAACATTGTAACGCCTACCAAGCTCAATGAGGCTCAAAAGGAGGCCTTGAAGGCTTTTGCGGAGGCTAGTGGCGAAAAGCCGATTGCTCCAAAGAAAAAAGGTTTCTTTGACAAGGTCAAAGACGCTCTAGAGGATATTTAAGCGGGTCTTGTTTACACACTCTATGAGCGATTGATCACAATTGTATAGAATGGTTGAGCATAGCACATGCCAAAGTTTCAGAGTCTAGGACACTTTTGTCTTAGGCTCTTTTATTAGAGGTATAGAGGCTAGGTCTGAGCTTGGTTTTAGGGCTGCATGCTTTAAATTGCGCAGTCAATTTTAATGTATTTTTTACAATCTTTTTCTTGCATAACGACTGATTCTAGTGTACTATAGTCTAGTAATTAATTTGATTGTCAAATTATTTGGTCATAAAATTATTTGGTAATCAAATAAGCTGTCAGAAAAGAGGAGTGATATGACGTTTCAAAATATCATTTTTGAGCTTGAAGAGGATCTGGCCATTTTAACCTTAAATCGTCCAGAGGTGTCTAATGGCTTTAACATTCCAGCCTGTCAGGAGATTCTGGAGGCTATTAGGTTGGTTAAGGATAACCCCTCTCTGCGCTTTTTAGTGATTAAGGCAAAGGGCAAGGTCTTTTCAGTCGGTGGTGACTTGGTTGAGATGCAAAATGCTGTTGAAAGAGATGATGTTCAGTCTCTAGTTAGGATTGCTGAGCTGGTTCAGGATATTTCCTTTGCTATCAAGCAATTGCCAAAGCCGGTTATCCTCTGTGCTGATGGTGCGGTGGCTGGTGCGGCCTTTAATATTGCCTTAGCGGTGGATTTTTGTATTGCTAGCACCCAGACAAAATTTATTCAGGCCTTTGTTAATGTCGGCTTAGCGCCAGATGCTGGTGGTCTTTTCTTGTTAACACGTGCCGTTGGTCTAAATAGAGCGACTCATCTGGTGATGACCGGTGAGGGGGTCACAGCAGAAAAAGGGCTTGAGTACGGATTTGTCTATCGAGCTGCTGAGTCAGATAAGCTTGATAAGACCTGTAGTCAGCTGTTAAAGCGTTTGAGGCGTGGCTCTTCAAATTCCTACGCCGGCATGAAATCTTTGGTATGGCAAAGCTTTTTTGCAGGTTGGGAGGATTATGCCCAAAAAGAGCTTGCTATTCAAGAGGAATTGGCCTTTAAGGAGGACTTTAAAGAGGGCGTCAGGGCTTATGGAGATAGGAGGCGGCCAAATTTTCGGGGGAAATAGCTCTTATGTGCTTGCAAAATACTTTGATGTCTGATATACTTTGATAGTCAAAGTATTTTACAGCTAGGGAGGTGTTTACTTGGAATATAATAAGATTAATCAATATTTAGTTGATATTTTCAACAGAATTTTGGTTATTGAGGAAATGAGCTTAAAAACAAGTCAATTTAATGATGTTTCTCTAAAGGAGATGCACACAATTGAGATTATTGGAAAATATCAGCAGGTAACGCCAAGTGACATCGCAAGAGAGCTCATGGTTACCTTAGGAACGGTTACCACTAGCTTAAACAAGCTAGAGCTAAAGGGCTATATTGAAAGAACAAGATCAAGCGTGGATAGACGGGTTGTTTACCTGTCACTGACCAAAAAGGGGCGTCTTCTGGATCGTCTCCATGCAAGATTCCATAAAAATATGGTCGGTCATGTGATCGCTGATATGAATGAGGACGAAATGCAAGCCCTGTTACGTGGCTTGGGGAACTTACATCAGTTTTTGGAGGATTTGGTTTAATGGTCTTTTCAAAAATTAGTCAGGTAGCTCATTATACGCCTAAGCAGGTTATTAGTAATGACGATCTGTCGCAAATCATGGACACCAGCCACGAATGGATTTCGTCACGGACTGGGATTGAGAAGCGTCACATTTCCACTGTGGAGATGACCAGTGATTTAGCCATTCGGGTAGCAGAGCAATTGTTAGCAGGGTCAGGATATGATGCGACTGCACTTGATTTTATCATCGTTGCTACGATTAGCCCAGATGCTAGCATGCCATCGACGGCAGCAAAGGTTCAGGCTGCTATCGGTGCTACTAATGCATTTGCTTTTGATATGACAGCGGCCTGCAGTGGCTTTGTCTTTGCCTTAGCAATGGCGGATAAGTTGATTGCATCAGGGGCTTATCAAAGAGGCTTGGTTATTGGAGCAGAGACCCTGTCTAAGATTATTGATTGGCAGGATAGAAGCACAGCTGTTTTATTTGGAGATGGTGCTGGTGGGGTTTTATTAGAGGCCAGCGAGCAGCAGCATTTTCTAGCTGAGGCCTTACATACTGATGGTGCGCAAGGTCAAAGCCTGACATCAGGTCAGAGCAGTCTGCGCTCACCATTTTCTCAAGGACAGGAGGTCAACTCCTTTCTTCAGATGGATGGTCGTGCTATCTTTGACTTTGCGATTAGAGATGTTTCAAGGAGCATTACAGCAATTATTGAGCAATCAGGCTTGGCCAAGGAGGAGTTAGACTATCTGCTTTTACATCAGGCCAATCGGCGTATTTTAGATAAGATGGCTAAGAAAATTGGTATGCCAAGAGAGAAATTTCTGGAAAATATGATGCACTATGGCAATACCAGTGCAGCTAGTATACCGATTTTGCTATCTGAATCAGTCCAAAATGGACAGCTTAAATTAGACGGCAGCCAGCATATTTTACTGTCGGGCTTCGGTGGAGGTTTGACATGGGGCAGTCTAATTGTTAAAATCTAGTTATATCATGTGCCTAGCACATTTATAAAATAAATATTTATATTAAGGAGACATAAAATGGCAGTATTTGAAAAAGTACAGGAAATTATCGTTGAGGAGCTTGGCAAGGACGCAGAGGAAGTAACCTTAGAAACTACCTTTGATGATTTAGATGCTGACTCACTTGATGTTTTCCAAGTGATCTCAGAAATTGAAGATGCCTTTGACATTCAAATCGAAACAGAAGAAGGCTTAAACACAGTTGGTGACCTTGTTGCCTACGTTGAAGAAAAAACAAAATAAAGCTCAAACAAGCGAGAATACTGATTAACCAGCCTGCTGATTAATGAACTGCTTTAGTTGGTCAATTGATATGTAATAATCGAACCATCAGGGTGAGATTAGACCCTCTTTCAGGCTCTAACTCGCTCTTTCTTCTTATTATGATAGTTTGATTATCAAATTATTCTCCTGATTTCTTTGCATAGAAGGTTATTATGAAAACACGTATTACAGAATTACTTAATATTGATTATCCCATTTTTCAGGGAGGTATGGCCTGGGTGGCTGATGGTGATCTAGCAGGTGCTGTCTCCAATGCTGGTGGTCTTGGGATCATTGGTGGAGGAAACGCTCCTAAAGAGGTGGTCAAGGCAAATATTGATCGTGTCAAAGCGATCACAGATAAGCCCTTTGGGGTTAATATCATGCTGCTATCTCCCTTTGCAGATGACATTGTCGATTTGGTGATCGAAGAAGGTGTCAAGGTGGTGACCACTGGCGCTGGAAATCCAGGGAAATACATGGAGCGCCTTCATGAGGCAGGTATTATCGTGATTCCAGTTGTTCCTAGCGTTGCCCTGGCTAAGCGCATGGAAAAATTAGGCGTTGATGCTGTTATTGCTGAAGGAATGGAGGCTGGTGGCCATATCGGTAAATTGACAACGATGACCTTGGTTAGGCAGGTGGTAGATGCTGTTTCTATTCCAGTTATTGCAGCAGGTGGGATTGCAGATGGTCGAGGTGCAGCAGCAGCCTTTATGCTGGGTGCTGAGGCTGTTCAGGTTGGAACTCGATTTGTTGTGGCAAAGGAATCTAATGCTCACCAAAGCTTTAAGGATAAAATTTTGAAGGCTAAGGACATTGATACTGTCATTTCAGCTCAAGTTGTTGGTCATCCGGTACGCTCTATCAAAAATAAGCTAACATCAGCTTATGCTAAGGCTGAAAAAGAATTTTTAGCAGATCGTAAGGCTGCTAGTGACATCGAAGAAATGGGAGCAGGAGCTCTGCGCAACGCTGTGATTGATGGTGATGTGATCAATGGCTCTGTCATGGCAGGGCAGATTGCAGGCTTAATTAGAGCAGAAGAAAGCTGTGAAGCCATCCTAAAGGATATCTACTATGGTGCAGCAGCAGTGATTAGTCAAGAAGCTAAGCGCTGGCAAGCTCTTGCAGCTGATGACAAAAACGAAACGATATAAATAAGGAGAAGTATGACAAAAACAGCCTTTTTATTTGCTGGTCAGGGTGCTCAGACACTAGGCATGACAAGAGATTTGTATGACCAATATGCCATTGCTCGTGACACCTTTGATCAGGCTAGTCAGCTTTTAGGCTATGATTTACGCAAGCTCATTGATACCGACCAGGATCGGTTGAACCAGACAGCCTACACGCAGCCAGCAATCTTAACCGCTTCAGTCTCCATTTATCGTATCTTAACCTCTTATGGGGTTCATCCTGATATGGTGGCGGGGCTTTCTCTTGGAGAATATTCTGCTCTAGTTGCGGCAGGTGTTCTGAGTTTTGAGACTGCCCTAGAGCTAGTTGCAAAAAGGGGACGCTTTATGGAGGAGGCAGCGCCTGCTGGCTCTGGTAAGATGGTAGCTGTGATGAATACAGAGGCTAGGCTTATTGAGGAGGCTTGTCAAGAGGCTTCTTCGGTTGGTGTTGTGTCACCTGCTAACTATAATACGCCAGGACAGATTGTTATTGGTGGGACAGCTGAGGCTGTCAATGCGGCACTTGAAATCTTAAAAGCAAAGGGAGTGAAGCGTTTAATTCCGCTGAATGTCTCAGGACCTTTCCATACAGCACTTTTAGCGCCTGCTAGTCAAAGGTTGGCAGAGGAGCTCAGCAAGATTCAATTTCAGGACTTTGATCTGCCACTGGTTGGAAATACAGAGGCTAAGGTCATGGAAAAGGATCGGATTGCAGAATTATTGGCGCGTCAGGTCATGGAGCCTGTTCGTTTTTATGATAGTATCGAGGTTATGAAGGCTAACGGTATCACCCAGTTTGTTGAGATTGGCCCTGGCAGGGTTTTAACAGGCTTTATTAAAAAAATCGACAAAAAGCTGCTATGCAGCAGTGTTGAAGATATGCCAAGCCTACAATTGTATTTGGGAAAATAGGAGGGAATGCTAAGCTATGGAAATTAAAGGAAAAAACGTTTTTATCACAGGGTCAACAAGAGGCATTGGACTAGCAATGGCTCATCAATTTGCAGGACTAGGCGCCAACATCGTTCTCAATGGTCGCTCAGCGATTTCTGATGAGCTGGTGGAGACCTTTAAGGATTACGGTGTGAAGGTTGTGCCGATCTCAGGAGATGTTTCAGAGGGGGCTGATGCTAAGCGAATGGTTGATGAGGCTATTGAGCAGCTTGGCTCTGTGGACATTTTGATTAACAATGCTGGCATCACTAATGATAAATTAATGCTTAAGATGTCAGAGGAGGACTTTGAGCGTGTTCTCAAAATCAATCTGACAGGAGCATTTAACATGACACAATCGGTCTTAAAGCCGATGACAAAGGCTCGTCAGGGTGCTATCATCAATGTGTCTAGTGTTGTCGGCCTAACAGGAAATATCGGTCAAGCAAATTATGCAGCGTCCAAGGCAGGCTTGATTGGCTTTACCAAGTCAGTTGCTCGTGAGGTTGCGGCGCGTGGCATTCGGGTAAATGCGATTGCACCGGGCTTCATCGAATCTGATATGACAGGTGTCCTTTCTGAAAAGATGCAAGAGCAAATCTTAAATCAAATCCCAATGAAGCGTATTGGCAAGGGGCAAGAGGTTGCTCAGGCAGCAAGCTTCCTAGCTAGTCAGGATTATATTACTGGTCAGGTGCTTGCCATTGACGGCGGCATGACAATGCAATAAAATAGAGGTATTAAAATGACATTAAACAGAGTAGTTGTAACAGGTTATGGCGTGACTTCCCCAATTGGGCATACTCCAGAGGAGTTTTGGTCAAGCTTAAAGGCAGGTCATATTGGTATTAAGCCTATCACAAAATTTGATACGAGTGACTTCGCTGTTAAGAATGCAGCAGAGATTCAGGATTTTCCATTTGATAAGTATTTTGTCAAAAAGGATCTAAATCGCTTTGACATGTATTCCTTGTATGCCTTATATGCTGCGACAGAGGCGATTGAACATGCTGGCCTAGATATTGAAGCGATTGATTCTGACCGCTTTGGTGTTATTGTAGCGTCTGGTATTGGAGGCATTCAAGAGATTGAAGAGCAGGTGATTCGGTTACATGAAAAAGGACCAAAGCGCGTTAAGCCGATGACTCTACCAAAGGCCTTGCCAAATATGGCGGCTGGTAATGTTGCCATGAAGCTGAATGCCCAAGGCGTATGTAAGTCAATCAATACAGCCTGTGCCTCTTCAAACGATGCTATTGGCGATGCCTTTCGTACAATTAAGTTTGGTCTTCAAGACGTGATGATGGTTGGAGGATCAGAGGCAGCCATTACAAAATTTGCCATTGCGGGCTTCCAGAGCTTGACTGCCTTGTCAACAACTGAGGACCCAAGCCGCAGCTCTATTCCATTTGATAAGGATCGAAACGGTTTTATCATGGGTGAAGGATCAGGTATGCTTGTTTTGGAAAGCTTAGAGCATGCTCAAAAGCGCGGTGCGACTATTTTAGCTGAGATTGTTGGCTACGGCAATACCTGTGACGCTTACCACATGACCTCACCACACCCAGAAGGACTTGGTGCTCGTAAGGCCATTAATCTAGCATTGCAGGAGGCCGGTATTGATGCAGCAGCTATTGACTACGTGAATGCTCATGGCACCTCAACTCCTGCTAATGAAAAAGGAGAAAGTCAGGCTATTGTTGCAGTGCTTGGTAAAGAGGTTCCTGTCTCATCAACCAAGTCCTTTACAGGCCACCTACTAGGGGCAGCTGGTGCTGTGGAAGCTATTGCAACCATAGAAGCAATACGTCACAATTATGTTCCAATGACAGCTGGGACAAAGGAGCTGTCAGATGATATTGAAGCAAATGTTATTTTTGGCCAAGGAAAAGAAGCCGATATTCGTTATGCCATGTCAAATACCTTTGGCTTTGGAGGTCATAACGCTGTATTAGCCTTTAAGCGTTGGGAGGATTAAAATGAATATTCAAGAGATAAAGGATTTGATGGCACAGTTTGATGCGTCAAGCCTACGCGAATTTTCATTCAAATCAAGTGATGGGGAGCTGTTATTTAGTAAAAATGAGCACCGTCCGATGGCAGCTCCAGCTCCTGAGCCTGTTACTTTGCACCAGGAGGTAGCCCCTATTAGCCTGACGCAGGAGATTGTCTCTAAACAGGAATCAATCCCTGCTTCTTCAGGTCTGCAAGAGCCAGAAGGAGAAGTAGTTGACAGTCCTCTTGTTGGTGTGGCCTATCTTGCTGCCGGTCCTGACAAGCCTCCATTTGTTACTGTTGGTGATAGCGTTAAAAAGGGACAGACATTGTTAATTGTTGAGGCGATGAAGGTCATGAACGAGATTCCTGCTCCTTGCGACGGTATCGTGACAGAGATTTTAGTGGCCAATGAGGACGTGGTTGAGTTTGGACAAGGATTGGTACGCATTAAATGATGGATATAAAACAGATTCAAGAGGCATTGCCACATCGCTACCCAATGCTGCTTGTTGATAGAATTTTAGAGGCTTCAGACGATGAAATTGTTGCCATCAAAAATGTCACTATCAATGAGCCCTTCTTTAACGGTCATTTTCCTCAGTATCCAGTCATGCCAGGTGTTTTGATCATGGAGGCCTTGGCACAAACTGCTGGCGTCTTGGAGCTATCAAAAGAGGAAAATAAAGGCAAGCTTGTTTTTTACGCTGGTATGGACAAGGTAAAATTTAAAAAGCAGGTGGTTCCGGGAGACCAGCTAGTCATGACAGCTAGGTTTATTAAGCGTCGTGGGACAATAGCAGTTGTTGAGGCCAAGGCAGAGGTTGATGGCAAATTAGCAGCTAGTGGGACCTTGACCTTTGCTTTTGGGCAGTAAAAGACTAATCGTCTGTGGAGGAAAAAAGAACCTATGTTTAACAAAATCTTAATTGCCAATCGTGGTGAAATAGCAGTGCGGATTATTCGTGCAGCACGAGAATTAGGCATTTCCACAGTTGCTGTTTATTCTGAGGCTGATAGAGAGGCTTTACATACGATCTTGGCAGACCAAGCCATCTGTATTGGACCGTCAAGATCAAAGGAATCCTATCTCAATATGAATTCTGTCTTATCAGCAGCTGTGGTGACAGGGGCGCAGGCTATCCACCCAGGGTTTGGTTTTTTAAGTGAAAATTCAAAATTTGTGACCATGTGCGAGGAAATGAACATCAAGTTTATTGGCCCCTCAGGAGCTGTCATGGATAAAATGGGCGACAAAATCAACGCCCGCGCTGAGATGATTAAGGCAGGTGTTCCTGTTATTCCAGGCTCAGACGGCGAGGTTTACAATGCCCAAGAGGCTCTTGAGATTGCAAGGCAGATTGGCTATCCAGTAATGCTAAAGGCTGCTGCAGGCGGTGGCGGCAAGGGAATCCGAAAGGTTGAATCCGAGGCTGATTTAGAGGCTGCTTTTAACGCTGCTAGTCAAGAAGCTTTAGGAGCCTTTGGTAATGGTGCCATGTATTTGGAGAAGGTTATTTATCCGGCAAGGCATATTGAGGTGCAAATTTTAGGTGATTCACAGGGGCATGTGATACACCTTGGAGAGAGAGATTGCTCCTTACAGCGTAACAATCAAAAGGTACTGGAGGAAAGCCCTTCGATTGCGATTGGCACAACACTGCGTCAAAGGATGGGTGAAGCTGCTGTTCGTGCTGCCAAGGCGGTGTCCTATGAGAATGCTGGCACAATTGAGTTCTTATTAGATGAAGCCAGCGGTGATTTTTACTTTATGGAGATGAATACGCGTGTTCAGGTAGAGCACCCCGTAACAGAGTTTGTTACAGGCGTTGACATTGTCAAGGAGCAATTGCGGATCGCAGCAGGTCTTCCTTTATCAGTTCGTCAAGAGGATATTGTGATTACTGGCCATGCTATTGAGTGTCGTATTAACGCAGAAAATCCAAGCTTTAATTTTGCACCAAGCCCTGGTAAGATTACAGATCTTTACCTACCAAGCGGAGGTGTTGGGCTTAGGATTGATTCTGCTGTTTACAGTGGTTATACGATACCGCCTTATTATGATAGTATGATTGCTAAGATTATCGTTCATGGAGATAACCGATTTGATGCTTTGATGAAGATGCAAAGGGCTCTGTTTGAGTTAGAGATTGAAGGTATTATGACCAATATTGATTTTCAGATGGACTTGATTTCAGACAAGCAAGTGATTGCGGGTGATTACGATACGTCGTTTTTGATGGAAACCTTTTTACCCAGCTACAATAAAGATTAGGAGTAGATATGGCCTTATTTAGTAAAAAAGACAAATATATCCGTATTACTCCCAATAATTCTCTCAAAAGCTCTGTCAGTCGTAATGTTCCAGAGGTGCCAGACGAATTATTTGCCAAGTGTCCTGCCTGTAAGCACATGATTTATCAAAAGGATCTGGGGCCGGCAAAGATTTGTCCGACCTGCTCCTATAATTTTAGGATTTCTGCTCAGGAGCGCTTGACTTTAACCGTTGATGAAGGCTCTTTTCAGGAATTGTTTACAGATATTGAAACCAAGGATCCATTAAGATTTCCAGACTACCAAGCCAAGCTGCAAAAGGCCAGGCAGGCTACTGGCTTGCATGAGGCTGTCCTGACTGGAACAGCTCTGGTCAAGGGACAAAGGCTTGCTCTAGCCATCATGGATTCGCATTTTATCATGGCAAGCATGGGGACCGTTGTTGGTGAGAAAATCACTCGCTTATTTGAGCTGGCTATTAGTGAGCGGCTCCCAGTTGTTATTTTTACAGCGTCTGGTGGAGCCCGTATGCAAGAGGGCATTATGAGTCTGATGCAGATGGCTAAGGTTTCTGCAGCTATAAAGAAACATTCAAATGCTGGGCTTTTTTACCTGACTATCCTAACTGATCCGACCACAGGTGGTGTGACAGCGAGCTTTGCAATGGAGGGTGATATGATTATTGCAGAGCCCCAGTCCTTGGTTGGTTTTGCTGGTCGACGCGTCATTGAGACGACAGTTAGAGAAAATTTACCAGATGATTTTCAAAAGGCAGAGTTCTTAAAAGAGCATGGCTTTGTTGACGCTATTGTGAAGCGGACTGACCTGCGTGATCGGATTGCTCATTTGGTGGCATTTCATGGAGGTGTATCATGACAGACGTCGCAAGAATATTAAAGGAAGCGCGTGACCAGGGTCGAATGACAGCTCTAGATTATGCCAGCCTGATTTTTGATGAGTTTATGGAGTTGCATGGGGATCGTCAGTTTGCTGATGATGGCTCTATTGTTGGTGGGATTGCCTATTTGGCTGATCAACCGGTCACAGTGATTGGTATTCAAAAAGGAAAAAATCTTCAAGATAATCTGGCTAGAAATTTTGGGCAGCCGCACCCTGAGGGCTATCGTAAGGCCTTACGCTTAATGAAGCAGGCTGAAAAATTTGGTCGTCCAGTGATTACCTTTATCAATACAGCAGGAGCTTATCCGGGCGTAGGTGCTGAGGAGCGCGGTCAAGGTGAAGCTATTGCTAGAAACTTGATGGAAATGAGTGACCTCAAGGTTCCTATCATTGCTATTATTATTGGCGAAGGCGGCTCAGGCGGTGCTTTAGCTTTAGCTGTTGCTGATCAGGTTTGGATGCTGGAAAACACCATGTACGCTGTTCTTAGCCCAGAAGGCTTTGCCTCTATTCTCTGGAAGGATGGCTCTAGGGCTACTGAAGCTGCTGAGCTCATGAAAATTACCGCAGCTGAGCTGTATCAAATGGGCGTCATTGATCGGATTATTCCGGAGCGGGGTTATTTTTCGAGTGAGATTGTTGAGATGATAAAATCACACTTAATTGACGAAATCACTCAGCTACAGGCCAAGCCCTTAGAGGAATTATTGGATCAGCGCTACCAGCGCTTTAGAAAATATTAAGGACATCAAAAAAGACCTCTGTAAGGCTAGCAGTTAGCTAGGAGTTACAGAGGTCTTCTTTATTGTTAGGATCAATCTCATTAATCGGCTCTTTGTCCCCCTACAATTGATAAAGAGCCTTTTTTGTACATAGAAAAAAGCCCTATCATTTCTACTGTGTCCTTATCTACTACAGAAATGATAGAGCCCATTAATCGTCTTGTTGGCACCTTATCCGGCCAGTCTTTGGCTTTAACGTGGCTTGATCACCTCTAGTCCACCCATATAAGGACGAAGCACTTCTGGAATCGTCACTGAGCCGTCCTCATTTTGGTAATTTTCTAGGATAGCAGCTACGGTACGTCCGACAGCAAGCCCAGAGCCATTTAGGGTGTGCAGTAGCTTAACCTTGCCATCTGCCTCATCGCGGTAGCGAATTTGTGCGCGGCGTGCTTGGAAATCTTCGGTATTTGAGCAGCTTGAGATTTCGCGATAGGTGTTTTGAGCAGGGATCCAAACCTCTAAATCATAGGTTTTAGCGGCCGAAAAGCCCATATCCCCAGTACAAAGAGCCAAGACACGATAAGGGAGCTTTAGCTTTTGGAGAATATGCTCGGCATTGGCGGTCATTTTTTCCAGCTCTTCATAAGATGTTTCGGGCTTAGCAAACTTAACCATTTCGACCTTATGGAATTGGTGTAAGCGAATCAAGCCACGAGTGTCGCGGCCAGCAGAGCCAGCCTCAGAGCGAAATGATGGGCTCATTGCAGTAAAGTAGATTGGCAGCTCCTTACCATCTATGATGTCACCACGATAGTAATTGGTTAATGGGACTTCAGCAGTTGGGATAAGAACAAAGTTTGTCCCATCTAGCTCAAAGGTATCCTCCTTGAATTTTGGATATTGACCAGTGCCAAACATAGAGTCATGATTAACCATATAAGGAGGAATGATTTCTTGATAGCCCTCTTTTAGGTGCTCATCAAGCATGAAGTTATAAAGGGCACGCTCCAGCCTTGCACCAAGATTTTTATAGAATAAGAAGCGAGCACCGGTAACCTTTGCGCCACGCTCCCAATCAAGGATATCTAAGGCTTCTCCAAGATCCCAATGCGCCTTGATGTCAAAATCAAACTGACGTGGCTTTCCCCAGCGATGAATCTCTACATTGTCCTCTTCATCAGCTCCAATAGGAACTGAATCATGGGGAGTATTTGGCAAAACAGTGATGATACCGGTAATTTCTTGGTCAATGTCAGCTAGCTTAGCATCAATTGCCTTGATGTTAGCAGCTAGCTGCTGCATGTCAGCAATCTGTTGGCTGGCGTCTTCCTTTTGGCGTTTGGCTTGAGCGATAGCAGCAGAGGCGATATTACGCTGGGCTTTTAGCTCTTCTGTTTGAACAAGCAGGGTGCGCCGCTGTTCATCTAAGGCTTTTAGAGAGGTTAGGATAGCTTCTGACACACCACGTGTTTTGAGCTTAGCAGCAACAGTATCAAAATCAGTACGAATACGCTTAAGATCTAGCATAAATAAATCTCCTTTGAGCTGGTGATAAGATAGTCAGTTATAAAATAGCATGAGCAAAGCTAGCTGATCGCTTTTTTATTTCTGACGAGATAAAAAAGCACAGCCTATGAATACACTGGAGCGCCTAAGCGCGGTTCCATCCAGCTTCACAATCTGTGCACTTAATTCATATTTAATTGGTAGACGGTAGAATTTCGTATGACTCCTCTATCTGTTTTCAGCAACCACAGACTCTCTGAAAGACAGAGCCAGACTACTTATCCGCTAGACCTATTATAACAAAAAAGGAGAAAAAGTAAACTCCCAAATGAGTGTCAGCTACATCAAACGCGCGAACTAGTTATTTTGGAATTAGAGTAGACACTTTCAATGTTTTTCCTATAGTAAAGTCTATAAAAAACAAGACATATCCTTGAAATACAGAAAGCTTTCTTTTCTTGCTAAAACTTTTTCATGTGTCTGTCACGGAGCGTCAGTAATACAAAAGGCTGATGACAAGTAGAGCTTAGGTCAGAGGCACAAAAAATCTCGTTGTCAGACAAAATCAAATCGTTAAATATTAAAAATTGTGGTAAACTAATATTATGCGTAAAAATGTAATGACATTAGATAAGAACCGCCATTACGGTTTAGATTTATTGCGAATCATTTCCATGTTTATGATTGTGATCACACATGTTTTGGGAAAGGGCGGCTTGCGGTCAACTGTCGAAGGTGAGGCAGATTCTTATTTTATTGTTACCTGGATGATTCAGGTTCTTGTTTATGGGGCGGTCAATTGCTATGCGTTGATTAGTGGCTATGTGGGCATTAAGTCGCCCTATAAATATTCCAAAATCGTTAATATTTGGGTACAAGTCTTCTTTTATAGCTTTCTGATGACCCTTTTGTTTGCTCTATTTGGCTTTCCAGTTAGCTTAGAGAATTGGCGTCAGGCCCTCTTTCCCATAGTGAGTGGCAATTATTGGTATATCACCGCCTACTTTGGGTTACTGATTTTTATGCCTATGATCAATGGTGGCCTCAATACCTTATCCAATAAGCAGCTAGGCCGATTGGTACTGCTGGTTTTTGCTATTTTTTCGTTGATCCCAGCTCTGATGAACCAGCAGGTCGATGAATTTTCCTTAAGCAAGGGCTTTGAAATGACTTGGCTGATTATTCTCTACATTATCGGAGCCTATCTAAGGAGGATAGAGCTAAGTAGGTTTAGTCATAAGCTTCTTATTGCGGTTTATATGGGATCTTTGGTAGTTACCTATATCATGAAATTTATGGTGGGAAATATTTGGTACTGGTATGTATCACCTAGCCTGACCTTGGGAGCTATTGCCTTATTTATTCTTTTTGCTAAGCTGAAGCTGACATCAGAAACACTGCTGCTACGCTTTATTGTGATCGTGTCTCCAACGACTCTAGGTATTTATCTGGTGCACTTACACCCCTTGCTGGTCAAATTTATTATTCGCGATTTTGCAGAGCCCTTTGTCAATGCTCCTATCCTTTTATACCCACTACTGATATTTGGCGTCGGCATTGTGATTTATTTTTTGTCCTTTCTGGTTGAACAGGCAAGGCTGATGCTTTTTAAAAAACTAGGCTTTCAAAATTTGTTGAAATGGGTGGACAAGAAAATCCCCTTTGCAGATTGATGAGGAATAAGGTTAGATTTAGATTGTAGAAAGGATTCACTTAAGCTTGTTTTTCAAGCTTTTTCTTTTAATCAAAAAACAAAAGAATTCTGAAAAATACTGTAATATCAGCATTTTCCAGAGTTTTCATTATATGATAGTCAATTTCTAAATTTTCAATTTTTCTATCGCTGATAGGGTTTGTCTACATTCTGTAAGCTTGTTTTTCAAGCTTTTTTGTTAGCAACGAAAAAAACTCTTAGACATATTGCTATGGTGCTATGTCTAAGAGTATTATCATGCTGGTCTATGACCGTAATATTGAATTAAGGCAGGCCCATCAATGAGATTTCTTATCCTTTTTTTGATGATGAAATAGCTTTGCTATTATGGTCTGGACCAAGGTTGGTAGCTTGATGACCTTGTCATTGCCAATTGTTTCTCTAGCAACCTTCAAGATTTTTCCTGAATCCTTTGAAGCAAAGAGAAATTTGCCTTGATCGGTAAAGATTTCAAAGTGACGACTGACCTTTTTGCCAGAAACATTGGCACCGATTTGGTTAATGGCCGTCCAGGGAATTTGAATGAAGTCCTCAACGTTTTTATCATTGTAAAATTCCAAAGCCTTATCTCCAAGTAAGATTTTCCCAACCTTTCCTCCGATTCCAAGATAGGAGACGGCTGTTGTCTGAAGGATCACCCTTTGATTTAAAGATTGTGCCATAATAAGTCCTTTAGTGTTTTTGTCTATTATAACATAAAAATATAGCTTGTAGCAGGCTGAATACTGGCCTTTGCTAAGGCTCTAGACAGCCAAAAATTAAGGAACTGGGAAGCCCCCAATTCCTTAATTTTTATTACATGATGTGAAGAAGGTGTGCGATGATACCAAATGCAAACAAGGCAATGATGATTGCGATTGGTGATACTTTTTTCTTCAATAACCACATGCAAAGGAAGGTAAGTAGTAATCCAGCAAGTCCTGGGATCAATGAGTCTAATTGCCCTTGAAGGGTTTGTGATTGAACTTTATCAAGGCTCATGCCACCCATAGCTTGTCCAAGAATACTTTTTAGCTCAGCACCTTTAACGGCTCCCTCAGGGAAGACAACATAGGCACCTTCAGAAAGCTGCTTGCCTGGAAGGTTGATGGTAAAGTTGATAGATACCCAGCGTTGTACAAGGACAGCAAGGATAAACATACCAAGGATAGAAGCTCCCTTAGTGATGTCTTGTAGGATACCACCTGACATGTCTTTGGTGATTTCAGATCCAGCCTTGTAGCCAAATTCTTGAGTGTACCACAAGAAGGCCATACGGATAATGTTCCAGCCAAAGAAGAAAAGGAGTGGACCGACAAGGTTACCAGTTTGTGCAAGAGAAGCACCAAGAGCACCAAGGATAGGACGCACTGTAAACCAGAAGACAGGATCACCGATACCTGCAAGAGGTCCCATCATACCGATCTTAACCCCTTGGATAGCAGCGTTGTCAATAGCAGTACCGTTGGCACGTTCTTCTTCAAGGGCAAGCGTTACCCCGATGATAGGAGCAGCCACATATGGGTGAGTGTTAAAGAATTCCATATGACGCTCAAGTGCAGCAGCACGATCTTCTTTAGTTGTGTAAAGCTTTTTAAGTGCTGGGATAAGTGCATAAGCCCAACCCATGTTTTGCATACGCTCATAGTTCCAAGACCCTTGAAGGAATTGTGAACGCCACCAAACACGTTTACGGTCAGCTTTTGTTAATTTAATTTGTTCAGTCATTAATCTTACCCCTTTCTAGTAGTCTTCTAGGATATCGCCGATTGGGTCAGCAGAGCCTGCTCGACCTCCACCGTTACCACCTTGTTTTGAAAGGTTAAGGTAGATAAAGGCAATAGCCACACCGATAACACCCATAGCGATAAGTGTTAATTGGGTCACAGCTGCAAGGGCAAAACCAAGTGCGAAGAATGGCCATACCTCACGTGTAGCCATCATGTTGATAACAAGAGCGTAACCTACGGCAACAACCATAGCACCACCGATTTGCATACCTTCATTCAACCAAGCTGGCATAGCCTTCAAGACACTTTGAACGGCCTCAGTTGGCACAGCAACAAGAAGTGCAGCTGGTACAGCAATACGCAAGCCTTGAAGAAGAAGTGCAGCAAAGTGGAAGCGCTCGATAGCAGAGAAGTTACCCTCTAAAGCAGCCTTGTCCCCAGCGTGAACAAGTACAGTTGAAATGGTACGAACAATCATAGTAAGGAAAAGACCTGCAACCGCAAGAGGAATAGCTGTTGAGTATGCAAAGGTAATCCCTTTTTGAGTAAAGTCGCCACCCTTAACCATGATAATAGCCGCTGCAACAGATGCAAGAGCAGCGTCAGGAGCTACAGCAGCACCAATGTTTGCCCAACCAAGTGCAAGCATTTGAAGAGTACCACCAAGCATAACACCTGCTTCAAGGTGACCAGTCACAAGTCCGATTAAGGTACACGCAACAAGTGGTTGGTGCATTTGAAATTGGTCCAAGATACCTTCAAGACCGGCAAAGAAGGCAACGATAACGACCAAGATTGCAGAAATTAATGAAATATCTGACATTTTGTTATCCTTTCGTATATGAGTCAATTGTCAATGGACAATATAAAGCGTTATTAAGTGATGATGATTTGTCTAGAAGCAATCATCAGGCTTATCATATCATCGCAGCATTGTAGATGAGGCAGACAGCTTGTTGCGTTAAACAAGCCTACCTCTTATTTCTAAATTGCTTATTGCACATTTGCTTTTTGGATAAGCTCAAATAGGTTTTTCTTAGAATCATTTGGCACCTTACGAACGTCAAATGAAACACCTAGATCACGTAATTTTTCAAAGGCAGCAACGTCATCCTTGTCCATAGACAATACGTTGTTAACCATTGTTTTACCTGTTGAATGCGCTATTGATCCAACGTTCAGCTCTTTGATCTCAACGCCGCCTTCAATCGCACGAAGGGCGTCCTGAACAGTTTCAAACAGGATAAGAGCGTGAGTGTTGCCAAAGCGTGGGTCCTTAGAAGCCTCAATCAATTTATTGATCGGAACAACATTAGCCTTAACCCCACCAGGAGCCGCCTGCTTGATCAATTGCTTACGAAGCTCGTCCTTAGCCACAGAATCTGACGCTACAATAATACGATCAGCCTTAGAAGCTGGTGTCCATGCAGTTGCTACCTGACCATGAAGAAGACGAGTGTCAATACGAGCAAGGTTGATTTTTAGCTTACCATCTCCAATGACAGTTCCCTTAGGAATAGCTCCTTGAAGCGCTTGACCACCACCATTAGCTGTAGAAGCCTCCTCAACTGGATTGAGCTCTTCAGGAAGGGCTTTAATACCGTCCTTAGATTCTTTAATGATGTTTGCGGCTACTTGTTCAACACCTGCATTGGCGTCCATCAAACGCTCAGTATAGGCTTGAATAAGCATTGGCAAATTTAGACCAGTGATGATAGCCATTTTGCGATCAGGATTTTCTCCTGCCACACGACTAGCCTGATTAAATGGAGAACCACTCCAAAGGTCAGCTAGTACAAGGATTTCATCATCAGCATCAAATTGTGCGATAGCATTGTTGAAGTGTCCATACAAGTCATCTGGTCCTTCATTTGGCATGAAAGTCACAACTTGAACTTTCTCTTGTTCACCAAAAATCATAGAACCAGATTGATGAATACCTTCAGCAAATTTACCATGGCTGGCAATAATAATACCGATACCCATTCTTGTTCTTCCTCCTTATTAAAATATTTTTCGTTGAAATGAAGAAGAATAATCTCCTTCCAAATAGCATTTGGCAATTCTTTTTCACTTGAACGAAATTCAAGAACGTCTCTATTTTAAAACGTTTTCACTTAAAAATCAAGCCCTTTCGGAAAAATCTTACGAAATATGAAAAAATTTTCATAATGCGCTGCCGAATAAGTAGAATATTGATAATAAAGGGATTTTTATGCCGCATAAAAAAGAAAATATGCTGAAAAATAACGAAAATATTAGAAATTCTTTCATCAATTGACGGAAACGGCATTAAGAAAACCATCGTTTTCTGAAAAACAATGGTTTCGTTTGCTTTCACAAGAAAAGCTCTTCTAGTTTTCTGGCGACCCCGTCCTCTTCGTTAGAGTAAGCTAGCTGCTGGTCGGCAAAGGGCAGCAGCACAGGGCTGGCATTTTTCATGGCATAGCCGGTTCCGGCAAAGGCCAGCATTTCTGTGTCGTTATGCTCATCACCAAAGGCGATTAAATCCTTAGGCTCCTTGTTGTAAATGCTAAGCAGGTATTTTAAGGTATAGGCCTTATTAATGTTTTTGGGGGACATCTCAAGGATATTTAAGGGACCACCCCAAGAGTCCACCTCAATTTCGTCCTTGAAGAAGGCGCGCATGGCCTTGGCTAGGGCATACTTATCCTCATGATGCGTTTGCATGAGAAGAGCATTTGGATCCTGCGTGATTTTGTCGATCTGTAAAGCCATATCTGGTGTGATGGCCTCAAACCAAAAAGGTTGGGGTCAATGCTCTCAGGCCTATTCATGGTAATGTAGAAGGCTTTTCGGTACTCACTAGCAATAAAGTCCATCTGGAAGTCCTCCTGCACTGCTAGGAGTTTGAGAAGGTATGCCTTATCAAGAGTCACATTATGCTCGTATTTCCATCTTTGCTCAGGTAGGTGGGTCAAAGAGCCATTAAAGCTAATCATAGGTGTCTTTAGCTCTAGCTGAAGGTAGTAGTCAATAGCCATACGATAAGGACGTCCTGTCGAGATGATGACCTCATGTCCCTTAGCTTGGACGGCCTTAATGGTTTTTTGAGTATAGGTAGAGATGGTATTGTCGTGATGCAATAAAGTCCCGTCTAAATCAATAGCAATTAGTTTTTTAGTCATACACTAGATTATAACAAATTTTAGGATCAGTGGAAGAGAAAATTGCTGCTTGGACGGTTAATAGAAAAAAAGGCTGTTAAATTTTGAACGATCATGGCAAATAAACGAAAAAAGCTATTGAAAATAGAACGATAAAATGTTACGATGAATATATCGTTCGTAAAAACGATAATAATCATTTGGTTTTAAGAGAAAAAGCTTATCTGATGAGATAAGGGCTTTTTTGATTTTGCCTATCAATAAGGAGACTCCATTCAAATGGAAAAGTTTTTTAAGTTAAAAGAAAATGGCACGACGGTTTCAACAGAGCTGATGGCTGGTGTGACGACTTTTTTTGCGATGTCATATATCTTATTTGTTAACCCAAGTATTTTGAGTGCAGCGGGTATGCCGTCGCAAGCGGTGTTTTTAGCGACCATCATCGCAGCTGCTATCTCTACCTTGATCATGGGTTTGTTTGCTAATGTGCCTTACGCATTGGCTCCTGGTATGGGACTTAATGCTTTCTTTACTTACACTGTTGTTTTTAGCTTAGGATTTTCTTGGCAGGAGGCCTTGGCTATTGTCTTTCTTTGTGGTCTGTTTAATATCTTTATCACTGTCACAAAGCTTCGCAAGAGCATTATCAAGGCTATTCCAGTAAGCCTGCAGCATGCTATTGGCGGAGGTATTGGAGTCTTTGTTGCTTATCTAGGTTTTAAAAATGCTAACCTGATCACCTTTTCGCTATCATCTGCTGAGATTGTTACTGTAAATGGTGTTGAGCCAGCTAAGGCAACTGCTGAAACATTTGCTAATGGCGTCTTCTCTGTTAATGCTAATGGTGGTGTGGTTCCAGCTATTTCAACCTTCACCGATCCGAGTGTTTTGCTAGCAGTTTTTGGTCTGCTGCTAACAGCAGTGCTTGTGCTTAAGAACGTTCGTGGAGCCATCCTAATTGGTATTACAGTTACAACTTTAGCCGGTATTCCTATTGGAGTGGTTGATCTTTCTGCTGTTAATTTTGCAGACAATCACATCAGCTCAGCCTTTGCTGAATTAGGGACAACATTCTTGGCTGCCTTTGGTGGCATGGCGTCACTGTTTAGTGATTCAAGTCGCTTGCCGCTTGTTTTAATGACGATCTTTGCCTTTAGTCTATCTGATACCTTTGATACGATTGGAACTTTTGTTGGGACTGGTCGTCGAACAGGGATTTTCTCTGAGGAGGATGAGAGAGCTTTGGAAAACAGCTCTGGCTTTAGCTCAAAAATGGACCGTGCGCTCTTTGCTGACGCTATTGGTACTTCAATCGGAGCTTTATTTGGCACCTCAAATACCACAACCTACGTTGAGTCTGCTGCTGGTATTGCAGAGGGAGGACGTACAGGTCTAACAGCTGTATCAACTGCTGTCTGCTTTGTCTTATCTGTTTTACTGCTGCCGATCGTGGGAATTGTTCCAGCCGCTGCGACTGCACCAGCCTTAATCATTGTCGGGGTTATGATGGTATCGTCCTTCCTTGATGTTGATTGGAGCGACTTTGACGTTGCCCTACCGTCCTTCTTTGCTGCTTTCTTTATGGCACTTTGCTACTCTATTTCATACGGTGTGGCTGGCTCCTTTATTTTCTATTGCTTGGTGAAGCTTGTGAAGGGCAAAACCAAGGAGATTCACCCGATTCTTTGGGGAGCAACCTTCTTATTTGTTTTGAATTTTATCATTTTAGCGTTATTGTAAACGACTAATGAGGTACTTAGGTGCCTCTTTTTTGCTGGGACAATAAAGACAGGGATTACCGTTTGGACTGGGACTATGGACTTTCTAAGCTCATAGGCATTGCCACCTTTTCCTAGTCCTATATTTAGGCTAAGTCTTAAGGTTTTAGAGCTGCGGGTTGATTTCTAGAGCATTCAGCCCTGGCTATCACAGCAGAATGCCATGATGTTAGGTCCATGTGATTTGCTGCTGGCTCTTTTGATTTATGAGATGTTAAAGCTGATTGAGCTTTGACGACATTATATGAGGACTGACGAGCCTAGAATATTTTGCTGACAGGCTGGCTTAGGCTTGGAAGACCGTTTTTTTTCTGTTATAATAGCCTTATGTTTTATAGCAAAAATGAGAATGAATTAATCGCTTACGGGCAAGGCATTGGTAGACAGCTAAAGGCAGGAGATGTGCTTGTCTTGACTGGTGACTTAGGTGCTGGTAAAACAACGCTGACCAAGGGGGTTGCTAAGGGTTTGGGGATTGATCAGATGATTAAAAGCCCAACCTATACTATCGCTCGAGAATATGAGGGAAGACTACCCTTGTATCATTTAGATGTTTATCGGATTGGTGATGATCCGGACTCTATTGATTTAGATGATTTTATCTTTGGTGGTGGGGTTACTGTGATTGAGTGGGGCGAGCTTTTAGCCAAGGGAACCCTGCATGACTACCTTGAAATTTTAATAACAAAAACAGAAACAGGCCGGCAGGTTGATTATCTAGCACATGGTCATCGATCAGAGGCACTTCTTGAGGAGCTTAAGCATGTCTGAGCAGGTGGTGACAATCGAAGAGGCCAAGGCCTCAGATGCGTCAGCTTTGATCACTCTAATTAAAGAAGCTGCTGATGAGACAGATTTTATCACAGGGACTGAGGACGTCATAGCTGCTACCGTAGAGGTGCTTGAGTGTTTTCTAGAGGCTAGTCAGGAGTCTTTGACAGATATTTGCCTTTTGCTAAAGGTGGGAGATATATTAGCTGGTCTGCTAAATATAGCTGGCAAAGCATATCGTGAGACTAGCTATGTTGGCGATTGCTTTATGCTGGTCTTGAAACCCTACCGCAATCATGGCCTAGGACAGCTTTTGATGGAGACTACCCTTGATTGGGCCAGAGAAACAAAGCAGCTTTGTGCTTTGGAGCTGGAGGTTCAGGCTCGAAATACTTGTGCCTATCATATTTATGAGAAATATGGCTTTAAAATAGAGGGCGTCAAAAGAAAGGACGTCAAATCAAGAAATGGAGACTATCAGGATGTTTACCTTATGCGTAAATATCTGGAACGTGAATAGATGAAAATTGGAAAAAAAATCTTTTTAATGCTGACAGCTATTGTGCTGTTGACCTTGGGGGCTATGGGAGTTTACCTAACCAATGCCTATACCTTTTCAACTGGAGAATTGTCAAAGACCTTTAAGGATTTTGCAACGTCCTCCAAAAAAAGTGATGCCATTCAACAGACAGAGCCCTTTTCAATTCTATTGATGGGAGTTGACACAGGATCGTCTCACAGAACCTCTACCTGGCAAGGAAATAGTGATTCTATGATTCTGGTTACGATTAACCCTAAGACCAAAAAGACAACCATGACAAGCTTAGAAAGAGACATTCTCATCACTTTGTCAGGTCCAAATGATAATGAGATGAATGGAGCAGAAGCTAAGCTGAATGCTGCTTATGCAGCTGGTGGTGCCCAAATGGCTATCATGACCGTTCAGGACTTGCTGAATATCACGATTGACAAATACGTTCAGATTAACATGCAAGGGCTCATTGATTTGGTTAATGCTGTTGGTGGCATTACTGTTACCAATGAATTTGACTTTCCTATCTCTATTGCAGATAATGAGCCTGAGTATCAGGCTACCGTTGCACCAGGAACTCACAAGATAAATGGAGAGCAGGCCTTGGTCTATGCTCGAATGCGCTATGATGATCCAGAGGGAGACTACGGTCGGCAGAAGCGTCAGCGCGAGGTTATTCAAAAGGTGCTGAAAAAGATTCTTGCCCTTAACAGTATCAGCTCCTACCGAAAGATCTTGTCAGCTGTTAGTGGTAATATGCAAACCAACATTGAAATATCATCACGAACCATTCCTAATCTTTTAGGCTATACAGACGCCCTTAAAAATATCAAAACCTATCAGCTAAAGGGTGAGGGAGCGACCTTGTCAGATGGCGGCTCCTATCAAATTGTGACCTCAGATCATCTTTTAGAAATCCAAAATCGCATTCGTGCTGAATTAGGCCTTGAAAAGCTTAGTCAGCTAAAAACGACTGCCACAGTTTACGAAAACCTTTATGGCTCGTTAAAAACTCAGTCTACTCAGGATAGCAGCTATTATTACAATTCAGGTAGCCTACCGGCCTATACAGACTCATCTACCCAGTACTCAACCTATTCCTCAGAGACGTCCTCTAGCAGCAGCTATCAGGACACAACAGCTGGTACACAAGAGTCAGGAGCAGCTAATGTGACTCCTAGCCCTCAAGCAGACTCACCAGCAGAGCAGCAATCAAGTGGTGCAACCACTGGTACGCCAGCAGCGCCTTAGGGTACAGCCAAAAAAACGAAGAAATCTCATCAAGGCTTGATCCTGTGAGTGATTTCTTCGTCTTTTTTGTACATACAAAAAGAGCCCATAATCCCTATAGCGGACTTGTCCACTACAGAAACGATAGAGCCCTTTTTTGTCACCTTGAGGCTTGGTAGTCTGCTTAGGCTTATGGGGTTTCCTGCTGGTACTTGCTCATACGTTGTTGGATTTCAGTCAGATGGGCCTGAGCTTCTTGGTTAAAGGCCTGCCATTTGTAGGCTAATTCTGTTCCTGCTGCTTGAAGCGTTCGAGCCTCCTTTTGAATGATGGCGAGATTTGCCTTAATCCTATCAACATCGGCCTGGATAGCCTTCTTAGAGGTTTGCATGGCTACTAGAGTTTCTTTGATTTGATGACGTTTACGATACACTTGGTAGGCTAAAACGGATGTGAGACCAATTGTGGTCATTGTTTTTAGAGTCATTGGCTAATCTCCTGACTAATTTGTTGTGCCAAGGCTGCTAGGGCTGGGAAGTCAGGCTCATGTGTTGTATACTGAATAGCGATCCCGTCTTCTTGGCTGTAGCGAGGAACGAGGTGCACATGCGCGTGAAAAACAGTCTGACCAGCTAGCTCTTCATTATTATTAATAATGTTCATTGCAGTAGCACCTGTTGCTTTTTGAATGGCGCGAGCGATTTTAGGTAATCGTTCAAAGGTCTGGCTAGCTGTCTCGGCGTCCATTGCTAGGATATTTCGGACATGCTTTTTAGGAATCAAGAGGGTATGACCCGCTGTTGTTTGCGAAATATCCAAAAAAGCGAGTACCTGCTCATCCTCATAAACCTTGGAGGAGGGAATCTCACCGCTAATAATGCTGCAAAAGATACAATTTTCCATGTGATAATCCTTTCGTCTGCGTAGCAATGGCTCAAATCAGTAGTTGAATAATTTTAGAATAAGAAATCAGTAGTTGCTCAGTGACCATAGCTATCTCATACTATAGTTATCTTAGCATGTACTGGTCTATATTGCAATTGTTTATAGCTGGTGCTAATGGTTATCGACCACATGACTAGCAAAGCCTTTTGAATCATGATAATGGACTAAGCAATTATGGTTAAGCACATAACTAAGCCTGCTACTTGCTGCAAGCTAGGTCCGTCAAAGGTGTGCATTTGCGCACTATCGTACGGTAGTGACATGGCACAATATTTGTAAGGACAAGAGTTTCAGAGAGTATGAGGTGCTGGAACTTCTTGACAGTTAAGGCTGAGAAAGCTTTTAGAACAAAAAAAGATTGAAGCGTCAGCAACATAGGCCTTATCTTCAATCGAGTGCGGATGGCTTTACTACAGGCTAGGGTCCTCGTTTTGCGAGAATTTATCAGGAACAGCCCATAGGCTAGGGTCCTCATTTTGTGAGAATTTATCAGGAACGGCCCATAGGCTAGGGTCCTCGTTTTGTGAGAATTTATCAGGAACGGCCCATAGGCTAGGGTCCTCGTTTTGTGAGAATTTATCAGGAACAGCCCATAGGCTAGGGTCTTCGTTTTGTGAGAATTTATCAGGAACAGACTCTTGAGCTTCTTCAGAGCTGACCTGCCATTCGTTAGCCGTGCTTACTTCCTGAGGCTTTTCAGAGATAGTTTGCCAGCCATCTGTGATAACCACCTCCTGTGGCTTTTCAAAGATAGTCTGCCATTCGTTAGCCTTAGCCTCTGTTTGGACTAGGCCTGAAATTGAAAGTGCTGAAAGTGATACCAAACCAAATGTTAAAAAGCGTGACAAATTCATAACATACCTCCTTTGTCATTAAAGACGCAACACTTATTTACATGTTAACGATAACATTATATTATTAAAAATTCAATACAATAAGATAATATTATCATGATTTTTTAGATGACGCCTTAGATGAGCTGCTATTTAGGATCACCAGGTCATTCGAATATGATGTGATAGATGGTTAGGACTGATAGATCAAGCTAATATAGCCTCTGTTTTTATAGCTAGGCCTTTTTCTTGATGATCTTAAAATAGACTTCAGATTCACTCAGCGTTTTTAGCTGATGGGAGCATTGATCAAAACAGTTAACGCTCTGTGCAGAAATTTGTTATAATAGCTAATATAAGTGTACCCTTAGTATTAGCTGCCCCAGCTTTCTTAAGTAGGGTCAAGCTAATTGGTCTTATCAGTGCTTCAAAGCGCTGGATAGGCTGATGATGACAAAGCATTGCCTAGTAAGTCCTATCTGTCTAGGCTAATAACCTGTCATCTAGGGAAGCTAGTATGCAAAGCTACAATAGATTAGATATTAGAAAGAAATGATATGTTAAACATTGAGAATGTCACTGGAGGCTACCTTAATATTCCAGTTTTGAAGGATATTAGCTTTTCTGTCGGAAATGGAGAGCTAGTAGGGCTTATTGGTCTAAATGGTGCTGGTAAGTCAACAACGATTAATGAAATTATTGGGTTTTTAAAGCCATATAAGGGAAGGATTTCCATTGATGGCTTAACCTTGGCGGAGCATGAAGCTGATTATCGCAAGAAAATTGGCTTTATCCCAGAAACACCAAGCCTGTATGAGGAGCTGACCTTAGCAGAGCATATCAATACGGTAGCTATGGCCTATGATATTGATGTGGAGCTGGCACATAAGCGAGCTGAGCCCTTCTTAGAGCTGTTTCGTTTGACGGATAAGCTGGATTGGTTTCCGGTGCATTTTTCTAAGGGAATGAAGCAAAAGGTTATGATTATTTGCGCTTTTGTCATTGACCCTAGTCTTTTTATTCTTGATGAGCCCTTTTTGGGGCTTGACCCCTTAGCAATTGCTGATTTGATTAAGGCTTTAGAGGTTGAAAAGGCAAAGGGCAAGTCAATTCTAATGAGTACCCATGTGCTGGATTCGGCAGAAAAAATGTGTGACCGTTTTGTGATATTGCATCAGGGACAGGTGCGTGCACAAGGGACTCTGGCGGATTTGCAGGCAGTCTTTGGAGATGCTTCAGCTAGTCTTAATGACATTTACCTAGCGCTGACAAAAGAGGGGTAAGCTATGAAGGCATTATTTCGTAAGCGTCGTCAGGAGTTTCAGCACAAGCATACCAAGTATCTGCCTTATGTCTTTAA
This sequence comes from Streptococcus equi subsp. equi, assembly GCA_900637675.1. Classification (NCBI taxonomy): domain Bacteria; kingdom Bacillati; phylum Bacillota; class Bacilli; order Lactobacillales; family Streptococcaceae; genus Streptococcus; species Streptococcus equi. The sequence continues at coordinate 488,098 of LR134389.1, forward strand.
TGATCATTTTGTTCTTGTCTTGCTGTTTCTTTTGGGCTTTATTCTTTTTCAGTACAGTCAACTACTCAAGCATTTTCCTGCTAATCCTCTACCGATTCAGCTAGGTTTGTTGATTGCTGTCTTGTTTTTGCTTAATCTGGGGTCAGTTGCTACCTATCTTGAAAAGGCTGATCAGCATTTTTTGCTGACCAAGGAGGCAGAGGTTATTGCCCATATCAGGTCAGCAGAGCGCTTGTCCTTTATTCTTTGGTCTAGCCTTCAAACGGTCTTGCTGTTACCTTTATTTCCTTTGTTTCAAAGGCTTGGTGTTTCCTTGCTTGCCTTTGTGCTATTGCTTGGTGTTTTGGTGCTGGCTAAGCGCTTACTGTTAAAGCGTAAGGTGGCAAGCTTTTTGAGCTCCAAGGGGCTTGATTGGGAAAAAGCGATTGCTTTTGAGGCAGATCGCCAGCAGGCCATTTTAAAGTTTTATGCTTTGTTTACAAATGTTAAAGGAATCTCAACCAAGGTTAAGGAAAGGCCTTACTTGAATCCTATACTTAAGCTTATCAAGGCAGATAGTAAAAAGGTTTGGACAAACCTATATTTAAGAGCATTTTTACGCAGCTCTGATTATCTAGGGTTATGGTTACGTCTGTTGTTGCTTAGTTGCTTGTCACTTGCCTTTATTTCCAACCCTTATTTAGCAGTAGGCTTGGCCTTGGTCTTTCATTATCTAAGTCTTTTTCAGTTATTATCACTTTATCATCATTATGATTACCATTATATGAGTGGGCTTTACCCGACTAAACCACAGCATAAGCAAAGGAATCTACTTTCTTTGTTGAGGCAATTAAGTGGTTTGATGCTTATCGTCAATCTTGTGCTCTGCCGTTCTTGGCAAAATGCTCTTGTGTTGATTGTGGCGATGGGATTATTAAATCTTCTTTACTTACCGTACAAGTTAAAGAAGATGATTGACTAAGTCCTTTAAAACAAGTAAAATAGGGATAACTGGTTACAGAAGATAGAAAAGGAGGGGATAAGGTGACAACAACCGAACAGGATCTTGTATTGACTCCCTTGCGCGGAAAAAGTGGCAAAGCCTACAAAGGGACCTATCCAAATGGCGAAAGCGTCTTTATCAAGCTTAATACAACACCAATCCTACCTGCCTTAGCAAAGGAACAGATTGCCCCACAATTGCTTTGGGCAAAGCGTATGGGGAATGGCGATATGATGAGTGCTCAAGAGTGGCTCAATGGTCGTACTCTGACTAGAGAGGATATGAACAGTAAGCAAATCGTCCATATTCTGCTGCGCCTCCACAAGTCCAAGCAGTTGGTTAATCAATTGCTTCAGCTCAACTATAAAATTGAAAATCCTTATGACCTTTTAGTAGACTTTGAGCAAAATGCACCTTTGCAAATTCAACAGAATTCTTATTTACAGGCTATCGTCAAGGAGCTAAAGCGCAGCCTACCTGAATTTCGCTCTGAGGTGGCCACGATTGTACATGGTGATATCAAGCATAGCAACTGGGTGATTACCACCAGTGGCATGATTTTTTTGGTGGACTGGGATTGTGTGCGCCTAACAGATCGAATGTATGATGTGGCTTATTTGCTAAGCCACTATATTCCTCGGTCGCGATGGGCAGACTGGCTATCCTATTATGGCTATAAAAATAATGATAAGGTCATGCAAAAGATTATTTGGTATGCTCAATTCTCTTATCTAACTCAGATTTTAAGGTGCTTTGATAAGAGAGATATGGAGCATGTCAATCAAGAGATTTACGCTCTTAGAAAATTTAGAGAAATGTTTAGAAAGAAATAATGCGAGTTAGAAAACGAAAGGGTGCGCAGGAGCACTTGGAAAACAATCCTCACTATGTCATTTTAGAGCCGGAGGCTGCTAAGGGGCGCTGGTGTGAGGTCTTTGGTAATGATCATCCGATCCATATTGAGGTTGGCTCAGGCAAGGGAGCCTTTATCACAGGTATGGCGTTGAAAAACCCAGAGATCAACTATATTGGCATTGACATTCAGCTATCAGTGCTAAGCTATGCTTTAGATAAGGTCCTAGCCTCTCAGGCTCCTAATGTTAGGCTCTTGCGGGTTGATGGGTCAAGCCTGACCAATTATTTCGATGCCGGTGAGGTTGATATGATGTATTTGAATTTTTCAGATCCTTGGCCCAAAAGCAGGCATGAAAAGCGTCGACTAACCTACAAATCCTTTTTAGACACTTATAAGCAGATTTTGCCGGAAAATGGTGAAATTCATTTTAAAACAGATAATCGTGGCTTATTTGAGTATAGCCTAGCGAGCTTTTCACAGTACGGTATGACCCTCAAGCAGGTCTGGCTGGATTTACATGCTAGTGATTATCAAGGAAATGTGATGACTGAGTATGAGGCTAGATTTGCTAAAAAGGGACAGATTATTTACCGCCTAGAAGCAACATTCTAGTAGCTATTTTGACAAAAATATGATACACTACTGAGGTTGAGTTGATCAGCCTTTTACTTGGAGAGGTCGCATAGTGGCCGAGTGCGCACGCTTGGAAAGCGTGTAGTCCTTAACGGGGCTCGGGGGTTCGAATCCCCTCCTCTCCTTTTATCCTATTGGTATATCAAGGGTTTCGGAGTCTTCGCCTGTTTTTCACCCGTCAAATTTGAGATTTTGAAAAATGCTTTTGACCTGATGGTCATTTTTTTCTTTTAACTTATCCAATTGGTGAACATATATTTTAGGCTCTATCATTTCTGTAGTGGATTTATCCAGTATGGAAATGATAGGGCTTTTTGAGTACAAAAAAGTCCCATAAGACTTATCATGAGAAGCACTAACAATCTCATTAGAAAGTATCTTATGGAACATATCAATAATATCACATTCTGCTTCGCTATTGTCGGGTTAATAATTTTATCACTTTAATTTTTTCAATACTTTTTGACTAATTAGTAAAACCACTACTCCTAAAAATATAGTCCCAATAAAGTCATAAAAAGGACTTCTTCCTGTAAGGGCAAACCAAACGAATCGCGAAATAATAACAAGAAATGTTATACAAATACTATATCTTTTTGACATTAAAACCACATGCATCTTCCAAAGCTCCAAATTAATGATGCTGCAGCTGCAGCAGGGGCTACATTCTTGATCCCCACTTTAAGTATTAGTTTTGCGATTTCAGCTGCTGCTTTACGTTGAACTAGACCTACAATGCCTCCACTCAAGCAGTATTCCCATCTTCAAGTATATCAAATGTCACTTGAAATACAAGTCTGTTTTTGAAATCGTTTTTATGATATAATGAGGGAGATTACAGCTTTTATTATATCATTAACTAATGCTGTCTTTAAAAATAGCATTAATATTTTTAATATCCTCAGATAAACTTATATTACCGATAAATAGTGGTATTAAAATTACAAATTGAACTAATTTAAGCTTTATTAATGATGTTATTGAGTTACCAATGGCCTCTCTCGCATATGCATAGATCTGTTCTGATGGGAGGTTTTTTCGTTTTGGTAAAGACCATGAAGCAGCCGCAAATAATATTTTAGTTGTCTTTTTTACCCTTTAATATTTTATTTTATCATATGAATACAGAGGTTAGAGGGGATAAGGAAAGAGAAAAAAGCAAGGTTAAAGATCTCCTCTCCTTTTAAAAAATAGGATTTTTGAGGTCTTATTGACACTTTTAGTAGGGATTTTCTTGCAATTCATTTTGATTGTGGTATAATAGGTTAAAGCAATACAGAAGGGTGGTGAGAAATATCTCGCCACTTTTGTGTTGATTATCAAGAGGACAAGGCTATAGAGGTATAGCAGTCATCAGTAAAGGAGGTTATTAACATCGCAAACACAGCTATTATTGATATTGTTACCCAAATCGTAGAACCTGTAATTAAAGCACCCTATGAATTGGTCGACATCGAATACGACAAAATGGGCAATGATTATGTCCTTAGTATCTTAGTTGATAAGGCTTCTGGGATTACCGTTGAGGATACTGCTGAGCTTACAGAGTTAATCAGTCCACTCTTAGATACGATTTCTCCAGACCCTTTCCCAGATCAGTATATGCTGGAGGTTTCCAGTCCTGGGCTAGAGCGTCCATTAAAGACTGCTGAGAGCTTGAAGGCTGCTGTAGGCTCATATATTAATGTCAGCCTCTATCGGGCAATTGATAAGGTGAAGGTTTTTCAAGGAGATTTAGTGGCTTTTGATGGTGATACCCTAACCATTGATTATCTAGATAAGACGCGTCACAAAACAGTTGAGATTCCTTACCAAGCAGTGGCTAAGGCTCGTTTAGCTGTCAAATTATAAGGCAATTGCTGAGCGATTTGCTTTAGTCGGTTGGCTAAGCCCTAAATGGATTAATTTATAAGATAAGAAAGGATTTTTACCAAGCTTTGAGAGCAAGGTAGACAACATTATGAGCAAAGAAATGCTAGAAGCCTTCCGTATTTTGGAAGAAGAAAAACACATTGATAAGGCAGATATCATTGAGGCAGTCACTGAATCACTGAAATCAGCTTATAAACGTCGTTATGGTCAAGCAGAATCCTGCGTCATTGAATTTAATGATAAAACAGCAGATTTTCAGGTTTTTACGGTTCGTGAGGTTGTTGAAGAGGTATTTGATAGCCGTCTGGAAATTAGCCTGAACGATGCCCTTGCCATTAGCTCAGCCTATGAGTTAGGAGATAAGATTCGTTTTGAAGAATCAGTCAGCGAGTTTGGACGTGTGGCTGCTCAGTCTGCAAAGCAAACCATTATGGAAAGGATGCGTCGTCAGATGCGAGAAATCACCTTCAATGAGTACAAGCAGCATGAAGGTGAAATCATGACGGGTACGGTTGAGCGTTTTGACCAACGTTTCATTTATGTTAACCTTGGTTCCTTAGAGGCTCAGCTCTCACATCAGGATCAAATCCCAGGAGAAACCTTCAAATCACATGATCGGATTGATGTCTATGTCTACAAGGTGGAAAACAATCCAAAGGGGGTTAACGTCTTTGTTAGTCGTAGTCACCCTGAGTTCATCAAGCGCATTATGGAACAGGAAATTCCAGAGGTTTTTGATGGGACCGTTGAGATTATGAGTGTTTCTCGTGAGGCTGGTGACCGTACTAAGGTTGCTGTGCGTAGCCACAATCCCAATGTTGATGCGATTGGAACGATTGTTGGTCGTGGCGGCAGCAACATCAAAAAGGTTATCAGTAAATTCCATCCAAAGCGCTATGATGCTAAGACAGGACTTGAGATCCCAGTAGAAGAAAATATTGACGTTATCCAATGGGTAGATGACCCTGCTGAATTTATCTACAATGCCATTGCACCTGCTGAGGTTGATATGGTTCTCTTTGATGATGACGATCTTAAGCGTGCGACTGTGGTGGTGCCTGATAATAAGCTATCGCTTGCTATTGGTCGTCGTGGTCAAAACGTTCGTTTGGCAGCTCATTTGACAGGCTATCGCATTGACATCAAATCAGCCAGTGAATATGAACGCCTTGAAGCAGAAAAAGAAGCAGCAATGACTGAAGCAGTAGCTACAGAGGAGCTCTTAACCAACGAGGAAGTGTAAGAAAAGAGGTGTTTTATGCCTAAAGTAAAAAAAATACCTTTACGTAAGTCGCTTGTTTCTGGTGAGATCATTGATAAGCGTGACCTCCTTCGTATTGTCAAAAATAAGGAGGGGCAGATTTTTATTGATCCAACCGGCAAGCAAAATGGGCGTGGTGCTTATATCAAGCTAGATAACCAAGAAGCACTTATGGCAAAGAAAAAACAGGTGTTTAATCGTAGCTTCTCAATGGAGGTGCCAGAGAGCTTTTACGATGAAGTGATTGCACATGTTGATCACAAAGTTAAAAGAAGAGAGCTAGGCCTTGAATAGTTTAAATAGATTATCTCATTTGATCGGACTGGCTCAGCGGGCCAAAAAAGTGATTTCAGGTGAGGAATTGGTCATTAAAGCCATTCGACATCAGGAAGTCAATCTTGTTTTTTTAGCCAATGATGCTGGCCCAAATATCACTAAAAAAGTAACAGATAAAAGTAATTATTACAATGTAGAAGTCTCCACAGTGTTTAGTGCACTGGAATTAAGTGCTGCACTTGGCAAGCCTCGTAAGGTGGTTGCCATTGCAGACGCTGGATTTTCAAAGAAAATGAGGACTCTTATGAAATAGACGAATAGGAGGACACAAATTGTCAAAGAAAAGATTACATGAAATTGCCAAGGAAATTGGCAAAAGTAGTAAAGAAGTCGTTGAGCGTGCTAAATCCTTAGGATTAGATGTCAAAAGCCATGCGTCAAGCGTCGAAGAAGCAGATGCTAACAAAATTGCCTCTAGCTTTTCAGCAGGTGTGACTAAGAATGTTCAAGCAGGTTCAGCAAAAGACAAGCAAGTAGCAGAACAAAAAGCAAAAGCAGCTAAGGCCACTACACCACAGCCAGCAGCCTCTAAAGCAGCAGAAAAGCCAGCTGCTGCGACACAAGAAGCATCACAGCCGGTTGCTGTTAAGCCAAAGAGCCGCAATTTCAAGGCAGAGCGTGAAGCACGTGCCAAGGAGCAGGTAGCGAGACGGCAGGCTGGGCAAAATCGCTCTAATGACCGCAAGTCAGACTATCGTCAACTTGGACGATCACAAGGTCAGCAGACGGAGCGAGCTGGCCACAAGTCACAAAATCAGCAAAGAGATAGACGCTTTGATAACAGGCCATCATCTGGAAATAACCGAAACGATGGGCATAGACAAGCTGGTAATCGTGACAAAAACCGTTCCTTTAACGCTAATAGTCGTCAACAGGATACAGGACGTCAAGGGCAGACCCAAGCCGGTGCTCCTAAGATTGATTTTAAGGCGCGTGCTGCTGCCTTAAAGGCTGAGCAAAACGCAGAGTATGCCAGACAAAGGGAATCACGCTTTCGTGAGCAAGAGGAGGCTAAACGCTTAGAGCAACAGGCAAGGCAAGAGGCTAAGGCAGCCGCCCTCAAGGCTCAGACAGAGGACAAAAAGCATCGTGAAGCCTCAGCTAAGGCTACTGAGTCGGTTGCTAGTATGGCTGCTGCATCGGTAGCAAAACCGGTTGATAAGCGTCGTAAAAAACAAAATCGTCCAGACAAAGGGCATGATCGGGATCATGGCCTAGAAGATGGACAAAAGAAAAATAAGAAGAGTTGGAATAGTCAAAACCAAGTGAGAAATCAAAAGAATAGTAACTGGAATAACAACAAGAAAAACAAAAAAGGTAAGCATCATAAGAATAGCAACACAGCTCCAAAACCAGTAACAGAGCGTAAATTCCATGAATTACCAAAAGAATTTGAATATTCAGAAGGAATGACCGTTGCTGAAATTGCAAAACGGATCAAGCGTGAGCCGGCTGAGATTGTCAAGAAATTATTTATGATGGGTGTGATGGCAACGCAAAACCAATCCTTAGATGGTGATACCATTGAGCTCTTAATGGTGGATTATGGCATTGAAGCTAAGGCCAAGGTGGAGGTTGATGAAGCTGATATCGAGCGCTTCTTTACTGATGATAGCTACCTTAATCCTGAGAATATTGTTGAGCGTGCACCGGTTGTTACCATTATGGGACACGTCGATCATGGTAAGACGACCCTGCTTGATACCCTTAGAAATTCTCGTGTTGCAACAGGAGAAGCAGGAGGGATCACCCAGCATATTGGAGCTTACCAGATTGAGGAGGCAGGCAAGAAGATTACCTTCTTGGATACACCAGGACATGCTGCCTTCACAAGCATGCGTGCACGTGGAGCGTCAGTGACAGATATTACCATTTTGATTGTAGCTGCTGATGACGGGGTAATGCCACAAACCATTGAAGCTATTAACCATTCTAAGGCGGCTGGTGTTCCAATTATCGTTGCCATCAACAAGATTGACAAGCCAGGGGCTAATCCTGAGCGTGTTATTTCAGAATTGGCTGAGCATGGGATCATCTCAACTGCTTGGGGTGGTGAGTGTGAGTTTGTTGAAATCTCTGCCAAATTTAACAAAAACATTGATGAGCTGCTAGAAACAGTGCTTTTGGTAGCTGAGGTTGAAGAGCTAAAGGCTGATCCTACGGTTCGTGCGATTGGTACGGTCATTGAGGCTAGACTTGACAAAGGTAAGGGTGCGGTTGCGACACTTCTGGTCCAACAAGGAACCCTACACGTACAAGACCCAATCGTTGTTGGTAACACCTTTGGTCGTGTGCGTGCCATGACAAATGACCTTGGTCGTCGTGTGAAATCAGCTGAGCCGTCCACACCGGTATCTATTACTGGTCTCAATGAAACCCCTATGGCGGGTGATCATTTTGCGGTCTATGCTGATGAAAAAGCAGCGCGTGCAGCAGGGGAGGAGCGTGCTAAGCGTGCCCTTCTCAAGCAACGTCAAAACACGCAGCGTGTCAGCCTTGATAACCTATTTGATACCCTCAAGGCAGGGGAAATCAAAACCGTTAACGTGATCATCAAGGCAGACGTGCAGGGCTCTGTGGAAGCTTTGGCAGCCTCACTCCTTAAAATTGATGTTGAGGGCGTTCGAGTAAATGTTGTTCACTCTGCTGTCGGTGCGATCAATGAGTCAGATGTGACCTTGGCAGAGGCTTCAAACGCTGTTATCATAGGCTTCAATGTGCGTCCAACACCACAGGCGCGTCAGCAGGCTGATACAGACGATGTTGAGATTCGCTTGCATAGCATTATTTATAAGGTGATCGAAGAGGTTGAGGAAGCCATGAAAGGTAAGCTTGACCCTGAGTATCAAGAAAAAATGCTTGGTGAGGCTATTATTCGTGAAACCTTTAAGGTCTCTAAGGTTGGGACAATCGGAGGCTTTATGGTTGTTAATGGTAAGGTAACGCGTGATTCAAGTGTACGTGTCATTCGTGATAGCGTGGTTATCTTTGATGGTAAGCTAGCCAGTCTTAAGCATTATAAGGACGATGTTAAGGAGATTGGGAATGCCCAAGAGGGTGGTTTGATGATTGAAGGCTTTAATGACATTAAGGTCGATGATACCATTGAGGCTTACGTCATGGAAGAAATTACCCGTAAATAATCGTGGTGGCTAGTAGCTTAAATAGCCTCGTCTCAAGACAATAGACAATGTCACCACTTGATTTGAACAGTCACTATTAATAGTATAGCCATCAGCCTAATAGAGAAAAAGGCTTGAAAGTCATCAAGCTTTTCTCTTGTTATTGAGCTACTGAGAGCCTGTACTATTTGACAATAGAAAGGAAGGGCCATGACAAATCATCGTATTGATCGTGTTGGTATGGAAATCAAGCGTGAGGTCAACGAGATTTTACACAAAAAGGTTCGTGATCCACGTGTGCAGGGTGTTACGATCACAGAAGTGCAAATGCTGGGCGATTTGTCAGTTGCTAAGGTTTACTATACCATTATGAGTGACCTAGCTTCAGACAATCAAAAGGCTGAAATAGGCTTAAAAAAAGCAACAGGAACCATTAAGCGTGAGCTTGGTAAGCAATTAACCATGTATAAAATTCCGGATTTGGTTTTTGAAAAGGACAATTCTATCGCCTATGGTAATAAAATTGATCAATTGCTCCGTGAGCTAGAAAAGAAACAGTAGTCATGCTGTGATCAGAAAATGCCTACCAGGCTTTGGCAAAAAACTCAAGTCTGGTAGGCATTTTTGTATTATTATTTTTGGGGTTCGTACTCTTTTTTTATGGTATCAATGATTTGGTATTGTGCTGTCTTGGCCTCTTCAATCGGGTAAATAGGATAAACATGGTTCATCTTTTCCCCGACAAATAGCTGGTGCTTATGTCCTTTTTGTTTTAACATACCATCAAATTTTGTAATGTCTGGGTAGAAGATTTCATGAGTTCCTACAAACATGGTGATAGGTGCTAGGTTGCTTGTATCTCCATAGATAGGGCTAACATAAGGGTGCTTAGTGTTATTTTCCCCGCGTCGTGCCCAGATATCACCTACTATGCGCAGTCCCCAAGCCGATAAGATAGGATCAGAGGCTTCGTAATTTGGGATCTCTGGATTTGATAGGGTGACATCAAGCCAAGGTGAGAGCAGGATAATGTCCTTAGGCTGCTTAATATCTTCATTTTTCAATGCTAGTGCCAAACCTAGTGCCAGACCGCCTCCGGCTGAGTCTCCCATGATGGTGATATTGTTAGCATTGTTATTAGTGCTTTTTAGAATATCCTGATAAAGACTAACTAATCTTGGCATAGCGACATCATAGGTATAGGTCGGAGCCTTTGGGTAAATCGGCAATACAATCTTAGCATCAAGGCTAGTTGACAAGGTTTTGAGCATGTCAATATGGTATGAGGTCGGGTTGTTTAGGTAGGAGCCACCATGCAGATAGAGAATGACCTTTTGATTTGATGGATTAGTAGAGTTTTCATTCCAGCTGTGAACCTGCATGTTGTCTCTATACTCTGTCTTTAATGTTCCGTTGACCTCATTTTGAGTGAGATTAAAGCCTTGATTGCTCTTTTCACCAGCTGACTTGACGTAGTTGTAGAAGGTATTCTCATCCTGCTCGGCATAATAGCTTTTGTCTCGTTTAAGCCAAAAATATTGCTCAATAAACCAGCTTTTCCAGGATCGCGTGCTGGCCTGAACGATTGTTTGGCTACCTATAGCTGTGAGTAGAAGGGCTAGTAGAATTAGCTGTCTTTTAAGATACGTCAATGTTTTCTCCTTAATCATTACAGTATTACTGTCATATAGTAATATACAAGGACTCATTTTGTCAATATAAAGTTAATCAGATAAGACTGGAAAGTTCAGACTATTAAAAGCTAGCTGCTGACTTTAGCTGTCAGTCCTTTTTTGACGCTGTTTCTCATAAAGAGACCTTTTTTAGTTATTATTTGTTTACAAACGTAAACAAATAAGCTATACTTAATAAAACCGTAGATGAAAGAGAGGTAGCAATATGGATACGATATCTGATGCAGAATGGGAGGTTATGCGTGTTGTTTGGGCTAATGGGAGCATGAAGAGCTCTGAGATTATTGCTATTCTTCATGAAAAGCACCATTGGTCTGATTCTACCGTTAAGACCTTGATTGGACGCTTGGTTAAGAAAAAAGCCCTAAGGGCTGATAGACAGGGACGGTCCTATATTTACCAGTCCTTGCTTGATCAGGACAGGCGACAGCTTGCTATGCTACGAGAGAGGCTTGATGGCATGTGTCAACGCCACCATAGCCGCTTGTTGCTGGCATTACTAAAGGATACCCCAATGACCCTGGAAGATATTCAGGCTTTTCAGTTGCTCTTAGAGGCTAAAAAAGTCGGAGCAGTATCCCATGTAAGGTGTGATTGTGTGCCAGGACAATGTCATTGTCAGAAAAAGGAGAGGATATGATTGTTAAAGAGACCTATCTATTAGAGGGAATGCACTGCACCTCCTGTGCTCTAGCGATTGAACAGGCTGTTAAGCAACTGCCAGGTGTTGAGGGGGCAGCTGTTGATGTGACGACTGAGAAGCTATCAGTGAGCTACTCAACTGACAGCCTCAGCTCAGCAGAGCTCATTCAAGCAGTAAGAAAGGCAGGCTACAGAGCAGAGCTGCTTGATGAGACCAATATGAGAGGGCAACTAGAGCGCCTAGAGGAGCAGGCTAGCAATGAATGGTATCGCTTTCTGTGGTCTGCTCTCTTTAGTCTGCCGCTGCTATACCTTGCAATGGGACCTATGCTTGGATTGGTGCTGCCGGTCGCTCTAGCACCTCAGTCGCATGCTATAAGCTATGGTCTTGTTCAGCTTTTGCTGACCCTGCCTGTTCTTTTCTTGAATCGGCAGTACTATGAAAATGGCTTTAAGGCATTGATAAAGAAGCGGCCTAATATGGATTCGCTTGTGACCTTAGCCACTAGCTTTGCTTTTATTTACAGCTCATATAGCTGTTTTAAGATTGTAGCTGGAGCTGCTCAATTTGCTCACCAGCTTTATTTTGAATCTGTTGTGGTTATTCTGACCTTGATTACCCTTGGCAGCTATTTGGAGGGGCGTACCAAGGGACGGGCCTCGCAGGCTATTCAGAAGCTAATGTCCTTAAGGGTAACTGATGTCAGGGTTATTCGTGAGGGAGCACTTCAGCTTATTCCCTTAGAGCAGGTGACTAATGAGGATATTTGCTTTATTCAACCGGGTGAACGGGTGGCTGTTGATGGGCTGATAGTAGAGGGGCAGTCTACGGTTGATGAGTCCATGCTAACAGGAGAAAGCCTACCAGTTGATAAGGTGACAGGTGATAGTGTGTTTGCTGGCACAATCAATGGCCAAGGAGCGCTAAGGGTAAAGCCCTCTAGGCTTGGCAATGACACCTTGCTTTCACAGATTATTGAGCTGGTGGAGCAAGCACAGCAAGCCAAGGCTCCGATTGCTGCACTTGCTGATAGGGTATCAGGAGTCTTTGTCCCTATCGTATTAAGTTTATCCCTGCTGAGCTTTCTTTTTTGGCTCTTTGTTATGAGAGAGAGCTTTGATTTTGCCCTGACAATAGCTATAGCTGTTTTGATTATTGCTTGTCCCTGTGCTCTGGGTCTAGCAACTCCCACCGCGATTATGGTTGGCTCAGGTCGTGCAGCTGAGCAGGGGATCCTTTTTAAGGGAGGAGATATTTTAGAGAAGGCTTATCAGGTGCGGACAATTGTTTTTGATAAAACAGGAACGCTGACAGAGGGTCAGGCTCAGCTACAGCGGATCATCCCCCTTGCTGCTAGTGAGAAGCAGGGACTTCAGGAGGTGGCTTCCTTAGAGCAGTATTCGCAGCACCCTCTTGGAGAAGCGCTTGTTAGAGTAGCACAGGAAAAGGGCTATGACTTGCTGGCTGTGACTGATTTTCAATCGCTTGTGGGCTTGGGTGTCACTGGTGTGATTGACCAGCATCGCTTAGCTGTTGGCAATAGTGAGCTGATGTCACAGCAGGGGATTGCGATAAGCGCTGCTCAGACCTATGCCGAGCAAGCTGCCTTAAAGGGGCAAACCGTAGTGTATTATGCCAAGGATAATCAGCTATGTGCTTTATTGCTGATTGCTGATAGGCTAAAGGCTGACAGTAAGGCAGCTATAAGGGCCTTGCAGGATTTAGGTCTTCAAACGGTTATGCTAACAGGAGATAATGCCCTCACAGCTCAAGCGATTGCTAATGAGGTGGGAATTGATCAGGTCTTTAGTCAGGTGCTGCCTGCTCAAAAGGCCCAGATTATCGCGGATTTGAAGGCTAGCGGACAGCTGGTTGCTATGGTTGGTGATGGAATCAACGACGCACCGGCCTTGACCCTAGCGGATATTGGAATCTCAATAGGCTCAGGTACGGATATTGCGATTGAGGCGGCAGATGTTATCCTGATGACCTCAGCAGTGCGTGATGTGGTGGAATGCCTAGAGCTCAGTCGTCAAACCATCAGAGTGGTTAAGCAAAATTTATTTTGGGCGTTTAGCTATAATAGCCTAATGATCCCCGTTGCTATGGGTATCCTTCATGTCTTTGGCGGCCCTCTATTAAGCCCAATGCTGGCTGGCTTTGCGATGAGCCTTAGCTCAATATCAGTGGTGTTAAATGCTTTGCGATTAAGGCATAAAAAATGGTAAAGGCTCTCACCGACCTTACCGTCAGTATAGTAAAGCTAAAGGCCTGCGCCGACAAAAGGCATAAACAAAACAAAGAGCAGGAATAAAAAAGCAGATCATTTATTGGTTAAGGCTACCAGAAGCCACCAAGTGCTATAGCAACCTGATATGGCAAATAGCACCGAAAAATATGACAGGTATAGGATAACCTTACATTATCGCTGAGAGATTTAAAGGTGCTATTATTGTTACCGATCATAGGTTTCTTCATATTGACACCACTTTTTAGCTGTTAATATGAGAAGACGGTTTAAGCAGGCTTCGTATTTTGGTTGAGAATAGACTAAGTGAATTGTTCTATGACAAAGAAAGGATAACAGGCTTTATGAGTTAATAGGGTGTCATTAGCTCCCGGCTTATTTTTTGACTAACATCAACAGAAGAGCAGTAAACCAAGCAAGGGTTTGCTGTTTTTTCTTGCTCAGCATGAGACGGAAAAAGTGAGCATAACAAGCAATCAAAAAGAGCAGCTGAATCATGGTCAGGCAAAGACAGCATGCGAAGAACAAGCTGAATAGTGACTCCAAAAGAAGGGCTGGCGCTGATAGTCTTGATCTCATAGAGGCCTTTATGGTTTCCGCTGATAAACGGGGGTATTGCTCACAACATGATTAGGTAAAAAGAGCACAATGATGTCTATATTAACATTATGTGGTTATTATTGAGCGTCATTTAAATATAATAATAGAAAAAATAGTTTAAAAATGGTATAATATTATAAATTAGCTGTAACGCAATTGTCATTTATAGGTTAAGCAAAAGCATAAAGTGACTGGTGTTATCAAGAGCAGCTGAGCGCTGCTGATGGAGAAGTATCTGGAGTAAGTGAGATGAACGAAAATACTAAGCGATTGACAGATCCTATTGTTTTGGAGAAGAGTAGAGCTATAGAAGCTTCGCCTGAGCATCACCAAAAGCTGGAGCAAATTAAAAGCGAGATGAGTGGAAATGCTAGAAAGAATAATCTGGGCTGGCTGGCAATGGTGATAGGCGCAATCATCTTGTATGGCATGGTTGACCGATCTCTTGCCTTATTTCTCATTATCTTTGTGGGGGGCTTGGTTTGGCCGCGGCTGAAAACATTCAAAACAGCAAATGAGCTCTCCTATGTGGATCACTTTTTGCTGCCTGTTTTACAAGAGGCCCTGCCAGATGTCAAGATAGATTACTATTCAGGGATTGAGCTCTCCTTACTAAAGCTTGCAACACCGTCCTCCAGATGGTATGACAGTAATTGCCATATTATTTTTGGAGATGACATGCAGACAGAATTTTGCAATCTTTATGCCTACCATGAGGAAAATGAGGATGATAACTGGCATCGGGTCACTGATTTTAACGGACAGGTGCTGCTGGCTAAATATCATACAGCTATCAAGGGTTATATTAGAATTGTGCCGACTCAAAAGGGCTTTTTGGGCAGAGAAAAGGTCCATAGTGGCTACAAGGCTAAGCTAAAGGGTGAGGTGCAGCTGGAAATGGAGGACATTCGCTTTAATGAAACGTACAATGTGTACTGCACAGATGAATTAAGCGCTAGAATGCTCTTAAATCCTTATATGCTGGCAGTGCTTGATGAATGGAGAGAGGAGATGCCTGTAGCAGTTTATATGAATGGTGATACTGTTGTTGTGTCCTTCTATTCCGGTCAACAGCTCTTGAAAACCCCTAGCTCTAGAGGGGCTATTGAAAAGCTATCGTTAAGTAGCGAATATGAAAACATTCAAGACAAGCTTGTTAAGATGTACCGCTTGTTGGATACACTAAATCATCAGCTTTAAGGAGGCTTTTTTATGTCAGTGACGTCATCTATGTTAACACTTATTCTTTGCATGACTATACTATGGCTTATTGGAGTGAGAAACAAATTAGAAAGGTATCGAATCGTTATAGAGGAGTCTAAACGAAATGTCGATATTGCTCTTGAGAAGAGATATGATACCATTTCGGAAATGCTAAAAATCGCTAAGTCCTATGCCAAGCATGAGGAAAAGGTCTTTACTGAACTCGTGAAGCTGCGTCAGGGGCTTTCCTTGGAGGAAACAAATGATGTGATGAGGACACAGGAGCAGGCCTTGAATGAGGTTTTTGCTGTAGGAGAGGCTTATCCGGAAATGCGCTCCTCTGAGCAGTTTTTGAGCCTGCAAAATGAGATTGCTAAGGAAAATGCAGCCTTGGCAGCAGCAAAACGCATTGTCAATAGTAATATTAGTCTCTTCAATCAAGCGGTGGTTGCTTTTCCGGTATCAATTGTAGCCAGCCTTATCAATATCAAGCAGATGACCTTTCTTGATATTGACCTTGACCATAAAAAGAGTCTTGATCAGCTGGACTATACCATTTAGGCTGTCTGCTCGTTAAGAGGTGAGGTAGGTAAATAGCTGTTAGAAAGCGGCTAAGCTGTCGTATGAGCCCTTTCACAGCCCTCAGCGTAGAAAAAGAGTGGAATAACCATTCAATCGTCATGACCTGGCGATGTTGATTAGGTTATCCACCCTCGAGCAGCTGATTAAAAAGGCCACATCGCTTGAAAAATGAGGGCTAAGAGCCCTCCAATCAACTCTATAGTTTGACGATTTTAAAAGAGGAAGGATTTTTGTCCTAGCCTCTTTTTGCTTTGCTTAACGTGTGATAGGTTAAAAAAGGCATGAAGCCCCATTGCAATATTAGTGGCTTCATGCGCTTTTATGATGCTATTTCGTTTGATAGCTTTGTTTACCTGCTGGACTCAGGGTGGAAACAGATAGAGAGGCAGGCTGTCTAGCTGCTGACCTGATTGTCAGCTGGCCTTGCGATTAAGAGCTTGGCAAATTGGCGGTAACGCTCCTTAACGCTGTCACTAATCTTGGAGTCAGTGATAATGGCGTCGATATTGTCAAGGTGATAAAAGCTGTAAAAGTCATAGGCGTTAAACTTTTGGTTGTCAGCGAGCAGGTATTTTTCGATGGCATTGTCACAGGCTAGGCGCTGAATAACCCCTTCGTTTTCACTGTAGGTGGCAATGTCATTTTTATAAATACCGTTGCAGCTGATGAAGGCCTTGGCAAACTTCAAGGATAAGATGGTCTGGCTTGCAAGGCTGCCAACAAAGGCTCCTGTGATGGCTCGGTACTCACCACCGATAAGAATGAGATCAACAGTTTTACTTTTATTAAGAATCGTAAAAACAGGCAGACTGTTGGTAATAATACGGATGTGACGGTTGATTAGAGCCTCAGCCAAGCATTCTAGTGTTGTCCCAGGGCCTATAAAAATGGTCTCACCATCATTAATGAGCTGACTAGCGTATCTGGCAATCTCTTTTTTAGCTTCAATTTGTACGGTTAGCTTTTCAGTGTTTGAACGCTCCAGCTTTTGAGGCATAGAAATGCTCTGGGCACCGCCACGAATACGTACTAATTTTCCAGCCCTTGCTAGCTCATCTAAATTTCGCCTGGCTGTCATATCTGAAACCCTTAGGCTTTCCATAATATCAGTGACAGTGATAAAGCCGTTGGCGTTTACCTTTTCCATAATTGTTAACAATCTTTCACGCTTAAGCATAGGCCGCTACTTTCTCTGGTGTATTGTTAACTCATAATAGCATAAACAGTCTCTTTTTTCAATAAACAACAAAATAATAAAAACAAAACAAAAATAAACAATTTTGAACGGTAATGACAATAAAAGGAGATCCTATGACTATTATCTTAGGTGCAGATGCACATGGAAATGATCTAAAAGAGGCTATTAAAGGCTTTTTGCAGCAGGAAGGCTTTGATGTGACAGATGTGACGGCGATTGCTGATGACTTTGTTGACAATACTCTAGCAGTTGCTAGGGCGCTCAAGGCTGATGAGGAAAGTCTAGGCATTATGATTGATGCTTATGGAGCAGGGCCATTTATGGTCGCTACCAAAATCAAAGGTATGGTCGCTGCGGAAGTGTCAGATGAACGCTCTGCCTACATGACTCGCGGTCATAACAATGCCCGCATGATTACCATGGGAGCAGAAATTGTGGGTCAAGAATTGGCTAAGAATATTGCTAAAGGTTTTGTGACTGGTCACTATGATGGTGGCCGTCATCAAATTCGTGTTGACATGCTCAATAAAATGGCTTAACGAAGGGAGGATATCATGAAAATTGCTATTGGCTGTGATCATATTGTGACTGATGAAAAAATGGCTGTTTCAGATTTTTTGAAATCAAAGGGCTATGAAGTGATTGACTGTGGGACCTATGACCATACCCGCACCCATTACCCGATTTTTGGGAAAAGGGTTGGTGAGGCTGTCGCCAATGGCCTAGCTGATCTTGGTGTCTGTATCTGTGGCACTGGTGTTGGGATCACTAATGCTGTCAACAAGGTTCCTGGCATTCGCTCAGCGCTTGTTAGGGATATGACAACAGCGCTTTATGCCAAAGAAGAATTGAATGCCAATGTGATTGGCTTTGGTGGTAAAATCACAGGTGAGCTTTTGATGTGTGATATTATTGAGGCCTTTATAAAGGCAGACTATAAGGAAACCGAAGAGAATAAGAAGTTAATTGCTAAGATAGCCCATTTGGAAAGTCATAATGCTAACCAAGAAGATCCTGACTTCTTTACAGAGTTTTTGGACAAATGGGATCGCGGTGACTACCACGATTAGGGAGAAGCGATGATTTTAACGGTAACCTTAAACCCATCCATTGATATTTCCTATCCTCTAAATCGTCTGACTTTGGACACGGTTAATCGTGTTGACAGAACGACAAAAACAGCCGGTGGTAAGGGGCTGAATGTGACCAGAGTGTTAGCAGAAGCTGGTCAGTCAGTTGTGGCAACAGGATTTATTGGTGGGAAACTGGGTGACTTTGTCATTCATCAGTTACAAGAACAGGGCATTTCTAACCAATTCTTCAAAATCAAAGGGGAAACGAGAAATTGTATTGCTGTTTTACATGAAGGCATGCAGACGGAAATTCTGGAAGCTGGTCCCTACATTGATATGGACGAGGCCGAAGGCTTTTTGAACCACATGAGTATTATTGCTAAGCAGTTTGATGTCTTAACCTTTTCAGGCAGTCTGCCTAAGGGTCTGGCCGCTCACTATTATCAAGACTTGATTACTATGGCGAGAGTCTATGGCAGCAAAGTGGTTTTAGATTGCTCTGGTGCTCCTTTAAAAGCGGTACTGGCTGGCAAAGATAAACCAACTGTTATCAAACCCAATTTGGAAGAATTGGAGGATTTGATAGGCCAACCTGTCACATTAGATGAGGAACGTTTAATCTCTCTGTTGAGTCAACCTTTATTTGAAGGGATAGAATGGATTATTGTTTCTCTTGGTGCCCAAGGGGCCTTTGCCAAACATCATAACAGGTTTTACCGTGTTACCATTCCTAAAATTGAGGTAGTCAATCCTGTTGGATCTGGTGACGCTACTGTGGCAGGGATTGCTTGGGCTTTGGCAGAAGGAGATGACGATGAGACGCTTCTGAAAAAAGCCAATGTTTTAGGCATGTTAAATGCGCAAGAAACAAGAACAGGTCATGTTAACATGGCACATTTTGATGAGCTATTTGACCGTATTCAAGTAGAGGAGGTATAAGATGACATTAACAAGAAACAAAAAGCTTATTTAGAAAAGGTCAGTCGTAAGGGAATCATTTCGGCCTTGGCCTTTGATCAACGCGGGGCTTTAAAGCGCATGATGGCAGCCCACCAAGACACAGAGCCAGCTCCTTGGCAAATCGAAGCCCTAAAGGCTCTGGTATCAGAGGAGCTAACCCCCTATGCCTCCTCTATCCTGCTAGACCCTGAATATGGCCTGCCAGCCACTAAGGTACGTGATGAGAAGTCTGGCTTATTATTAGCCATGGTGAGACCGAAATCATTCATAATGGCAAGGGAGAAAAAGGCGGCTCCAAATATCAGATAAAGGGGGTTGGTCAACGCGTGTTTGATGTTGATGTGCCGCGTACAGACTGGGATTGGATGATCTATCCACAGGGGCTTTACGATCAAATCATGCGGATCAAGGCAGACTATCCAGGCTATAAAAAGATTTATATCACTGAAAATGACCTTGGCTACAAGGATACCTGTATTGATGGCAGGATTGATGATGACGCTAGAATTGATTACATCAAGCAGCATTTGGCTGTGATTGCAGACGCTATCGGTGCTGGGGCTAATGTTAAGGGCTATTTTATCTGGTCCTTGATGGACGTCTTTTCTTGGTCAAATGGCTATGATAAGCGTTATGGCCTCTTCTATGTTGATTTTGAAACCCAAAAGCGTTACCCTAAAAAAAGCGCTTATTGGTATCAGCAGCTAGCTACCACAAAAACTATTTCAGTGTAATCTCCTAACGAAAAGCACCGGCACAAGGGCTGCAAGGCTTCAAGAGCTGGTGCTTTTCTTTTTTATGCTATACTGGTAACGATGAGGTCATGACATAAAGAGATAACAAGTGGGTTGTAGCAACCTCGTATTAGCTGCCAGCTGCTGATAATCTCATTTGGTGATGATGGAGAGTACCAGCTTGAATGACTCATTAAAAAGGAGGTTATGATGAAAAAAGTAATGATGTCTTTGCTAATCCTTGCTACGGCAACTCTTGGGGCTTGCCAGGCTTCTCACCAGTCTGATCAGCCCAAGCAGGAGCAAAAAGAGCCACAGGCTAAGAAGGGACGTCTTTTCCTATCCAACATGAACAGTGCAAAGAGCCAGCAGGAGGTCAGGGCTGCCCTATCACATCAGCTGAAGGAAGCTAATGTCAATGCCTTTATGGCTGGTGTACAAGAATATAATAGCCTAGTTGGCAAAACAGGCTTGACAGGGGCCTTTACCTATCAGAAGCAGCCTGACTATGATGTGGTAGCAATCGATGAGTTGTGGTCGCAAAAGCAAGGCAATTTCATTGGAACTAATTGCCGGATCAACACCTTTATGCTTCTAAAGGATAGCATGACGATTGCGCCTACCAGCAGTGATGATACGCTTTTATTTATGGACGAGGACGCCATTACCACAAGCCAGCTCTTTACACAGGCAGAGACAGAGCGCTTTAAGCAGCTGTTTTCAAGAGTGAAAACGGAAGCCACCAAGGATATTCAGGTGCATGCCAAGCATATGCAAGAGCATTTCTCAGCTGTTAGCTTTAATGGCCCAGCCAAAATGCTTGCTGTTGTGATTCACGATCAGCTAGATGGTGATTACCTTTTTATTGGTCATGTGGGAGTGCTAGTGGAGTATAAGAGCAAGTATCTGTTTGTTGAGAAATTGTCCTTCCAAGAGCCCTACCAAGCCATCCTCTTTGATCAAAAACAGGATTGCTACCAATACCTCTACCATAAATACAAGACCTATCAAACCAAGACATCAGCAGAGCCCTTTCTCATGGAAAATAACAAGGCTGTGAATTTGGCAAGCTATCGCTCCTAACTCCTGCTACTAGGAGCCTAGCCTATATAGGGGCTAAATCTTTGGTGCAAACAAAAACAGGTCATCAGTAGGATTTTTGAGGACCTTGCTCTTATTTTGACTTATATTTTGATTAAAAAGATGGTAGACTAATAGGGGATTAGGAAGCATTAGGTGAGTTATGACAATTGATATGTGGGAGCTTTTAAGCATTATTGGAACGATAGCCTTTGCCTTGTCCGGCGCTATTGTCGCTATGGAGGAGGAGTTTGATGTTCTGGGGATTTTTATTCTAGGCTTTGTCACAGCCTTTGGTGGTGGGGCTATTAGAAATACCCTGATCGGGCTGCCTATTGAAGCCTTGTGGGGACAAAGACCAGAATTTGCCTGCGCTTTTATAGCTATTATTCTGATCATGCTATTTCCTAAGCTTGTGGCTAAGGGCTGGGTGAGAGCAGCGGTGCTGACTGATGCTATCGGACTTGCAGCCTTTAGTGTTCAGGGGGCTCTACATGCTGTTCGACTAGCCCAGCCCTTAAGCGCTGTTATTGTAGCAGCGGTTCTTACAGGGGCAGGCGGAGGTGTGGTCAGAGATGTCCTGGCAGGCCGTAAGCCAACTGTTCTTAGAAGTGAGATTTATGCTGGCTGGTCTATTATAGCAGCACTTGTGCTTTATTTTAAGCTGGCCACTTCAAATGTTGAATGCTACTTGCTGGTTGTTTTATTGACAGTCATGCGTATGATTGGCAACAAAAGACAATGGCACCTACCTAAGATAAAATGGAAAGAGGACTGAGACGATGATTCAGCTTATAGCAATTGATTTAGACGGTACTCTGCTTGATAGCAAAAAGCACATTCCAAAAGAGAATATTAAGGCTATCCAAGCAGCTGCACAAGAGGGGATAAAAGTTGTTCTCTGCACAGGCCGCCCCCAGTCTGGGACAAGGCCGTATTTTGAGCAATTAGGCTTGAGTGATAAGGAGGAGTACCTTATTTTAAACAATGGCTGTAGCACCTATAGGAGCCCAAGCTGGGAGCTGCTACATTATCAAAGCCTGACCTTTTCAGCTATTGAGCACCTTTATCAGCTGTCTCAGCCCTTTTCAGATATTTACCTCACCCTGACTGGAGAGCGTGATTATCTTGTGATAGATAGCAAGGTTCCAGATATGGTTCAGGCTGATGGTGATTTGGTTTTTACAAAGGTAAAGGCTACTAACCTATCTCAGTTATCCAACAGCAGTCAAATCATATTTCAGGCCATGTACATGGGAGAAAAGGCTGCCCTAGATACTTTTGAGGCTCTTGTTAGAGAAAAACTCAGCGCAAGCTTTAGTGTGGTTCGCAGTCAAGAAACAATCCTAGAGGTAATGCCGGAGTGTGTGACCAAGGCCTCTGCCCTGAAGGAATTAACCGCTGATCTGAAGCTGCGCCCAGACCAAGTGATGGCAATTGGAGATGCAGCAAATGATCTTGAAATGTTAGCCTATGCTGGCTTAGGTGTCGCTATGGGAAACGCTGATGAGGCAATTAAAAAGGTCGCTGACAAGGTAAGCCTCTCCAATGATCAAGCAGGCGTGGCCCATGCCATTAATCAATTTGCATTGACAAAGGGCTCTTAAGCACAGTCAAACCAGCCCGTCAGAAAAGGCCTCCAAAAGCTAGAGATGATAAGCTCAGTTTTAGAGGTGTTGACTAGAGCTGAGCTGTCTTGGAACACCACAAGCCTAGGTGTGTGAGATCGACTGAAAAATAAAACACGAAAAAACCTCCAACAAAGGAGGTTCTGGATTGAAGAGCAGGCTAATCCAGCCAGCCTCTTCAGTCTTTTTTATTGTCCAGCTAAATGTAAGAGCCTTTAAGCCTCTGCACAACAGCGAGCGACAAGTCACACCTTGCCTGTAGTAGGGCTAGTACATATCTTGGTAGGCAGTGCCAGTGCTTAAGTCAAGCCAGCCAAGCGTCCTGTCTGATGCTGCAAGCTTGGTTTCTTGGGAAGTTGTCTAGGAGCTATAGGTGATCTAGAGACAACTAGGCTAATAAGGGCAGCCCCATAGCAGCCATCTCCTCAGCAGGAACAACCATATCATCAGAAATCCAATTGGAAAGGACTGAGACAATAGCGTTGCTCCAAAAGAGCAGTGCGTAGTGAGACAGCTTTTTTTCCTGCCACTTTTGGTAGGCTCTCAAACGCTTGGTAACCATCTGCGTCAAGAGCTGCTGCAGGTGATGGTTAAAGATAATACTAAGTAGCGTCGCTTCTTTTTTGGCCTCTGTAAACAGATAAAGCCATGCCTGATAGGCCTGTGTCTTTAGATCAAAGGCCTTCAGTCCACGAAAGATACGTCTGATAACAGAAGTCAACAGACACTCAAGAATATCCTCCTTTGAGCTGTAATTGCGGTAAAAAGCATTTCTTGAAACCCCAGCTCTAGCTACCAATTCTGAAATGGTAATGTGTCCTAAGGGCTTCTTTTCTAGTAAGCTAAGCAGAGCAATTTCAATAGCTTCTCGTGTTAACCGTCTGGATTCCTGATTGCAGTGGGCTAAATTTTGAAGGGACTGTTTAGAAATTGGTTTACCAGCCATTACAAATACCTTTCAAGTGTTACATCTGATGTCGTTTAGCTAGCAAAAGTCTAGCTAGTGATGATATAATTTTATGGGAAAATGCTTACTTTGTCAACCAAAACAGACTATGAAGGAAAAGAGGAAAACGAATGACCTGGAAAATTGTATCGGATTCAGGCTGCGATATTAGAGCCCTAAAAAGCCAATCCAATCACCTGCGCTTTGAGCGTGTGCCGCTAACCCTACAGATTGGTTCAGATATTTTTAGAGATGATGATGGTCTAGATATTGATCAAATGATGGAGACTATGTATCAGTCCTCTAAGCCAGCAACCTCAAGCTGCCCAAGTCCTGATGCTTTTTTACAAGCCTACAGGGGAGCAGATAACGTCATTGCCATTACCATTACCGGTACGCTCTCAGGCAGTCACAATAGTGCTAGATTGGCTCAAAATGACTTGCTTGAGGAAAATCCGAATGCCAATATCCATGTGATTGACTCTTTGTCAGCAGGTGGTGAGATGGATTTGATTGTGTTAGAGCTAGAGCGGTTGATCAATCAGGGGCTTTCTTTTGATGAGGTTGTTGAGAAAATTACAGCTTATCAGGAAAAAACCAGGCTTGTTTTTGTGTTGGCCAAGGTTGATAATCTGGTTAAAAATGGCCGTCTGAATAAGCTCATTGGTAAGGTGATTGGCTTATTAAACATCAGAATGGTAGGACAGGCAAGTAAGGAAGGCACGCTTGAGCTGCTTCAAAAGGCCAGAGGTCAAAAAAAGGCAGTGTCAGCTGTTTTAGAAGAGATTCAAAAGGCAGGCTATAAAGGAGGCCGAGTCTTTATCTCCCACGCCAAAAACCCTAAGATCTGTGAGCAAATTGCGGAAAAATTAGAGCGATTTACCCAGAAGCAGAGATTCAAACCAGCCCAGCCTCAGGCCTATGCAGCTTCTATGCAGAAGCTGAAGGGCTTCTCATGGGCTATGAGGTTTAAGCTAAGCAAAGTGATCTAACGCTGCCTCTGGTTTCTGTTAGTCATAGAGGCTGAGCTATGCACAGCTTGACTCTAGCTAGTGGTCGGATAGGCATAGGTCTTTATCACAAGTCTTTAGCTGAGAGCTGCCTTAACAAATATCCCTGATACTATAGAGGCATTAAGCTGAATACAAGGTCCTTAAAGGTGTGTTTAAGGGCTTTTTGTTGTGCATGCTAATCACCTCGTCAGTCCCTTAAAAGTCTTAGGGAGTGACACTGAGGAAAAAACTCAAATGGTCAAGCCAGTCAGAATATCCATGACGAATCACCAAAGCGCGTAAGGGTGAGCCGCTCTATAATCATAGCCAAGCTGATAGAGAGTTAGGAGAGGATATGGGATTACTTATCGACTTGATTAAGCCTCCCTTCTCTTCCTACCTCAAAATCAATTAAGAAGCACAAAAACAGCTGGAATCCTTTTAGAACCAGCTGTTTTTAATCACCTAAAGCCTCTTTTTATCAGAGAGCTTATTAGTCGTAAGTTTAGCATTATTTCAGTAGCTAAGCCCTTATTGCCTGTACTAAGAAGTGTAACTAAGCTACAGCAGCTCTGGCTGCCCTTTCTTAGTTTTGTCCTGCTGGAGCAGTGTTTTCACTTTGCTCTGTTGCAGGTGGCTGAGGGCTAGGTGTGTTGGTTTCTGGTTGAGGATTTGGCTGAGGGTTAGGACTAGGCGTTGGCTCTGGGTTCTCTGGAGCTGGACTAGGACTAGGCTGAGGATTCGGCTTAGGACTAGGTTTAGGGTTCGGTGCTGGCGTCGTTCCCCCAGAAGACGGTGTGGTATGCTTTATTTGTGGAGCCGCAGGAGCTGGTGCTATATTTTTTTCTGCTGCTGGTGTTGCAGTCTCAGGCTGTGCAGTGCTAGGCTTTGAAAGTCCAATAGCGTCAAGTCTAGCCTGTAAGGCAGCTTTTTTAGCCTCATCAGAGAGCTTACTAATGGCTTTTTGTGCAGCCTCCTTAAGTTCAGGGCTTGGATTGTCCTCGGCTGCCTTTAGGACCTTGATAGCAACGTCTTCTTGATTGTGCTTTAAGCTGATAGCTGTTAGTCGAGCCTGTAATTCCTCCTTAGACTGGGTCTTTTTTAGCTGATTAATTGCTTTTTGAGCCTTTGCGATAGCTTCTTTAGTTGGGTTGTCTTCGGCCTCCTTGACTAATGCTTGAGCCTTAGTTAACAGCTCATAGCCCTTAGATTGGGTGGTAATGGTAGCTGGCTTTGGAGAGAGGCTACTAAAAATAAGGTAGGCCCCTCCTGCAATGGCAATAGTAAGCAAGCTAATGATGAGGTAGTGGGTCTCTTTTGTCGGTTTTCTCATGGTATCTCCTTTGAAATCATTGTCGCTTGAGTAGCACTATTATACCCTGAATATAGGAAAATGAAAAGAGGACTAGGGCTCTAAAATAGGTTCTAAATGAGCACTATTTAAAAGGATTAAAAAACCCTTGTGATAACTGAATAAATACATTAAAATAGAAGAGAATAAATAAGCGAGTGAGGACAATATTGTGTCGGTAAATTGGCAAGACATTGCGTTTCATTTTTTGGGGGGCAGTACAGGGCTTAGGTCTTTTCTTTTCAGTATCAAATACATGGGAGACGACTTGCAGCAGGCCGCAGGTGATAAGCTTAGGTATTACATTGACAAGTACACAAGCAACCCCTTCTTTGGTATCTTGGTTGGAATAGCTATGTCTGCTTTGATTCAGTCTAGCTCGGGTGTGACGGTGATTACAGTTGGCCTAGTATCTGCAGGCCTTTTAACCCTACAGCAGGCGATTGGTATTGTCATGGGGGCCAACATTGGAACAACAGTGACCTCCTTTTTGATTGGTTTTAAGCTGGGAGATTACGCCCTGCCCATGATTTTTATTGGAGCAGCCTGTCTCTTTTTCACGTCAAATAAAAAACTCAATAACCTAGGTCGTATCATTTTTGGTGTAGGAGGAATTTTCTTTTCTCTCAACCTCATGGGTGATGCGATGGATCCTTTAAAATCAGTCTCAGCCTTTCAGCATTACCTAGCGACGCTTGGAGACAAGCCCTTTCAGGGTGTTTTTATCGGGACAGCATTGACCATGCTGATTCAATCCTCGGCGGCCATTATTGGTATTTTACAGGGGCTTTTTTCGGGTGGCCTATTGACCCTGCAGGGTGCGATTCCTATTTTGCTTGGCTCTAACATTGGTACCTGTATCACAGCGGTTTTGGCAGCTATTGGCTCTAATATTGCAGCTAAGCGTGTTGCTGCTGCTCATATTCTTTTTAATGTTATTGGGACGGTCATCTTTATGATTTTACTGATGCCATTTACCTCCTTTATGCTATGGCTTCAGTCTGTTTTGGCCCTGTCACCTGAGATGACCATTGCCTTTTCACATGGGACCTTTAACATCACAAATACCCTGTTGCTGCTTCCTTTTATCAACACTCTGGCAAAGCTTGTGACCACCTTAATTCCAGGTGAAGACGAAATCGTCAAATATGAAGCCTTGTATTTGGACCGTTTACTAATCACTCAGGCTCCTTCTATTGCCTTGGGAAATGCCCACAAGGAATTGGTACATCTGGCTTCCTATGCTATTCAGGCTTTTGAGGCGTCTTATAGCTACATTATGACAGCAGAAGACAAGTTTGGCGAAAAGGTGAGGCGATATGAGAAGGCGGTCAATACGATTGATGAGGAGCTCACCACTTACCTCGTTGATATTTCCAATGAAGCCCTTAGTCCTAGTGAAAATGAGGTTTTAGCAGGTCTGTTGGATTCGTCTCGTGATTTGGAGCGAATTGGTGACCACTCTGAGTCGTTAGCGACTCTCATTGAGGGGATTACAGCAAAGCAGATTGGCTTTTCAGCAGCTGCACGTGGTGAATTAACAGAAATGTATCACCTGACCCACTGTTTAACTTTAGATGCGATTAGGGCGATTGTGGATAGTGACAAGGCTCTAGCCCAGTCTATTGTTGAGCGTCATAGGACGATTGAGCAAAAAGAGCGTCAATTGCGTAAAACACACATCGAACGCCTCAATCGTGGCGAATGCACAGCACAGGCAGGGATTAATTTTATTGACATTATATCTCATTACACACGTATCACTGACCACGCCCTAAATCTAGCTGAGAAAGTACTTTCAGGACAGCTCTAATAAAAGGGAAAACTTGAAATAGTATTCAGGTTTTTCTTTTTAACAGAAGGACTGGTATATACCATTTACAAAATAAGAATTAAGGCGTATAATAAACGAAAAAGGGAGGAAAAAAGATGACAAGCTATATTAAAGCAGATTGCTTTTATTACCCCAACGAGGTAAAGCCAGCAGGCTATTTGGAGCTAAATAATGGCACATTTGGTTATTGGACGGCTACTGTTGATGATCAGGCAGAGGTTATTGATTATACAGGCTATCAAATAGCACCAGGACTTGTAGATACTCATATTCATGGCTATGCTGGTGCTGATGTGATGGATAATTCAGCAGAAGGTCTCCATGCCATCAGTGAGGGTCTCTTATCAACAGGAGTGACCTCCTTCTTACCGACTACCCTAACGTCAACCTTTGAGCATCTAGAGCAGGTGTCTGCAACCGTTGCTTCTGTTGCCGATCAGGTCAAAGGAGCAAAGATTCAGGGGATTTATTTTGAAGGGCCTTACTTCACTGAGGAATACAAGGGAGCCCAAAACCCGATATATATGAAAAATCCTCGCTTAGACGAATTTGCAGCTTGGCAAAAAGCAGCTAAGGGCTTGATCAAAAAAATAGCTTTGGCTCCTGAGCGTGATGGCGTAGAAGCATTTGTCTCTGAGGTGACCAAGCAGGGTGTCACAGTAGCTTTAGGTCACTCAAATGGTACCTATACTGAGGCTAAAAAGGCAGTAGCAGCAGGAGCTAGTGTTTGGGTTCATGCCTACAATGGGATGCGTGGCTTGACTCATCGTGAGCCTGGTATGGTTGGGGCTGTTTATAATATTCCTGGAACGGTTGCAGAGCTGATCTGCGATGGTCATCATGTCTCACCTGTTGCTTGCGATATTTTGATGCAGCAAAAGGGTCATGAGCATGTGGCTTTGATTACGGACTGTATGCGTGCAGGCGGTTCACCAGATGGTGATTACATGCTTGGAGAGTTTCCGGTTATTGTGGAAAATGGCACAGCTCGCTTGAAGGATAGTGGTAATCTAGCAGGCTCTATCTTAAAATTAAAGGACGGCATTAAAAATGTTGTTGCCTGGGGAATTGCAAGTCCAGCAGAAGCAATTCACATGTCCTCTTACGTCCCAGCTGCTTCGGTTGGTATTGAAGATGTCTGTGGCCAAATCAAGGCAGGTCATGCTGCTGACTTTATTGTTCTTGATAAGGACTTAGAATTAGTAGCAACCTACCTAAATGGTCAAAAGGCCTTTGAGGCTTAATACAGCAAAGGAATTGGGCTGGTGATCAGCTCAATTCTTTTTGCTTTGCTTATCATTGTGCTACAATGAAAAAGGAGGTTTTAGATATGATTAAAACAGTAACAATGGCTAATGGTCTTGCTATTCCAGTGCTTGGCTTTGGGACCTTTAAGGCTGCTGATGGTGAGGAGGCCTACCAATCCACCCTAGCAGCGATTAAGGCAGGCTATCGTCATATTGACACAGCTGCCATTTATCACAATGAAAAAAGTGTTGGACAGGCCATTCGGGATTCGGGCGTTCCTCGTGAAGAACTCTTTATTACCACTAAGCTCTGGAATGATGCTCATAGCTATGATGGCGCTAAGGCAGCCTTAGCAGCCTCTCTTGAGCGCCTTGGACTAGAGTATGTAGACCTTTATCTGATTCATTGGCCAAATCCTAAGGCTCTTAGGGATTGCTGGCAAGCAGCCAATGCAGCAGCTTGGTCTTATATGGAGGAGGCTGTTGAAGCAGGCTTGGTTCGCTCGATTGGTGTCAGCAACTTTATGGTTCACCATCTGGAGGCTCTTAAACAGACAGCAACCATTACACCAGCAGTCAATCAGATTCGCTTGGCGCCTGGCTGCTATCAAAAAGAGACGGTTGATTATTGCCGCAGGCATCACATTTTGCTAGAGGCCTGGGGTCCATTAGGACAAGGAGAGATATTTGCCGATGATACCATGCAGGCATTGGCTAAAAAGTACAACAAGACAGTGGCTCAGCTAGCCCTTGCTTGGTCTATTGCTGAGGGCTTTATTCCTCTACCTAAGTCGGTGCACAAGGAACGCATAGTAGAAAATATGGCTATTTTTGATTGTGAGATTAGTCCAGAGGATTCAGAGCGCATTCGTTGCCTGCCGGGTATGTCAGCTATCCCAGATCCTGATACCAAGGACTTTTAGCAAGAGCTGCAGGGATTAAGTGAGCTACATTAGTGGTCCTTGCTCGTGCTTTGGTCAAAACACCGCAGCTGTTATTGGCAGATGAGCCAACAGGCGCCCTGGATATTGAGGCTGAGCAGGAGGTCTTACAAGCCATCAGAGCTTGTCAGACTGAGGATATGATTGTCTTAATGGCAACACACAGCGATGAGGTTGCAGCGCAATGTGACGCTATTTACCATATTGAGGATTTGTGTTTACGACAGGCGAAGTAGGTCAGGCCTGCAAAATGCCTCTTGGGTGCTGCTTGCTGCTCGTGAATTGACTGAGTCTAGGAGCTGTCTTTTGATGGTGATTTGGTACGACCTTAAAGCTTTGATGAGGTCTCTTGATGGTGCTGTGTGACGACCTCTTGTTTTTAGAGATCAAAGAAAGACATCTTTTTTTGAAAACGGTTTGACAAGGCTGTGTAACTTAGCTATAATCTTAATTAGTGTTTCGTGAAAGAAACAGATTAAACTAGAATAAAGGAGTCTTACTTTGATTATCCTGTTATTGATGCTCTTGATGTTTGCTATTCGTTTAGTATTCTTAAAAAATCGATCAAAAACGAGAAGGCTATCCTGGCTAATGGGGGCAAGGAATTTGGTGCGCAAAACACTAAGTTTTTGACCCTGCTGCATATCATGATTTATGTCTTTGCTGTGACAGAGGCATTGCTCAAGCAGATTAAGTTTGATGGCATTAGCTTTCTTGGCTTGCTGCTGATGATTTTTTCGATAGCTGTGCTATATGAGGTAACTCGGATCTTGGGAGATATTTGGACAGTGAAGCTGATGCTGGCAAAGGACCATAAATATGTCGATCATTGGCTCTTTAAGACTGTTAAGCACCCCAATTACTTTTTAAACATTGCTCCAGAGCTGGTTGGTATTGCTTTGCTTTGCCATGCTCAGATTACGGCAATGCTGCTTTTCCCTTGCTATATTATTGTGATTTATCTGCGCATTCGTGAAGAAAATAGGCTCTTGTCTGAGGTTATTATTCCAAACGGAACTCGTCCAAAATCATAATAGTTGATTAGACAATCATAGGATTTTGTGATAAACTAACCAATAGGAAAGAAAATAGCAGGTTTCTGATCTAAAGCGAGCTCGGGGCTGGTGAGAGCCGAGTGATGGTACTGCTGGTTGGCGCTTTCTCTAAAGAGTAGGCTCAGGTGTTTGTAGCTTGCTTGACATCTGTTTATCAACAAGATCAAATGAAGTAATAAATTAGGGTGGAACCGCGTTTTGACGCCCCTATGCCTTTAGGTGTAGGTGGCTATAGGCGCGGTTTTTCTCTTTGAAAAGCTGTTTAAGAGCCAACCAGCAGTCAAGCCATAGCCAGCTCTTGGTTAGCGCCTGCGACAAGACATAAAAAATAGAAAGAGGAAATCATGAGTAACAAACTTACCTTTCAAGAGATTATTTTGACGCTACAGCAATATTGGAATGATCAAGGTTGTATGCTAATGCAAGCCTATGACAATGAAAAAGGAGCGGGAACCATGAGTCCTTATACCTTCCTTCGCGCTATTGGTCCAGAGCCTTGGAATGCTGCCTATGTGGAGCCATCTCGTCGTCCTGCTGACGGCCGATACGGCGAAAATCCCAATCGTCTGTATCAGCACCATCAATTTCAAGTGGTGATGAAGCCTTCTCCAAGTAATATTCAGGAGCTTTACCTGCAATCTCTTGAAAGACTTGGCATTGATCCATTGGAGCATGATATTCGATTTGTTGAGGACAACTGGGAAAATCCTTCAACCGGCTCAGCTGGACTTGGCTGGGAGGTCTGGCTTGATGGTATGGAGATTACACAATTTACCTACTTCCAGCAGGTGGGAGGCCTAGCAACATCACCAGTGACAGCAGAGGTCACCTATGGCTTAGAGCGCTTGGCCTCATACATTCAAGAGGTGGATTCGGTCTATGATATCGAATGGGCACCTGGTGTTAAGTACGGCGAGATTTTTCTTCAGCCAGAATATGAGCATTCCAAGTATTCCTTTGAGGTATCCAATCAGGACATGCTGCTTGAAAACTTTGAGATATTTGAAAAAGAAGCAGAGCGTGCTTTAGCACAAGGGCTTGTCCACCCAGCCTATGACTATGTCTTGAAATGCTCTCATACCTTTAACCTGCTTGACGCTCGTGGTGCAGTCTCTGTGACAGAGCGTGCTGGCTATATTGCTCGGATTCGTCATTTAGCTCGTAGCGTTGCTAAAACCTTTGTTGCAGAGCGTAAAAAGCTTGGCTTCCCATTGTTGGATGATGCTAGCCGAGTAGCCTTGCTGGCAGAGGACTAAGCAGCTGGATCTAAACTAGTTCCTTGTAGTCAATGCAGCTTGTATGATCTTGTAAGCTCTAGTTGCTGCTAGCAGCTTACCTATCTGGTAGGTGCTTTTTAAAAGCGATGAGACTTAAAGGCCTGATGACTAGTCCTGTTAAGCTCAGTCTTTCTGCTAAGTGATCTTGTCTAACAGGCAGCTTATTAGCAGGCTTGCAGGATTAGGAGCTAGTGATTTGGTCTCCTAAACCTACCCCATAACTTGAAGAAAGGAAAGAAAGATGGGACAAATCTTGTAGACAAAGGATCGTCCAAGCTTGCCCAAGGCATGCTAGGATCGGTTTGGTCTTCTCTTTTAGATTTGATGCCCATAGGATTTTAATGATGACAAAAGATTTACTTGTAGAACTTGGTCTTGAAGAGCTTCCTGCCTACGTTGTCACACCTAGTGAAAAGCAGCTTGTTGAACGTATGGCTGATTTTCTTAAGGCCAATCGGCTTAGCTATGACGCAATCGAAGGCTTTTCAACGCCCCGTCGTTTAGCAGTGCGTGTGCTGGGCTTAGCTGATCAGCAGACTGATCTGACAGAGGATTTTAAGGGACCCTCTAAAAAAATTGCTCTTGACGCAGATGGTCAATTTTCAAAAGCCGCTCAGGGCTTTGTTCGTGGAAAGGGCTTGACTGTTGATGACATCGAATTCCGAGAGGTCAAAGGTGAGGAATACGTTTATGTCACCAAGCATGAAGCGGGCAAGCAGGCTAAGGACGTCTTAGCAGCAGTGCCAGAGGTTCTTGCTTCCTTGACCTTCCCAGTCAGCATGCACTGGGCTAACAATAGCTTTGACTATATTCGTCCGGTGCATAGCTTGATTGTACTGTTAGATGATGAGCCTTTGGAGCTTGACTTTTTAGACATTCATTCGGGACGTATCAGTCGCGGACATCGCTTCCTTGGAGAAGAGACTAGCATTACAAGTGCTGATTCCTATGAGGCTGACCTGCGCAGCCAATTTGTCATTGCCTCTGCTAAGGAGCGTCAAGAGATGATCATAGCACAAATCAGAGCCATCGAAGCAGAGCAAAAGGTTCAGGTGGATATTGATGAGGACCTCTTAAATGAGGTGCTCAACCTAGTAGAATACCCAACTGCCTTCATGGGAAGTTTTGATCCCAAGTACCTGGAAATCCCAGAAGAGGTTCTAGTAACCTCAATGAAGAACCATCAGCGTTATTTTGTCGTGCGTGATCAGGCTGGCAAGCTAATGCCGAATTTTATTTCTGTTCGTAACGGTAATGCTAAGCATCTTCAAAATGTGATTAAGGGCAATGAAAAGGTGCTTGTTGCTCGTCTTGAAGATGGAGAATTTTTCTGGCGTGAGGATCAAAAGCTATCTATTGAAGATTTGGTTGCTAAGCTAGCTCATGTGACCTTCCATGAAAAGATAGGCTCTGTGGCTGAGCATATGGAGCGGACCAAGGTTATTGCAGCCTTTCTTGCTGACCAGGCTGGGCTCTCAGAAGCAGAAAAAAGTGCTGTCGCTCGTGCTGCCCAGATTTATAAATTTGACCTTCTAACTGGTATGGTTGGGGAATTTGATGAGTTGCAGGGCATTATGGGGGAGAAATACGCCCTTTTAACTGGCGAAGCTGCTGCTGTCGCAACAGCAATTCGTGAGCATTATTTGCCAAATTCGGCAGAAGGAGAGCTGCCTGAAACAAAGGTTGGTGCTGTCCTTGCTCTTGCTGATAAGCTAGACACCCTGCTGTCCTTTTTCTCTGTTGGTTTGATACCGTCAGGCTCAAATGACCCTTATGCCCTACGTCGTGCAACTCAGGGGATCGTCCGAATTCTTGAGCATTTCGGCTGGAGCATTCCTATGGATAAGCTGATTGATAGCCTATATGAGCTGTCATTTGATAGCTTGACCTATCAGCATAAGGCTGAGGTGCTGGACTTTATTTGTGCACGTGTGGATAAAATGATGGGCTCAGCCATTCCAAAGGATATACGTGAAGCAGTTCTGGCTAGCTCAAGCTTTGTTGTACCAGAACTGTTAGCAAGAGCGGAGGCTCTGGCTGCGGCAAGCCAGCTAGACACCTACAAGCCTGCTGTCGAGTCGCTGTCTCGCGTCTTTAATCTAGCGAAAAAGGCAGTTGACGCTGTGCTGATTGATGCTAGCCTCTTTGAAAATGACTACGAAAGGGCTTTGGCACAGGCTGTTGATTCACTAGTGCTATCTGGATCAGCCAAAGAACAGCTAGCTCAGGTCTTTGCCCTTAGTCCAGTTATTGATGACTTTTTTGACCATACGATGGTCATGACAGAGGACGAAGCTATTAGACGTAACCGTTTAGCGCTGTTAGCAGAGCTGGTTAAAAAGGTAGAGACCATTGCGGCCTTTGACCGATTAAATACTAAATAATTCGCTGTGTAAGATTAAGCACATCGCCCTGTGTTAGCTGTTCGTATTCCCTAGATGATATAGGTGACTGATTACCTGCCTTGGGATAAGTCCTTCCCTAAGCACTCAAGACTTATCAAGCAATTGATACTTAGTCAAATCAGTCCTCTTGCTTACTACGAGATATCGTCTTGGGCTAGCTTTGCTAGCAATAGCTGTGCTGGTCAGTGGTCAATAAAAGCATCAGGAACACTGTTAGTAAAGTGAGCATGGATTTTAGCTTTTCACAAGAAGCTTGCTACAGCCTTCTTGGCAGAAGCATAAGGCTAAGCAGCTGCTGGCACAGCCTTAGATATAGACAAAAAGAGTGCAGTACTCTATGTCACAAACGAAAGAGAAAGGATTAGAGGCAGCCCCATTTGCAGGCAGCCCTTGCTGGCACAGCTGGTGAAAAAGGACTTGAAAGGTCCTAGTAACGGTCCTAAAGAGGCTGTCTAGCCCATCATCAAGCCTCATCAGCTGCTCACTGCTTTTGGTGCAGCCCTTATATGTGATTTATGGATCCTAAAAAAATCGCTCGTATTAACGAGCTTGCAAAAAAGAAAAAAACAGTTGGCTTGACTGGTCCTGAAAAGGTAGAGCAGGCCAAGCTGCGTGAGGAATACATTGAGGGCTATCGCCGCTCAGTGCGCCATCACATTGAAGGCATTAAGATTGTTGATGAAGACGGAAACGATGTTACTCCTGAGAAATTAAGACAGGTGCAGCGCGAAAAAGGTCTGCATGGACGGTCACTTGATGATCCGGAATCTTGATTATTAAATGAATATAAATATTTTGCCATGATTTAATGTTACTAATGAGAAAAAGATAAACAAAGACAAATAGCTTTAATCATTAGGTCTTTCGACAAAAGAGTCATTATTTTTAGAAATGGTTAATTGTGAGGTACTAGCCATCTGTCTCATCAATACAGTTTAGGTAGAGATAATAATATCTCTACCTATTTTAATGCGTTTCATTAAAAAGACTGATAGTTTATAAATGCCATTAAAGAGATAGGCTTAAGACTTTGTCAAGCTCAATAAGCTAACCTTTCTGGAAAAATAATGACATTTTTGTAAGAAAATATTAAAGAAAGTATTTACATATGTCTTGAATTTTAATATAATATAGTTGGTAAGAATTGAATGGTCACTTTAACAAGGGCGATACAAAATAGCTAGCCTTGTGTTGCTGGATACCTGCTCATGATTGCTTTTGCTATCAGTTGAGAGGTATTCTCATTTAACTCTTATCAGTGTTTTGTTTTACCGATCAGGCGATATAAGGAGGTAAGCATTATGTTACAATTTGCTTCAAATATTTTAGCTACTAGTGTAGCAGAAACAACTCAAGTTGCTCCTGGTGGTTGCTGCTGTTGCTGTTCTTGTTGTTGCTGCGTCTCAGCTTCATGGGGCAATACTACCATAAACAACAATTATGGTGCAGCTGAGCCAAAAGCGTAAACTTTAATACTTCTATTTAATAGTTAATAGCTAGGTCACAATCATTAGTTTGCTAGCGACTAAGGTTACAGTTTGTAATTGATGGTGTTAGCTGGTGTTGGATAGGGGTGTTACATGACAAGAGACGAAGACAATCAGCTTGATGTCAACGTCTTGTAGTAATTAGCAGGTACTAGTCGGTACCTGCTAATTACTATTATTTATTAATATATTACAGGAAGACAGTTATGCCATTTTTTTCTAAGGAAAAACAACGTTCGGATAACCAAAGTGACCTAACAAGAGAAGAAGCACGACAGTTATTTGAATTTAATACCAATCACTTATCGTTATCAACCTATCATCATCAAACGGTATTAAAAACATCAAAACAGCTTGTGGCACAGCATTTGATGCCTGATGAAACAGACAATCTTAGCCAACGGTTTTTGATGAATTACAAGGCTAATAACAATTACCTAGGGTTTAAGACCAGTGTGGCTGAGTTTTTTACGGATTCTGCAGTGACCACCTTTTCAAATAGTGACTATTTTGAGGATAGGGCAAACACGATAGCACTTCCTAAAGCTAAGAAGGTCTCAGCAGCCCTATCAACCTGTATCACCAACCGGAGAAGTCATAGGCAGTTTATAGATGAGGAGATGCCTTTGCAGGATTTGGCTGATTTGCTTTATTATGCTTGTGGTGTCAGCTCTCAGGCAATCATCAAAGAAGGCATGACTAAGACAGTAGCCTTAAGAAATTGTGCTTCTGGTGGGGGTCTGTACCCCATCACCTTATTTTTCTATGCAAGAAACGTAGAAACACTCAAGGACGGTTTTTATGAATACCTTCCTTATCAGCACGCGCTGAGGTGTCATCATCTTAGTGATCAGGAGGATATTAGAGCCTTTGCCGAATACGGACCGATCACTGCCGAAAACTGCAATGTCATTCTTATCTATGTTTATCAGTACATCAAAAACACACGTAAATATGGAAATCAAGCTACTGCTTATGCCTTTATTGAAGCTGGAGAGATTGCTCAAAATGTTCAATTGGTCTCAACAGCTTTGGTATATGGAAGTGTTGATATTGGAGGGTACAATAAGGAATACCTCCAAGAAAAGCTAGGCTTGGATGGCTTGACCCAGCATGTGATTCACATGACGATTATTGGAAATAAGGAGTCTCAATGAAATATCAATTAAATAGCAATGTTCGCATTGTGCAATTTGACGATACGTTTTGCTTTAGAAAAGGCCTATGGGATTTTAATGAAGCTGTTTTAGACATTGCACAAGAGCCACAAGCCTTAAAAGAAGCCTACTACAGTATCATCTCCGATTGGTTTAACGGGAAAGTTATTGATACTGATACCTACGAAAAAACACTAGAGTCTGACTTATTTGCAAAATTGTCAGAGGTCATCACAGCCTTGTATTATAACGACCTATTGATGCTTGAAGACGCTTATGCTCTTGAAGAAAATATCATGAAGGTCTTAACAGGCAATTATCATTTCATAGCTGAATCAGGACAGGCTAAGGATACTGCACCTGTCTTATTTATCAGTGATTCAAGCTATGTCAATGAATCTGCTGAGCTGCTGGCCAAGCACCTGAACTTAAACCTTCAGGTGGCTAGCGATGAGCTAAAAATGCTCATTCAAGAAACAGATGTTACCTCTCGCTTAGATGCTCTGGAGCACCATCGCAACATGAAGTGCTTATCTGAGAAGCTCGCAGACTATCAGAGTATTGTTATTTGTCAAGGCCGGTTGAATATTATGATGCTGCGTCACCTTAATGAAATCAGTGTGGCCTTGAAAAAACAATTGGTGCTTGGCTTTGTTGATGGGCCGTTTATCCATGCTTGTACCTTAAATCCTCCTCATAGTGCTGATTTTGATAGCTTGGAGAGAAGGGTGCTGGCACGTTTACAGGATCACACGCTTTATCAGCGCTTTGCAAGTCAGCAGTTGCCGCCAACACAGCCTGTTAGCTCCTCTTATGTACCTTTGTTAAATGTGTTAATGAATCTGGTTGTCAGTGAGGCCTTTATTATTGCTCAAACAGGAAGCTCAAAATTTGAAGGGCGTTTGTTAAGTGTCTATTTGCCAACGCTTGAGATTCAGGTGCAGGATATTTTGAAAATGTCTAATTCTCAGACACAAGGGGCTCTGACAAAATTAAGGTATGAGGATCAACAGATTTCAACACGTGAGATTGTTAAAAAACTCCTTCAAGAAGAGTCATAAGGAGGTCTAAGGATGCTACATTATTACCCTTCGTTCAACCATATTCTTGATAAGCTAAAGGGCCTTAGTGGTAACCGAACTGGTATCTTAAATCAATCTCAGGTTCCTATTTGTAACCATCCTCATGATGTTTACTTAAAGAGTGTGACAGGACAGATGCCTGACTACCACAAGCAATTTATTGGTGAGCTGAGTCAGGTGAGCTATCATATCATTGGTTATGGCAGTCATTATGAGGAAGCCTTGATCAAATACTTAGGTGAAAGCATTGAGCGTTATGCCACTGTTATTGCTGGGGAATTATTATCAGACCGGATTGTTTATGCTTCTTATAAGGAATTGAGCCAGACGGATCCTGTCATGCCCTTAGAGTATTTGCAGGTTTTTACGCAGGAACAAATTGACCGTTGCCATGATTTGCACATGATCATGTGTGATAAAATGGTGACGCAAGACGATGTCTTGGGCTGGGTTAAGTGTCCGATGTTTTTTGAAGATAAGGAGATGTATGTGCCTGCCCAAATGCTTTGCGTTGGCTATAAGACCAATCAGGCTGTAGGCGAAAAGCACATCATTCCAGGCTTTTCAACGGGGACAGCCTCTCATACAACGCTGGAAGCAGCCATGTGTAATAGCTTGATTGAGTATATTCAAATCGACTCTATGATGCTTAGCTGGCATACTAAAAAGCCTTGTCCCAGAGTGATTATTGATGATCCGGAAATTCTAGCTCTTTTGGAAGAGGCTAGACTTGGTAAGGACAGTCTTTATGAGATTATCCCTATTGACATGACTGTTGGAGAAGATAATCCGCTTTATACCTTTGGTATTATCCTTAAAAACAAGTCCAATGAAGGTCCTTATCTCTTATTTGGGGTTCAGGCGGGCTTGGATCCTAAGCATACCCTGTTAAGAGGAATCATGGAAGCTTCAGCTATTAGCTATAGCTATTACTATAATTTGTTTTATAATCCAACGTCAACACAAAATGCTGAGAGTGACTCTCCCTTGTTTTTAGACCTAGATAGTAACGTCTTTTACTATGCTCATCCAAAGGATCAGGAGCTTAAATGGAAGGCCTTTGAGCCCTTGATTTCAGGAGAGGTTCGTCTTAGTGACCTGACAAACCATGCTGGGAAAGATAAAAAAGAGGATTTAAAGACACTACTAGCCTACACTAAAAAAGTAAGTCCTAATGCTGTCTTTTTAGACATTACTCCTCCTGAGGCCTCAGAAAAAGGCTGGTACGTGACACGTGTCCTCACTCCTGAGCTTCTTGAGATGTGCATTCCTGCCTTTCCATTTGCTAATCATCCACGCATGAGACAGTTTGGAGGTGTGACAAATGCCTTTGTACACCCAATGCCTTAACCTATGCTTTTTAATGGCTACCTTTTGTCCTTCGATCGCAATGCAGGCTATTTTTGGCCAGGGTCGTGATAGCTATAGCTTTAATCTAATAGGTTTTTTAAGAGCTGTACTGGTTTATTATGCCCTAGTCTTAACAGGGATTTACCTGCTGTCACCTCCTATTAAAGCGCCCTTAGGTCATAGTGATGGTCGTCTTTTGATCATTGGTTTTATCTTGAGCTTTGTTGTGCTCTTTGTTGAGGTTGCTTTTTTACATCTTAGCCGCTGCTGGCAAAAAAAAGAGTGGCTTCCCTTAGTCCTATCATTTGTCGGAACGACACAAAAATGGCCACAGATAGGCTATCCCTTGGTTTTGGCCTGCTGTGAGGAAATCACCTATCGTTTGATTTGGTTTAACATCTTGTGGCTTCAATGGCGATTGCCAATTGCTCTTGTCTTGTTGATCACCAGCCTGTGCTATGCCCTAAACCATTTCCTGATGGGCAGATCCATTTTTTACGCCAAAATACTGACTGGTCTTATTTACGGAAGTATTTATTATGTTAGTCAGAGCTTATGGCTGGTGTTGCTTGTTCATGTTGGAGGCAATTTATGGGTTGAAGGCTTGAGTCATCTTCAATCAATGCATAAGAAGGTGGTACGATGATCATAATACTAGCATTGCTATCCTTTTTAATCCTAGTGACCCTTTTTCTAACAAGTCATAAAAGACGGCGCTTAGTCAGATGGCATTTAAGGCACATCAGGGCAATGTCCTATCAGCAATGGCTTGATCTATTGCTTGGTCTAATCCAGCTTGGTCTAGTGCTTGTTTGTCTATTATTTTCTGATGCTTTAGCTCTTGATGGTTTGCTGACCTTTTTGGGTCGCGTATCCTTTGGCTGGGAAATCATTTGTTATGTGCTATTGTATAGCATAGCCTTGGTAGAGCTGACCCTGTTGGTTTTGGTCTTGCTTTTTGATCTTATGCTGAAAAAGGACAGTCGCCTGCTCTTAGGAAAAATGACTTGGCTAGCCTTTAAACCAGATAGGGCAGCAGCTAGCTTTCTTTTGTTAAGTCTTGTCACACTGGTTGATGCTTTTTGTTACTTAGGTCTATGTCTCTTTTTAGGAAAAGATTCAGTGGCAGGTCTTACGCTTGTGGTTTTGGGCTATGCCTTGGTCAAGGCCTGTCGTTACTCAGGCTGGCTACAGCAGCTACTAGCCCTATGCCTCTTTAGTGTGATTGGTGTCTGGTGTGTGACAGCAGCCTTATTATATGGTTGGTTGATTGGTTCGCTTTTATTGACCTTAACTTATCTGTTAATTAGTTTTAAAGAGCAGCGTTAGAGTTGGAAAGAAGGAATAATATATGAGTTTTGTAGAGTTAAAAGATGTTGTCAAGGTCTATCGAGGCGGCAAAAAGGCAATAGATCATGTCTCACTGACAATTGAGGAAGGGAGAATCTACGGCCTTTTAGGGCCTAATGGCGCTGGTAAGTCAACCTTAATCAATGCTATTTTAGGGTTAATCCCTTTGAATGCTGGCGAAGTGACTGTTTTACAGCAATCTTATAAATCTATTCGAAAAATTAGTTCCAAGATTGGCTATGTCCCTCAGGATATTGCTGTTTATCCTGATTTAACAGCCTATGAGAATGTTGAGCTTTTCGGCTCTCTCTATGGCTTAAAGGGAAGTGAGCTCAAGGAGCAGGTTTTAAAAAGCTTGGAGTTCGTAGGGTTAAAATCACAGGCAAGCCAGTTTCCAAGCCAGTTTTCAGGAGGTATGAAAAGACGGTTAAACATTGCCTGTGCTTTGGTGCATTCTCCTAAGCTAATCATCTTTGATGAGCCGACGGTAGGGATTGACCCACAGTCTCGTAATCATATTTTAGAGTCTATTCGCTTGTTAAATGAGCAAGGAGCTACTGTTATTTACACGACCCACTACATGGAAGAGGTTGAGGCCTTATGTGATTACATTTACATTATGGATCATGGTCAGGTGATTGAAGAGGGCAGTCAGGCCGAGCTAGAAAGACGCTATGAGTCTGATTTCACAAAGCAAATCATGGTGACAGTCGCAGCTGACCAAGCAATCGATCTCTCTAATAAGCCCAATTGGAGACTGATGGATAACGAGCTTGAAGCAGTTCTCCTGATTGAACATGAAGACATTGGCTCGGTTGTTCGTCAGCTGACAGATGCTCATATTGCTTTTAGTGAGATTAGGCATAAGCATTTGAATTTAGAAGAAATCTTCCTGCATTTGACTGGTAAGAAGCTAAGAGATTAGGGGTTGTTATGATCTTATTTCATTTAATCAAAAAAGAAAGCTTACAGATTTTTAGGGATCGGACTGCTTTGTTGATGATGGTGGTTTTTCCTATCTTGATGATTCTGATTTTAAGCTTTGCTTTTAAGTCCAGCTTTAATACAGCAGCTACTGTTCCTAAATTGACGGTTCGTTATCAGCTTGAGGGCAAGGAAACAGAGTATCAAAAGAACTTTATCACGTTTTTAAAGCTGTTAAATAAAGAGCTTCATTTAGAAGCTAAAGAAACCAAGGATATCGCTAAGGCTAAGCAAAAGGTCAGCGAGGGCGCCTTGACGGCAGCTCTAGAGGTTAAGAGCGACCAAAACATTGAGGTGACCACCAACAGCATTAACCAACAGAATGCTGATTTGATTAATATGCTTGTCAATATCTATGTGGATAACGCCAAGACCTATGATTCGATTGCTAACCTTTATCCAGAAGCCATTAGCAACATCAAGAAAAGAAAAATAGACTATATCGCCTCTAGCTCTGTGCAAACCAGTAAAGGCATGAGCTCAGCGGATTACTATGCTATTTCCATGTTTACCATGATTACCTTTTATAGCATTATGTCAGCGATGAATCTGGTGCTATCAGATCGTCAGCAAGGGGTGGCTAGCCGCATTTATTTGACAGGGGTCTCAAATAGTGCTATTTTGCTTGGAAAATTAATTGGTGGTATGCTAGCAACAGCAGTCCAGCTAACCATTCTTTATGTCTTTACCCGATTTGTGTTACGTGTTAATTGGGGGACTAATGACTGGCAGATTATCGGTGTGACGGCCTCGCTAGTTTATTTGTCTGTTGCCATCGGTATCGGGCTTGCGACTGGTATTAGAAATCAATCCTTTTTGACGGTAGCGTCTAATGCAGTCATTCCTGTCTTTGCCTTTTTGGGAGGAAGCTATATTCCTTTGTCAACCTTAAATAGCGCCTTGATTAATCAGCTGTCTAATATTTCCCCGATAAAATGGGTCAATGATAGTTTGTTTTATCTTATTTTTGGTGGGCAGTCCAATCCCATACCGGTTACCTTAATGGTTAATCTTGGTATAGGAACAGCCTTTATCCTCTTTGCTTTGGTCAGAATGAGAAAGCAGGTGGCAGCATGATTCCTTTTATTAAAGCCTTATTTATCAAAATTAGACGTAAAAAAACAAGCTATATCACCTTTATCCTGTTGCCTATGCTAACAACAATGCTGGCCTTGTCCTTGAGCTTTACAGGGGGAAGTCAAGCTAAGATTGGGATCTTAGATAAGGATAAGAGTCAGGTTTCCAAGCAGTTTGTGTCGCAATTAAAGCACAATAAAAAATATCAGATATATACTAGGCTAGAGGAAAAGGCTATTGATCAATACCTAAAGGCCAAGACACTGGAGGCTGTGCTGACCATTGAGCCGGGCTTTGGTGAGAAGGTTCTAAAAGGAGACACTCAAAAGATCGCTCTACGTTCGATTGCTGATAGTCAAATAACAGAATGGTTTAAGGCGCAGGCTAATTATCTCTTGGAGAATTACAATATCATTGGTGATGCGGCAGCAGGCAATCAAGAGGTTTTCAAGAAGATTTCAGCTCATAACACGAAGCTATCCTACAAGGTCAAAGAAATCACCCTAGCTGATCGTTCCCAAAGTAAGTCTGTTTCCTCGACAACAACTGGCTTTTTATTGATCCTAATGCTAGGCAGCACCAGTGTCTTGTACGGTGGTATCTTGCTTGATAAGTCCAGTCAAATCTACAATCGCTTAGTCTTATCAAGGCTATCAAGCCTTCAATACATGCTGAGCTATGTCTGTGTTGGTATTGTTGCCTTTGCGATACA
This sequence comes from Streptococcus equi subsp. equi, assembly GCA_900637675.1. Classification (NCBI taxonomy): domain Bacteria; kingdom Bacillati; phylum Bacillota; class Bacilli; order Lactobacillales; family Streptococcaceae; genus Streptococcus; species Streptococcus equi. The sequence continues at coordinate 532,050 of LR134389.1, forward strand.
AATAGTGATTATGCTGGGATTACTCAGGGTAGCAAATGTCAGCTTTTACATTCCAACAGCCATTGTTTTGTTGACTTTCTTTCTTTATAGTTTGTTAGCTATAGGCTTTGGCTTAATGATTGGTGCGGTTTCTAAAAATGCGCAACAAAGCAGTCAATTGGCTAATCTGATTGTGATGCCAACCTCTATGCTGGCGGGTTGTTTGTGGCCGCTTAGTATTACGCCGCCTTATATGCAGGCGATTGGAAAGCTACTCCCACAACATTGGGTGTTAACCATCATCAGCACTTTCCAAAATGGCGGTAATCTAGGTGAGGCTTGGCCTTATTTCTTGGCCTTGTTTGTAGCAGCCATGACCTTAATGGTACTAGCAAGCGTGCTGATGAAGCCTTTACATCGCTAGACTAAGTTGTCTTACCCTTTTTGAACCAAGCTTAAAAAGCCTTATCGTTCCATTTATGGCGCGATAAGGCTTTTGTGTTGTATTAGACTAGATACTGATCAACTAAACGACTATAGATAATCTTTTAGTGTCTTAGTCTTTTCTTTTGCGTCTTGTTAGGAAGCCTAATCCGAGAAGAGAGAGTAAGCCTGTTCCAAGTCCTGTCATTAGACTGCCTGCTTCATTTGTTCTTGGTAGTCCCTTGCCGCTAGACTGGCTAGTAGTGTTTGATGGCTTGGTTGGTTTTTGAGGCTTAACCTCTGGTTGAGGCGCTGGTTTAGGCTGAGGTTCCGGTTTAGGCTTAGGTTCTGGCATAGGCTCAGGTTGTGGCTTAGGCTCAGGATCTGGCATAGGCTCAGGATCTGGCTTAGGCACAGGTTGTGGTTTAGGCTCTGGCTTAGGCTCAGGTTGTGGTTTAGGCTCTGGCTTAGGCTGAGGATCTGGCTTAGGTTCTGGCATAGGCTCAGGTTGTGGCTTAGGCTCTGGCTTAGGCATTGGTTCCGGCTTAGGCTCTGGTTTAGGCTCGGGCTTTTTAGGAGCTCCTGCCTCACCGCTTTCTCCTTCTGGATATTTAGTTTGACCATTTTCACCTGGTAAATGATGTGGATTGTTCCCACCTGGTGGTTTAGGTCCTGGATTTGGGTTCGGAAGTTTTGGTGTTAAAGTGGAACCAAGAAGATGTTGATAAAATTTACCTGTACTATAATTATATGATGAAGTTACATAAAGATTTAAGCTATAGGTATGTGCTGTAGTTTGGAAGTTTTTTTCAGCAGTTTCAATTAACTTTTTTAATTCTGAATCTTCATCTTTGTTTAGATGATAACCATCTTTGAAATGATTTGTAGCGTATCCATCAGTAAAGTGCCAAATAGCTAGCTGTGTTAATCGGCGACTTTGATCTTCACTTAAATTACCTAATGTCTTATTAGGATAGCCATTTGAAAGAACAGTAACTAATTTTGAAGTTAAGTTATCACTGGGCTTCTGAGATTTAGCTCTTAAAAGGCTTTCATCTCCTTCTTTCTTTTCATAGATAGGGAGTTTTATACCTAGCTTACTTGGATCTTTAAATTGAGATTCCCAGAGCTCAGGTGAACTATTTAACCTGTTAAAGCAATAGACACAGTGCTCTTTATCGGTTTTTCTTTCGGGGTGATTTGTTGGTGTTACATATAAAAATACTGGCCAGTCTCCACCGTCTTTTGTTCCATCATCATAGCCATAGTACTGCTCTGCCAGTACTCTTGCCGCGCCTCCGATAAAGCTGCCCGACATGATGATGCAGACTGTCGAGGCTGCTAGCATCTTCTTCATTGTTTTTCTCATGTTTCTCTCCTTTGAGTTTAGAAATAGTCATTCCCAAACCTTTCTTCTCCGTAGAATAGCTTAACATGGTGACTCTAAGCTGTGAATCATTTTCTGATAATTAGCTTCCGCAGTTTCGTTTTTTTTTTTTTTTAATTAAAACGGAAATTGTCTGATATTATTTTGGATTAACAAAACCAGCCTAAAGCTGGAAAAATAGTATTGGGACCAAGTAATAGAGAATACGAAAAAGCTTATCGTTAGGAGTAAAACGATAAGTTTTTTTGTGATTTGTTTGATAGCCAATGATTAAAAAGCTATAGATAGTGCTTTAATTATTGTTTTCTTTTGCGTCTAGTTAAGAAGCCCAGTCCAAGAAGAGAGAGCAAGCCTGTTCCCAATACTGTTATCAAGCTGCCTGTGTCGTTTGTTTTTGGTAGTGCTTTGCCGCTAGGTTGGCTAGTAATGGTTGATGGCTTGTTTGGTTGTTGAGGTTTTGTCTCTGGCTGAGGCTTAACCTCTGGTTGAGGTATCGGCTTAGGTTCTGGCTTGGATTCTGGTTTAGGTGCAGGGTCAGGCATTGGTTGTGGCATTGGATCTGGGGTAGGAGTGGGATTTTCTCCACGAGGTCCTTGCTCCCCACGTTCACCTTTTTCTCCATCTTTTCCAGGATCACCCTTAGGCCCAGGAATGCCTTGTTGCCCAGGATCCCCTTTTTCACCTGGTTTACCGTCTTTACCATTACGTCCAGGGTCTCCTTTTTCTCCAGTTTCCCCTTTGTCACCTCTAGGCCCCTGAGGTCCAGCCGGACCACGATCACCTTGTTTGCCCGGTTTACCATCTTGTCCTTTTTCTCCGGTTTCCCCTTTATCACCTCTAGGACCTTGTGGTCCTTGTTTCCCAGGTTCGCCCTGAGGCCCACGTTGACCATTTAGGCCAGGCTTGCCGTCTTTCCCATTTTTTATGTATTTTTTCTGTAGTAGTTTATCTTTGTTTTTGTCATATTTATCGTTTTTATTCGTATCCTCATAGATGTAAAGATAATAACCATCTTTTCCATTTTCTTCTATATAAATTTTAGTACATTGACAGTTCTCTTTGTTTTCTGGAGTTTTAACTACTAAGGTAGAACCTAAAAGATTTTGAAATTTTGAATTTCTATCTTTAGATATATAGATATCTAAAGTTCGATTGTTACTAGTCCCAGCAGTTTTGCCAGCCTGTATTAAATACTTTAATCCTTGAAATTCAAGATCATTTAGACTATAATTTGATTTCAACGTTTCTTCAGAAATACCATCTGTAAAATACCAAATAGCTAATTGGGTTAATTGTCTTGCCCTGATTTCATCGGGACAGTAGTCTTTACAAAAACTGCTTTTCCCGGTTGGATAACCATTACTTAAAACAGCCACTAAAGTAGCTGTAATATCTTTGACATCCGCCCTAAAATTTGGTGAGGCATTATCTCTAAATAAACTATTATTTCCCTCATACTTGTCATATAGAGGTAGTTGATAAGGTATTTTTTCTGGAGATTCATACATACTTTCCCAAAGTGTACTGACCCCCAAAAGTTGGACACGACATATTAGTGAAAGGATTTAGTTCTGTATTGCACAGGGCTAAGTCCTTTCACTAATATGTCGTGTCCAACTTTTGGGGGTCAGTACACTGCTTTGTCTAAGCATTGGGGTGTAGATGAATGAGTGGTGATTAGGCCTGTTGTGATTTATGGTGTGGGCTTAGCGATCAAGGCATGGGCGTGCGTCACTCCGTACTGATCTAGGTTGATGCAGGTCATCTGATGGTTACTACAATCGTATCGGTAAAGCCTTTTTGGAAAGAGGAAGTAGTAGTTGCTTGAGGTCATCATAAAGTAGGGAGAGCTTGTCTCCTGACCGGCTAGCTCCTCAAAGCGAATGGTTCTCTCCTCTCCGGTATCTAGCTGGTAGATGGTCCATGCAAAGTCAGGATTATAATGCTGATCATTTTCGATGATAAGCTCATTGGTTTTGGCATGGTGGTAAATGGCTCTAGGACTATTGACATGAAGCATGAGATAGGACTTTTGACCGCTATCTAAGTCATAGGTCATCACCTTGTTACCAGGTCTAGGTTCTCCAGTTTCTAAAATGCCATCAGCAGCCTGGGTAATGTAAAGGGTTCGTCCGACGTTGACCATGCGCAGATAGGCAGTGCTTTCGTCCAGATCTATCCGATCAGTGATAGTAAAGGATTTGTCCATTTTCCATAGCTCAGTTTTGGGCTGCTGACTCTTGATGTCTACAGCGCTGACAAGCAGGTACAGAGCGTCATCAATCACCAGAAACTGATTGCTGGCATTAATGGTGTCTTGATTTAGAATAGACTTGTGAGCCTGTTTTTTCAAGTGGCGGTCATACTTGTAGCAGTCAATACGATCGGCAAAGACAGCTGTTGTGTAAAAGTAATCACCATCAGTTGTAGAGGTGTAGGCGTCATTGCCATCAGCATGAAGGACTTTTTCTTCTAGGCTTGCTTGATCAATGTGAGTTAACAGAACCTTGAGGTCATTTCCTTCTCTTGTCTTTGCAAAATACCCTTGCTTGGCCTGCTTAAAGCTTTCTCGCTCAAATAGCTTGTGCTGTGTTCGAGAGATGGTCTCAACAGGCACCAGACTGTCAGCTTTTTCCATAAAGGTCCTAACATGATCCTTGTCAAAAATAGCGACTTGATAGGGCTTACTAATCTTGGAGTGGCAAGCAGATAGGGAAAATCCTCCTAATGCTAGTGTCAACATCGTTAGCAATAGCTTATAAAAATACCTTGTTGTCATTATTTATTCCGATTCTTATATTACTATGGTAAAAAATAAATCTAGAGCCTAATAGTCAGGCAAAGCAAAGACAAAAAGAAAGCGCTATCCTTACTTATAGTATCATAGTAATCAATAAAAAATGAATAATGATTCACTTGTCGCTTCCTATAATTGTCTGTTTTATGATCTAATTTAGAAACAAATAGTCTGTACTTGTTAATGATCACCGAAACTTTTAGGCAGCTCAGAAGCTGATGATAGATACTGATAGTAGTAGAGCCAGCTATGGTTTTCTATCAATGTGTGGCTTTCTCTTTTTCTGGACGGCAGCCTTTTTGATGTAAAGGCAGCGAAGGTCCTATACTATTAGTTTGCTAGGAGCCTAGTCTAAGGGCTCAGGTATGGCCTTCAACGAGAAGGGCTGCTATTATTTACCTCCTTGTAGGGAGTGACTTTTCCTTTATTTGAGCTGATAGTTAGATGATTTTTGTGCCATGCACAATAGCTGTTCCTGTTAGTTGACTTAGCTCTTGGCAGTTATCAGCTGTGACACCTCCACCAATCATGATTTCGATTCGGTGCTGAGCAGCCTTGACTAACTGCTTGATATGGTCAATGTTTTCATAGATGGATCTGGTATCGCTTGAGCCATGAAGCAGGATTCGTACAAAGCCATAGTCAATGAGCTGCTCTAGGCTTGCGATTTGTTGGTCGCGAGCAATCAGGTCAAAGGCCATGTGAAAAACCAGAGGGAGTCCTTGTGTAGCTGGTAGGAGCTGTTCGATAGCATCGGTGTCAAGCTGGTTGTCCTTAGTGAGTAAGCCTATGACCAAGGCATCAGTTCCTGCTTCGATAGCCTTTAAGATATCTGCTTCCATAGCACGCAATTCAAGGTCGTTATAGACAAAATCACCTCCTCTTGGGCGGATCATTGTTGCGACACTAATCTGCTTGTCATGTAGGAGGTCGCAGGCTTCCTTGATGACACCATAAGAGGGTGTGGTGCCACCGACTGCAAGATTGTCGCAGAGCTCAACACGATTGACCGACTGGCTGGTCAATTGGTTTAGCATGGTTAGGTTTTCAGCACAAAATTCTTTAATCATAATGGTTCTCCTTTGTGATTTACTTTATTATAGCATGATTGCTGGCAATCCTTGAAGAGGCTTTTTGTCAAATGATGACTATTGTGCTATACTCAGCTGAGATGAGAAGCAGGCATACCGCTATGAGGTGTCCCTAGCAGAGTGACAAGGTGTAAGGCTTTTTGCGGTAGCATAGCATCATCAAATCAGAATAGATTGTGAGTGTGAACGATGGAGATTAGACTTGCTTTTCCTAATGAGCTTAGTCAGATCATGACAGTGATCAATTCAGCTAAGTCTGCCTTAGCCCAATCAGGCTCCAGCCAATGGCAGAAAGCAGATGGGTATCCTGCTTATCAGGATATTGCTGCTGATGTGTTGCAAGGGCAGGGCTATGTGGCTTTGCTTGAGGGGCAGATTGTTGCTTATGCGGCTGTTATTGATGGCCAAGAGGACGCCTACGACAAGATTTATGATGGCAGGTGGCAGCATAATCACCACCGTTATGTGACCTTTCATCGTGTGGCGGTGCTGAGTGATAGGACTGGTCAGGGAATTGCTCAGACCTTTTTGCAAGGGCTCATTGAGGGGCAGCATGGACCAGATTTTCGGATAGATACTCATGAGCATAATCAGGTCATGCGGCATATCATTGAAAAGTTAGGCTTTGTTTACTGTGGCAAGGTACCAATTGATGGCGAGCGCTTAGCCTATCAAAAAATTAAGAAAAGCCATGAAAGAGCCGCTTATCAGGAGATTAGCGAGGATAGCCGCTACAGCTATTGATATAGGATCGGAAAAGCTTATCGGGCTTTTGGTTAGCTATCAGGCAAGTACAACTGAGCCGGCAAATATGTCTGCCTATCCCAATGTGATAAAGTGTAGCTCATAGACGAACTATTGATGACTTGTGAGGGATTGGTCTAGCCCCACGCTATGTGTTTTTATTTGAGTAGGTATCAGCGCATGAAATGACTTTTTAATCAGAACATTGGCCTTTAATTAGAAGAACATCTAATCAGGCACCAGCGCGTGAAACAGCTTTAGCATGTTGTGTCTTTCCAGCTTCGTTTTTCAAGGGGGGCAGCTGTATAGTAAGCGACTTTTGACACTAACGATTGTATGGCAGCATTGAAAGAGCCGCTATTGTTTTTTCATGCGTTTGTTGTGGTGTCAGAGGGCTCCTTCTTGCCTTTAGCTAGGCTTTTTCTTATAATAAATAGTCAAGGGAATAAGCTATTATGTGGGGAGGTCAGATCTTGCCATTGTACGAGTGTGTGTATCAATCGCCCTTAGGAAAAATATCCTTGGTTGCGACTGATGTTGCTTTGATAGGAGCCTGGTTTGAAGGTCAAAGGTATTTTCAGGCTGGGATTAAAGTGCAGCCCATCTGGCAGGAGCAGCATGCCCTGTTAAAAAGAGCCTGTTTGTGGCTTGACGCTTACTTTGAGAGGAAGCCCTATCCCATGCTTGATTGCTTATCTCCACAGGGTACTGATTTTCAGCGAGCTGTCTGGCGAGAATTGCAGACGATAAGATGGGGAGAGACCTTGAGCTATGGTGAGCTTGCCAAGCGCCTGCAGTGTCGTTCGGCTCAGGCTGTTGGTGGTGCCATAGGACGTAATCCTTTAAGTATTTTTATTCCCTGTCATCGTGTACTGGCTGCTGATGGTCGCTTGATTGGCTATGCTGGAGGACTTGAAAAGAAGGCCTGGTTGCTCAGGCACGAGCAAATTAGTGTTAATAAGGAGTAGCTAATGATTACCATTTACCAATACCCAAAGTGTAGTACCTGTCAAAAAGCCCTTGCTGAGCTAAAGACCCTGGTTTCTGAGGTTGATATCATTGATATTAAGGCCAATCCCCCTAAAGCTGAGCAGCTGAAACAATGGCTAGAGCATTCAGATTATAGCCTCAAAAGCTTTTTCAATACCAGTGGTATGCGTTATCGTGAGCTTGGGCTTAAAGATAAGGTTAATTCACTGAGCGTTGAGGAGGCAGCGGAGCTTTTGGCAACAGATGGCATGCTGATTAAGCGGCCGATCCTCTTACAGGATAATCAGGTCTTGCAGGTAGGGTATCGAACAGCCTATAAGGATCTAGGTCTTTAAGCGATTAAAAAAACGGTTCTCTTGCAGAGCCATTTTTTTTTAATGTCTGGGTTGATTTGTCCGAATGCTTCTAGTCTATAGATCAATTTCTAATAAAATCGGTGTGTGATCCTGACGTTCTCCTGAGGAAATCATCTCTGAGCGACTAACCTTATCAATCAACCGATTTGACGTGAGCCAGTAATCAATTCTCCAGCCGGTATTGTTCAATTTACTGGTCTTGCTGCGCTGTGCCCACCAGCTATAAACGTTTGGAATATCGCCATGAATAAAGCGAAAGGTATCTGTAAACCCTCGGTTAAGCAGGTTCGTAAAGCCAAGCCGCTCCTCATCTGTAAAGCCCGGAGAGCGGTGGTTGCTAGCTGGGTTAGCCAGGTCGATTTCCTTGTGGGCAACGTTGTAATCACCAGTAGCCAAAACAGGCTTTTGGGCATCGAGCTGGGCTAGGTAGTCGGCATATTTTTGGTCCCAGAGCTGGCGCTCTTCCAAGCGTCTAAGCCCATCACCGGCATTTGGGGTGTAGACCTGTGTGACAAAGAAATAGTTAAATTCTAGGGTGATGATACGCCCTTCAGCGTCCATAGTGGTAGGAGCTCCGATATCTGGGAATGTGACAATGGGATTGAGCTCTTTTTATAGAGGAACATGGTTCCGGCATAGCCTTTTCTGGCGGGCTCAACAGATGAACGCCAAACATTGAGATGATTAGGAAAGTAGCCAAGCAAGCTCTCAAGGTGCTTTTTGGTAGGGCCTTTGGCAGATAGCTTTGTCTCTTGAATTGCAATAATATCAGCGTCCTGTGCCACGAGAGTATCAAGTACAGCGCGTGATAAGAGGGCTCTAGGAGATTCACCAGTGAGCGCAGCATTTAAAGAATCAATGTTCCATGAGATGAGTTTCATTTTTCTTCGCTTTCTAAATGATAATCTTAACCTATATTGTAACAAAAAATAAGGCCAAGGCGACTGTGGAAGCTTGGTTCTGTTATAGGTATGAGGACAGGTAATGTCTAAAAATGGTGTGACATTTTTGAAGTCTAGCGGCTGAGTTTAGCCTTATCTGTTGATGAGACAGGTTCTGAGAGGCCTCATTTCAGTGAGTTGAATGATTAAAAAATGACATAAACTGAGAGCTTCTAGTCTTATTGCTTTTGTGATTAAAAAATGGTTAAATAGCTTAGACATTATTGATTAAAACATAAATGAATCATTTGTTTAAAATAACCTTTTTTAATAAATCTAGGAGGACATCAAGTGGAGAAAAAAGAACGCTTCTCACTGAGGAAATATAAATCAGGAATGGTTTCTGTGTTGATCGGAATCCTTTTTCTGACAGGGATGGGATCAGTTGTGGCTGAGGAGCAGGGAGTTAGCTCAGCTCACGTGTCAGCAGGACAACATCAAGAATCAAGGGAGGTATTGTCTGTCTCTCAGGCTAGTGAGGGAGCTGCTGTTAATGCTCAGGACATCGACAGCCAGTCAAGTAAAGCAGAGGAAAAGACAGAGGAGGCAATGGCGACTGGATTAGTTTCTTCCGAAATGGAAGCGCTAACGGAATCTAACCAATCAGTCAAGCAGCAAGAAGAATCGCGCGAGCTACCTCCAGTAAATATGGATACTCACCGCTGGATAAAAACAGAAGGAGCTTGGAATAGAGGCTATAAGGGTCAAGGTAAGGTTATTGCTGTTATTGATACTGGTATTGACGCTAGTCACCATGCCATGCGCATTACAAATCCAGCAGCTGCTAAGTTTACATCAAAGGCAGATATTGACCAGCGCAAAAAAGCAGCAGGCATTCAGTACGGTGTCTGGCTAAGCGATAAGGTAGTCTTTGCCCACAACTATGTGGAAAACAATGATAAGGTAAAGGAGATAAAGGACGATCCGTTTGAGGGCCTTGACGACTTGGATTTTGATGTGATTGTGCAGCAGATTGATATTAGGAGGAACCGTCCGCAGTCAATAGAGGCACCTCAGGAAACGGTCATCAAGCTTGATGACACATCAGGAGGAACTATCATTGACTGGCAAGATACAGATGATGACAGCAAATATGAATCGCATGGCATGCATGTGACAGGCATTGCAGCTGGAAATGGGCTCAAGGCGGCAGCAGCTGGCGAACGCTTTTTAGGCATTGCTCCTGAGGCTCAGGTCATGTTTATGCGGGTTTTTACCCATGATTTGATGGGAACTGGGGACCCCTTATTTATTAAAGCCATCGAAGATGCTGTGGCATTGGGCGCTGATGTGATTAATTTAAGTCTGGGCTCGGCCAATGGGTCTCAATTGAATGGGAATCGTGCCCTGATGGCAGCTATCGAAAAGGCAAGGCAGGCTGGTGTCTCTGTGGTCGTTGCTGCAGGTAATGAGCGTGCCTTTGGGTCAGATCATGCAGACCCGTTGGTGACAAATCCTGATTATGGCTTAGTGGGGGCTCCATCAGCAGGCCGGACTCCTACCTCAGTTGCGTCTATTAATAACAAAGTGATTATAGAGCGTCTGATGACGGTGGAGGGCTTGAAAGATAGGGCTGACTTAAATCATGGAAAGGCTATCTATTTGGAATCTGTTGATTTCAAGGACATTAAGACTAGTCTTGGCTTTGATGTACCATACTCATTTGTTTATGTCAAAGCTTTGACAAAAGAAGGCTACCAAGAACGCGAAGTGAGTGGCAAGATTGTCTTGGTGCAGCGTGATCCTAATCGGAAATACGACGATATTATAGCAGAGGCCAAGCAGTACGGGGCAGCTGGGGTCTTGATTTTTAACAATGAGCCAGGCAAGGCTAACCGCACCATGCGTCTGAGTTCAAAGGGGATGGTGCTGCCATCTGCCTTTATCTCTCATGAATTTGGCATGGCAATGGCTGCTTTAAATGGCAATGGAACAGGCACTCTGACCTTTGATGCTGAGGTCTCTAAGGCCATTAGCCAAAAGGGAAATGAGATGAACTATTTCTCTAACTGGGGCTTGACCTCAGATGGCTATTTGAAGCCTGACATCACTGCTCCAGGTGGAGATATTTACTCGACCTTCAACGATGATCACTATGGCAGCCAGTCAGGAACTAGTATGGCAACCCCACACATTGCAGGGGCAAGCCTTTTGGTCAAGCAATATCTAGAAGCGCTTCAACCACAGCTTGCCAAGGATAAGCTAGCAGATCTGGTCAAAAATATACTGATGAGTAATGCTCAGATCCACATCAACCCTAAGACCAATACCACCACATCGCCACGCCAGCAGGGAGCAGGGCTCTTGAATATAGAGACCGCGGTAACCAGTGGTCTGTACCTGACAGGTAAAGACAACTATGGCAGTATTTCTCTTGGAAATGTGACTGATCAGATAAGCTTTGAGGTGACAATCCATAACTTGTCTAATCAGGCTAAGTCGCTGCGCTACCAGACAGAATTGTTGACTGATCAGGTGGATACTAAGGAAGGACGTTTTGCCTTACGTTCAAGATCTCTGAAAACCTATCAGGGAGAACAGGTTGACGTACCTGCTCAAGGACACAAGACCATTACCATTACCCTAGATGCCTCAAACTTTACAGAGGAACTCTCTAAGCAAATGCCAAATGGCTATTATCTAGAGGGCTTTGTTCGCTTTGTGGATAGCAAGGACGAGCACAAGGATAACATCAACATTCCATTTGTTGGCTTTAAGGGAGCCTTTGAAAACCTACCTGTTGTTGAAGCCTCTATTTATGAGCTAAAGGCTCAAGGAAAAACTGGCTTTTATTTTGACAGCTCAGGGCTAAAGGACGAGATTTATGTCGGCAATCATTTTACTGGGCTGGTGACTGTTGGTACAGATACCAATGTCTCTATGACTACTATTGCTGACAATGGCTTGCACACACTAGGAACCTTTCGTAATAAAGACGGTAAATTTGTGTTGGAGCGAAATGCAGTTGGCTATCCTGTGTTGGCTATCTCTCCAAATGGCGACAACAATCAAGACTTTGCTGCCTTCAAAGGGGTGTTCTTACGTAAATACCAAGGCCTGCAAGCCAGGGTCTATAAGGGAACAGATACAGACCGTAAGGAGTTGCTCTGGACGAGCCCATCAGCCCTTCAAGGGGATAAAAACTTTAACAGTGATATTCGCTTTGCCAAGTCAACAACGCTGTTAGAAACAGGCTTTAGTGGTAAATCGCTGACCGGAGCTGACCTACCAGATGGCAAATACCATTATGTGGTTTCTTATTATCCAGATGTGGTAGGAGCGAAACGTCAAGAAATGGTCTTTGAGGTGATTGTGGATCGTCAAACGCCGGAGCTAGGAACAGCAAGCTATAACCCTGTGACCCATCGCTTCAGACCGTCTCAGTGGCTTGATCGCGGTCAGGCTGGTGTTCTTCGAGATAGTGTTTTTTACTTGGAAACAAAGGATGACAAGCCTTATACGATTACCATTAATGATGGCTTAAAGTATGTGACCGTATCAGACAATAAGCAGTTTGTTGAGCGCTTAGCAGATGGCTCTTTTGTCCTGCCAGTTGATCAGGTGGCGCTTGGTGATTTTTATTACATGGTCGAGGATTTTGCAGGCAATGTTGCCATTGCTAAGCTGGGAAATCACTTGCCAGAAAAAATCGGTCAGGCTGAGCTGGCATTGACCCTAACTGATATTAATGCTCAGCATCAGCTGAGCTACAGTGATAACCTCAACATGACTGCTGCAGATACAGGACTGGTGACAAATGAAGCAGAGCTTCTCATTATTAGCCGCAATAGACCACAGAGTCGTTTGGCTAAATTAGGTCAAACTGCTGTCATCTCGCCGAATGATGATGGAAACAAGGATTTGTGGCATTCAAGGGCTTGCCACATCAAGTATATCAAGATCTAAAGGTAACGGTCTTTGCCCAGGAGGATACAGCTATGACAAGCCCAATCTGGTCTAGCCAACCAGGTGCAAGCGTGGCTAATGTTGACAGCACCGCTTGGTATGGCACAAGAGCCTCAGGAGCTAGGGTGATGTCAGGACATTATCGCTATGTTGTTTCTTATCTAGACGCTAATGGTATGCCTCAAGCAGAGGCCTATGCGGTGACAGTTAGCCATCAAAAGCCAGTCATTACGCCAGCTAGCTTCCAAGCTGATGGTGCTACTGAGGTCTTTCGTCCGGGACCAAGCAAGGGACAAAGTCCAATAGGTATTGTTAGAGAAGAGGTCTTCTACCTTGTCAAGAAAGATGGACGCAAGTTTGATCTAACTGTCGAAGATCAGCTGATCAGATTCAAGGATAATAAGGTGATGATTGCTCAAAATGCAGACGGCACCTACACCATTCCTAAGGTTGAAGGCGTTGCAGAAGCAGATTATTATTATCTAGTGGAAGACGAGGCAGGTCAGATTGCTTATATGAGCTTAGCTGCTTTGCGAGCTGTAGGACCAGACAAGGGAGTAGTGTCCGTTGCCTTGGCACTTGATGTGCTTGAGAACAAAAAAGAGCCAGCCTTTACTTATCTTATTCGTGATGAGCAGGGCAAGCCAATCGAGCAGTTGGACTATTTCAATAGCTCAGCTAATAGCTTGATATTGCCATTTGGACGCTACACCGTTGAGCTCTTGGCTTATGATAATCATCTGTTTGAGCTAAGGTCTGACAACTTGGTTAGCTTTAGTCTAGATGCGGATACAAGGCTTGCTTCAGTTGCCTTTGAGATGACAAGGCCTATTGTGGCTTCTGTTTGGCTCTTGTTTAACCAAGTCTTGCCAGAAGGCAGCAGGGTCAGCCTGAAAGCAGCAAATGGTCAGTTGATTTCTCTAGCTCCGTCTCTCTATGTTCCAAGTGCCTATGGTAAAACACTGCGACAAGGAAGCTATGAGGTCCTCGTTGAGCTACCGGAGGGCTATCAGCTAATCGGTCAAGGAGGTCTAGAGGTATCACATAATGGCGTGATTGAGCTTACCTTTGAGGTTATCAAAGCTAAGCAGCCTCAGCTAGAACATCAGGCTGGAGGCTTGACTCATTATACCGGCTCATCAATCACTAGCTCTGCCCTAACAGCACAAGCAGTTAAAAAAGCCCAAGTCCTACCATCAACGGGTGAGCAAGCAGCGGTCAATCTAGTCCTGCTAGGCTTGCTCAGTCTTGGAGCAGCAGGCTCTTGCCAGCGTCAAAAGAAGTACTAAGCAAGCTCTATGAGCGTAGCCTGTCAGCTGTATTGATCATTCTAGCTGAGGTGCTCTAAGAGCTGATAAAAATGTCTGGCTGAGATGTCATCTTTTGAGGGGAAATGTGGTACAATAGCGGTGAGAAGATATTGAATACCCCTGATAGCCTTAGGGTGTGACGAGGAGATTAGTATGACAAAAAAAGTTGCTTCTTTGGTGCTGATTGGCTTAGACAGCTTGATCCTGGCTGGCTTTTACTGGATTTATTTGCCGCCAATGAACGTGATGAGCTTAGAATTTTGGTTTTTCGTGATTCTTGCGCTTATCTTGGCGATGGTGAGTCTTTTTATCCTGTCCTTGTTTGGGTTGAAAAAAACAGTGACCAGCTTTTTCACGCAAAAGTCTGGCCGCAAGGACGTGACCTCAGGTCTTTCACTCAAGCAATTAACCGGTGGCATAAAGTGGCTTGGTCTTGCCCTTGCTGTTATCATTGCTGGCTTGTCCTTGCTGTTAGCTGTTAATACTAGAATGTTTCGTGCTAAGTCCTATGCTCATGTGATTAAGGTAAAGGACGCTGATTTTAACAAGGATTTTCCAGACACTGATCTGTCAGCCTTGGCATTGCTGGATCGAGATTCGGCTGAAAAGATTGGAGATACTTATCTTGGGACCATTGATAAGGTATCGCAGTTTGGTATTTCTGATGAGTACCGTCAGATTACGATCGGCAAGCTCCCTTATCGTGTTTCTCCCTTGGAGTACAAATCCTTCTGGAAATGGCTAACCAATCGTAAGGACGGCATTGGCTATTATGTCAAGGTCAATCAGACAACTGGTAAGGCAGAGCTAGTCAAGTTAAATCAGCCTATGAAGTATTCTCATTCGGAATTTATGTTTAGAGACACCATGAGGCATTTGCGCTTCCAGTACCCGATGACCATTTTTTCAGACCCGTCATTTGAGGTTGATGACGATGGTAACCCTTACTATGTCGCAACAACCTACGCCCCAAAATTTGGCCTGTCCTCTCAGGAGCCGACGGGTGTGATCCTGTTAGACGCGGTTAGCGGCAAGTCTCAATACTATGAGCTAAAGGACGTTCCAAAATGGGTTGATCGTGTCTATTCTGCTGACAATGTTTTGGAGAGGGTTAATGACTATTACACCTATCAAAAGGGCTATTGGAACACTGTCTTTAGCCAGACAGATGTCAAGCAAACAACAGACAGCTATAACTACATTACCATCGGCTCAGACATTTACCTCTATACAGGAATCACCTCAGCAACAGCTGATTCGTCAAATCTCGGCTTTATTTTGGTTAACATGCGTACCAGAGAGGTCACTAACTATAAGCTGCCTTCTGCAACAGAGGCCTCTGCCATGAAATCAGCCGAGGGCGAAGTTCAAGAGAAGAAATACACTGCAACTGCACCAACCCTAGTCAAGTTAAATGACAAGGCTTATTACCTTATCTCATTGAAGGACGGGGCTGGTCTGATAAAATCCTATGCCTTGGTTGATGCAGAGGATTATCAGCAGGTAACAGTGAATAATGACATTCAGACCTTAATCTCACAATTCACAGATAAGGACACAAGCTCGCTGTCAGTGTCAGACACCAATGATCAGAAGGTCAAGATGATTACTGGGCAGGTGGAGCAATTGGCCAGCCAGATTATCTCAGGAACAACGGTTTATTACATTTCCTCCAAGGGTCAGATTTATAAAATCAAGGCAAGCAGTGAAACTAGTGACCGTCTGCCTTTCCTAAAGGTCGGAGACCAGTTTAAGGCTCAGCTGGCTGATGACAACTACCTCAATCACATGACCATTGAGAGCTCGTCAGCAGACCAAGCTATAACAGAGTAATATTGTTTAGCTTTAGCTTGGCTGGCAGCCACTGCTTTATGCAGTTGTAAGAGTAGCTGGTACTATCAGAGTAGCCGCAGGAAAGCTCAGTCACCTGTGGCTCAGGGACTAACGAGGAGCAGCTGCTATTGGAGATCAGTTGTAGAAAGTACCAAACCAAAGCTCGCTCCTTTCTTGAAGAAAACCATGTCATTGCAATGTGGCATGGTTTTTGTTTGCCTTTTAAAATGGCTAAACAGCTGATTGCAGGATAGTTTTGATTAAAAATTCTAATAATTAAAAACAATAATTGTCATATAATTAATGTTTTGTGATATTATCTTATCATCAAAAAATGCTTAAAATGCCTTATCTACTGGTTTTTCAGAAAAATTAAACCAAATCAGATGTGACATATAACTGTAAAATAACAGAAATGTAAAAGAAACAGTTTTCTCTTGACTAAACAGAAAATACCTTTTATAATAAAAGTGTAATTATCTGTCATTGATAATTAGGAGACATTATGTCCATTATATTTAAAGGGGAATAAAAATGGCAAAAAAAGAAATGAAGTACTATCTTCGTAAGTCGGCTTTCGGACTAGCTTCAGTATTCTGCACCTTGTTAGTTGGTACAGCTTCTGTATCGGCACAGGTAACAATGAGAGGGCAGAAGTATGCAACTAAAGCTGAGGCTACAGCTCGTCTAACTACTCTTAAACAACAGCATCCGGAATTGGCTTCAACAATCGCAGGTTTTGAATCGAAAATTAACGATTCAAATTTAATTCAAGTTGACGATATTAACAAAATCTTAGCTGAGGCTGAACAAACTATAGCGGTTAAGGCAGAAGCAGAAAGATCAAAACGTGCCGAAGAAGAAGCAGCTAATGAAGCTCTTCGTAAAGAGAAGAGTACAGTTATCTACATTTTCGGTAGCAAGCAAGGTATGACTTTACCACAGGAGCTTCTTGATGTTGCTAAAATGTCAGAACTGCAACTGGTGAGTGGAGATTTACTGGTTGGTCACGTTACACAAATGATGGTGAAACTAAACTTACAGAGGGCTATACAGCACCAGGTGATGGAGATATTACTTTAATTGGTGATTGGGAATTTGTTCCGTTTAATGCTAATGTTCTTGTATCTTATGTGGATACAGAAGGTAATGTTTTAGGTGAAACTGTTGCGGTATCACAAGGCTTGCCGGGTGAAGCGTACGATACTACCTCACTTCGTCTTGATAAGATTGAAAAAGATGGTAAGGTCTACAAGTTCAAGAAGCTTCAAGAGGGCTCACCTAGCGAAACTGGTACAACCCTAGAAGGCGATCTTCGTGTGGTTTATGTGTATGAAGAGGTTAAACCTGAGCCTAAACCAGAACCAAAACCTGAGCCTAAGCCAGAACCAAAACCTGAAGCTAAGAAGGAAGAGAAGAAACCAGCACCTAAGCAAGAAGCTAAGAAGCTTCCATCAACAGGTGAAGCGACACATCCATTCTTCACAGCGGCAGCTCTTGCAGTGATGGCAAGTGCAGGTGTGGTTGTTGTGTCAACAAAACGCAAGGAAGACTAATGTTGTGCTCCAATGAAAGGCTGTCCTTAGCGCTATAGCTTGTGTAAGCTACAAGTTGTTGAAGAGGCCGACTAAGAAGTCATCAGAAATGGTGGCTTTTTAGTTTTTTTATCAGGTTTACCTGCTGGTCCTCATAGAGGGTGAGTACTTTTTGGCTAATGGTTAGTCTTATGGTGCTAGTTGATCCTGCAAAGCATCTTGATAAAAGAGACTGCCTATGCTATACTAAAGCTGTATTTGGGGGACTTACCGAGTCTAGCTGCAGAACTTGCTTTGGTGACTATCTGTGATCAAGGGCAATTGAGCTTAGCTTATCCTCCTAATAATCACATCAAATACTGTTTGTCAGTATTTTTCTTTTGGAATCACATTAAGGAAGGCAAGTATGTCAAAGAGGAAACGAAAAACGTATCAGGTATATGAGGGCTTAAGGTGCGCCATGATGCTTTGCTTTATCAGTGGTTATGTCAATGCCTTTACCTACATGACGCAAGGCAGGCGCTTTGCAGGGGTTCAGACAGGCAATCTCTTATCCTTTGCGATTCGTCTGTCTGAGCGCCAGTTTGACCAAGCCCTGCAATTTTTATTGCCTATCATTGTTTTTATGATTGGGCAGGCCTTTACCTACTTTATGCACTGCTGGGCCAATAAGCATGGTCTGCATTGGTACCTTTTGTCTAGCTTTATCTTGACCCTGATTGCTCTTGTGACAGCAATCCTCACACCCTTATTGTCGTCATTTTTTACGGTTTCAGCTCTAGCTTTTTTTGCTTCGATTCAGGTAGATACCTTTAAAACCTTGCGCGGTGCGAGCTATGCCAATGTGATGATGACTGGTAATATTAAAAATGCTGCCTACCTATTGACAAAGGGACTATATGAGAACAACAAAGAGCTAGTCCATATTGGTCGCAATACCTTGATTATTATCCTCTCCTTTGCCCTTGGAGTGGTCTGTTCTACTCTTTTATCACTATCCTATGGTGAGTATGCCTTATCTCCCATGCTGATCCCATTGTGCTACGTGAACTACCTCTTGGCACAGGAATTTTACCATCATCAGGTATCATTGAAAAATGATTGAAGTCTACTAATTGATATCCTCCTCCTATAATTTTTGATGACTGCTTGTTTGTCATTGTCTATTATGGGGGAGGTATCAGTTAATAGGCTGAGTGATCATTTTTTTATGCTAAAATTATGGTATAATGTCAGTTGATAGCTGACAGGACTCAGCTTGGGAATGGGTATTGCCCTAGTCCCTGATTACAAAGGTTTCATTAGCCTTGAAAGGACGTAAGATGACTAAGAAAAAACCATTTTATATTACAACACCGATTTACTACCCGTCAGGGAAGCTTCATATTGGCTCTGCCTATACTACGATTGCCTGTGATGTTCTTGCTCGCTATAAGCGTATGTTGGGTTATGACGTTTTTTATTTGACTGGTCTTGATGAGCATGGTCAAAAGATTCAGGATAAGGCACAAGAAGCCGGCTTATCCCCTCAAGCTTATGTTGATGGCATGGCTGAGGAAGTCAAGGCACTATGGAAGCTCCTTGATATCTCTTATGATAAGTTTATCCGCACCACTGGCGACTATCATGAGGAGGTGGTTGCTGCTGTATTTGAGAGGTTGCTGGCGCAGGATGATATTTATTTAGGGACCTATTCAGGCTGGTATTCTGTTTCAGATGAGGAATTTTTTACAGAAAGTCAGTTAGCTGAGGTTTATCGCGATGAAGCTGGCAAGGTCATTGGTGGTGTGGCACCATCAGGGCATGAGGTCGAATGGGTCTCTGAAGAATCTTATTTTTTGCGCCTGAGCAAGTATGCGGATAGATTGGTTGCCTTCTTTAAGGCTCAGCCTGATTTTATTCAGCCGGACGGTCGTATGAATGAAATGCTTAAAAACTTCATCGAGCCAGGTCTGGAGGATCTAGCGGTTAGCCGAACAACCTTTACCTGGGGGGTCCCTGTGCCGTCAAATCCTAAACACGTTGTTTATGTCTGGATCGATGCTCTCTTAAACTATGCAACAGCACTAGGCTACGGTCAGAAGGATCATGCTAACTTCGATAAGTTCTGGAGTGGTAGGGTTTTCCATATGGTTGGTAAGGATATTTTGCGTTTCCACAGCATTTATTGGCCAATTTTGTTGATGATGCTTGATTTACCAATGCCAGAGCGTTTGATTGCTCATGGCTGGTTTGTCATGAAGGACGGTAAAATGTCTAAATCAAAGGGGAATGTGATCTATCCTGAAATGCTGGTTGAGCGCTTTGGTCTTGATCCTCTGCGTTATTACCTCATGCGTTCCTTGCCGGTTGGCTCTGATGGTACCTTTACCCCAGAGGATTATGTTGGTCGTATCAATTATGAGCTGGCTAATGACCTTGGTAACCTTTTGAATCGTACAGTTGCCATGATTAATAAATACTTTGACGGCAGGGTTCCTGCTTATGTCAGAAACGTTACAGCTTTTGATGCGGATCTGGAGCAGGTTGTGGCTGATCATATTTCCGAATACCACAAGCAAATGGAGGCTGTTGATTACCCACGTGCCTTGGAGGCCGTATGGACGATTATTTCACGCACGAACAAATACATTGATGAAACTGCTCCTTGGGTGCTTGCCAAAGCAGCTGATAGTAAGGAGCAGCTAGCCAGTGTGATGGCACATTTAGCTGCAAGTCTGCGCGTGGTGGCTCATTTGATTCAGCCATTTATGATGACAACCTCAGCTGCTATTATGGAGCAGCTAGGTCTCGGTGCCAAATATCATCTGGAAGAGCTTGATTTAGCAGATCTTCCGACAGGTGTGACGGTTGTTGCCAAAGGAGAGCCAATCTTCCCTCGTCTTGATATGGAAGCAGAGATTGACTATATCAAAGAGCAAATGACAATGAGCATAGCTAAGCCACAAGAAGCAGACTGGGATCCTGAAAAGGTAGCCCTTAAGTCTGAAAAGGACACGATTACTTTTGAGGCTTTTGATGCAGTTGAGATTCGTGTGGCAGAGGTCAAAGAGGTGTCACGAGTTGAAGGCTCTGAAAAACTGCTGCGCTTTAGATTAGATGCAGGTGATGGCTCTGATCGTCAAATCTTATCAGGTATTGCAGCCTATTACCCAAATGAACAAGAGCTCGTTGGCAAGAAGGTGCAAATTGTTGCCAACCTCAAGCCGCGAAAAATGATGAAAAAATATATCAGTCAGGGCATGCTTTTGTCAGCAGAACATGATGGCAAGCTGACAGTGCTGACGGTTGATCCGGCAGTGCCAAATGGTACGATTATTGGCTGATTGGGCTTTTAGATGACAATATCCCGTATGGGTCTTGCTAATAGATTGATTAGCAGGAGCATACGGGATTTTTAGTGTCTTAAAAAGACAAGAGACCTAGACTTCTTGTGGGAGCTTTGTAAACTTTGAACAAGAAAGAAGCACTAGTCTAGCAGCCTAATAGGCAATAACAGCAGTGAAAGCTCTGAGTATTGAAAATACATCATTTTTGTTTCTTTATCTCACGCTCTAGTCGCTCCCTTCATGGGGGTGTGAATTGATATGTATTGATCTTATTTGAAAAGCAAGTTGGCAGATGAGGGATTGGTGAGCATACAGACAGGGCTTTCGTTAAGGTGCTGCTAGCTCCTTTTATGATTTCTTTTTCATAAATTAATCTATATATTGTATCAAAAAGATTGCAAAGCACTATATATTGTGTTATTATAACAAACATAAGAATTAAGTATACTTAATTCAGCCGGGGAAAAAAGCGGGCTTAGCCTTGCTTACAAAGCAGTTGCTGACTGGTTAGGGATCATCAGCAAGAAATTATCATTAGCCTGTAGGATTGCCCTTTAGAGCAAGTCTTTTTGTGTTGTCTAAATGTGGCACTTAGCAGTCTTCCCTAGTCCTAAAGCTGTAGAAGGCTTGGCAGCTGAAGGATTGATATTGCGACTATCAAGCTTGAAGGAGAAAACATGACCCAATATTATTACGACCGATCACAGTCACCCATTGACTATGCCTTGTCTCAAACCAAAAAAAGTTTGCGCTCTGTCAATTGGAATCAGCTTAATGACGACAAGGACCTGGAGGTCTGGAACCGTGTGACGCAAAATTTTTGGCTGCCTGAGAAGGTTCCTGTTTCTAATGACCTTAATTCTTGGCGTTCTTTGGGGGAGGATTGGCAAAGGCTCATCACAAGAACCTATACCGGCTTGACCTTGCTAGATACGGTTCAAGCAACAGTTGGAGATGTGGCACAAATTCAACATTCTTTGACCGATCATGAGCAGGTGATTTATACTAATTTTGCCTTTATGGTTGCTATTCACGCTAGGTCCTATGGGACAATCTTTTCGACCCTGTGCAGCAGTCAGCAGATCGAGGAGGCCCACGATTGGGTGGTGTCAACAGAGAGCTTACAGGAGCGAGCGCGTGTGTTGATTCCGTATTATACTGGTGATGACCCTCTGAAGTCTAAGGTCGCAGCAGCTATGATGCCAGGATTTTTGCTATATGGTGGCTTTTACCTGCCTTTTTACCTGTCAGCTAGAGGCAAAATGCCCAATACCTCAGATATTATTCGCTTAATCCTGAGAGATAAGGTCATTCACAATTATTACAGTGGCTACAAGTATCAACAAAAGGTGGCAGCCCTAAGTCCTGAAAAGCAGGCTGAGATGAAGGCCTTTGTGTTTGATCTGCTTTATCAGCTGATTGATTTGGAGAAGGCTTACCTGAGGGAATTGTATGACGGCTTTGATCTTGCTGACGATGCGATTCGCTTTAGCGTCTATAATGCTGGAAAATTTTTGCAAAATCTAGGGTATGATTCTCCCTTTACTGAGGAGGAAACACGTATTTCCCCTGAGGTATTTGCTCAGCTATCAGCGCGAGCAGATGAGAACCATGACTTTTTCTCAGGAAATGGCTCTTCTTACGTGATGGGAGTTACTGAGGAAACCATTGATGATGATTGGGAGTTTTAAGATGGCTGCAAGGGTAATGCTTGTTTATTTTTCATCGCGATCTAACAACACTCACCGCTTTGTGCAAAAGCTAGATGTAAGAGCTCTAAGAATTCCAGTCACTGGTGAGCCTCTATTAGTTGATGAGGATTATATTTTGATTGTCCCTACCTATGCTGCTGGTGGCTCAGACAGCAAGGGAGCTGTTCCCAAGCAGGTGATTCATTTTCTAAACAAGGCTAACAATCGAAGGCACTGTAAGGGGGTTATTTCCTCTGGCAATACTAACTTTGGTGATACCTTTGCCATTGCAGGACCAATCATTGCACAAAAATTGCAGGTGCCGCTTTTGCACCAATTTGAATTGCTGGGGACACAAAGAGATGTCATCAAGGTGCAGGCTATTTTAGCAGGTGATGAAGCCTTATAACTAATGATAGAAAAACGATCACACATTGTAACGAAAGGAAAAAAGAATGTCACAAAAAGAGTCCTACCTCTCATTAAATGCCCTTACACGCTTTAAACGAGCAGATGGTACCTATCACTTTGACAGTGATAAGGAAGCTGTTCAGCGCTATTTAGAGGAGCATGTCTACCCACAAAGCCTATCCTTTGATAGTTTGGAGGAGAAATGGCGTTATTTGGTGGCGCATGATTATTATGATCAAGAGATTTTAAAGGCTTATTCGGCTGAATGTATCACTGAAGCCTTTACCTACGCTTACCAGCAAAAGTTCTCATTTTTGAGCTTAATGGGAGCCATGAAATTTTACCAGTCCTATGCGCTTAAAACCCTAGATGGGTCACAATACCTAGAGCATTTTGAGGATCGTGCTGTTATGAATGCCTTGTTTTTGGCTAATGGTGATCCTGATTTGGTGCGGGATTTGATTGATCAGATACTTAGCGGGCGCTTTCAACCGGCGACCCCTACCTTTTTAAATGCAGGTAAAAAGCGTCGAGGCGAATATATTTCCTGTTATTTGCTGCGAATCGAAGACAACATGGAATCTATTTCGCGTGCGATTGGTACGAGCTTGCAGCTCTCAAAACGAGGCGGCGGCGTTGCTTTGTGTTTAACCAATCTAAGAGAGGTTGGCTCTCCCATAAAAGGCATTGAAAATCAAGCGACAGGCATTGTGCCAGTGATGAAGCTACTGGAGGATTCCTTTTCCTATGCCAATCAGCTAGGGCAAAGACAGGGAGCAGGTGCGGTTTACCTCAATGTGCATCACCCAGAGATTCTGACCTTTTTAGATACGAAGAGAGAAAATGCAGACGAAAAAATCCGTATCAAGTCACTGGCGTTAGGCGTTGTCATTCCTGATATTACCTTTCAGCTGGCGCGGGAAAATAAGGACATGGCGCTATTTTCTCCCTATGACATTAAGCGAGTTTATGGCAAGGACATGTCAGATATTGCCATTACCGAGGAGTATGACCGCCTAGTGGCCAACCCAGCCATTAAAAAGACCTATATCAGTGCCCGTAAGCTCTTTCAGCTTATTGCAGAGCTTCATTTTGAATCTGGCTACCCTTATCTCTTGTTTGATGATACGGTTAATAAGCGCAATCCACACCCACAAAAGGGGCGGATTGTCATGTCAAACCTTTGCTCTGAAATCGCTCAGGTCAGCACAGCAAGCACCTTTGAAGAGGATTTGACCTTTAAGCAAATCGGCGAGGACATTTGCTGTAACCTTGGCTCTATTAATATTGCTGAAGCCATGAAGCATGCGGTTGGCTTTGAGCAATTGATTGCAACTAGTGTTAGGGCCTTGGACCATGTGTCAAGGGCCTCAGACGTCAGCTGCGCTCCTTCTGTTGAAAAGGGGAATGCTGCTAATCATGCTGTTGGTCTTGGCGCGATGAATTTACATGGCTTTTTGGCGACCAATCACATCTTTTATGATTCAGCTGAAGCAGTAGATTTTACTGATCTCTTTTTCCACACAATGGCCTATTATGCCTTTAAGGCTTCTAGTCAATTAGCTAAGGAAAAGGGAGCATTTGCTGGCTTTGAGCAGTCAACCTATGCAGATGGCAGCTACTTTGCCCGCTATTTGACAAAAGAGGCTAAGCCTAAGACAGCTAAGGTTGCGGCCTTGCTTGAGCGCTACGGGCTTCGAGTGCCTAGTGTGGCTGATTGGCAGGAATTAGTTGCGACGATTCAAGAGACAGGCCTTGCCAATGCTCACTTGATGGCAGTTGCACCAACCGGCTCGATCAGCTACTTGTCCTCATGTACGCCGAGCTTACAGCCTGTTGTTGCACCAGTTGAGGTGCGAAAGGAGGGGCACTTAGGAAGGATTTATGTGCCTGCTTATCAGATAAGCGATGATAACTATGCTTATTACGAGCGTGGTGCCTATGAGGTTGGGCCTGAGCCTATTATTAATATCGTAGCAGCGGCTCAAAAGCACGTTGATCAGGCAATTTCCTTAACCCTATTTATGACAGACCAAGCAACAACACGTGATCTCAACCGTGCCTATATACACGCCTTTAAGTTAAAGTGTGCGTCCATTTATTATGTTCGCGTCAGACAGGACGTTCTGGAAGGAAGTGAGCAGTATGAGGAAGATACGATTGTAGCGCTTACCGATACCAATGCTTCAGGCGAGGCATGCCAATCCTGCATGCTTTAGATCTTTTTTAGCCTTAAAAATAGGCAGCACCAATCAGCCTTCATGCTCTGTCTAGCCAGTTTGTTAATAGGCTTATAGTATCGCTTGATCCAACAGGCTGATGGCAAGCTCTCTTGAGCTTAATGCAGCTCAGCCTGATTTGTGATCAATGCTTGCTGACAAGCCCCTTGTCAAATGAAGTGGGCTACCGGTGCTTGTTGTAAGGACATTTGGCTTGGATAAGCCAATGCTTGCTGATTTGCTTAAGGAGAATCAAGAAAAAAGCTCCCTCTTCAATCGATAATTACTGGGGCTTGTCTCCGTGTTAATCACTGGGATTTCTTGTAACTGTCAAAACAATCAGAAGATTCAAAATAACCTATAGTATTTCTAAAATATTCTGTTATAATCCCGACTTTATCACTTAAAAACAAGTAAAGACCAGCTAACCCCTTGTGTCCCAAGGGATTTTGCTGGTCTTTAAATTTATTTTAGTGTTGTATATGGATTTTTAGCGTAATGTTTGAGCTCTTCAAACTTAACGATTCCCTTCGCCCATTCAATTCCTAGCAGTCTGTTTAACTCTTGCATATCAAGGCTTTCTTGAAGTCTGTAGTAGTTATCTTGTAACGGTGTTACCTTGGCACTGTTTAAGGCAGTAATGATACGTTCAGGACTCATCTGCCAATCTATCTGATGTTGAAGGAGGCGTAGATGAACTAAAGCAATGAAACAGGTTAGAAAGTGAGCTTGAATGTGTTTTTCCGTCCAAACGTAAACAGGACGACTTTCCAGTTCTGTTTTCGTCACACGGAAACAATCTTCAATCTTGGCTAGCTCTTTATAGGCATTTAACATCTCCTCATCAGTCATTTCTATTTCACTCGTGACAAGCACATTAATCCCATCAAACTGAGCATCAAAATCAGCCTGTTCTTGATCAATCGTAATCAAAGGAGAGTAGGGTTTAACCTCGCCAGTTTCTTTATCCAAATATTGGAGCTCTAGGTATTTCTTGCCTCCCTTTTTACTGGTTCTACGAAAAAGCTCCGCATTGGTTAACTGACTGGCATAGTCTAAAGCACCTTCACGACGAATGCGCTCCCGGTCGGCATATTTTTTAGACCAAGTGATGAGAACCTTCTCTTGAACCATGTACTGACCCCCAAAAGTTGGACACGACATATTAGTGAAAGGATTTAGTTCTGTATTGCACAGGGCTAAGTCCTTTTAGCTTTGCTTTAATGCGTTTGTTGTTGTAGTAAAAAATGTAATCTGTAATAGCTTGTTCAAGCTCATTAAGGGATTGATAAGTTGTCTCAAGGCCGTAAAACATCTCAGATTTGAGAATACCAAAGAAGGACTCCATCATCCCATTATCTGGACTATTTCCCTTGCGAGACATGGATGGACGAATGCCTTTAGTCTCCAAAAAGTGATGATAAGACTGATGTTGATATTGCCAGCCTTGATCGCTGTGGAGAATCGTTCCATTGTACGAATCCGCTGGAAAAGCCTTCTCAAGCATGGTTTGTACTTGCTTCAAGTCAGGCGATCGAGACAGGGTGAAATCAATAATCTCACTGTTATAGCCGTCAAGAACAGGCGATAGATAGAGTTTCCCCTCAGGTAAGGTAAATTCCGTCACATCGGTATAGCACTTCTCGTAGGGCTTAGAACCTTCAAACTGACGTTTAATCAGATTATCAGCCTTTTTGCCAACCTCACCTTTGTAAGAAGAATACTTGCGCTTACGACGGATACGAGCTTTTAAGCCCATGACAGTCATCAAACGTTGTACTTTTTTGTGATTGACGATAAAACCACGATTTCTTAGTTCCAGATGAATGCGACGATAGCCATAATTGCCATGATGTTCATCATAGATGCCTTGAATGAGCTCCTTTAAGTCCATGTCCTTATCTTCTTGAGCTAGTTGCTTGACTTGATAATAATAGGTTGACCGCGATAAATCAAGGATTTCAAGCAAAGTTGCTAGAGAAAATTGACCGATTAATTCTTGGATGATTTCTGTTGCTCTTTGAGCTTTGCTTCGTCCCTCAACCGGTATTCTCTCAGCTTTTTTAGCACAGCATTCTCCGCTCTAAGGTAGTCTAATTCTTTTTGGAGTCGCTCCAACTCTGTCATTTGTTCTAAAGTCTTCTTTGGTTGACGTCCCATCTTTGGTGGCCTCCCTCTTCTTTTCTCAAGAATAGTATAGCCGTTTTTCTTGTATTGCGCTATCCACCTTGAAAGCATACTAGAATTTGGTAAAGCATAGTCTAAGGACGTCTGTTTTTGAGATTGACCATCAATCAGAACTTTATCTATTATCTCTTGCTTCAGTTCTGGAGAATAATAACTATTCTTACCTTTTTGGACAATGGCTAACCCATACCTGTCAATCAGGCGAATCATGTATTTGAGGTCAGATTCTGCAATACTAAACTTTTCTGATAAGCATTTAATGGACTTTCCAATGTGCCGTAGCTCATAGATTTGAACCTTGTCTTCATAACTCAATGTCATAAAAATAGCCCCCCAATTGTTAGATTTTATGTCTAACTTTTGGGGGGCAGTTCAAATCAGGGGGGTGAGAAAAAAGACATTAGCTACATCGAGCAAGAGGGCGATCTGTCTGCCCTATTTCAATCAGAGACAGACTTAAGCATTAAAAAGAAACAGCAGCATCGAAAAGAAACTAGTCAGACGACCAAGAATCACCTATTTATGACTCATATTGATAGTGACAACCTTGTTGCAAGGTATCAGCCACTCTTATTTAACCCAGAGCAGCGTCTGGCAGCAACAGATGACCAGTATGGTGTTTTGCTCGCTCAAAAAACTATCGGCATCACTTGGCAAATGCTGGCCATACTTCTTGTGGGAGCTGTACTGACTGGCTATTCTCTGACTAGAGGGCGATTATCAAGGCAAAAACACAAAAGACATCACGAGTAGAATCGTCTGTCAAGAGTATCTACTCACTGAAAATAGAGGGCTAGCTTAGGAGACTTCCTAATGCTGCATTTATAAGAAAAGGCTCTCAGCTGTTTTGACAGTATTGGGCAAGGCCTTAGGGCCTGTAGCAAATATGAAGAGCAGCTTTGATCAGCAGGTAGCAAGTCAGTCAATACAAATGCTTGAAAGCCTACCTGCTGAGAAAAGTGTGTGTTCTACGATACTTTAGTGATGTGAATCACCTCAAGAGGCTTTAGCTAGCTTGGCAGGTGATGTCAGGTGACATGGAAACTTATCAGGAAAGGGCTAATTTTTATGGAGAATTATATTAGTATCAGTCTTGATTGCTCGCATTTTTTTCACAGGAATTTGATTTGCGGGTACCAAGGACAATG
This sequence comes from Streptococcus equi subsp. equi, assembly GCA_900637675.1. Classification (NCBI taxonomy): domain Bacteria; kingdom Bacillati; phylum Bacillota; class Bacilli; order Lactobacillales; family Streptococcaceae; genus Streptococcus; species Streptococcus equi. The sequence continues at coordinate 560,327 of LR134389.1, forward strand.
ACCTTTAAGGAGCTATTACAAATCGTATCAGATGCTTATGGTTTGGGATTTCAGGTGGTAAATCCCAGTGCTAGAAATGAGCAAGGTGGTCAGCTGATGACAAGCACCAGTCGCATGGATACCCTAAAAAATGGTGCACTGTTAGTATTGGAAAATTTATAAACATGGAGAAAAAGATGAAAACAATAATACGTGAGCTATTGGTTGAGGATGTTAAAGGAGATGCTGAGGTTGCTTATACCTTACTAGCTTCTGAGCATTCTCTTTTTGTTCCTTCCAAGTTAGAACAGGCTTTCGACAAGCTGATTCTAGAGGCTAGCATTGATGACATGTATGACTGGTCAGCCCTAGAGGCGATGATTGTTGAGGAAAAGCTAAGGCATTTGCTAAATCTTAGTGAGCTGTTTGATCAGCTCTTGGACTCAAAGTTCACCTACAGCTTTACACCAGATAATCTGGTCTTTAACCGTAATGCAGAGCCACAGTTGATTTTTCGGGGAATCAAGGATCAGGTTCCTCCTTACCAGCCGCTTGAGCGTGAGGTCTTTGTGAATACACTGAAATGTATGACAATTGCCTTGCTTGATAAAAAGACCAGCTATGACGCTCTGATGGGTGGCAAGCTTCCCTTTTACAAAGGCAATCTTTTTTGCGAAGCAGTGGCCAAGGCTGAGGCGCTGCAGGAGTTGCAGGAGCTTTTAGCGACAAAGTACCATGAGGAGCAAAAAGACAATAAAGAGCATTTTTCTCGTGTTGCTAACAAGACGATATCGCGCTTGAAATTGACCACCATTTGTTCATCAGTGCTTGCTTTGTTGTCTTTGGCGGGCGTTCTTTATTTTCTATTGTTTGCTATGCCTTATCAGGAAATGGTTGCTAGTCTGCGTATGGCTTTTATTAATCAAGACTATTCTAAGGTTATCACAACAGCGAAGCATACAGACAGTAAGGCCTTAAGCCAGGGTGATAAATATATTGTGGCTTACTCTGTCATAATGACAGAGCCTCTAACAGACAAGCAAAAGGAGGAATTAAGTAAAATATCGAACCAGTCTAATGAAGATTATTTACGCTATTGGGTGCTGATTGGTCAAGCAAGGATAGATGATGCCATGGATATTGCGAGCTATCTAGACGACCCGCAGCTCTTGATGTATGGCTTGACTAAGAAGATTGATGATGTTCAGCGAGATCCTAATCTGACAGCAGAGGCGCGTACAGAGCAGCTTAACAGCTATAAGAGCAAATTAGACGAGCTCAAAAAGGCCTACCTGACGCCTAAAGAGGAAAAAGCAGCAGGCTCTAGCAGTGACAAGGAGTGACGGAGGAATTTATGACATACCTTATTTATGACGACAATGCCTATCACCTTTATTCGGATACCGTTTATCAGTTGGGGCCTTCATCAGGGTCTGATATTTTCCTGCCCTTGCTGGAGGATATTACCTTATCAGTGGAGGGATCAGGTGTTGTCCTACTGGAAGAGAGCTACAGCACTGGTAAGCATTGTGTTGCTCTTTCTGATGAGGTTACAGTGACCTTACTTATTCTTGAAGCTGTCACTAAATACCTGCTGCCAGACTCCTCGCTTTACATTTCAGGAGAGACTACCGCAGCACTTCAATTGCTTGATTACCCTAGTGAGCTGGTGCTGACCCTAGACTCTGATTCTGCCAGCTGCTATAGCCCGGTGTCTTATTATCTAAATGGTAAATGGACGAAAGGCAAGCAGCCTCTTAAAGCATCTGATGAACTTGTTTTTTCAGATGGCTTAGTGCTTAGTTTTCAGGATCAGCTGCTATCGATTCAGTCCTTGTATGCTATTCAGACAGCATTGCTGCCTCTTACAGAGGCAGTAGCTGAGGATAGAGCCAGTGAATTTCATCGTTCTCCTAGGATTATCCTGCGTGAGCCTGAGGGAAAGGTGACGATTGCTTCTGTACCCACAGATGATGAAGGGAAAAGACAGTCTTTATTAAAGCTGATCATAACGCCCCTTGCGATGATTGTCTTTACAGGGCTCTCTTATGTCTTTTTCCGAGGTGGGGGAATGCTCATGATGATGATGGGAATGTCTGTGATTACGATTGGAAGCTCCATTCATTCTTATTTTTCAGATAAAAAATGGCATAAAGAAGCCCAGCAGCAAAAAATCAAGGATTATCTAGCCTACTTGGATACCAAGTATGTGGAGCTAGCAGGCTATCGTGAGGAGCAAATCGAAGCACTGCTGTATCATTACCCTAATATGACGACTATTCTTGAAATGGCACAAAAAACAGATCGCCGTATTTATGAGAAGGCTCCATATCATTTTGACTTTTTGACCTACCGCTTGGGGCTAGGTGATACTCCAGCCAGCTTTCACATTGATTATTCAGATTCTGAGCTGACCAAGCATCATGAAAAGGCAAAGCAAAGGGTTCAAGAGCTGATTGCTTATTATCAGGTGACAGCACAGGTGCCTATCCAAAATGCGATTGCCAGTCCAATCGGTTATATTGGAGCACGCAAGGTCGTGATTGAGCAGGTTCAGCAGCTGATGATGCAGATCGCTACCTTCCATAGCTATCATGATGTACAGTTTATTCCTATTTTTCGAGAAGAAGAGCTGCCATTGTGGAATTGGAGCCGGTGGCTGCCTCATACTAAGCTAAAGGTGCTAAATAGTCGTGGCTTTGTTTATAGTCAGCGAACACGTGACCAATTGTTGACCTCGCTTTATCAGCTGATCAAGGAGCGGCAATTAGACAGTGAGCAGGATAAGGGGACAGAAAAGCAATACACTCCGCATTATATAGTGCTGATTACTGACATGAGCCTCATGCTTGACCACAATATCATGGAATACATCAATGAGGATTTGTCTCATCTAGGCATTCATTATATTTTTGTTGAAGAGGTCATTGAAAGTCTCCCTGAGCATGTCAAAACAGTTATTGATTATCGTGGAGATAAGCATGCTCAGCTCATTTTGCAGGAGGGGCTCTACCTCAATAAGGCCTTTACCCCACTTCAACCCTTATCTATGAAGGATAAGGAGGTCTTTGCTAGACATATGGCAGGGATTAATCACGTTGAGACCTTACGCAATGCGATTCCAAATAGTGTGACCTTTCTTGAAATGTATGGCGTTAACAAGGTCGAGGAGCTTAATCTCTTAAAGCGCTGGAAGGAAAATGAGGCTTATCAGACAATGGCTGTTCCGCTTGGGGTGCGTGGTCGTGATGACATCTTGTACCTAAACCTTCATGAAAAAGCCCATGGACCGCATGGCTTAATTGCAGGAACGACTGGATCTGGTAAATCAGAGCTGGTTCAGTCTTATATTTTGTCGCTGGCGGTGAATTATCACCCCTATGAGGTTGCCTTTTTGCTGATTGACTACAAGGGTGGTGGTATGGCCAATCTCTTTGCTGATTTACCACATGTCGTTGGAACCATTACCAACCTAGATGGCAATCAGGCCAATAGGGCTTTGGTATCGATTAAGGCAGAGCTGAAAAAGCGTCAGCGGATTTTCCTTGAAAATGATGTCAATCATATTGATCAATACACTAAGCTATTCAAGGAAGGACGAGTTAAGGAGCCCCTCCCACACCTGTTAATCATCAGCGATGAATTTGCAGAATTAAAGGCCAATCAGCCAGAATTTATGGACGAGCTGGTCTCAACCGCCCGTATTGGTCGTTCTCTTGGTGTTAAGCTCATTTTAGCAACGCAAAAGCCAAGTGGTGTCGTTAATGACCAGATTTGGTCGAATGCGAAGTTTAAAATTGCCTTGAAGGTTCAAGATGTTGCAGATTCTCGTGAGGTGATTAAAACCCCAGATGCAGCAGAGATTACTCAGGTTGGTCGTGCTTATCTCCAGGTTGGAAACAATGAAATTTACGAGCTGTTCCAAAGTGCCTGGTCTGGAGCAGACTACAATCCAAAAGGACGACATACCATTCAGCATGAGACAACGGTCTATGAAATCACAGCTAATGGTCAATACCAAGCGATTAACAAGGACCTTAGTGGACTTGACAAGAAGAGAGAAGCAAAATCCATGCCAACAGAGCTAGATGCGGTTGTAGCAGAGGCTCAGCAGCTCTTTGAGGACCTGCATATTCCAAAGGTGGCCAGTCCTTGGCTGCCGCCCCTTTCAGAAAAAATCTATGCCAGTGATTTACAGTCCACGCATTTCAAGGACTATTGGGGACAGACACAGGACTTGCAGCCTGTTTTGATTGGCTATCAGGACATTCCTGAACGCCAAGAGCAGTCCCCACTCTATTTTCATATGGAAAAGGCTGGGCATATCCTCTTAGTGTCTAGTCCTGGCTTTGGGAAGTCCACCTTCCTTCAAGGCTTTGCTTTAGATGTGATGCGAAAGCAAACACCAGCACAGGCTCATTTTTACCTCTATGATTTTGGGACAAGTGGCTTGATTGCGCTTTCTGATTTTCCACATGTGGCAGATTACTTTACCCTAGATGAGACAGACAAGATCATGAAATCACTTCGTTATTTAAGTGAAGAAATCAAGACCCGTAAGCATGCCCTATCTAAGGCTAAGGCAACCAACCTCAATCAGTACAATCAATTATCCAAGGATACCTTCCCGGCTCTTTTTGTCATCATTGATGGCTTTGATAGTGTCATGGACGCACCATTTGTAGATGCTGTCTACAATGTCTTAAACGTTATTGCGCGTGATGGGGCTTCCTTGGGAATGTACCTTGTTGTGACCTTATCAAGACTTAATACCATGAGGCTACAGCTGCAGTCTAACTTTAAGACCAAGCTATCCCTCTTCTTGTTTGATAATAGTGATTTATCAAGTGTGGTTGGTCGCTCAAATATCCCACTAGATGATATCAAGGGACGAGCTATCATGAAACGTGACGACATTATCCAATTTCAGATTGCCTTGCCATATAGCAGTGAGTACTATACAGATTATATGGCGGAGGTAAAAAGAGAGGTCGAGGCGATGAGGGCTGTTTATCAAGGTGCTTTGCCAGCGGCTATTCCAATGCTGCCAGAAAAGGTTACACCGGATATGATAGCAGCCATGTCAGACTCTGCTCAGGATTTTGTGATTGGTTTGGAGCGAGAGGACGTTGTTCCTGCTGGCTTTACCTTTAAAAAGTCAATACTGATGGCCTCTGATAGCCCAGCCTTTGTGGCTAACTATTATAAGCTGCTTGATTTTCAGTTGCAGCGTCTGGCTGACCAGTATCGTACGGTTATTTTAGATCCTAGTCAGCGTATTGCAAGGCAATTCTTTGAGGATAGTCAACGCTTTAGCACAGCCTTAGATGTTGGAGACACTCTAAGGGCTATTGTAGAGGACTTTAAAAAGCGTCTTGCAGCACCTGGTCAGGATTATCAAAAATGGTTAGTTGTGATTCCTGATATTGCAGCTACAGCGCTGGCAGCAGGGATTAGCGAGGAAGACTTTAAACAGCTTGTGACCGAGGGCAGCCAGTATGGGGTCACGCTTATCTTTGTCGGAGCTTATCAGGATCTGGTCAATAATACCTATGATAATTTTGTGAAGCTTGCAAATCAGCTCATTGAGCAGGTCTTTTTAGGCATGCGGATCAGTGACCAAAGCCATACACGATATGCTTATATCAGCAATGAGCCTTCACTTAGACCGACCCAGGGCTATATCCTATACCCAGAAGGCTATGACTTTATTCAATTATTAGAGATTTAGAAAGGAACAAAGATGTCAACAGTTACGATGCTTCCACTTGGTAGTATTGTCATTTTAAAGGGCAATACTAAGAAAATGATGATTATTGCGCGTGTGATCGCAGCTCCAATCAAAGGGGAGGTTTACCGCTTTGACTATGGTGCCTGCCTGTATCCGGAGGGCATGATGGGGGATAGTTTGATTTACTTTAATCATGACGATATTTTTAAGATTATTCAAGAAGGCTATGCTGATGATGACAATGCTCTGATGTTAGAGACGATAGCACAGGCTTTAGCAACAACGGACATTCCAAAAGGAGATGTTTCAGCCTTAAACGATAGAAAGACTGTTGAGGACTAGCTTATGGGGCAAGTTGACTACAATCATATCAATCAGCTTCAACGTCAGGTTGACCAGCACAGGGCCAGTCTATCAACGGCTACAGCAGAGATAGCGTCAATAGACGAAAAGCTAGAGCGCTTGCGTTGTGCCAAGGCTTCTGTTGGAGCGATTCAAGGAGATGTTCATCAGATCAAGGTCTCTGTGATGGCTAAGAGGGATCAGCCTGATTGGAAGGGAGAACGCAAGGACCGCTTGATGTCGAGCTGGGAGGAGTTCTCTCATGACTATCGCCACTTTCAGCTGGAGCTAGATGCTTATTACGATGCCATTTGTGATACGATAACACGCTTGGAGAATCAAAAATATGAGCAGCAAGGGCTTATCGGCTGGTGTCAGAGCATGATTAATAGCTTGGGAAATGAGATTGAAAAGCTATTTCATATTAGGGAGGGCTAGCATGTTTGGTGTTATTCAATTATCTGAGGTTGTGTTTGGGGCGCATGTGTTAAGCCTGACTGCTGCTAAGGCTAGCTTGTCTGATGTCAAAGCTAGCTTTCCCAGCCATCAGTCATCAAGTAAGGTGCTAGATCTGTATCAGTCAGAGTTTGAAGCACTCTCTCAGCTTGTTGCTGCCTATGCTAGGCTTTTGGAAAAGGATATTGCCTTGATTGCCGAGGCTGGTCAAGAATTAGCCCTAACAGATAAGCAGTTGGGACAAGCTATAGGATTTAGGTTACAATAGGAGGAGGGTATGGGATATAAGATTCACTTTGAAGCCATCAGTGCCGCCCAACAAAGCACTCAAACCACGATCAGTGCTTGGGGAGAAAGGTCGTCTTCTCTTTTATGATGTTCAAAGCAAGGTAAATACTTTTCTTGAAGTTGTCAACGTTTCTGAATCCAAAAGCATTGCGCTTGATACCTTTGATAAATTTGTTAGTTGCTTCAAGCTTGGCGTTAGAATAAGGCAGTTCAATGGCATTGATGATATAGTCGTTATAGCGTATAAAGGTGTTTAAAGTCGTTTTGAAGGTGTGATTGAGATGAGGCAAAGCATCTTGACTTAACCCAAAGAAGAGCTCTGTCTTCTTTTCTTGCAAGTGAAAAAGAAGTCATTGGTACAGATCATAATAGCCTTTTAACTCAGGGATTCGTTTGAAAATCTTATTGAGACATTGTCTAGGAGTTAATGTTTCTCTAAAGGTCCTAGAGTAGAAAGTATTAAGAGATAGTTTCCAGTTATCCTTTAGACTAAGCTTCCAATAGTATTTAAGAGCCCGATATTCAAGAGCTTTCTTATCAAATGGCTTCATGAGTTGAATGCGAGTTTGATTGAGCGCTCTACTCATGTGCTACACAATGTGGAAGCGATCGAGAACAATTTTAGCTTTTGGGAGTGAACTAGTCCAGTGGACTAATTCAGCCTGAGCTTAAAAATAGAAGAGCGAAGGGTTTAATGAGAGGAATGTAACTTCCTGACATATCGACAGTAACAACTTTGCCCTTATTTCTAGCTTCTTTGGAGTACTTAAAGAAGTGATTTCGAATGGTTGTTTGACATCTGTTATTGCGAATGATAATGATTTTCTTGGTGTTGAAATCCTGAGCGATAAAGGCTAGTTTGCCCTTTTGATAAGAGAATTCGTTCCAGGAAAGCACCTCAGGTAAGGTGGTGTAATCCTCTTTAAAGTGACATTGCTTGAGCTTATGATAGACGGTAGAGGTAGAGATAGCGAGTTTAGCAGCAATATGCGTAAAAGCTTCTTTATTGAGCAATAGCTGAGAGATCTTCTGTCTAACTGGTTCAGAGATTTGGCAATTTTTCTTCACGAGATTGGTTTCAGAGACAGCTACCTTCCGACAGGTTTGACATTGAAACCTGCTCTTTTTCAATCGAATAAGGCTAGGGAAGCCACCGATTTCGATGAAAGGGATTTTAGAGGGCTTCTGGAAGTCATACTTAATCTGAGCTCTCTTACAGTGCTTACACTTAGGAGGTTGATAGTCCAATGTAGCGATGACTTCGATATGTGTATCATGCTGGATAGCCTTATCGAAGGTGATATTTTGATCTTTAATTCCGATGAGTAGTGTGGTATGATGAATCTGTTCCATAAGACACTTTCTAATGATGGTCTGGTCGCTTTTCATGATAAGCCTTATGGGACTTTTTGTGTACTCAAAAGCCCTATAATCTCCATAGTGGACTTACCCACTACAGAAATTATAAAGCCCTAAAAACCAATCTGAGGTTGTTGCAACAGGATTGGTTTTTTCTTGTGATTGCAGATCAGACTTTTCAAAAGAACAAGCACATTATCTCAGCTAGACTGGTGCTTGATAGCTCCTGAGCCCTTGTTTGCTGTAGTTGATAGGACTTTGCTGATGGCCTAGTCAGGCATATCGTATCAAATTCAAGTTTTTTCATGTCACTGTCTATAGTTTGTCTGCCCTACTTTAGGTAGAATAGAGGTAACTTAAGAGAGGAGTTTATTATGGAATTAACGATGCTTTTGATGGTTTCAGTTTTCATTGCAGGGCTGTTATCATTCTTTTCCCCTTGTATCTTTCCAGTTCTGCCGGTGTATTTAGGCATTTTGTTAGATTCTGATGATTCTAGGTCTATTACTATTTTTGGCAAGAAACTATATTGGTACGGTATTGTTAAGACCCTTGCTTTTATTTCAGGTCTATCTACCATTTTTATCATTTTAGGCTATGGGGCTGGTTTACTGGGTAATATTTTATATGCTGCTTGGTTTCGCTACCTACTTGGTGCCTTTGTGATTTTGTTAGGTATTCATCAAATGGAAATCGTAACCATTAAGAAGCTGCAATTTCAAAAGAGCGTAGCATTTCAAAATAAGAAGGACCGCAATGCTGTTTTAAATGCCTTTTTGCTGGGAATTACCTTTAGCTTTGGTTGGACGCCCTGTGTTGGACCAGTTCTTAGCTCGGTGCTTGCCTTAGCGGCTTCAGGTGGCAGTGGGGCTTGGCAGGGTGGCTTCTTGATGATTATTTATACCTTGGGCTTAGGCCTACCATTTTTACTACTATCTTTTGCTTCTGGTATTGTGTTGAAGCACTTTAATAAATTAAAACCACACATTCCTCTATTGAAGAAGTTAGGTGGCTTACTTATTGTTATAATGGGCTTACTGTTGATGACAGGAAATCTCAATAGTTTATCAGGTTTATTTGAATAAAGGAGAAGAAACAATGAAAAAACAACATTTTTAACAACAGGCTTAGCATGTCTTGCTTTATTAACTGCATGTTCGGCGAAGGATAAAATGGCCATGAATGATAGTAAAAAAGACCATATGACCAGGACCGATGACAAATCAAAGATGAAAAAGGATCAAAAAGACAAGATGTCAGACAAGAAGGATATGATGTCAGATGACAAGCACATGTCAGATGCTGACAAGGCTAGTAAGAATGATGGGCAAATGGCTCCAGATTTTGAATTAAAGAGCATTGATGGCAAGACTTATCGTTTGTCAGATTTTAAAGGTAAGAAGGTTTACTTGAAATTTTGGGCCTCATGGTGTTCTATCTGCTTATCAACCTTAGGTGATACACAGTCATTAGCTACGATGAAGGATAAGGATTTTGAGGTCTTAACCATTGTTTCACCTGGTCATCAGGGTGAAAAATCCGAGGCTGATTTCAAAAAATGGTTTGAAGGAACAGACTTTAAGGATTTACCAGTCTTGCTCGATCCAGATGGCAAGCTGCTAGAGGCTTATGGTGTGAGATCTTATCCAACTGAAATTTTTGTTGGCAGTGATGGTGTTTTAGCTAAGAAGCATATTGGTTATGCAAAGAAATCAGAGATTGAAAAAACCTTAAAGGAGATTAAATAAGCAAAGGAGGCTGTCTCATGGAACACAAATGGAAGTTATTGCTACTCGTTTTTGGAGCCTTAGTATTTTTAGGAGGTGTTTTGATGGTCTTTCAAAGAGGCTACGCTACTAGCTACCATAATAATCAGGTCAAGCTGCCTGCCAAAGGGACGTCTCAGCTCAAGAAGACTGCTAATGCCAAGCTGCCTGAGAAGAAAAAGGAGATTTACCTTGCAGGAGGCTGTTTCTGGGGTGTGGAGGAGTATTTTTCAAATGTTGATGGTGTTCTAGATGCTGTTTCTGGCTATGCTAATGGTAGAGGCGACACAACCTCTTATCAATTGCTGCACCAGACAGGACATGCTGAGACGGTTCAGGTTGTGTATGATGCTAATCGGATTAGCTTAAAGGAGCTTCTTTTACACTACTTTAGAATCATTGACCCAACAAGCCTCAATAAGCAGGGCAATGATCGTGGCAGTCAGTACCGTACAGGCATTTATTATACGGATCCATCTGATTTGACTACTATTGATATGGTCTTTCAGGAAAAAGCTTCGGATTACAAAAAGAAAATTGTTGTGGAAAAAGCTCCCCTAAAGAGCTTTACCAAGGCTGAGGAATATCATCAGGATTACCTCAAGAAAAATCCTAATGGCTACTGCCATATTAATGTCAACGAGGCTTCATACCCAGTGATTGATAAGACAAAATACCCTAAGCCAAGTAAGGAAGAGATTAAAAAGAAGCTATCAAAGGATGAATATCGTGTGACCCAAAACAATGAAACTGAAAAAGCCTTTTCAAACAGGTACTGGGATTCCTTTGAAGCAGGGATCTATGTAGATGTGGTCACTGGTGAGCCGCTGTTTTCTTCCAAGGATAAATTTGAATCAGGCTGTGGCTGGCCAAGCTTTAGCAGGCCTATTAGCCCAGATGTGCTACGCTATAAGACAGACAAGAGCTTCAATATGAACCGTACAGAGGTGAGAAGCCGCTCAGGCAATTCCCATTTAGGTCATGTCTTTACCGATGGTCCTAAGGATCAGGGTGGTCTGCGTTATTGTATTAACAGTTTATCCATTCGATTTATTCCAAAGGCTGAAATGGAAGCTAAAGGCTATGGTTACCTTTTAACAGCAGTTGATTAGAAGATTATCCTAAGATTTGTTATAATAAGATGAGGAAGCACAGATGGTTGATTATAGTTATTAAGACCTGAAGATTACTTCAGTCGATATTGCTAAATGTGATCAGGCTCATGCCCTTTAGTCTTGCTTAAGAGGTAGTAGCTTTTAAAAGAGTGATTACGATAAGAGGCATTTGCTCAGAGCTTGTCCTATTTAGCTCTTGTCGAGCTATGTGCAGAGCTTGTATGACTATGGTCACTAAGCATTAGAAATAGTAGGAGAAATGGTGTGTACTCATTACTTATTGTTGAAGACGAATACCTTGTGCGTCAGGGTATTCGTTCTTTGGTTGATTTTGACCAATTTGCCATCGATCGTATAGCAGAGGCTGAGAATGGTCAGGTGGCTTGGGAGTTGTTCCAAGAAAATCCTTATGACATTGTTTTAACAGATATTAATATGCCAAAGCTTAACGGCATTCAACTGGCAGAGCTTATAAAGGCAAGGGCTCCAAAGACTCATCTTGTTTTTTTGACAGGTTATGATGATTTCAATTATGCCCTATCTGCCTTAAAGCTAGGGGCTGATGACTACCTGCTAAAGCCATTTTCCAAATCAGATGTTGAAGAAATGCTCAAAAAGCTAAAGCAGAAATTAGAAAAGCTCAAAAAAACAGAGGCCCTTCAAAAACTAGTTGATAAGCCGCAGCAAGAAGGCTCAGAAATTAAGCTAGCTATCCAAGAGCGTTTAGCTGATTCAAGCCTAACGCTAAAGAGCCTATCAAGCCAGTTAGGCTTTAGCCCTAACTATCTAAGTGTTTTAATCAAAAAGGATCTAGGTTTGCCTTTTCAGGATTACTTGATTCAGGAGCGTCTTAAAAAGGCTAAGCTCTTATTATTAACAACGGATTTGAAGGTTTATGAGATAGCAGAGCAGGTTGGCTTTGAGGATATTAATTATTTTTCCCAGCGCTTTAAGCAGTTGGTTGGAATGACACCAAGGCAATATAAAAAAGGAGAAGGCCAATGAAGCGCTACCCTCTTTTAGTACAATTAGTGAGTTATTTTTTTCTGATTGTGATTTCACTAATCACTATTCTGGGAGTGATTTATTATCAGACCAGCTCTCATAATATCAGGCAGCTCATTGAACGCGAAACCAGACAGAGCATTCGGCAGAGCTCTCAATTTATTGATGCCTACATTAAGCCATTAAAGGAGACAACCTCAGCCTTAGCTAGCCATGCTGAGATTCAGAGCTTTGCTAAGGCAGCTAACAGTAGTCATCAAGAGCAGGTGTTGGCACTGATGACAACTGTGCTGTCGACCAATTCAGACCTGCGCTCAGCGGTTCTGGTGACAAAGGATGGTCGTATGGTCACAACCAACCCAAAGCTAATCATGACTACCTCGCATGATATGATGGCAGAGCCCTGGTACAAGTCAGCTATTGACCGCAAGGCCATGCCGGTGTTGACCCCTGCAAGGCAGCTGTCCTCGCATTCTAAAAAGGATTGGGTGGTTTCAGTTACTCAGGAGGTAGTTGATGAGACAGGGAACAATTTAGGGGTGCTGCGATTGGATATTGGCTACAATACCATCAAATCCTCCCTAGATCAATTGCAGCTTGGGCGTAGGGGCTTTGCCTTTATCGTCAATGATAAGCATGAATTTGTCTATCACCCTAAAAATACCGTCTATAGCTCAGAGCGAGAAATGGCCGCAATGAAGCCTTACCTTGCTGTTGCTGATGGCTATACAAAGCCTAAGGATTATTTTGTTTACCAAAGGGTGATTCCAGACAGTCAATGGACCTTGATTGGAGTTGCCTCTTTGGATCAGCTGTATCATGTGCAGCGGCAGATTTTTTGGTCCTTTTTAGGGACGGGTCTGCTTGCAACTGTCATCTGTGGTCTTGGGACAGTATTTGTTCTGAGAAGCTGGATTGGTCCTATCAGGAGGCTTCAGGCTCTCATTTTAGCTATTCAAAAGGGTAACCGTCAGCTGCGTGCTGAGGAAATTGGCTCGCCTGAGTTAGCTGATTTGGCACGTCAGTTTAACGCCATGCTGGATCAAATTGATAGTTTGATGATTTCAGTTGCTGACAAGGAAAAGGCTATTGGGCAGTATCGTCTGCAAGCCTTAGCCAGTCAAATTAATCCTCATTTTTTGTACAACACCTTAGATACTATTATTTGGATGGCAGAGTTTAATGACAGCCAGCGTGTAGTTGATGTCACCAAGTCTCTGGCTAAGTATTTCCGCTTGGCCTTAAATCAGGGAAATGAATTGATTAGCCTTGCTGATGAATTGGATCACGCTCGTCAGTATTTGTTTATCCAAAAGCAGCGCTATGGTGACAAGCTGCACTATGAGATCAAAGGTCTTGAGAAATACCAGGACTTTATGATTCCTAAGCTGATTCTTCAGCCCTTGGTTGAAAACGCTATTTATCATGGTATTAAGGAGGTTGATAGACCTGGAATGATCAGAGTAACTGTATTAGAAGCTGATCGTCATGTGATATTATCCGTTTGGGATAATGGAAAGGGCATAAGCTTAGCTGATGACAGCAGTCAGGCCCTGCTTGAGTGTGGCGGTGTTGGTTTAAAAAATGTTGACCAGCGCTTGAAATTACAGTATGGTCATCTCTATAGAATGGCAATCACTAGCGAGCAGGCTGTTTTTACTGAGATTAAGCTTTATCTTCCCAAGCCGCTTGATGGCCTAAATGAGCTCCCCTAATCAATCTGCCCTTAGTAGAACAAGGAAAAGAGAGGTTTATGTCTTTAGAATCCGATTATTTTAAGCGAAAAAGTCCTGTATTTGAGGCCCTTATCCCTTATGGCTTTACCCAAGAGGGTGACACTTATTGTTATCAGGAGTCATTTATGGAGGGAGATTTCAAGGCCTTGATTACGATCAAGTCGTCTGGTCAGCTCTCAGCTAGAGTGATTGATACTGACCTTGGGGAGGACTATCTCCCCTTGAGAAATGATAGACAGCAGGGAGTTTATGTTGGTCAGGTTCGTCAAGCTTATCTAGAGCTTCTTGGACGTTTATCAGCTGCCTGCTTTAGGTCTACCCCTTTTCAGACAAGGCAGGCCAACCAAGTGGCAACAAGCATTAGCCAGCAGTGGAATGATCCACTAGATTACCCCTTTGAAAAATTCCCTAATATTGCCACTTATCGTGTTTCTGGCAAGTGGTATGCGATGGTATTGCCCCTGCTAGCCGATAAATTAGGACAGGTGCCAAAGGTCTTACAGGGGCAAATGGTTGAGGTATTGACTGTTAGAATTGCTCCTAATCAGCTAACACACCTCTTGCAGCAACGTGGTGTTTACCCAGCCTATCATATGTCTAAAAAGACCTGGATTAGCCTATTACTAGATGGTACACTAGCAGATGATCAGCTCTGGGAGCTAGTCACGAAAAGTCGTCAATTGGCTAATCCTAATGGCCTAGCTAACCCAGATGGACCAGATTACTGGGTGATTCCTGCTAATCTCAGCTATTACGATATTGACGCGGAATTTGCAGCTAATCCTGACATTCTCTGGACGCAAAAGGCTTCCATAAAAGCTGGAGACTATGTTTTTATTTATATCACTGCACCGACCAGATCAATTCGCTATGCCTGTCAGGTCTTGAGATCAGACATTCCTAATCAAGGCTATCGGAAAAATGCGAAGATTAAGACCTTAATGTCGCTACGCTTGTTGCATTGCTACGAAGATGGTTTGATTTCCCTTGATTTGATGAAACAGTATGGGGTTAATGCTGTTCGCGGTCCAAGACGGTTAAGCCCACAATTAGTTGCATTTTTGAAGGAAAAAGAGTATTTTAAAGATGTGAAACAAAAAGAATGATAAGGAGAGCGGGTATGACTCAATTTATAGCAGATCAGAGCTTTTGGGAATTATTTCCTGATGCTAAGCTAGGTGTTTTGTTGCTCAGGAACTATGACAATCAGGAAGACTCCCCACAAGAGGTCAAGCAATTATTGGCAGACAGCCATGACATAGCTAAGCAGTATTTGACTGAAGAGTCGTTTAGTGACAATGAGATCATTCAGGTCTATCGTCAAGCCTATCAGCGTTTTAAGACAAAAAAGGGAGCCAGATCCAGTATTGAGGCCCTCCTAAAGAGGGTGGCAAATGGTCAAGTCCTATCCTCCATTAACCCTCTGGTGGATATTTACAATACAGCCAGTCTAAGGTTTGGTCTGCCAGTTGGCGCAGAAGATAGTGATTGCTTTGTAGGTGACTTACGCCTGACGTTAACAGAGGGAGGCGATGAGTTTTACCTCATTGGTGATTCTAAAAACAGTCCAACTCTGCCAAATGAGCTCTGCTACAAGGACGATGCTGGTGCTGTTTGCCGCTGCCTAAACTGGCGCGATGGTGAAAGGACAATGATTACCGATCGCACTAAAAATGCCTTTTTAGTCATTGAAGCATTAGATAGCAAGACCCAAGCAAGACTACAGGACGCCCTTAAGTTTATCGAAGACAAGGCTAAGTGCTACCTGAAGGCAGAAACAGCACTATATACGCTGGATCAAGCCTCACCAAGTATCACGTTTTAATCAAAAAAAGCTAGGAAGCCAGTATTCCTAGTTTTTTCAGTTGTTCAGGTGCTTTTATTTGGTGTTGTCGAGGGAGATTTCCTTATAGCTGCAAGATATGACATGACAGGGAAACAGTTTTTGCTTGTTTGATCTAATCAAGCGATTAATAAAAGCTTTTAAGCTGTTGGTTATGCTAAAGGGCTTTCTTAATCCTATCAGAGAACTTTAAAAAATAGTATAATGTAGTTAACTTATGATGATAGCTAAGGAGGTCAGCATGGAGTTATTTGACAAGGTTGATGATACGTTAAAGGCTTTAGCGATTGACTACCAGCTGGTTGAGCATGAGCCAGCTTTAACCACAGAGCAGGCAGACCAGTTCATAGAGGGCATTGAAGGGGTTAGAACCAAGACAATGTTTTTAACGACCAGGAAAAAGAACCATTTTTATCTGATCATTATGGATGATACTAAGAGACTGGATATGAATCGCTTCAAGGAGCTTGTTGGAGAAAAGCAGATTAAAATGGCATCAGCAGAATGCTTGCTTGCCAAGATGCAGCTGCCACCAGGAGTTGTTTCTCCTTTTGGTCTTTTAAACAACGAGGATAAGGATATTCAGGTTTACGTTGATAAAGCTATTGCTCACGAAGCTAGAATGAGCTTTCACCCAAATACCAATGACAAAACCATCTTTATTCAAACAGATGACCTCTTTAAGTTTCTAGCGGCTATAGGTTACGCGGTCAATATCGTGGATCTATAGCTAAATTCAAGGTTCTTCTAGCGGTTCTTGCTCACATCAGTTCACAAAGCTGGTGGCCTAGCCAATCCAGGGCAAACAAAAAGCACAATAGCCTTTCTTGACTACTGAGAATAGCCAGTAGACCCTTGTGTCATATGCTTATCTGGTATTTGAGCTTAAATCTCAAGGCTTTTAAGTAGAGGATCAAACAAAGAAAACGACCAGCAGACCTTGCGTGATGACTGATTATCAAGTCTGGTAGGAGCTAAAATCAGTCATGGTCTTGAGGCCTAAAACGTCCCATTTGTCGCTCCTGTTGCTAGGGCATTAGTTGACATGTATACCCACGACTAACCAAGCCGAGGAGAGCTGTCGCTCCCTTCTCAGGAGCGTGGATTGAAATGCAAAAGGGATCTGATAGACATTTCTGCTTTTAAAGCTAGTCCATCAAAAAAACGCATGACACCACTGTAGTGGGACATCATGCGTTTTTGCTAAGCTAAAGTGATTTGACGCTTCCTTTGAAAGGGTTATTTATTGCTGAAGAAAAAGGGTGGTGTGTAATGGCTCAGGATTTCAAAGCAAGCTTTGGCCTGCTCATTGTCCTCACAGATAATCAGACAGGTATCATCACCACAGATAGTGGCTACGATTTCTGAGATTTGCATAGCATCAAGGATAGAGCCAAAGGATTGTGCCAGCCCTGGTAAGGTTTTTAAAATAATCTGATGCTGAACAACCCTGAGCATGACAAGGGCGTCCTCCATATAAAAGCGCAAACGATGCTCCCAACGCGTCTGAGAAATGGCCAGCGCTTCATAATGCGTGTCATTACCAGTTGTAACCTTGACAAGGTTAAGCTCTTTCATATCACGTGATAAGGTTGCCTGTGTGATGCTTATCCCATTTTTTCGTAAGCGTTCCTGTAATTCCTGCTGTGTGTGAATAGTTGTTTCAGAAATTAGAGATCGAATTAATTGATGACGTGTTTCTTTTTTATTCATTTCTTATAATATTCCCCTAATGATTAGTAACATTCAGAGTATAACAAAAAGATGGCAGTGTGTAAAGTTTTAGATGAACCGCTTACAAAAATAGCCTTTTTATGTTAAAATAAAACGGGTGCTTAGAAAAGGAGATTTGCGTGATTCGAAGAGAAGATTATCAATACCTTAGAAAACTTGATGATTTCTGTCATTTTTCAATTGAACAATTTGACAAGATTGTCGGCCAAATGGAATTTAGACAAGCTAAAAAGGATCATATGTTATTTTTTGAAGGTGATAAGAGGGACAGACTCTTTTTAGTGACCTCAGGTTATTTTAAGATTGAGCAGTCAGATCGGACAGGAACCTTTACCTATACTGATTTCATACGACATGGGACAATTTTTCCCTACGGGGGGCTGTTTACAGATGACTACTATCATTTTTCGGTGGTTGCGATGACAGATGTCACCTACTTTTATTTCCCGACTGATTTGTTTGAGGACTATTCCTTGCACAATCAGCAGCAGATGAAGCATCTCTACAGTAAAATGTCGTCCTTGCTGGAGCTTCATGAGCTCAAGGTGCGCAATCTCATCACCTCCAGTGCAAGCTCACGTGTGATTCAATCCTTGGCTATTTTACTGGTTGAAATGGGAAAGGATAGCGATACTCTGCCTTTTCAGCTGACGACTACTGACATTGCACAAATGAGTGGAACAACCAGAGAAACCGTTAGTCATGTCTTTAGAGATTTGAAAAAGGAAGGCTTGATTGCAGTCAAGGGGAAATACCTCACCTACCTAGATAAAAACTATTTTCTGCAGTACACAACCTAAGATCAAGTCAAAAGGCTTCGCTTAAAAAGTTTTTTGACTTTTTTCAATTTATAAATATAAGATTTTTCGTTAAAATGTAAAAAACAAACAAGAAAACGTATACAAAAACATAAACATTCATTTTCAGGCGAAAAAGTGTAATCGTTTACACAGATTGGCTGTGAGAAATACCCTATTTTTGAATGCTGCTTGGAGTAAACTAGGGGTGTAAGCAAAAGCTAAGAGTCTTAGCAGTGAATTCACAAAACATTAGAAAGAGGTAATTCTTATGACTGCTCAAACACCGATTCATGTTTACTCTGAAATTGGCAAGCTGAAAAAGGTTTTGCTCCATAGGCCTGGCAAGGAAATTGAAAACCTGATGCCAGACTACTTGGAACGTCTATTATTTGACGATATTCCATTTTTGGAGGACGCTCAAAAAGAGCATGATGCTTTTGCACAAGCATTACGAGATGAAGGCGTAGAGGTGCTATACCTTGAAACACTAGCTGCTGAATCACTTGTAACACCAGAAATTCGTGAAGCCTTCATTGATGAATACCTAAGCGAAGCTAATATTCGTGGAAGGGCAACTAAAAAAGCTATTCGTGAGCTACTGATGTCTATTGAAGACAATCAGGAATTGATTGAAAAAACAATGGCAGGTGTGCAAAAATCAGAATTGCCTGAGATTCCAGCAGCAGAAAAAGGCTTGACTGACTTGGTTGAATCAAGCTATCCTTTTGCGATTGACCCAATGCCAAACCTTTATTTCACACGTGATCCGTTTGCAACTATTGGTACAGGTGTTTCGCTTAACCACATGTTCTCAGAAACACGCAATCGTGAAACAATCTATGGTAAGTACATTTTCACACATCACCCAATCTACGGTGGCGGCAAGGTACCTATGGTTTATGACCGTAACGAAACCACTCGTATCGAGGGTGGAGATGAGCTGGTTCTTTCAAAAGATGTGCTTGCAGTAGGTATCTCACAGCGGACAGACGCAGCATCAATTGAAAAGCTCTTGGTTAACATCTTTAAACAAAATCTTGGCTTCAAGAAGGTTTTGGCCTTTGAATTTGCTAACAATCGTAAATTCATGCACCTAGATACCGTCTTTACAATGGTGGATTATGATAAGTTCACGATTCACCCAGAAATCGAAGGAGATCTTCGCGTTTACTCAGTGACCTATGAAAATGAAGAGCTTCGTATTGTAGAAGAAACTGGTGATTTGGCTGAGCTTTTAGCTGCTAATCTGGGAGTTGAGCGTGTTGAGCTTATTCGCTGTGGTGGTGATAACCTTGTGGCAGCTGGTCGTGAGCAATGGAACGACGGCTCAAACACGCTAACAATCGCACCAGGTGTCGTGGTTGTTTATAACCGTAACACTATTACGAATGCCATTCTTGAATCAAAGGGCTTGAAGCTCATTAAGATTCATGGAAGTGAATTGGTTCGCGGTCGTGGTGGACCTCGTTGCATGTCAATGCCGTTTGAACGTGAAGACATCTAGGAGAGGCAAATGACAAGGGTTATTGTTGGAAATCAGCCTTTTCAACGGGCAGCTAGCTTATATATTCGCTATCAGGTTTTTGTCTTAGAACGGCAGATTGATCGGCAAGATGAATTTGATTGCTTCGACGATAACGATCGCGTGTATGCAGTCTTGTATGATGGTGATCAGCCTGTATCCACAGCTCGCTTTTTACCCACAGCTAAAGATCAGGCTCGTCTAACAAGAGTTGCTACGCTGCGTCAGTATCGTGGTAGGGGCTATGGTGCGCAGGTGATAGAAGCGCTTGAGCAGTATGCCAGAGAGCAAGCTTACGAGCGATTGGTTATTCATAGCGAGATTAGCGCACAGTCATTTTATGAAGGTCTTGGCTATCAAGCCTTTGGCGAGCCTTATGATGAAGACGGTGAGCCTTGTCAATCAGTAGAAAAATATTTATAAAAAGGAGAATTTAAATGACACAAGTATTTCAAGGACGTAGCTTCTTAGCAGAAAAAGACTTTACACGTGAGGAATTTGAATACCTCATTGATTTTGCAGCACACTTGAAAGACCTTAAAAAGCGTGGTATTCCACATCACTATTTAGAAGGTAAAAATATTGCCCTCTTGTTTGAAAAAACATCAACGCGCACACGTGCTGCCTTTACAACTGCGGCGATTGATTTAGGAGCTCATCCTGAATACCTTGGCGCTAACGATATTCAGCTTGGTAAAAAGGAATCAACAGAGGACACAGCTAAGGTATTGGGTCGTATGTTTGATGGGATTGAATTCCGTGGCTTTAGCCAACGTATGGTTGAAGAATTGGCAGAATTCTCAGGTGTTCCAGTGTGGAATGGCTTGACTGATGAATGGCACCCAACCCAAATGCTTGCGGACTACCTTACTGTCAAGGAAAACTTTGGTAAGCTTGAAGGCTTGACCTTGGTTTACTGTGGTGATGGACGCAACAACGTTGCTAATTCACTGTTAGTAGCAGGTACCTTACTAGGTGTGAATGTTCATATCTTCTCACCAAAAGAGCTCTTCCCAGCAGAAGACATCGTGAAGCTGGCTGAGGGCTATGCTAAAGCATCAGGTGCGCATGTGTTAGTTACTGACAATGCTGATGAGGCTGTAAAGGGCGCAGATGTGCTTTACACTGATGTGTGGGTGTCAATGGGTGAAGAAGACAAGTTTGAAGAGCGTGTGAAGCTCTTGAAGCCATATCAAGTGAACATGGAGCTTGTTAAAAAAGCCGCCAACGACAACCTTATCTTCTTACATTGCTTGCCAGCCTTCCATGACACAAATACTGTTTACGGAAAAGACGTTGCTGAGAAATTTGGTGTAGAAGAAATGGAAGTAACAGATGAGGTCTTCCGCAGCAAATACGCTCGTCACTTTGACCAAGCAGAAAACCGTATGCACACTATTAAAGCGGTTATGGCCGCAACTCTTGGTAATCTTTTCATTCCAAAAGTGTAAGCTGTGATTGGTACCTTTTAATTTATTTTAGCTCATTTCATTAATTTAACATTTAACTACTAAAAAACGTACTTTAACTACATGACGAGTCGTTCTGGTTCTCGTGTCCTTGACCGGAACTGGGACGGCTTATTTTTATGAAAAGGTAAGAGGTAATCACTATGACAGAAGAAAAAAAACGAGGTTTTAAAATTCCTTCTTCTTACACTGTTTTGTTTATCATCATTGCTATTATGGCAGTATTAACCTGGTTTATTCCAGCTGGTGCTTATGAGACTGCTAAGGATGGCGGTGTGATTTCAGGGACCTACCAAACGGTTAAGTCAAACCCTCAGGGCTTTTTTGACATTTTAATGGCACCTGTTCGAGGCATGCTAGGTGTCAAAGGGACTGAAGGGGCAATTCAGGTTTCTTTCTTTATTTTGATGGTTGGTGGCTTTTTAAGGGTTGTCAACAAGACAGGTGCGCTTGATACAGGGATTGCTTCTGTTGTGCGTAAAAATAAGGGTAGAGAAAAGCTGCTTATTGCGATTTTGATTCCTTTGTTTGCACTTGGTGGCACAACCTACGGAATGGGAGAAGAAACAATGGCGTTTTACCCTCTTCTTATTCCGGTAATGATTGCGGTTGGCTTTGATAGCATTGTTGCAGTAGCTATTATCCTGATTGGTTCACAGATTGGCTGTTTGGCCTCAACCATCAATCCCTTTGCTACTGGAGTGGCAGCAGATGCAGCCGGTGTTAGTATCGCAGATGGTATGATTTGGCGGATTATCCAATGGGTTGTCCTTGTTGGTATGTCTATCTGGTTTGTTTACAGTTACGCTAGCAAGATTGAAAAAGACCCAAGCAAGTCCTTGGTTGCTGACAAAGCTGAAGAACATAAGGAATTCTTCCAGCTGCAAAATTCCGGTGAGGATTTGACTAGTCGTCAACGAAAGGTTTTAGCCATTTTTACCTTGACATTTGTCATCATGATTCTTAGCTTGATTCCTTGGGAAGATTTTGACATTCAATTATTTACAAATATCAACACTTGGCTAACAACAACACCTGTTTTAGGTGGTATTATTGGTAAAACAATGGGAGCCTTTGGTACTTGGTATTTCCCAGAAATTACCATGCTCTTTATCATGATGGGTGTTTTAGTGGCTGTTGTTTATCGCATGAGTGAAGATGACTTCTTCTCAGCCTTTCTAAGTGGTGCAGGTGAGTTCCTCGGTGTTGCGATTATTTGTGCGGTAGCGCGTGGTATCCAAGTGATCATGAATGGTGGTATGATTACAGCAACCATTCTTCATTGGGGTGAAACAGGTCTTGCAGGCTTGTCATCACAGGTCTTTGTTGTCTTGGCCTATATTTTCTATTTGCCAATGTCCTTCTTGATTCCATCAACATCAGGACTTGCCGGTGCAACAATGGGAATCATGGCTCCGCTTGGACAATTCTCAAATGTTCCTGCTCATTTGGTTATCACAGCCTTCCAATCAGCATCAGGTATCTTAAACATGATTTCACCAACCTCTGCTATTGTTATGGGAGCGCTCGCACTTGGACGTATTGATCTAGGTACTTGGTGGAAATTTATCGGCAAGTTTATCGTTATGGTAATGCTTGTTAGTGTTTTGTTGTTAGTAGTAGCGACATTCTTTTAAGAGATAGGAGGCTCCTATGGAAACCTATATCCAACCAAGACACCAAGAGGCTTGTGTAGCCGCGATTAAAAAAATAGTATCTTACCCTTCTGTGCTAAATGAGGGGGAAAATGACACACCCTTTGGCCAAGCCATTCAAGATGTTCTTGAAGCAACCTTAGCCCTGTGCCAAGATCTTGGTTTTAATACCTATATTGATCCTAAAGGCTATTATGGCTATGCTGAATTGGGCGATCAAACAGAGGTGCTTGCTATCCTTTGTCACTTAGATGTGGTGCCTGCTGGTGATTTGAAGCTGTGGCATAAAGATCCCTTTACTTGTATTGAAAAAGATGGCTGCTTGTATGGACGTGGCACTCAAGATGACAAGGGGCCATCGATGATGGCACTCTTTGCCACTAAAGCACTTATGGACGCTGGTGTGGTCTTTAACAAACGCATTCGCTTTATCTTTGGAACAGACGAAGAAACCCTCTGGCGCTGTATGAACCGTTATAATGAAGTAGAGGAGGAGGCAACCTTTGGTTTTGCCCCAGACTCAAGCTTCCCATTGACCTATGCTGAAAAGGGGCTTTTACAAGCTAAGCTAGTTGGTAAGGGATCGCCTAAACTCAATCTTGAGGTGGGTCAGGCCTATAATGTCGTTCCAGCTAGAGCCTCTTATCAGGGAGACAAGTTGGAGGCATTAAAGGAAGAGCTTGACAGGCTTGGCTTTGAATATGTTGTCAAAGATGACGAGCTAACCGTCTATGGACTTGCTCAGCATGCCAAGGACGCTCCAGATGGGATTAATGCCCTTATCAGGCTTGCAAAGGCTCTTGTAGTGCTTGAGCCAGAGCCAGTCCTTGACTTTCTTGCTCATGTGGTTGATGAAGACGGCAGAGCAGTCAATATTTTTGGTCCAGTTCAGGACGAGCCATCAGGAGGGCTTAGCTTCAACGTAGCTGGTCTTACCTTAACAAAAGAGATGACAGAGATTCGTTTGGACATTCGGATTCCGGTCTTAGCAGATAAAGATACCTTAGTAGACCAGTTAAGCCAAAAAGCGCAGGACTACGGTCTAGCTTACGAGGAATTTGATTATTTGGCACCCTTATATGTGCCCTTGGACAGCGAGCTAGTAACTACCCTGTTAGAGGTATATCGTAAAAAAACAGGGGACCAATCGCCAGCCCAATCATCAGGTGGAGCAACCTTTGCTCGTACAATGGCTAATTGTGTGGCCTTTGGAGCATTATTTCCTGATGCTGTTCAAACAGAACACCAAGAAAATGAACATATCGTCTTAGCAGATGCCTATCGTGCAATGGATATTTACGCGGAAGCCATCTACCGACTAACACGATAAGATGAGGAGTATCATATATGACAAAACAAAAAATTGTTGTCGCACTTGGAGGAAATGCAATCCTCTCAACAGACGCGTCAGCTAAGGCACAACAAGAGGCCTTGGTTTCGACATCAAAATCACTAGTGAAGTTAATCAAAGAAGGCCATGAGGTGATTATCACGCATGGCAATGGTCCGCAGGTTGGTAATCTCTTATTGCAGCAGGCAGCAGCTGATTCTGAGAAAAATCCAGCCATGCCATTAGATACCTGCGTTGCCATGACAGAAGGCAGCATTGGCTTTTGGTTAGTCAACGCCCTAGACAATGAGCTGCAAGCCCAAGGCATCACAAAGGAAGTGGCAGCAGTTGTCACCCAGGTCATTGTTGATGAAAATGACCCTGCCTTTAAAAATCCGACTAAACCAATTGGTCCTTTCTTAACCGAAGAAGACGCTAAAAAGCAAATGGCAGAATCAGGTGCTAGCTTTAAGGAGGACGCTGGTCGTGGCTGGCGTAAGGTGGTGCCATCACCAAAGCCAATTGGTATCAAAGAAGCTAATGTGATTAGAAGCTTAGTTGATTCTGGTGTTGTGGTGGTCAGTGCTGGTGGTGGCGGTGTGCCAGTTGTTAAAGACCCTGCAAGTAAAACGCTTACCGGTGTGGAAGCTGTTATTGATAAAGACTTTGCTAGCCAAACCCTTTCAGAATTGGTTGACGCTGATCTCTTTATTGTCTTGACAGGTGTTGATAATGTCTATGTTAACTTTAACAAGCCTGATCAAAGAAAATTGGAAGAGGTAACGGTTTCTCAAATGAAGGAATACATCGCTCAGGACCAATTTGCTCCCGGAAGCATGCTGCCTAAGGTGGAGGCTGCAATTGCTTTTGTGGAAAACAAATCAAATGCCAAAGCTATCATCACATCGTTAGAAAATATTGACAATGTTCTCTCAGCAAATGCTGGTACACAAATTATCGCAGGCTAATTCAGATGACTGCACAATGAGCTTAGGCTTTTGTGCTTTGATAGGTTTTAGCTGATAAGCTTGAAAAATTGATTTAAAAGGTTAAATTAGGTTAATTTAGCCTTTTCTTTTACTTTTAATCGGTGTATAATAAGCGTAATATTTTTTTATTTTTACTCATGATTAGAATGGTAAAAAATAAAGGTGACTTAGTCGCGAAAATGATTTAAAGGAGGAGCTATGAAAAAAAGCTTTATTCATCAACAAGAGGAAATTTCCTTTGTTAAAAATACATTTACGCAGTATTTGATTGCTAAGCTTGATGTTGTTGAGGTGCAAGGTCCTATTTTAAGTAGGGTCGGAGACGGCATGCAGGACAATTTATCTGGGGTTGAAAATCCGGTATCTGTCCATGTCTTGAACATTCCTAATGCAACCTTTGAGGTGGTGCATTCGCTAGCAAAATGGAAGCGTCATACCTTAGCACGTTTTGGCTTTAATGAAGGTGAAGGTCTTGTGGTGAATATGAAAGCGCTCCGTCCTGATGAAGATTCGCTAGACCAGACGCATTCAGTGTATGTGGACCAGTGGGATTGGGAGAAGGTTATCCCTGATGGTCAGCGCAATCTAGCTTACCTCAAAGAAACTGTCGAAACGATTTACAAGGTTATCCGCTTGACAGAGCTAGCTGTTGAGGCACGCTATGATATTGAAGCTGTCTTGCCAAAGAAAATTACCTTCATTCACACCGAGGAGCTTGTTGCCAGATACCCTGATTTGACACCAAAGGAGCGTGAAAATGCTATCACAAAAGAATTTGATGCGGTATTTTTGATTGGTATTGGCGGTGTATTGCCAGATGGCAAGCCACATGACGGTCGTGCGCCAGACTATGATGACTGGACCAGTGAGTCAGAAAATGGCTACCATGGCTTAAATGGTGATATTCTCGTTTGGAATGAGCAGCTAGGCACAGCCTTTGAGCTATTCTCAATGGGAATTCGTGTTGATGAAGAGGCTCTAAAGCGTCAGGTGGACATTACTGGAGATCAGGAACGCCTACAATTTGATTGGCACAAATCGCTGCTAAATGGTCTGTTCCCCCTAACCATCGGTGGAGGAATTGGTCAATCGCGTATGGCCATGTTTTTGCTTCGTAAAAAGCACATTGGAGAGGTCCAAACATCGGTGTGGCCACAAGAGGTTCGCGATACCTACGACAATATTTTATAGATGATACGGAGGCTAGGTTTTTACCTATAGCCTCTATTTTTGTCCCTAAGTGATGCTTCATTAGAGCTCATTTAGTGCTAAGCAGGCTCGTCAGTTATATAATAGGTCAAAAATTTGAAAAAATGAATCATTTTTAAGGCTTGACACTAGATTTTTGTTATAATATCAGTTATGAGAATTGTATCAGGTGAATTTGGAGGGCGTCCCCTAAAAACGCTCGAAGGCAAGACTACTCGACCCACATCAGATAAGGTACGTGGCGCGATTTTTAATATGATTGGTCCTTATTTTAAGGGCGGACGTGTCTTAGACTTGTTTGCTGGATCAGGTGGCCTATCAATAGAGGCTATTTCTAGGGGCATGTCAGAGGCAGTGCTGGTTGAGCGTGATCGTAAGGCGCAAGCCATTATCCAAGCCAATATTAAGATGACAAAAGCTAGCCAGCAATTTACGCTATTAAAAATGAACGCTGAGCGTGCACTTGATCACTTATCCGGTCAGTTTGATGTGGTGTTTTTGGACCCACCTTATGCTAAGGAAACGATAGTAGCCAATATAGAGGCCTTGGTGGAGAAAAATCTTTTAAGCGACGATGTGATGATTGTTTGTGAGACGGATCGGTCGGTAGCTCTGCCAGAGGCAATTGCCTGGCTAGGGATCTGGAAAGAAAAACAATATGGAATTAGCAAGGTAACAGTATATGTCAGGTAAGATTGGACTTTATACAGGGTCATTTGACCCAGTGACAAATGGACACATGGATATGATTAAGCGTGCTAGCCATTTGTTTGAGCATGTTTATGTCGGGATTTTTAACAATCCAAATAAGCAGAGCTTTTTTACTTTTGAGCTGCGAGCTCAAATGCTAAGCGAAGCGGTTTGTGCCTTGCCAAATGTGACAGTGGTTTCTGCCGAGCATGGTCTTGCAGTTGACCTGGCTAGGGAGCTGTCTGTGACCCACCTTATCCGAGGGCTTCGCAATACAGCTGATTTTGACTATGAGATAGGCTTAGAGTATTTTAATCATAGACTAGCCCCTGATATTGAGACCATTTACCTGATGGCGACTCATGACCTGCAGCCCGTTAGCTCCAGTCGTATCAGAGAGTTGATTGCATTTAGAGCGCCAATTACTGGTTTGGTTCCGCAGGCTGTTATTAATCAAGTGGAGAAAATGAATGAAAACAATAAAAAAAATTAAATGGTGGCTGATTGGCTTTGTTGCCTTGCTTTTTCTACTGTTGACACTGTTTTTCCCCTTGCCTTATTATATTGAAATGCCAGGTGGAGCCTATGATATTCGCTCGGTATTGACTGTCAATGGCAAAGAGGATAAGGAAAAGGGAGCTTATCAGTTTGTTGTAGTGAGCCTCAGTCGGGCCACCTTGGCTAAATTGCTCTATGCTTGGCTAACGCCTTTCACTGAGATTAGCACCATGGAAGATACTACTGGTGGCTATAGCGATGCTGACTACCTGCGAATTAATCGCTTTTATATGGAAACCTCTCAAAACAGCGCTGTTTATCAGGCCCTTACTCTAGCAGGCAAGGAGGTAAGCTTTGATTATAAGGGTGTTTATGTCTTAGACGTCAGCAAGGATTCTAGCTTTAAAGGTGTGCTGCACCTAGCAGATACAGTGACAGGTGTCAATGGTAAAACATTTACAACGTCTGCCGATCTGATTGATTATGTTTCTCATTTGACCTTGGGAGATGAGGTGCAGGTACAATTTACAACCGCTGGTGAGTCAAAGACTGAAAAAGGAAAGATTATTAAGCTTAAAAACGGTAAAAATGGGATTGGCATTACCCTGACAGACCACACACAGGTCATTTCTGGTGATGAGGTCGACTTTAGCACTGGAGGTGTGGGTGGACCAAGTGCAGGCTTGATGTTTACTCTTGATATTTATGATCAAATCAATCACGAAGACTTGCGCAAGGGACGTGTGATTGCTGGTACAGGAACCATTGGCAAGGATGGAAAAGTTGGAGATATTGGCGGGGCGGGCCTAAAGGTGGCTGCCGCCGCCGCTGCTGGTGCTGATATTTTCTTTGTTCCAAATAATCCTGTGCATAAGGACGTCAAAAAAGCAAATCCTAAGGCTATTAGCAATTACGAGGAGGCTAAAAAAGCAGCTAAACGACTAAAGACAGCAATGAAAATTATTCCTGTGAAAACCGTTCAAGATGCTATAAGCTACCTTAAAAAATAGAAGCAATGCGAAGCAGGCTAATAGGGCATGCTCTGTCTTGCTTCTAGTTGGTGGAATTTAGCTAGCTCAAAGGTCTTGAGACCTAAGCATAAGGTCTAGACAGTATTCTAGAGCTAGACCTTATGCTTGATCCTGAACAAGGAAGACCGCCAAAGAAGAACAAAATCCTCAGGCCAAAAGAGCCCGTAGGGAAATATTGCCATTATCTATCAAGGCTTTTTGAAGAAAATCACTTAAAGACAGTAGGGCGTTAGGCTTTACTGTCTTAGTTTTTCTTGCCTGAAGTCATGGCTGCTGATGATGTTACATCAAGGCTTACTAGCCAGCAGAGCACAAGGAGCAGCTTTGGCTTAGGTTTATTTTCTCTGCTGACTAGTAAAGAAGGTTGCTGTCAGTCTGCTTACAAAAACCTAAAAATAGTGTATAATAGGTAGGCTATGGGCTGTCAGGAGTCGCTAGCCTGCTTACCCAGACCAGCCCTTTGAGAAGAGCAAGCATGGCTCTTCTCAGAATAACCCAGGATTAACAGACATCAAAATTAATGCTAAGGAAAGGAGCTATATGAAAAGAGATATTTTACCAGAGATGTATAATTACAATAAATTTCCCGGTCCGGAATTTATTCATTTTGATCATTATGTCAAGGCTGAAGGCATTGAGTTATTGCTGCTGAAAAATGAAAAAAATGCTTTTAACACAACGAGCTTTGGTCAGCGCTTCACAGAGATATTATTAAAGTATGACTATATTGTTGGAGATTGGGGCAATGAACAGCTGCGTCTCAAGGGCTTTTACAAGGATCATCATGATGTCAAAAAAGCTAGTCGTATTTCTCGCCTAGAAGACTATATTAAAGAATTTTGTAACTTTGGCTGTGCCTATTTTGTTTTGGAAAACCCTAATCCCAAGGACATGCCAAAAGAGGAGGAAAGGCCATCAAGGCGCAGGAAATCGTCTAAAGCCAATCGCCGCAGAAATCAGCCTCAGCATAGTCAGCAGGCACCTGCTAAAGACAACTTCAAAAAGCTAACCAAGGATAGGTCAGCGGACAAGCCAAGCTTTACCAGCAAAAAGCGCCCAGCTCCTAATAAGACCAAGGGAAACCAAAGGCGCTCTCGTACTAGTCAACTGAACCATAAAACGGATCACTTTATCATCAGAAAGAAGGACAATTAATCTATGAAACCATCAATCTATGGCCTAACGCGCGACGAGCTAATTGCTTGGGCGATTGACAATGGTCAAAAGGCATTCAGAGCGACACAGATTTGGGACTGGCTTTACAGAAAACGGGTTCAATCCTTTGATGAAATGACTAACATTTCTAAGGAATTTGTTGCCATTCTAAAGGACAGCTTTTGTATTAATCCCTTGAAGCAGCGTGTTGCTCAGGAATCAGCTGATGGAACGGTTAAGTATTTGTTTGAATTGCCAGATGGTATGCTGATTGAAACGGTTTTGATGCGTCAGCACTATGGGCAGTCGGTCTGTGTAACTACGCAGGTTGGCTGTAATATAGGCTGCACCTTCTGCGCTAGTGGCTTGATTAAAAAGCAACGGGATTTAAACAGTGGTGAAATCACTGCACAAATTATGATGGTGCAAAACTATTTTGATAAGCGTGCTCAAGACGAACGTGTCAGCCATGTTGTTGTGATGGGGATTGGAGAGCCCTTTGATAATTATCAAAATGTGATGACCTTTCTTCGGACGATCAATGATGATCATGGGCTTGCTATTGGTGCTCGTCACATTACTGTTTCAACCTCAGGCTTGGCTCACAAGATTCGTGAATTTGCCAATGAAGGAGTCCAAGTTAATCTGGCTGTGTCACTGCATGCACCTAATAATGAGCTGCGCTCAAGTATCATGAGGATCAATCGTTCCTTCCCACTTGATAAGCTCTTTTCAGCAATCGAATATTACATTGAAACAACTAATCGTCGTGTGACCTTTGAGTATATCATGCTTAATAAGGTTAATGATGGGGTAGAGCAGGCACAGGAATTGGCAGATTTGACCAAAAGGATTCGCAAGCTGTCTTATGTTAACCTGATTCCCTATAATCCTGTCTCAGAGCATGACCAATACAGTAGAAGTCCTAAGGAGCGTGTGGCAGCCTTTTATGACATTCTAAAGAAAAATGGAGTGAACTGTGTCGTTCGTCAGGAGCATGGTACAGATATTGATGCTGCCTGCGGTCAGCTGCGCTCTAATACCATGAAAAAGGACCGACAAAAAGCAGCAGCTGCAAGGACATGATGACTTGGTCAAGGTTGCTGATTTGATTGATAGGAGATGGAGATAAAAATCTGACCTCAAATAAAGCAAACAAATAGGTCTAGTTTTCTGAGATCCCGAAAGCAGGTCTTGTTCGTTTTTTAATGAATGAGACTAGGTCATAAAGTACATGCGTTAAGAATGTCTAAAGTGCAGCTCTTTTTGTCCCAGCCTCCCTCTTTTATCTTGGTAGCAGTTGTCAAGTAATTGCTAAGCAACAGTGTTTTATCTTTATTGGCTGTAAAAAAAGATATAGTGCCTTTATTCACACCTTTTCTGAATCACTTGAGCCTTGTTCTGACCGCTCCTTTTGGTGCTTCTGATCCATATAGCCTAAGCTTTTCAGAGCTATGAATCGAGGCAAAATAATAGGTGTTAGCCCTAGCTGCTTGATGTAGCTAGGGCTTTTGTGACCTAGCTGCCAGTGAGCCTTTCAAATAGCAATATGGCTATAAGGCCCAGTGTCAGATAGGGAATAAAAGGGATTTTCTTAGTTTGTAGAAGTAGGCAGGCTAGAATTCCGATCAGACTGGCAATTTGGACGATCCATAACAAAGAGCTAAGCTTGACCACAAGAGCAAGATTAGCTAGGTAAAGAAAATCTCCGGCACCAATATTGATAGGAAAAGCTACGCTTAGCAGTGCAAGCAAAAGCAATAGCACTGTTAACAGGTTAATGCTATAAAATGGCAGCAGAAACAAAAAGCTCATCAGCCAGATGAGCAAAGGATACTCTTGACTGTCTAAATCAAAAAAGCACAGTAGCAAAGAGAAGCATAGGAGATAAAGCTGTGTCCAGGTCAAGCCGCAAAGGGCAGCCAGTCCGAAAATGAGGCTGGTGATTATTTCTAAATAAGGAAGCATAACCCAGTGCTTTTGTTCATGCTTAGAGTTGTAAGTGGGCTTTGCCATAGGAAAAAAGAGGCTTGAAAGATGAAGTTGACCTATATAGAGCTTGACCCAAGCCTTTGCTTGCTGTTCAGAAAACAGGTTAAGTATTAGCCGAAAGAGGTTTCCCACAAGAAAACCACAATAGCAATAAAAAATAGTGTTCATACTTATTTATCCGAAAAACAATTTAAATTCTTGCAATATTTTAAAAAACGGTGTACAATGAAACTATAAAACGAGAATGATTCTAAATAAGCTGTTGATACTTATCTGAATTGGCTCGTTATCGTCGAATGGAGCTGACAAGAGAGTGACTTTTCTTGCTGCATACCATTCATGCCCTTTTATATCTATCAGTAAGGAGAGTTTATTATGACAAACACACTCGTTGAAAACATTTATGCATCAGTAACTCATAATATTTCTAAAAAAGAAGCATCAAAAATGAAAAAACCAAGGCTGTTTTAAATCAAGCAGTAGCAGATCTATCTGTAGCAGCTTCAATTGTTCATCAGGTTCATTGGTACATGCGTGGTCCTGGCTTTTTATACCTGCACCCTAAGATGGATGAGCTATTAGACCGCTTGAACGCGAACCTAGATGAGATGAGTGAGCGCTTGATTACTATTGGTGGGGCACCCTACTCAACCCTAGAGGAGTTTTCACAGCATTCTAAGCTAGATGAAACAAAGGGAAGCTATGATAAGTCAGTAGCTCAGCATTTAGCTCGTTTGGTAGAGGTTTACCTTTACCTTACCAGTCTTTATCAGGTTGGTTTAGACATTACTGATGAAGAGGGTGATGCTGCTTCAAATGATTTGTTCACAGCAGCAAAGGCTGACGCTGAAAAGACTATTTGGATGCTACAGGCAGAGCGTGGTCAAGGTCCTGCTATTTTCTAAAGCGTCATACAACTGATATAACATAAAAAAGGCAGAGCGTGGTATAGCCCTGTCTTTTTAACGCCTTTAAAGTCAGCTATTAGTGCTAGTGATGTCAGGTCTCACAGCTTTTTTATGATGGATGACCAACATTTTTAGACCTTGTCACCACAGCAGAGCATGTGGCATTTAGTCCACCTTGGGCTCACGTCGATGGTCTTACTTATGATATATCAAGGCTTGTGACATTACCGTTGCCTTTTATCTTCAGTCTGAGCTGCTGGTTCCTACTGCTGATGCTGCTTGATAGTGTTATAGTGATTTTCAGAAATATGGAAAGCGATTGCATAATTGTCTTGAAATCTCATGCGTAATTTGCTAAAATCTAGTTATATGAAAACATTATACGATGTACAGCAGCTGTTAAAAGGCTTTGGTATTGTTATCTACATGGGAAAGCGGCTTTATGATATTGAAATGATGAAAATAGAGCTGCAAAGGCTATATGATGGTGGCTTGTTGGATAAACAGGCTTATTTAACTGCTGAGCTGATTTTACGACGTGAGCATCGATTAGAGCTAAAAAGAGAAGGGCAAGAAAATGAGTCAAAAATTGATAGGGATTGATTTGGGCGGAACCACGATTAAATTTGGTATTTTAACCTCAGAGGGTGACGTTCAGGAAAAATGGGCGATTGAGACAAATGTTTTAGAGGACGGTAAACATATCGTTCCAGATATTGTCGCCTCACTCAAGCATCGCCTTGACCTTTATGGACTGACTAAGGACGATTTTATCGGTATTGGTATGGGCTCACCTGGAGCTGTCAATCGCACAGATCATACTGTTACAGGGGCCTTTAACCTCAACTGGAGAGGCACCCAAGAGGTGGGATCTGTTATTGAAAGGGAGCTAGGAATTCCCTTTGCTATTGATAATGACGCAAATGTTGCGGCCCTCGGCGAGCGCTGGGTCGGTGCAGGTGACAATAATCCTGATGTGGTCTTTATGACCTTAGGAACAGGTGTTGGTGGTGGTATCATCGCTGATGGGAACTTGATTCATGGTGTGGCTGGAGCTGGTGGTGAGATTGGGCACATGATAGTAGAGCCGCTTAAGGGCTTTGCTTGCACCTGTGGCTCACAGGGCTGCCTGGAGACAGTGGCCTCTGCTACAGGTGTTGTTAAGGTTGCTCGTCTTTTAGCAGAAGCCTACGAAGGAGATTCAAGCATTAAGGCAGCGATTGATAATGGAGAGGCTGTCTCAAGCAAGGACATTTTTGTTGCAGCGGAGGCTGGTGATGCCTTTGCCAACTCTGTTGTTGAAAAGGTCAGTTATTATCTAGGACTGGCAGCGGCTAATATCTCAAATATTTTGAACCCTGATTCGGTCGTTATTGGCGGTGGTGTATCTGCTGCGGGTGAGTTTTTACGTTCACGTGTTGAAAAGTACTTTATGACCTTTACCTTTCCGCAGGTTAGACAGTCCACTAAAATCAAAATAGCAGAGCTTGGTAATGATGCTGGTATTATTGGTGCAGCTAGCCTTGCAAGACAATTTATCACAGAATAGGAGTTAATGATGTCACCACTTACAATGATTGGCTGGGTATTGCTTGCGGGAGTGATTGCCTATTACCTTTGGAATTATGTTTCCTATAGAAGAATGGCAAAGCAGGTTGATAATGATACCTTTAAGGAGCTGATGCGTCAGGGGCAAGTGATTGACCTGCGCGATCCAGCTTCCTTTAGGGCAAGGCATATCCTAGGCGCTAGAAATTTTCCTGCCCAGCAGTTTACTACCTCTATTAAGGCTTTGAGAAAGGACAAGCCAATCTTGCTTTATGAAAATGTAAGACCTCAATATCGGGTCAAAGCAGTCAAAACATTACGTAAGGCTGGCTATACGGACCTTTATGTCCTAAAAGCGGGACTAGATTATTGGAATGGTAAGGTTAAATAGCCTTATAGTCCTTTTTGCTGAGCTAACGTTTGCTGCTATGTGTCGGAACGTTGCAAGCAGCAGCTTATCTAAGCTTGTCATGCTAGTTTCACAGCCCAAAGTGGCTGGCCGTATAAACGCAGCTGCTTTTAGATGCCGGTAGGAGCTTTTGTCAGCTTCTTTAGGGATTGTTTTAAGTGATGTAGAGAGGCCGTTCTGAGAGAAAGCCTTGTAGTTAGAAAAAGAGATGAGAAAGCTAAGGCTCTTGCTGCTGTTGTAAGAGTTAGCTTTCTTTTTCTTTTTTGTGTGGCGCATTTAAGGGCTTGAAAACATTTACAATTCCCTCAGATCGGTTTTTTAAAAAAATTTGTGTTATACTGTTTTAGTTAAAACTATTTATGCTACAAGAGGAAAAAATGACAAAATTTAGAGAAGATATTCGTAACGTTGCTATTATTGCCCACGTTGACCATGGGAAAACAACGCTCGTTGATGAATTACTAAAGCAATCCCATACACTAGATGAGCGCAAAGAGCTTCAAGAACGTGCGATGGATTCAAATGACCTTGAAAAAGAGCGTGGTATTACCATTCTTGCTAAAAATACCGCAGTAGCTTATAACGATGTTCGTATTAATATCATGGATACTCCTGGGCACGCTGACTTTGGAGGCGAGGTTGAGCGTATCATGAAAATGGTTGATGGTGTTGTCCTTGTTGTTGACGCTTACGAGGGAACCATGCCTCAAACACGCTTTGTGCTGAAGAAGGCCTTAGAACAAAATTTAACCCCAATCGTTGTGGTTAATAAGATTGATAAGCCATCAGCTCGTCCAGCTGAGGTTGTTGATGAGGTTCTTGAGCTTTTCATTGAGCTTGGTGCAGACGATGATCAGCTGGAGTTCCCTGTTGTTTACGCTTCGGCGATCAATGGCACATCTTCGTTGTCAGATGATCCTGCTGATCAGGAAAAAACAATGGCTCCGATTTTTGATACCATTATCGATCATATTCCAGCACCTGTTGATAACTCAGCTGAGCCCCTTCAATTCCAGGTGTCACTTCTTGATTACAATGATTTTGTAGGTCGTATTGGGATCGGTCGTGTCTTTCGTGGGACTGTTAAGGTTGGAGATCAGGTGACGCTTTCAAAGCTTGATGGCACCACTAAAAATTTCCGCGTTACTAAGCTGTTTGGCTTCTTCGGGCTTGAGCGCAAGGAGATTCAAGAGGCCAAGGCTGGTGACTTGATTGCAGTTTCTGGTATGGAGGACATTTTCGTTGGTGAGACGATTACACCAACGGATTGTGTGGAGGCTTTGCCTGTTCTTCGCATTGATGAGCCGACACTTCAAATGACCTTCTTGGTTAACAACTCTCCCTTTGCTGGTCGTGAAGGCAAATGGGTAACCTCTCGTAAGGTTGAGGAGCGTTTGCTTGTGGAGCTTCAAACAGATGTGTCCCTTCGTGTTGAGCCAACAGAATCACCAGATAAATGGATTGTGTCAGGTCGTGGTGAGCTGCATCTATCTATTTTAATTGAGACCATGCGTCGTGAGGGCTATGAGCTTCAGGTATCGCGTCCAGAGGTTATCATTAAGGAAATTGATGGTGTCAAGTGTGAGCCTTTTGAACGTGTACAGATTGACACACCAGAGGAATATCAAGGTGCTATTATCCAATCCTTGTCAGAACGTAAGGGGGATATGCTTGATATGCAGATGGTTGGTAATGGTCAAACGCGTCTTATTTTTCTCATTCCTGCCCGCGGCTTGATTGGTTATTCGACTGAATTTTTATCAATGACACGTGGCTATGGTATCATGAATCATACCTTTGATCAGTATCTGCCAGTGGTTGCTGGTGAGATTGGTGGACGCCATCGTGGAGCGCTGGTTTCGATTGAAAACGGTAAGGCAACAACCTACTCAATCATGCGTATTGAAGAGCGCGGAACAATCTTTGTTAACCCAGGAACTGAGGTTTATGAGGGCATGATTGTTGGTGAAAATTCTCGTGACAATGACCTTGGGGTTAATATCACAACTGCTAAGCAGATGACCAACGTTCGTTCAGCAACAAAGGATCAGACAGCTGTTATCAAAACACCACGTATTCTAACCCTTGAGGAATCTCTTGAATTCTTGAATGATGACGAATACATGGAGGTAACGCCAGAATCAATCCGCTTGCGCAAGCAAATTTTGAACAAAGCAGCGCGTGATAAAGCTAATAAAAAGAAAAAATCAGCAGAATAAAGGCTGGTTGGTCTGAGCATCACACTCCCTTGCCGCTTTAACTAGTAAGCTAGGTTGGCAGAGGATTGAAAGGAGCTTTCTGTGTTTTATCTTATTATTGCAGCCTTGATTACCTCTTATTACCTGTTTATGGCACCAAAGAGCGTCCGTAACACACTAGGTATGATTGGTTTGGTTGGTTTGGTTGCCCTATTGATTGTGCTAGCTGGCTTAAGTTTTATCAAAATCATGCAAACGCCCAAGGAAATTTTCGTTGGTCTAGCCATGATAGTATTGGGCTACTATGCCCTAAGGGACATTCAAAAAATCCCTAAAAAACCAAAGAGTAAACATTAGCATCAAGCATTGAGTCAAATCTTAATAGGGTTTGACTTTTTCTGTCTTTGTACTGGCCTTATGCGCTGCTATCTGTAAAATCTTGAAAAAGCAGTTAAATAAGGGTAAAATAGTAGTCAAATAGACATAGATAGTGTGGATAAAAATGAAGACAATAACGGAATTCCAAAATAAAAAGGTATTGATTCTTGGCCTGGCCAAATCGGGCGAAGCAGCAGCTAGGCTTTTAGCCCGGTTGGGAGCTATTGTGACAGTTAATGATAGCAAGCCCTTTGAGGAAAATCCCGCAGCACAGGCTCTTCTTGAGGAGGGCATAAGGGTTATTTGTGGTAGCCACCCCTTGGAGCTGTTAGATGAAGACTTTTATTGTATGGTTAAAAACCCAGGGATTCGCTATGACAACCCGATGGTGGTACGCGCCTTAGATAAGGCTATTTCTATTCTAACAGAGGTTGAGCTGGCTTATTTGGTATCTGAAGCACCTATCATTGGTATTACGGGCTCAAATGGTAAAACCACTACAACCACAATGATTGCTGATGTGCTAAATGCTGGGAACCATTCAGCTCTTTTGGCTGGGAATATCGGCTTTCCTGCTTCAGAGGTGGCTCAAGCTGCTACAGCAAAGGATATACTGGTCATGGAATTGTCTTCCTTTCAGCTGCTGGGGACTGAGCAGTTTCAGCCACATATTGCAGTCATTACTAACCTAGTGCCTACTCATCTTGATTATCATGGGAGTTTTGAGGACTATATAGCGGCCAAGTGGCGCATTCAACATCGAATGACCGATAAGGATTACCTTGTGTTAAATGCTGATCAAGAGCTGGTAAAATCATTGGCTCAAAAGACTAAAGCAAGTCCTGTCTTTTTTTCTACCAAAGAAAAAGTTGATGGTGCTTATTTGGCAGATGGGTATCTTTATTTCAAAGAGGAGAGGCTGATGTCAGCAGCTGAGCTTGGTGTTCCTGGAAGGCATAACATTGAAAATGCTCTTGCCACCATTGCTGTTGCAAAGCTAAGAGGCATTTCTAATCAAGTGATATCAAGGACTTTGTCTCACTTTAGGGGGGTGAAGCACCGCCTTCAGTTAGTTGGTACATTGAATCAAGTGACCTTCTACAATGACAGCAAGTCAACCAATATCTTGGCTTGTCAAAAAGCCTTGTCGGGCTTTGATAATAGCAAGGTTATCCTGATTGCTGGTGGCTTGGATCGTGGCAATGAATTTGATGAGCTGGTGCCAGACCTCGTTGGTCTTAAAAAGATGATTCTTTTAGGGGAATCCGCAGAGCGTATGAAGCGAGCTGCAGACAAGGCAGGAGTGTCCTATCTTGATGCCAAAGATGTTGCAGCTGCCACTAAAATAGCCTTTGAGCAGGCAAAGGCTGGTGATATTATCTTGCTGAGCCCAGCCAATGCTAGCTGGGATATGTATCCAAGCTTTGAAAGCCGCGGCGACGAGTTTTTAGCAGCCTATGACGCGTTAAAAGGAGAGGCTCAATGACCAAGAAAATCATTTTTACCGGTGGTGGAACAGCTGGTCATGTCACTTTAAACCTTATCCTCATACCGAAGTTTATCAAAGATGGCTGGGAGGTTCACTATATTGGTGATGACAAAGGCATTGAGCATCAGGAGATCAAAAAGTCAGGTCTTGATGTCACCTTTCATGCTATTGCAACTGGAAAATTAAGGCGTTATTTCTCTTGGCAAAACCTGCTTGATATCTTCAAGGTAGGCTTTGGTGTCATGCAATCACTTTTTATCATAGCTAGACTAAGGCCTAAGGCTCTCTTTTCAAAGGGAGGCTTTGTGTCGGTTCCTCCTGTGATTGCTGCAAGGCTTTTAGGGGTGCCGGCCTTTATTCATGAGTCGGATCTTTCTATGGGCTTGGCTAATAGGATTGCTTATCGGTTTGCAACAACGATGTATACAACCTTTGAGCAAGAGCAGACACTGGCAAAGCTCAAGCATGTTGGAGCGGTTACCAAGGTGACAGGTCCTGGGAGTCGATCGGTGACTTCTAAGCAGCTTGAAGCTGTTTTGGAGTATTTTGATCCTAATTTAAAAACACTTTTGTTTATTGGAGGCTCCGCAGGGGCTAGGGTGTTTAACCGCTTTATCACTGACCATCCTGAGCTAAAGGAAGACTTTAATATCATCAATATCTCTGGCGATCCTAGCCTAAATGAGCTTAGTTGGCATCTTTACCGCGTGGATTATGTGACTGATCTGTATCAACCGCTCATGGAAATGGCTGATCTGGTAGTGACTCGCGGAGGCTCTAACACACTTTTTGAATTATTAGCGATGAGAAAGCTCCAGCTTATTATCCCACTTGGCAAAGAGGCCAGTCGAGGTGATCAGCTTGAGAATGCTCATTATTTTACAACAAGGGGCTATGCTGAGCAATTATTGGAGCAGGAATTGACCCTGCCTCATTTTCAAGAGAAAGTGAGAGAAGTCTTTGCTAAGCAATCGGACTATTTATCTGCAATGAAGAGCTCTAGCGAGCTCCAATCACCAGAAAGCTTTTACCAGCTTTTAAGTGCCGACA